>JAVSMU010000001.1:1716460-2316460 GCA_032027045.1 Truepera sp. | reverse complement strand
GATAGAGAGCTACACCTACTGGCACGGCGTGAACGACGACGTGTCTGGCAAGCTGCAGTTGGCGCAGATGGACACGGCGTACGTCGAGCCGCAGGCGCCCGTTACGGTGGGCGACCTGTTCTAGCGCTTGGGCGCGGGGGTTTGTAGGGCGTATTACTGGCCGTTCAAGGCCCTCGCGCCAGCCCCAGGACTCCGCGCAGGCCTCAAGTCTCCTCGCCGGCACCGATGAGCTCCGCGAGGCGCTCGTCGGCGAGGAGCGTCTTCAGTTCCTGGACCCTGTCCTTGTGCACCAGCAGGACGGCGTTGCCGCGCTTGACGATCACCAAGTCGTGAACGCCCAGGGTGACGATCACGTCGTCGGGGTCGTCGGTGTAGACGATGTTGCGCGAGGTGTCGAGCCCGACGTGCCGCCCGACCACCGTGTTGGCGCCGCCGGGGCCGTCCTCGGGAACTAGCAGGCGCTCGAGCGCCACCCAGTCGCCGATGTCGTCCCACGCGAAGTCGCCGGGCACGACCACCGCCTTGTCGGTTCGCTCCATGAGAGCGAAGTCGATGCTGATCTTCTTGAGCGTCGGGAAGACCTCGACCACCCGTCCGCCGCTGAAGGCGCTCCTCAGCGGGACCATCAGCTCAGGATCGTGCGCGTCGAGTTCGGCCAGCACGGCGCCGACGCGCCAGACGAAGATGCCGGCGTTCCACAGGTGGCGGCCGCCCTTGACGTACGCCTGGGCCGTGCGCAGGTTGGGCTTCTCGACGAAACGAACCACCCGGTTCCCCCCGCCGACGGACTCACCCACCTCGATGTAGCCGTACCCCGTGGCCGCCCGCGTGGGGGTGATGCCGATCGTCACCAGGGCACGCCTGGCGTCCGCCAACTCCGCCGCCGTCTTGGCCACGGCGTGGAACGCCGCGGCGTCGCCAATCTCGTGGTCGGAGGAGAAGAACCCCGCCACCACGTCGCCGAAGCGGTCCTCGATGCTCAGGCAGGCGTAGGCGATGGCCGGGCCCGAGTCGCGCGGGGTGGGCTCGATCAGCAGGTTACCTACGGGCACCTCGGGTAGTTGCTCACGCACCAGCGGTACGTAGCGCTCGGCGGTGGCTACCAAGACGCGGCTTGGGCTTCCGGCCAGCGGCAGCACCCGGTCGTACGTTGCCTGCAACAGGGTGCGTCCCTTATGGCTCAGGTCGAGGAACTGCTTCGGCCGCGCGGCCGTCGAGAGCGGCCAGAACCGCTGGCCCTGGCCGCCGGCCATGATGACTGCAACGAAGGGTGTTTCGCTCACCCGGTCCCCCTGACTCACTTGCCGAAGCGACGCTCGCGTGCCTGGAACGACCTCACCGCGCGGAGGAAGTCGACCTTGCGGAACTCGGGCCAGTTGGCGTCGCAGAAGTAGAACTCGCTGTATGCCGTCTGCCACAAGAGGAAGCCCGACAGGCGGACCTCGCCCGAGGTGCGGATGACGAAGTCGGGATCGGGCAGGCCGGCCGTGTAGAGGTGGCGCGTGATCTGCTCGGCCGTCAGCGACTCCGCCAGGCCCTCGAGCGTCAGTCCTTGGCCGGCCTCCTCGGCGGCCAGACGCTTGACCGCGTCGACGATCTCCTCGCGTCCGCCGTAACCCAGGGCCACGTTCACGTGCATGCCGTCGTAGTCGCGGGTGGCTTCCTCCATCTCGGATAGGGCGGCCTTGGCCTCGTCCGGGAAGTCGGCGATATCGCCGATGACGCGCACGCGCACGTGGTTCGCGTGCAGCCGCTCGTCGTTGAGGAGGCTCCTCGCCTGCTCCGCGAACAGGTGGTGGAGGTGGCTCACCTCCTCGATGGTACGGGAGCGGTTCTCGGTGCTGAACCCCCACAGCGTGACGTGCGGGATGCCGAGCTCGAGGCACCAGTCGAGCACCTCGCGCGCCTTGCCGGCGCCGTAGTCGTGACCGGCCTTCACGTCTAGCCCCGCGGCGCGCGCGAACCGGCGGTTACCGTCCATGATGATGCCGATGTGCCGGGGCAGATGCTCCGCCGCCCGCACGGCCCGTAGCAGCCTCTGCTCGTACAGCCAGTAGAGCGGCTTCGTCACGGCGGACACGGCGCCGAATGCGCGCATGGCGCCGTTCTGGTGGGGCGTGGGGGGCACGGGGTACTTTACCGTGAGACGCTTAGTAGGCGCCGTCGCGTTTTAGAACCACCGCCAAGGTCTTTACGAGGATATCGATGTCGAGCCAGGCGCTCCAGTTCCGGACGTAGTAGGTGTCTAGAGAAACGCGGAAGTCGTATGAGGTGTCGGACCTCCCTGAGACTTGCCACACGCCCGTCATGCCTGGCCTCACCTGTATGTAGTACCGAAAATGCTCACCGTACTTCGCGATCTCCTCGTCGACGATCGGCCGCGGACCCACCAGGCTCATCTCTCCACGGAGGACGTTCCAAAGTTGCGGAAGCTCGTCCAGGCTCGTCTTCCTGAGCAGCTTCCCCACGCGCGTGACGCGTGGATCATCTACCAACTTCTGAGTGGCCTCCCACTCTCGGCGTGCCTCCGGGTCGTTCTCGAGCAGTGAGGCGAGGCGCTCCGGTGCGTCGGCGACCATGCTGCGGAACTTCCAGACGTAGAAGGGCACCCCGTCACGGCCTATCCTGCGCTGCTTGAAATAGACGGGTCCCTTCGAGTCGAGCCGAATCGCCAGAGCAAGGAGCACAAGAACCGGTATCGCCACGAGCCCCCCTAGCACCACTAGGAGCAGGTCGAACCCGCGTTTGAATGCCCGATTGGCCGGAGATGCGAGGTTGTTCCGCACCTGAAGGCTTAGGGACCTGCCTAGGGGTTTAGCGATCACGTCCGAGCTCGGGATGTCGTGCAAATCGGGGACGACCTGGATGTCGCGGAAGGTGTTCCGGCCAGCGGACGTCAATACCGCCTGAACGATGGTCGAGTTCTGCTGCCCCGGCTGCACGATGCAGTGATTGGAGAGCCGCTCGACTGCCGGCGAGAGTTCACGCCAGGCTATGGCTCGCAGCGAGGCCGGCATTGATGCGGCTGGATCCGCATCGACCAGTCCAACCGGCCGCAGGCCCAGGAGCGGTTGGGCCAACAAGGACTCGGTGAGTTCGTCGGCGGACCCCCTATGGCCAAAGACGACCACTGGCCTTCCCCAGATGCGAAGGGCATACAGGGTTCGTTTGGCGAGGCCTCGCCCGAGGGGGCTGAGGATGATGGTTATGCCGGTGGCGAGAAAAATGACGGAAAGGGGCACGTGTACCTGACCCGGGAAGGCCGCGCCGATCAGGAGAGCCGTGATTCCGGCAGCGCCGGCTCCAACGACGCTCCACTGCAACTCCGCCGAGCTGGGACGGCCATAAGCGGGGTACTGGCCACTGAGAGCGTTGGCGAGGGGCCAAAGGAGCGCGAGGTAGAGAACGTTGAACGGGTCGTTGCTCGCCGGTTGAGCGGGCGACGTGGCGGCTGACAATGCCAAGTACGCGATGGCGAACGCCGAAACTGCCACGGCCCAATCCGCAGCTGCCAGGCCCATGCGAGTGAAGAGGTTGCCACCCGACCCGGCCTCATGGTCGGCGGTGCGCCGGTGCCCGGCCGCTCGCCAACCCAGCACGGCGGCAAGGGGGTATATGACCGAACCCGAGAACACCGTGAAGTCGAAGAGGTTGAGCACGATCATGCCCGCCAGGATCACGAGTGCACCTCTGTCGCGTTGCTGGATGGCCCTAAGGAACAACAAGCCGAAGAGGCCGAGCAGCCCGATCAAGCCGACTAGGCCACGGTCCACCCAGACCGCAAGGAACGCGTTGTGTGCGTGGGCGGCTACGGGCCTTAGCAGGATCTGGCCGGCGAGTGCGCTGTGGACGGCCTTCGGGAAACCTTCAGGACCCCAGCCCAGGATGGGCTTCGAGCGGATCGCTTCGAGAGCGTCGCGCCAGATGGGAAACCGAGATTGCCTAACATCGGTGACACCTCGAACGGCCGCACCCGGCCGGTACGGCATGACGGAATACGACTGAACCAACTGCAACTCCGCGAAGCTCGAGGTGACCCCTAGGAGGTTGGAGCGGTCAGGCACGACGCCCACGTACCAGGTCAGTGGCCGGTCGCCCAGATACTCGAAGGTGACGCTTGCCCTGGCCCAATCTGCTTCCAAGACCTCGGCGCCGGTGGATATCACTTTCATCCCCGTGCTGCTGGTGACGCGGTGTGTGCCGCCGTCCAGGACCGTGCCAAGAGTGACCGTGGAGGCCGTATTGTTGTCCTGTCCCCAGCTGTCGAACCCAGGGGTGGCTCCTGGAGATGGTCGCAGCAGCGCCGAAAGCGTGTAGGCCTCGCCCGGAGCAAGGATGACAGCCTGCTGGAGCCTCGACCATGGCTCGGGGGACGTCTTGGTCACGTCGATTACCGAACGGGTCTCGCCGTCGACGAACTCTTCATGGCTACCGAAGGTGACGCCTAGGGGGAACCACCAGTCGCCTTTGGCCACCTCCGTGCCGCGGAACAGGTTCGGGTTGTCGAGTTCGGGTACGTAGGCTGTGAGGAACCCCGTACGGCCCAGACCCAAGTGAGTTGCTACGCCAGTGACGAGCAAGGTCATCGTGACGATGAGCGCCCACTCCACCACCTTGGTCCCGCGTTGCGCTCGCCTGCCGGCGAACTGGAGGCCAAGCGCGATGATCAACCAAGCCCAGACGGCCTCGCGCGCACCCGAAATTACGACGCCCACCGCACCGATGGCGAGGGCCAGCACCCGAAGTCGTGGAGATGGCACTATTACCGCGAGTGAAGCTGCCAAGATCAGGATGGCGTGGCCGAACACGGCCGGGTGCGTATTCCACGTTATGGCGTCCAGCGCCGTCTTGGCGACGTCAAAACGGAAGCCCCCAAGCTGCCTCAGCCCAAGGGCCAAGGTGATGGCAAGCCCGACCACCAAGCCGGCCCCGATGTCCTCCGATATGGTCCTGCTCTTGGCGCTGTGGCGGAACTCCGTCGCCGAGCGGAAAATGAGCCAAACCCCCAGTACTTGTGCCACCGTGAGGAGTGAGTCCCAAGGGTGGCCGGTGAGCAGGAAGGGGAGGCTAAGCAAAGCCGCCGAGACCCACCACCAGAGGTCTGCACGCTGGAACGCTAACCGGCCCGCGAAGAGCGTGAGGACGGCGAGGAAGGGGCCTACGGTCGGGATAGCTGCGATGCCAAGGCCTGCCATGAAGGCGAGTCCACGGCGGAAGTTGGGGGTCGTCGCGGCCATCACCTAGAGTCTACTGTGGCTGGAGAGAGACAGCGGATGGCGACCACTGGAGGCGGGTGGTGCATGTGGATGAGGCCGTCGCGAATGCTGTGCGAGTAGGCTTGGGTTGGTGGAGTGCTAACTCCTTCGCTTACCGATCCAGAGCGCGAGCGCTAGCGGTACGTATACACCCACAAAGGAAAATGAGTAATCGAAAACGTTCAACAGGTAGAGGGGTAGAAGGAGCCCCAAACCTCGCCATCGGTACCTTCGCCATGCGAATATCCCCAGCGCAACTGTCAATGCGACTGAGCCTAGTAGGCCGAGGAGGCCATACTTCACAGACAGTTGAAGCCAGAAATTGTGTGCGTGGGATATAGGTGGGCGGGTTGGAGCCTTGTCCGCCCAGTAATCGGAGAAGCTCGTCTGAATACCGTTAGGGAAGTTAGCCGTAAACCCTTGCCATGCGACCCTCCAGATCTCGGGCCGGCTGACTACGCCAACTTCTGGCTCCCGCTGGAAACTGCTGGCAAATCCGATAGCCACGACGGCTACCAAAGAGATGGACACTAGGGAAAAGAATATCGCGACCTTATGTCTTCGCCAAGAAATGGTGCCGAAGTACATCAAGGCAATTGCGGCGGCGATGAGTGCGATTCTACTACCAAACATACCAAGCGCGACAAAAGCCAGAACAGTAGAGGCGACGCTTAGCCAAAGCGGGCCCCCGATAAAGAGTAAAGCTCCAAACACGCTAACCACGCTGTGCGCGAGTAGGTTCGGGTGGATTCCCAGTAGTGACACCCTTGACTTGGTTGGCAGTATGCGGAGTGCGTGGTCGCTCTTGGTCTCAGTCGCATTGAAATCACGAATGAGGACTCGGTTACCAGAACCCAATGTCAATCGTGCAGACAGCTGCTTCCCGTCCAGCCAGATGCCTTCCGTTCTATACACGTTCCATTCGCCGTCTACCACAATGGCCTGTTTGTGAGCCTGTGCGTCGATTGCTATGGTGGCAAGCGTAGGTTGAGCCCAACTGCCGTCCAGCTGTTCTTGTATTGCCGGTGAGCCGATGGAGCCATATCCACCGAGATTGCTGAGCGTCACGACCAATACGTAACCATCCAGGTTTGGCGGCGCACTCCAGGTTGAAACGAGGGCTTCGGCTTCTGTGACACGGAAGTTGGTACTGCTTTTGTCGCGGCCGTCCTGTGAGCTGAGAGCAACGGTACCGACAACTGGCGTGTCGTCTCCCCCGGGTTCAACGTCGAAGCTTGCTCGGAAATGGCGACCTGCCAGCGGCGCACCAAGAACGATCAAGTATCGGGCAACCTCGTTTGAAGGACCCTCCAGCATCAACTTACCATCGGGGCTCAAAGCAAGCTTTCTTGCGGTACCAGCAGGAGACTCGATACTTGGTGCGAGTTCCCAGCGCGGAGCAGCCGTCTGTTCGTCAAGCCTCGCAGCGAAAGAAATGGTGGCTTCGGCTGGCTTTTCTACTTGCCAAGTACGAGTGGCACCGACCGCGCCTTTAAGCAGATGCGTCACTCCACCGAAACCGATAGAGATCTCTTTGACCCGCTGTGGGGATCCAGAAAGGGCGTAGTAATTCAGCAGGAAACTTGCGGCGCTCCAGAAACCAACCGCTGTAAGACAGCCAAAGAGCAGATATCTAATAAGGTGCCTTGATACCGCCTTGGCCCCTCGCATCACGGTAACTGGAAGGTGAGGGACACTAGATTAGCGATTTCTTGGTCGTTGCTTTGGTGAATCGCGCTAAATCGCGTGCCCCAATGGTGAGTGGAGCAACGACAAACGCAAGCGCTACGTAGAGTGCAGTCTTGAGGGTCAACAGCTCATGAAGATTCCCCATGCCGAACACCCCGTTCAGCTCGAAGAGGAGTTTGTAACCGACAACCGCCAGCAAGACTCGAGCGGCACGCACGCTACGGAGCAATAATACGGCGACTGCAACGAATAGTATTGCTGCGACAATCTGAAGCGCGATTAACCCAACCTGTCCAAAGGCGGCGAGTCCGATAGCAGGATACCCCATTGTGAACCTGATGCCCTGCGATTTGTAGCGCGCAACCAGGTCTTCCGGGGATACGACTCGCATGAGGTAGGACATTCCCGTATCGTCGGCGGGCCGAAAGCTGAAAAGCGCAGCTAACTCCTTAGCGGATTGCACGTTCTGCTCAACAGGAAGTGTGCCGTTTAGGTAGTGGTCGTAGGTTCCCCACCAGACATGGCCCTGCAGAACAACACGCTGGATCAGATTAGTGATTGGTGTATCTGAACGGAACGTCCCGCTGTACTGGTAGAGGATCAATGGAATGAGTATCCCGCCGGTTACCAAGCCTACGATGGCAGCTTGTTTAATCGAAGGTCTCCTGCGCCGTATCGCGAATACGCGCATCAGGATTGGGAGGAGGAAGCTGTAAGTGACCAGCACAAGCGCCGTATACTTCTCGCCCTGAAGGACGAAGTAGACTAGCGTAATCAGAAGCAGGAAGAAAGCAAAGTTGCGTTCACCCCTGCTTCGCGTGAAAGGAAAGCACAGGCCCAAAGCGAAAATCAACGTGGACAATTGATTGTGAATCGGCTGCAGTAAAGGTACGGTGTTGAATCGCCAATAGCTGAAGCGGTCCCGATGCTCAAGTAGTGGAGAGCCATTGATGAACAGGCCAATGAAGACGAATACTATTACCCCAAGCAGTAAAGCGTAGGTCAAGATGCGAGTGTTTTTCAACACTCTGTAGCGGACGAAAAAGGCGCGCGAATTCCTTGCTCCATCGAACAGTTGAAAAAGGGAGTACGCAACGAGGATGAATACGGTAGTATAGAAGCAAAGCCAGACGGTTGCGCCGGTTAGGAATCCCGTTCGCTGTTGTTCCGAAATGTAGGCACCCGATTCAATAAGTACCCCAGACAATAGCGCTCCAAACTGCCCAAAAATGAACAGAAACGAAAGTAGAAAGAATGTTGGTTCGAAGCGATAGAGAAGGGCTGAAAGCAGCACATAACTAACGAGCGCCGCAATCGCAGTCAGCAAGTTGGGGCCTATCGCCTGATCTATTCCGACCAGTACTGTGACTGAAAGAAACATCAGAACCACAAATCGTCCGGATGCTCTTATCGCCCCCCAACGGAGGGGCAAGCGAATCATTGGATACCTCGCTGCCAAGATGCCTTCCTAGCCACTCGTCCAGTACCCTGAATGCATGCTTAATCTAGGGAGGAGGCGCCTAGGCACCTGGCGGTAGCGCTTACCTAACTGCAATGCCGCGAACTTCGCTAAAGATTCCAGGATCGCTCTTGGAATCCACCAATAGCGATGCTCGCTGACCAGATAGCCGATCAGCCTAAAGGCGTAATTCAGGCCCTCGCCACCTGCTCGGAAGTCTTTCAGCTCTTCGCGGGCTTGTGCGAATACGACGCCAATGTCGAAATAGCGGCGAAATGTTTGTGCTAAGGAATAATCGTGCGAATGAATAACAAGTGAGTCGGAGCAGTAATAATGTGCGTAGCCAGAGTTGAGTAGTGTGGCCGCAAACAACATATCTTCGTTCATAATGGTGTCGCTGCGGAAACCGCCTAGAGCATGGAACACGTCACTGCGTATCGCGGAGCAGCTATTGGAGAAGAAGGCCGCGCGTATTCCAAGGGTCGATATGTCCTGCGGAGTAACGAGACGGCTATGTGCTGGGTAGTTATGGTGGCGCGCAAAGGCTGCTAGTGGACTATCAGATGGGTCGGGCACTTGCCTGGCAAAAGTGGCTACGGCTGTTCCTGCTCTGATGGGCGCAATCAAGTTTTCGAGCCAGCTGGCATCTTTGGGAATAGCGTCCTGGGTTAGGTATACGAGCACGTCACCGTTTGCATGTCGGGCGGCAAGATTGCGTACGGCTCCATGATTGAAGTCCTCTCGGTCGATGGAGAGCACATTGAAGCCGTACTGCTCAAATGCCGAAATGGTGTTGTCATCACTTGAAGAGTCGATCAGCAAGAGTTCCGAAGGCATCAGCGATTGGGCCTGAATGGCTTGGCCAAGCCGCTCGGCGAACCGTTCAGCATTTAGGGTTGGGACAATGCACGTTACCCGGACTTGACCTTCCAGCGGTGTCAATCTGCGCGGGTCAGTTATTTCTTGTCTCACGAGTTGTCCGTAGCCGGGGGTCGGTCGGCCAAGCGAAGCGCTGCTTCCACCGCAGCAACGAGCTGAGATGAATACTGCTCAGCGGAGAATGTGCGAGTCGCCCAACTCTTGGCCACTTCGCCCATTACTCGCAACGAGGAACGTTGCTTAATTGCCCGCTCCATTACGATGGCGAGGTCGGCAGGGTCATCAGGGGCAAATAGCCATCCGGTCACGCCCTCGCGAATGAGTTCCACCGTACCGCCGCTGCGCGCTCCAATGACCGGACGACCGAACTTCATGGCCTCGATTGTAACTCTGCCGAACGCCTCGTTCTGAGAACACATAAGTACCACATCGCAGTCAGCGTATTCCTGATCTGGATGCTCGACGGCGCCGTGGAGGGATACCGAGGCACCTAGGCCGAGCTCGGCGACCAGTTCACCAAGATAGCTTGCAAATGTAGGCCTGCCGCTCCCCACAATCCTTAGGCGCGCTTCGTAACCTTTGTTTATAAGAGTATGAAGCGCTCTTATGGCGATATCCTGCCCTTTGCCTGGGTGAAGTCGGCCCAGTAGCAGGAAGTCAATCGTCTCATCGGCTGGCTCGCTGCGTCTCGGCGGCGGCACAGAGCCTACTGCCACAGCCTGGTAAACGACCTGGATCGTCTTTCGCTCAAGCAACGGATTGAAGGCCGAAGCCACCGCCCCTGAGTTCGCGAGCAGTAAAGCGCTGCGCGTTTCCAGCAACCGGAGGCTAGGCTTCTTGCCGAATAGGAAAATCAGGTGGTGGTCTATGTCTACGAACTCCCTGATGTGGCAGATGTGCGGGAGGCGCAGCAGTGAGCTGATAAGAAGGCCTGCTGGGGTGGCAACGGTGTTTGTGTAGACTAGCTGGAAATGGTAGCGCCTCAACCGGAATGCCAAGAACGCGGAGCTAAAGAGGGTAAATACGGCGGCGGCGTAGCGCAACGCCCGCCAGTGAGCGGGCTCGTTCTGCTTGCCGAGCCACCAATAGTAGGGCCAAACCGTGTACGGAATCTTATGGTCGTCGAGTGTGGCAAGTAGCGGACCCTTGCGAGGAACGAGCACATGTGGAACAACGCCGCGGTCCCGGAGAAGAAGTATCGATTCAATCAAGGAGCGATCCGCTCCTTCGAGCCTTGATGAATGGGCAACGAAACATACGTTCATAAGGTGGAAAAGTCCTGAGATGACAGCGGTGGACCCCGCCTGTTGGACAGTTCCTCTTGGTTCTTAAGTTCTAGCACAGGCTCATGACCTGCGCTTGGGGTTGGCTCGGTCCCGGCAGCAGTAGCGTTGCCTTRGCYGCTGGTAGCGAGYGGGTGTAAGCCTCGAYYGGGGTTTGGTCCTCCARGCTCGAATGGAACCTGTCAGCGTTGTAGTAGTCCAGGTARTTRCTGATGCATTGCCGGGCTTCCCACACGCTGTCGTAGGCCCGCAAGTAGACCTCCTCGTGCTTCAACGTCCACCAGAAACGCTCGATGAAGACGTTGTCCCTCCAGGCGCCGCGACCATCCATGCTGATCTGCACGCCAGCCGCCTGCAACGCGCTGGTGAAGGCATTGGCAGTGAACTGAGCGCCTTGATCCGTGTTGAAAATGGTCGGTCTTCCGAAGTGCACCAGGGCCTCCTCGAGAGCCTCGACGCAGAAACGGGAGTCCAGCGTGTTGGATAGCCGCCAGGCGAGGATGCGGCGGCTATGAACGTCCATGATCGCCACCAGGTAGCAGAAGCCCCTAGCCATGGGGATGTAGGTYATATCGGCCGCCCAAACGGCATTAGCGGCGCTGATGTCAACCCCCCTCARCAGGTACGGGAACACCTTGTGCCCCGGCCCSCGACCGGCCTTCGTGGTGCGCGGCTTCGGGTAGATGGCSSTGATACCCATCTTCAGCATCAGGCGCCGCACACGCTTACGGCTCACCCGCCGGCCATGCAACTTCTGCAGGTCCKTCGTGATGCGCCGCGAACCCTTGAACGGATGCTGAACGTGAATCTTATCGATCAAGTGCATCAGCACCAACTCGTCGCCGTCGACGCCCTCTRCGGCCCGGTAGTAGGCCGTGGAGCGCGGCACCCGCAGCAGCTCGCACTGCCGCTTGACGCTCAGCTCCGGCCGCGGCCCAATCAGGCCCTTRCGCTCGCTGGGGGTCAGCGCTTCAACGCTCTGGACAAAAAATCGCGCTCCACCGTCAACTCCCCGATCTTCGCATGCAAATCCTTGATGACCGCCTCACCATCCAGCCGACTGTCAGCCGGGCTCTCGAACACGGCCACGGCGCCATCCAGCAACTGCCGCTTCCAGGCACTCACCTGATTAGCGTGCACGCCGTACTCGCGGGCGATCTCAGCCGTGGTGCGCTCCTCACGCGCCGCCTCCAACGCCACCTTCGCCTTGAACGCAGGACTATGATTCCGACGCTTCCTCGACACAACAACACCTCTCTCACGAGCCTACAGGCTCAACCTAAGAAGGTGTCCAACTAATGGGGACCAGCGCTGACACTGTCGTCATGGCAATACGGGTCGTGGCCCTCACGCAGGCAGCACGTTTGAGCTTTAGTTCATGGGAACGCTCCGTCATTGGAACCCGAGCTCGGCCCTAGGCTTGAACGCGGAAAGGCTTGAGACGGACACTGCTTCCCATTCTGGTCCGGGATCCTGCCCGTCCACGAACCGCCTTATGGCCGTAGCTACCAGACGAGCCGAGTCGCCGTCAAACCGTGTACCGAGGGTTGCGCAGTAGGGTGCAGCCTTGTGGCGAACCGGAGGGCGACTTGCAATGAGCATCTGCAACGCAGCTAAGAGGTCGTCGTGGGTCGAATAATAGGGGACGGTGCCATTCTTGATAAAGCTGTAATTGTCGGTACGGCGCCCCGAAAAGTCGAAGTAAAGCGGTGTGACGTTGAGTAGCAGGGCCTCGAGCGCAATATTGGAATCGCCGACCACTATCGCATCCACGCCTGAGAGGAACTCGAAAGAGAGTTCCTTCGCGGAGTCCGACACGGAGACGTTGAACTCGTTAAGTGTGGCTGACCAATCGCGTTTGTCGCCCGGGTGAGGGCGAAGCGTTATCGGCATCTGGGGAAGGGTAGCTCGCATCGCGGCAATGAGATTCAAGACGGAGCTTGAGTCCTCGGCCCGGCCAATGCAGACCCCGAGCGCCGTAAGGGAGTCGTTCTCGTTCGCAATTGATGAGAAGGCGTCTAGCTTTGGTATCCCCGCTAGGTAGACACGCGTTTCGGAAGTCCCTGCTCGCTCGTATTTCTTCAAAGCGTCCAGGCCGTCCAAGAATGCCAGATTATAGTTCAGAGGTGGGAACCGATCGTTGACGGAGGAATGCTGGATATATGCTGTGGGCACTCCCTCAGCCGCCGCTGCGGCGGTTAGTGTCCTCGTCATCATGTTGTGATCATTCGCCACGAACACTAGGCTCGGGGTGAGCTTGTGCAGCCAAATCCGAGCCACGAAATAATATCCGTAGGTAAGTATGAAGTGGTGAAATACGTGCGAATAAGCTTGTCGTTGATATGGAGTTGCAGCGGAGTACCGGAGAAGCGACACGGGAAAAAAGAAGAGTGCGGCCAGGTACGCGAAGGCCATCGGGAAATCGTGACCAGGCTGCTTGTCCAGGTTGACTAACAGCCTACGATCTGGGTCAAGTTGCGCGAACACCGGCTCCAACGCACTGAACTGGTTATAGGTCTCAGCTGCGAAGACAATCTTGCCTCGGCCCTCAGCTGCGATGGGACGCGGCCAACGAATGGAGCGGAACGCCTTGATCACGAATATCGCGATGCAGCCGAGAACGCCCCGCCGCGGATAAGAGGACGTGTAGTTGTATACGTCGAGAGCTTCTGTGCTCGTCAGGTAATTGAGGTTGAACAGTGGCAGGCGAACCGTGTCGGCAGCTATCGCCATAAGAGCACCTATGCTTCGGAATATCCTCATGGCGCCGTTCAGCTGTCCTCTCGTGAGCCCATGCTCGGCATCGTGCAGCCTAACCCGGCCGGTTCGTCGTGGCGGTTATGGGCGCTCGCCTGAGGGCCGCAGTGCCGAGCATTACGCGCAACACGGCCAAGACTACGAACGCTGCGAAGGTTCCCCATGCCACGCCGACTATCCCGAGCGGACCGACCAAGGCCAAGCTCGCGCCTATATTGACGACCGCGGCGACAAGAATTGCGCCGACGTACCAGAACTGCCTGTTGAGCACATGCAATACGCCTCCGTAGCCTTCACCGATGGTTGAGACCAATGGGACAAAGATAGTGACGAGAATGGCAGGGATGCCAGGAGCGTACTGGGGAAGGAGAGCACGCACTATTGGAGGGGTTACCAAAGCCATAAGCCCAACTACTGGCACTACTGCAGCGAACGTATAGAGCCGTTGCCGTGTGGCCAAGCGCCGCAGCTCACCAGCGTCGCGGGTTGCTGACCAGGCGTAAGCCATGCGCGGATAGAACTGCTGTGAGAGTACCTGTGGGAGAAGCGCTACAGCGCTTAGCGCCATTATGGCTAGGGAGTAGTAACCTAAGGCTTCGGAGCCGAGATGTCCGACGATCACCCATCGATCCACAGTCGCGAAGAGTGTATGAATGAGACCTACGAGCATGATCGGAAATCCAACGACGATCAACCGTCGAATTAGGGTGCGCTTGAACTTCGGACGCCACGCCACGGTGTGCGCGCCAGAGGCGGCAAGGCTAGTAAGTGCCAAAGTGGTTATTTGTCCGAGAATAAAGCCTGGGATTCCTAGAACGAGGGCGCCGGAAATGGATAGCGAGGGATAGGCGATGGCCTGCACGAATTGGAGTCGGGCTAGGTCGTTGAAGTGCGTTGTCGAGCGTAGGCTGGTGACGACGTAAGTGTAGATTTGATTGGCGAACAGTAGGGCGATGGTCAATAGGAAAGCGTTGGTGACTGTAACAGCCGGAATCACCAGGCCAAGTCCTAGAAGCAGGATTGTGGCAAGCCCGGTGGTTAGTAGGACGACGCCGAGAGCAGAGCGTCGCAAGTCGACTGCTTCCGTCACGCTGCCCCTGCCAATGGCCGCTGGCACCTCCCTGTTCATTCCATTGAGAGCACCAAGCTGGGTCAGGGCGCCGTAGGCGATGATTAGGTTGAGTAAGTACCAATTGCCCCAGGCGCCCGGATCGACAATGGCTGCCACTACGAGCCCGCTAACCACACGCGACCCTTGTACAAAGCCGGTCGAGGAACCGAAGCGCACGAACTCGCGGAGGAACGATTTCTCGCTTGGACTGCGGACCTTGGCGACAAGCGCGTTCAGTCGTTCCAGCACGCGCCAAAGCTACCACGGAACCGCACACCCGCCGGGCGCGTCGCAGTACTCTCTTCGGGAGGTCAGGCAGGCGGTAGGAGCCCAATCTAGCGCAGTGGTCTTGCGCCTCAGCGAGAGTCTCTTACGGTTGGCAATTGAGTTTGTGTAGGGCGCTGCCAGATTGCGTAGGGGGTCGCTTCCTTTGAAAACGTGGCGTAGAATTGCCTGTGAATGAGCAGTCTGGCGCGGCGAATGCTGATGTACCCCTACAAACTGATGCGGAGGCTTAAGAGCCGGTATTACAAGACTGTAGCTGTGCTCACGCTTGGTTCGTACGACGAGCCACTGAAGGTGCACGGCCCAACCCGACTGACGAAACGGACGGTCTTGGGATCGAACGCAAACTTTAATGGGATGACCATAGGCGGAACTGGAAGGGTCCAGATTGGGCGCAACTTTCATTCTGGGCCAGAGTGCCTGATCATCACCAGCTTCCATGACTACGACCATGGCGAGGCGATTCCCTATGGCTCAGCGTCGATAGACAGAGACGTCGAGATCGGAGACAACGTCTGGCTCGGGTCGCGCGTGACGATCCTCGGCGGGGTAGTACTGGGCGAGGGGTGCATTGTTCAGGCGGGTGCCGTTGTGGTGTCGGACGTACCTGCAGGCGCCATCGTTGGAGGGAGTCCGGCCAAGGTCTTCAAGCAGCGCGATTGGGAGCACTACGAGCGGCTAAAGGCCGCTGGCAAGTTCCTTTAAGGCAACTTGCAGTGATAAAGAACGCAGCTAAGGTAGCGATTCGTTGAAGTTCCTCATGGAGGACGCTAAGCCTTCGAGAGAAGCCATGGCCGCTCGCGCCCCCGGTCAACCGTTCGCAGCAACTTCGGTCAGGTCCCTGATACCCCACGAACTCGCGGATCACCGGGCGGTGTGTGAGCAACAGGAGCCAGTTAAGACTGAGTCGCATGATCTTCCGGGCGATTAGCCCGCTCTATTCATGAGGGTCGCGCTGGGGTCGGTTTCCGGGGTGCGAAAGGCCCGGACTTTGGCGCCGGGTTGCGGTTCGGACTCTGATGGTGACCGGTTCGGGGCGGTGGTGCTGGTTCCGGGTGTCCCGGGCGTGTTTTCGGGTGTCCCTGGGCGCGCTTCGCCGGCCGGTGGCGCCTTGATTACCGGATTCTGGGTTTGTTGTTGTGGCCTTGCCTCAGGCGGGCGGCGCGGCTAACCGCCTTGCGATGGTCACCCATTCGTTGCGCCATGGCGCTGCTTGGGGCAGGTGGATCACGATTCTCCTGGTGCTGGTCTTGAACCAGGCGCCCAACTTGATGAGCCGCTCCCTGATGGTGGTCACTTGTGCGCTGGCGAAGGTCGTGCCGGTCGCCGCTAAGCGGATCTCCTGGTATAGGGCGAACGCCGTGGCGTGCAAGATTACTCGCAGCTGGTTCGCCGCGAAGTTCGTGCAGCTCGTCTTGTCCATGCGGATGGCGYTCTTGAGTTCCTTGATGCGGTTCTCCACGTCACCCCTGCGGCTGTAGACRCTCTCGTAGACGAAGGCGGCATCGCCSACTAAGTCGGTGACGACGAACCGCGCATTATCCCGCGGGATCCTGCCCGGGTAGCGGGTGACTTCGGCCTTGATGATCACCCGYCGCGAGTGCGGCCAGCTCTTCTTGGTCTGGTACTGCTTATCCAGGTAGACGCGTTCGCTGGTTCCGCTGGCTTCGCTGAGCGCCCTGGCGATMGCCATGCCCGGCTCGGCGTGCTCTTTCAAGACGCTGTTGCTGCTCATGCCGATGGCGTAACGCACCTGGTGATCGTCGAGGTACTCGAACACGCTGGGGATAGCGAAGCCCGCGTCGGCTCGCAGCGTCACTTGCGCCCTCGGGAAGTGCGCCCTGACGTTCTCGATCACGCCGCTCAGGAAGCTCAAGACCTGATCGTTGCCGGCGTTACCCGGCCTGAGCAGGGCGGCCACCAGGTACTGCTCGGCCTCGTCGTCGAACTGGATGAACGCCAGCAGCGGCAAGAAGCCGTGGTTGCCGTACAAGCCGTTGAACAACGCGCCTTGCTGCTCACCATGAGCGTCATCCCAGGTGGCGTCGACGTCGATGATGATGATGCGCTTAGCGTTCCGGCGCAACCTCCGCTGGTGGCGGTTCAGCACCGCGCCACTGAACGCCTCGCTCGCCGCTGCGACATGCTTCTCGTCGAAGGCGTTCTCAAGGCGCGAGATGGTCGGCTGCGACGCCAACTCACTGCCAGCCCCCGGGCAGCGGCCCAGCAGCAACTGGTGAGTGGGGTCRYCKCGTAAGCGCGCCGCGTCGTTGGCGTCCTCGTAACCGTTCCCGATCCCGAAAGCCCGCTGCTGAACGACGGCAAGCAACGAATGCCTGACCTTGCCCGCCTCACGCGCATCAGGCAGCGCGCCCGCCACCGCCGCCGTCAAMCGAAGACGGTCATCCGCCAACTTCAGCAGCAACGCCCCGCCATCGGAACTGCTCGCCGGCTGATCGAAYGCCGCCACGACCGGCTTCACGAAGCCACCCTCGAACAGCACAGTCTGCGAAGTGATATTCTCTCTCACAAGAAGGCCTCCACCTGGTAGAAAGCTTGTGCCACACACACTTTCTACCATAATGAAGGCCTTCTCTTCTCATGCCTCATGCATAATCCGGGTTAGAGAGTCTCGACTGGCCGAGAGTGCGAAATCACTTCAGTAGATCCCAAGTGAGGGGAGTGCCCTTCGCTGCGGCCCGCCTGACCTGCAGGCCTAGGACTTTGTGAAGCTCCGCCGGTGGAAGTCCGAGGCCTGGGCGGATAGCGCGCACATTGTCTGTAGACAGTCGGGTACCAGGTTCTAGGTCTTCAGTTATGTAGAGTGAGCGCCTGAACCAAAGCGACTTCTTTTCTGATGCGGTTGGTCCGTAGAGAATCGACCCGAGGGCCTGCCATGCTCGCTGAGTCTCTTCTACTAAAGTGTTGAACTCACTAGGCTCAAGTGAAAACGCGCTATCCACTCCACCATCGGCTCGTGACAGGGTGAAATGCTTCTCTATCACGGTGGCCCCCAGCGCGACGCTGGCCACTGCCACGCCGATTCCTAGGGTGTGATCAGAGAGCCCCACCTGAACCCCGAATAGGTCGCGTAGATGGAGGATTGTCCTTAGGTTGGTGTTCTCAGGGGAAGCAGGGTAGTTGCTCGTGCATTTGAGCAAGATAAGGTCGGCGCATCCTGCGTCTCTAGCTACTTCGACGGCTGCCCCGAGTTCGCTGATTGTGGCCATACCAGTGCTGATGATTACAGGTTTCCCGGTGGCGGCCACCTTTCGTATGAGGGGCAGGTCAGAATTCTCGAACGAAGCTATTTTATAGGCAGGTGCTCCGAGTGCTTCGAGGAAGTCCACGGCCGTAGCGTCGAATGGCGAGCTGAAACACTCTATGCCAAGCTCTCGGGAACGAGCGAAGATTGCCTTATGCCATTCCCATGGCGTGTGCGCTTCTTCGTAGAGGTCGTAGAGCGTTCGGCCTCTCCAAAGGCTGGCTGGATCGTCGATGACGAACTCGTCCCGGCTGATGTCCAGTGTCATCGTGTCCGCCGTGTAGGTCTGCAACTTTATTGCATGAGCGCCGGAGGCGGCCGCCGCTTCGACAATCTTTAGGGCTCTCCCCAGATCTTGATTATGGTTGCCGCTCATCTCGGCCACCACGAAAGGGGGGTGGGTTGGCCCCAAGGAATGCTGGCCGAGTTTAATGGTATCGACGTGCCTCATGATCGAGAGCCTACCGCCTTGGGCGGCAACTGTGCCAAGGGAGAGTTCGCTGTAGCCCGCGCCCTTGGTCAGCATGGCGTCGTGCCGCCCCAACCCTCCACAACCCGCCCAGGAAGGAATTACTCACACATGCTCCTAGTTCAGTATCGATTCGTTAGAGGGCCTTGCCGATGAGTTCAGACACGTGAGTGTCCCAGCCATGTCGTAGCAGGTGAAGGTAGGGCTCCTTGTCTTTGAGCGTGTGAAGCGACCCTCCGGGTTGCTGGGGCCGACCTTCGACCGCACCAGCCCGGATGGCGGGCCACGTCTCGGTAAAGAGTTCAAGCATCGCCTCTTGTAGCTCACGATAGGTCGTCGCGAGCGTTCCCCGGATATCAACCCGGACCACTCTTTGGGCGATTATGCTTCCGGTGTCGATGCCCTCATCGATCTCGTGGATGGTAACGCCCTTAGGCGTGTCCTCGAGAAAACTCCAGAGGTTTGGGTCGGCTCCTCGATTCCAGGGTAGCAGTGAAATATGGAGGTTGACGAAGCGGTGAGGTAGGACAGCGAGAGTGGCGGGTCGCAGAATATGGCGGTAGCCATGGCTAACGACAATCGACGCCCCGACCCGCTGGACGAAATCACCGTCGACCCTGCTTGACATGCCATGTACGTTCTCGGCCAAACTTCGTAGGCGCGCTAGAATCGGCGAGTCCTCGTGGCCGAGGAAAAGAACGCGCGGCGCGGGCGTGCGACTCATTTTTCGGTCCTCCTCAAGGCATAAGGGACGTGGGGCGGGCCATCCGCTGGGCGACACGCTGCGTGCCGAAGCCATACACGACGCTAACACCCAACTGCGAGAGGCTCTGCCGGGCGCTGCTAACCATAAGGGCTTGCACAGCGGCTCGAAGATCATCTACCGTCGTGGTCTCTGCAGTGCCCAGGTAGACGACCAATTCCTTTTGCGCCAGCGCCGCGGAGATGCCCCGCTGGTTCTCCGACGGATACGAAGATGAACGGGAATCCAGTACTGAGCCACTCGAGCGCACCAACTCCACCAGTGTCAAGCGCTGTTGAGTGCTTGAGGTTATCCACGAAGTCGATTACGCTGACCGGCTGCCCTTGGTCATCTCTACACGTAAAGTAGAGCTTAGTGGCATCGTCTTTGATTCGTTCGAAGTATGCGCGATGCTCGGCTTCGGAGATGATGTGGGTCGAGTGCATTTTCTCTCGAATCTCCGGCTGGTTCCGCCATTTCAAGATTAAGCTAATGTCAGCCGCTGTTACGGCCCGTAATGAAAAGATCACTTCACCTCAGCATGCATTCAACTACTCGACTGGCTCCGCGGCCATCGACCAGGTCCATTCCTAGGCGGGACATCTTGCACCGCTCGTCCGGTTCTTGCAGGAATCCTTGTAGAGCCGCGACATAATCGAGTGGTCCCTCCAGCGCGCTCCCAGCATATGAAATGTAACCGAGGTCGGAAAGCCTCTGGCAGTAAGGCACTTGGTGATCAGCCACCGCTACGGTGATCGTAGGTAACCCCAAGCAACATCGTTCCCAGATTGTAGACCCGCCGGCACCGATTCCGATGTCCGCTCCTGCCATCAATTGCGCCATCTTCGGCGTTTGCACGTACACCTTGACATTAGTCATCGATTCAGCCAACTTGACAACTTCCGCCAGCGAGGCTTGGTTAGACCCCACAACCAGGTCGATTTGGAGATTCTGTGCTGACGGGGCTCCTCTCAGTTGGGTGAGGGAAGTGATCGTCTCGCCGGTCGGGTCGGTGCCACCGAAAT
Organism: Truepera sp.; assembly: GCA_032027045.1. Taxonomy (NCBI): domain Bacteria; kingdom Thermotogati; phylum Deinococcota; class Deinococci; order Trueperales; family Trueperaceae; genus Truepera; species Truepera sp. The sequence continues at coordinate 2,296,241 of JAVSMU010000001.1, read as the reverse complement.
TGACGAGGAGGCGCTCGACTTTGGCTGTCCGCTCCCTAAGGCCATCTCGAATAGTTGCGAACTCGGGTCGGAGTAGGGCGTAGTCGGGACCGAGAAGCTTAACGCAGTCGGAGGGTACGAGTTCGTCGTAACGTCCACCGAATTCGTTTAGGTTCTGATCCAACAATAGGTCGCAATCGTGTCGCCTATCCGCGATGTCGTCGATTGCCATGACTCGCTCACAGAACGGCCGTTGCTGTCGTTCCCACGTTTCGTTCAAGCCGTAATGGTCAACGACGACCCAATCCGGTCGTTCGCCACTACGGGCAAACTTGGCGGTAAGCTGTGCGTCCTCTTGAGCGCTGTATTGCTTTGGCAAGACATGTACGGGGAACCCACGGTCACGTTCGATGTACTGAATTAGGTTGCCGGCCTTTGCGCGACAAACGAATTCGATTTGACCTCCCGCTTCCGCGAGTGCGTCAGCAAGGGTAAGGCAGCGCATGACATGTCCGCTGCCTGTTGACGTCGAGGCGTCGGCCCGCACTAATACGCGCATTCAGGTGATCTTCTGTTGAATGTGTTGGTTAATCATCGAGAGATTAGGATGCTGCCTCACTAGTTGGAGTGCATCTCGGTAATTGAAGGCTGGTTGGGTTGGGAAGAGTGCTTCGTAGATCTTGATGATCAGTTCGAAGTCCTCCGGGGTGTCGACTGTCCAGCGTAGGTGACTATTATCCTCGTTGTCGACGAGGTCGTACCGGGGGAAGCGCTTGGGCTGGCGCCAGATGAACGGTGTGACATGTTCTCGGTCAGCCGACGACTTGGCTTCAGAATGCGCGGTTTCAAGGGCTAGCAACGGAAAGACCTCAACGTCGAGGCCCCTGGGGTAAGTGCGAACGATGCAGTTGGTTACGTACGTGATTGTGGAAGCATGCTTCAAGTAACTCTCTATTGCTGCGTCAATTACTGCGGGCTCGATGAGGGGACAGTCGGCAGTGACACGGACGATTACGTCAGCCTCATATTCGTTAGCTGCCCCTATGTAGCGTTGAAGAACATCGTCCTCGGGACCGCGATAGGAGTAGACACCGCTTATTGTTCGCAGCAAGTTGACGATTGCATCGTCTTCGCTGCGATCGGTAGTCGCTACGACGATTCGGTCGGTGAGCTTGCTGCGGGAGAGGCGTTCGATCTGTCGCGCAAGCATTGGCGCCCCCTGCAGGGGTTTGAGAACTTTCCCAGGGAGGCGGGTGGAGTTCATGCGAGCTTGAACGATGGATACGACGTGCATCTACGCGAGCGTCTCCTTCACGGCCTGTCTAACGCGCTCAACGCTTGAGGCCACGTCATCGTCACTCATTTGTGGATAGATGGGTAATGAGATGGCCCTTGAGTAGAAGTCCTCTGCGACTGGACAGGCTCCACGCGCATACCCTAACTGTTGATAGTAAGGGTGGAAATATACGGGAATGTAGTGCACTTGGACACCTAAACCCAGCTCACGAAGACGCTCGAAGAAGGGTCGCCTGCGTGACGGAGTCGTTCTTACACGGACAACGAAAAGGTGCCAGCCTGACTCGACTCCTGCTTGTTCTGTGGGCAAGATGAGTTCTTGCAGGTCGCTGAACGCGTCCATATACGTGGCCGCAATCGCTCGCCGCCTGGCCAAGAAGCGCTGTAGCTTGCGCATCTGGCTATATCCCAGCGCCGCTTGGATGTCGGAGAGGCGGTAGTTGAAGCCCAGAAACTGCTGTTCGTACCACCACGGGCCCTCCCCTGATGTGGTCAGGTCCGTGGGCTCCCGCGTTATGCCGTGAGTGCGAAACGTGCGTGCGCGGGCAGCCAGGTCAGCATCATCGGTTAGGACCGCGCCGCCTTCGGCCGTGGTGATCGGTTTCACCGGATGGAACGAGAGCTCCGTGGCTTTCGCCAAGGTCCCGACAGGTCGGCCATTGTACGTGGCCCCAAGGGAGTGGGCGGCGTCAGAAACGACCGTGACGCCGGCTTCGGCAGCAACGTCGTGTATGCGGTCATAATCGGCAGGATGACCAGCGAAGTCTACGGGAACGATGAGCCTAGTTCGTGGTGAGATGGCATCCTTGATTAGTTCGGGATCTAAGTTGCCGGTATCTTCTTGCACGTCTACGAAGCGGACTGTCGCACCCAAATACAGGGCCGCGTTAGCGGTGGCTGCGAAAGTAAGTGGTGTCGTTATTATCTCGTCGCCCGGACCTAGGCCGGCGGCAAAATACATCGCGTGAAGCGCCGACGTTCCGGAATTGAGTGCTACAGCGTGGCTCGCACCCGTAGCTCCCGTCAGGGCTGATTCAAAGCGATCGACAGCGGGTCCGGTCGTGAGGTAATCACTCCGCATGACGTCCGATACCGCCGCAACGTCATCATCATCTACCCACTGCCGTCCATACGGGATGAAGCTAGACATCTTCCCCTAGCATCTCTCGCAAAGCAGCTATGTCAAGCCACTCGTCGTTTCGGTCGCTAGTGTACGCGAAGCCTTCCGGCACAGGGTCGCCTTCCAAATGCGTGCTTGCCCACCATGGGAACTCGGGTTGGATCACGTAACGGTCACCGATGTCGAGCGTTCTTCGTGCGTCGTCAACGCTGATCATCTCCTCGTGAAGTTTCTCCCCAGGTCTGATTCCTACGACCTCGAGCTTCGCGCCCGGCGCTATCGCGTGCGCGAGATCTGTAACGCGCATGCTTGGAATCTTAGGAACGAACAACTCGCCGCCGCCCATGCTCTCTAAGCTCGTCAGTACGAACTCTACACCTTGGTTCAGGGTAATCCAGAAGCGGGTCATGCGCTCGTCCGTTATGGGCAGCACACCACTAGCCGCTCTGCTCTGAAAGAACGGTACGACCGAACCGCGGCTACCAACTACATTACCGTAGCGAACTACAGCGAACCTGGTGCGTTTGCCGCCCGCATACGAGTTACCTTGTATGAAGAGCTTATCACTGACCAGTTTCGTTGCGCCGTAGAGGTTGATGGGGCTACTTGCCTTGTCGGTGCTCAAGGCGACGACGCGTTGAACGCCGCGATCGATGCAAGCGTTGATCACGTTCTGGGCGCCGATTATATTGGTTTTCACGGCTTCGAATGGGTTGTACTCGGCGGCAGGTACTTGTTTGAGCGCAGCGGCATGAACGACGGCGTCGACGCCGTCGAGCGCGCGCGATAAACGCTCGTCGTCGCGAACGTCACCAATGAAGTACCGCAGTCGGTCTTCAGGCCCGAACTGCTGGGTCATCTCGTACTGCTTAAGCTCATCGCGGCTGAAAACTATTACACGCCGCGCGCCGGTCCTGTCGAGGACCGCTCTCACGAACTTGCGCCCGAACGACCCGGTACCGCCGGTCACCAGAATCGACTTATCGTTTAGAAAACTCATCTAGAATGGGCCTCCGTGTTTGTACATGGACAATACTCGATTCAAACGAGGCCAAACTCTGCAGGCGTGTGTAGCCTTCACTCGTAACCCAAGCGCTTGCATACGGGGAAGCACCTCGGCCATTGGCCTTCTGCGGGATGCGAATGGTCCACGTGATTCGACTTGCGCCTTCCCGATGGCGATGATGTTACCAGGGAGCCAGGACATACAGTCAATCTGCAATTATCAATCACGACATTCTGCTTGTAACGTCCAATAGTGGGCAGCGGCAACCCCTGGCAGGTGTGCTTTCGATGCCCTAGCCGGGCAGAAGCTAGTACACCAGTAGCAGATTGTCCTTCCAGCCCTGACTTGCCTTTCTTGACCCTCTTGGGACCTTTCAATTCGCCAGAGCACATTAGGCCAAGCATTGCCCACGGCAATTGATGGCAAGAACCATGACGCGGCAAGTGCGGAGTGAGCCCAACCCGCTGGAACCAAGAAGGCACTCAGTCAGTCTCAGATAGTGGCAAGCCACCAAAGGGTCGGAACGTAGCCACAAACCCCGGATTCGACAACACATCCCCAAAGTACCTAAGCGGCGCACCACCGCCGACCGCCACCATCTCCCCCCCGGCCGCCATCAGCACCGCCTGCGCTGCGGCGGTGTCCCACCACATGGTCGGCCCCAAGCGCGGGTAGAACTGCGCCGTGCCGTCTGCCACCAGGCAGCTCTTGATGGCCGACCCGCGAGCGATCGTCTCCACTTCGCCGTACTTCCGGCGCAGTCGTTCGATGAACGCCCGCGTGGCTTCGTTGGAGTGCGACCGGCTTACCATGACGCGCACCACGCCGTTCGCCGGGGGGCGGGTATGGATGGGGTGGGCGCCGCCTTCGGCGTCGAAGCGCCAGGCGCTGGCCGCGTGACCGGCATGGGCCGCGACGCCCGTGTAGGTGACGCCCGCGACGGGGGCGTGCACTACCCCGAGGACGGGCACGCCGTCCTCGACCAGGGCGATGTTGACGGAGAACTCGCCGTTGCGCTTCACGAACTCCTTGGTGCCGTCGAGTGGGTCCACCAGCCAGAAACGCCGCCAGTGGCGCCGCTCCTCGTAGCTGGGAGCCTCTGCCTCCTCGGCGATGATCGGAACTCCTGGGGTCAGCCGACCAAGCCCCTCGATGATCACCCGCTGCGAGGCGATGTCGGCGGCGGTCAGCGGTGAGGCGTCCGCCTTCTTGGTGACGGCGAATTCGGTGGCGTAGATCTCGAGGATCGCCCTGCCGGCCGTGGCGGCGAGGTCCACCACGCCCTCGCGCAGGTGTTCCAAGTCTAGTTGCTGGCGCTCCAGCGCCGGGTTGGTTCCCATTGGTCCAAGAGTAACGTGCCGCGTCGTTCGCGGTGTCACGTGGCCACTTGACCCTGACGTTACGTTAAGCCTTAACCTCTCTAGTGGGAAGGAGGAACAGCGCATGGCCCCGCCACCTAACGAGCCCTTCAGCGAGACGTACACGGTGGGAGAGGTGGCCAGGCTCGCCAACGTCAGCGTCCGGACGCTGCACCATTACGACGACATCGGCCTGCTGTCTCCCGCCGGGCGGACCGACGCCGGCTACCGCCTCTACGGCGCGGCCGACCTCGAGCGCCTGCATGACATCCTCGCGTACCGCGCACTGGGCTTCGAGTTGGAGGCGATCGCGGAGTTCCTCGCCCGGCCGGAGGCCGACGCCTGGGCACACCTTAGGCGCCAGGAGGCCGTCCTCAACACACGCATCGAACGCCTGTTGGCCATGCGCCGGTCGTTACACAAGCAGATGGAGGCAAGGACCATGGGAATCAACTTGAACCCGAAAGAGCTGTTCGAGGTATTCGGCGACTGGGACCCCACCGAGCACGCGGGGGAGGCCGAGGCGCGCTGGGGCGACTCGAGCGCGTACCAGGAGAGCCAACGCCGCACCCGGCGCTACGGCAAGAAAGACTGGCTGCGCATCCGTGCAGAGAACGCGGCCATCGAGGCCAAGTTCGCCGAGCTCATGGCCGCCGGGGTGCCGCCGAGAGACCCGCGCGCCCTGGAGCAGGCCGAGGCCCATAGGCAGCACATCTCGCGCTACTACTACGAATGCAGTTACGAGATCCACCGAGGCGTGGGCGAGATGTACGTGGCGGACCCGCGTTTCACTGCGTACTACGAGGGGAAGGCCGAGGGGCTGGCGGCTTACGTCGCGGCGGCCGTTGTGGCCAACTCGGAGGGGCGGCAGGAAGGCGCGTAGGGGCCGGCGATATAACGTTTGCGTTCGAACGGATAGCGCGTTTGCGGTAATTTCGATATCACTTTTGCGGTCGATGCAACATCACGCTTGCGGTAGTTCCCGCATCACGCTTGCGTTAGGAACGCCAAAGCGCCAGCACTCAGCGCCCCAGCAACCCCAGCAGGTACTTCCCGTAAGCGTTCCCCTTCATGGGCGCGGCCAGCCGCTCGAGTTGCGCCGCGCTTATCCACCCGCTCTGGAACGCTATCTCCTCCGGGCAGGCGATCTTGAGCCCCTGCCTGGCTTCCAGTGTCTCCACGAAGTTGGACGCCTGCAGGTAGCTCTCGTGCGTGCCCGTGTCGAGCCACGCCATGCCGCGGCCCATCAGCTCGACCCTCAGCAGCCCCTGGTCAAGGTAACGACTGTTGAGGTCCGTGATCTCGAGCTCGCCGCGTTGCGATGGGCGTATCTGGCGTGCCTCGGCGGCCACCCCGGTCGGGTAGAAGTAGAGGCCGGTGACCGCGTAGTGGCTTAGCGGCTTGGCGGGTTTCTCCTCGATGGCCGTCACCCTTCCGGCCTCGTCGAACGTCACCACGCCGTAGCGTTCCGGGTCGCTCACCTGGTAGCCGAACACGGTGGCCTCGGCCCGGCGCGCGTCGGCCGCCTTCAGCAGGCCGCTGAGGCCGTAACCGTGGAACAGGTTGTCGCCCAAGACCAACGCCGCTGGTTGGTCGCCCAGGAACTCCTCGCCGAGGATGAAGGCCTGCGCGATGCCCTCTGGCCGTTCCTGCACGGCGTAATCGAAACGCATGCCCCAGCTCTCGCCGCTGCCGAGGAGCTCGCGGAAGGCCGGTAGGTCGCGTGGCGTGGAGATGACGAGCACCTCGCGCACGCCGGCGAGCATGAGGGTAGACAAGGGGTAATAGACCATGGGCTTGTCGTACACGGGCAACAGTTGCTTGCTCACCGCCAGGGTGGCGGGGTAGAGCCGGGTGCCCGCGCCGCCGGCCAGCACGATGCCGCGCCGGGCGCTGGCCGCACTCCTCGCAGTGTCGACTTCCGAAGTAGCACCCGCACTCACGGCAGAGTCGGTGCCCACGGCACTGCCCGCGCTAGAGGCAGTGTCGGCGGCAGCGCCCGCACTCACGACCGCGCCCCCGAGGCGCCGGCCGCGCCCAGGCCGAGGCGGCCCAGGTCGTAGCGCTCCACCACCGACCTCACCCACGCCTGGTTAGCCACGTACCAGCGCACCGTCTCCAGCAGCCCTTCCTCGAATGGCACCTGCCGGCGCCAACCGAGCTCGCTCTCGGCGCGGCCCGAGTCGACGGCGTAACGCCGGTCGTGCCCCGGCCGGTCGGCCACGCTGGTGATCAAGCGGCGGTAATCGCCCGCTCCCGGCGCCACCTCGTTGAGGCAGCCTAGTAACTGCTCCAACAACTCCCGATTGGGCAGCTCGTGAGCGCCGCCCATGAGGTAGGTGGCGCCGGGCTCGCCCCGCTGCGCCGCCGCTACCAGGCCGCGCGCGTGGTCGTCAACGTGCAGCCAGTCGCGCACCTGCATGCCGTCGCCGTACATGGGCACGCTCTCACCGGCCAACGCCCTGCTCAGCGCCAGCGGCACGAGCTTCTCCGGGAACTGGAACGGCCCGTAGTTGTTGGAGGCGTGGGTGGTGATGACCGGGAGGCCGAAGGTATGGAAGTAGGCGGCCGCGAAGTGGTCGGCGCCGGCCTTGCTGGCGCTGTAAGGCGAGCGCGGGTCGTAGGGGCTGTCCTCGTCGAACATGCCCGTCGGCCCGAGGGCGCCGTAGACCTCGTCTGTGCTCACGTTGACCATGCGGAACTTCTGGTTAGCGGCGAGAGGCAGGTCCAGCCAGTAGTGCCTCACCGCCTCGAGAAGGTTGAACGTGCCCAACGTGTTGGCGACCACGAACTGCCGGGGCCCGTCAATCGAGCGGTCGACGTGCGTTTCGGCCGCTAAGTGGATGACCGCCGTGGGCTGCTCCTCGCGCAGCAGCTCGAGCATGGCGCCCTGGTCGTTCACGTCGAGCTTCACGAAGCGGTGGCGCGGGCCGTCGCCCGCCTCTCGCAGGCGCTCCAGGTCGGCGGCGTAGGTGAGGGCGTCGACGCTCACCACGCGCGCGTCGCCGCCGCCGACCAGCAGGCGCACCAGCGCCGAGCCGATGAACCCGGCGGCGCCGGTGACTAAGTAGGTGATCACGGTCTGGCCCCCGGGAAACGGTCTAGATCGGTGAGGAGCGGCAGCGCGGCGTCGCGCTCCGAGACCAACGGCGTTGCGCCCTCGAGCTGCCAGGCCACCGCGATGGTGGGGTCGTTCCAGCGCACCCCGGCGTCGGCCGCGGTGGTGTACGGGTAGTCGGTCTTGTAGATCACGTCAGCTACCTCCGAAAGAACGGCGAAGCCGTGAGCGAAACCCGCCGGCACCCATAACTGCTGCAACTCCACGTCGCTCAACACGGCGCTCACCCAGCGCCCGAACGTGGGCGAGCCGACGCGTAGGTCGACGGCCACGTCGAGGATGCGGCCCCGGGTCACTCCCACCAACTTGCCTTGCGCATGGGATCCGGCCTGGAAGTGCAGGCCGCGCACCACGCCCCGCATCGAGCGCGAGTGGTTGTCCTGCACGAACGTCACGTCGAGGCCGGCGGCAGCGAACGCGGCGGCGTTCCAGCGTTCGAGGAAGAAGCCGCGGCTGTCCGGGCGCACCACCGGGGTAACCAACTTGACGTCCGGGAGCGCGAGCGGCGTGACCTGCATGGACGCCGTCACTCGCCGCCCGCCCAAGTGGCGCGCAACCGCGCGAAGCGGGAAACGTCCAGCGACACGTCGTCGGGCAGCGAGACCCCGGCCTCGACCTTGCTCGCGCGGCGCACGCGCGGCGCCCGTCTGGCCGCCAGCTCGTACACGCTCTTGCGCTCGGTGGCCACGTGGACAGTGTCGTACGCGACCTCGCCCAGGTGAGTGACCAGTTCGGCAAGCAGGGGCGCTATCACGTCGACGTAGTCCTGCGACGTGTACAGGTCGTCGTACGCGGCTGCGTACTGCCACTCGCGTGGCCTAAAGCTCGTGCGCACGACGAGCGCGCCGGGGGCCGAGCGCGCCGCCTCCTCGGCCACGAGTTTGGTGAGCGCGTAGTAGTTGCGCACCGGCCCCGGGGTGTCTTCTTCCCCGTAGTTCCCGCGGTCGCCGTAGAACACGTAATCCGTCGAGATGTGCACCAGGCGCGCCCCAAGGTCGCGAGCAGCGCGCGCGACGTTGCGCGTACCGCCGACGTTGACGAGCCAGCAACGGTCGCGGTCCGCCTCGGCGCCCTTCACGTCGGTGTAGGCGGCGGCATGTACGACCACGCCGGGGCGAAGCCGTTTCAGCACCGTTCGTGTCATCGAGGGGTCGGTGACGTCGAGCTCGTTGGAGCTCGGCGCCACCGCGTCGGGCAGGAGCGCCAACAGTTCCTGGCCCAACCGCCCGCTGCCGCCCGTCAGGACGAGCCCGGCGCTGGAGGACGCGGTCAAGCCGCCCACCGCCACGCTGTCCACTCAAAGGCGAAGGGTCTGCTCACGACTGGCCGCCAGGGCGCACGGGCGCTTACCGGCGGCTCTCGCCCACGCTCAGAAGGTCCTCGTCGTGGTGGGTGAGCGTGCCGCTCTTCTCGTCGATCTCGGTCGCCCTTCTAGCGAAGCCCTTCGGCGGCGAGGTGTCGGCAACGGCGGCCCGAAGGAACACGAGGATGGTGGCCAGGAGCCCGGCGACCAACGCGGCGGCGACGGTGATGGTCAGCCGGTTCGTGGGCTTGGGGCTAAGGGGGGGTGCGGCCGCGATGATCACGGTGGCCGCGTCCGCCACCATGCTCTGCTGCAGGGCGAGTAACGGCATCACCGAGGCCACGCGGTCGTACGCGACGCGTGCGACGTTCAGCGCCGTCTGTGGCGTGGAGGCGCGCTGGTCGAGGTCGGCCAGGCGGGCTCGGAGAGTCGCGCCCTCGGCCTCCGCCTGGTCGGCGCCGGCGTGCAGTTGGGCGCGTTCGGCCACCTGGCCGGCCAGCTCCGCCGTGACCGTCTCCAGCCGGGCGCGGCTGACGAGGTTGACGAGGTCCTGCCCGCCGGAGGTGGCGCCTGGCGGGAGTTGACTGAGGGCCTCGCGTAGGCCCGTGGCCGCGTCCTCGGGCAGCGCGCCCGCATCGACCAGCGCGCGAACCTGGGTGGCTAGGGACGAGCTGGAAGTGCCGCCTCGGGCCGCAGCGGCCGCCGTGAGCAGCGCCTGTTGAGCGGTGTTGGCGGCGATCTTGCCGTCCAGCTCAGTAATGCGGGCCCTGGTGGCGGCTTGTTGCAGCGCCAGCTGATCCAGCCGGCTCCGCAGCGCCGCGCGGGCGTCTTCCTTCGAGAACTCGGCCCAGTCGGCCTGGGCCCGGTCGAGTTCGGCCTTGCGGACCTCCACCTGCCTGGTACTGCTCGCCACGGCCGCGTCGACGGTCTCGCGCATGGCGCCAACGGCTGCAGCCGCGCTCGCCGATGCCCAGGCGTTGGCGCGGCGGGCGGCCTCCTCGGCCGTATCGGCCGTGGCCTTGTGCTCGAGGGTCAGCTGGCCGCGCGCCTGGTTCGACGTGTCGATGGCCTTGAGTTCGAGGGAGTCGCTCAGGCGCCTCAGCTCGTCGGGGTCGTTGGAGGTCTTCGGGAACGCCGAGAGCAGCACGGAACTGCTGTTAGCGAGGGACGTGTACGCCTGCGCGCCCAAACCCACCTGCGGGATCAGATTGGCGAGGTCGCCGGTGGTACTTGGCTGTGGGGCGACCACCTGCACCGTTGCCGCCGCCTCGTAGCGGGCCGGCTTGGATGACAAGTAAACGAACGCGGCCCCACCGACGATGATCGTGACGATGACGATGGCAGCGAAGCCGCCGCGCAAGATGAGGTAGAGCTCCCTTAGCGAGATCTCGTCACGGGTGTCGTACATGTCGCTCTCCAAGGCCCGACCAGAATACGCCACCGGCCGCCCTCGCGCCGAGGGGCGTCACCCGCTCAGTTCACGCAGCGTGCCGGCCCGCTCGAGGCGTTCGATCCACGGCTTTATCTCGCCCAACTCCAGGTCGAGGGCCTGGGCGGTGCGGCCTATCGTGTTCCCCTCGCCTAGCGCGGCCAACACCCGTTGGCCCAGTTCGCCATGGTCGGTGCGGAAGCTCATGTAGCGGTCGGTCATGGGGTTGAGGGCGTCGCGGCCGCGGAGGGTGAGCGCGAAGCGGCGGTCCTCCCACCCGGGGGGTTCGTCGGGCAGCTCGATCTCGGGGGTGCGCTCGGCCGCGCGTTCGCCCAACGAGTAACGCCTGGTGGGGCCCTCCGTGGCGCCCGGGACTTCGAGGAACGCCTGGCCGTGGCTGTAGAAGCGGTAGCCACCCGCGAAGACCTCCAGCCCGTCGAAATCGGGATCGTCGGCCCGCGCCGGCTGCGCCAAGGCCAACGCGGCTAGCGGCACCACCACGGACGGCTCGAGGGCGTCCAGCTCCAGCAGCCCCGTGGCCCTGGCCTGCCCCGCCTTCTGGAGCGCGCGCATGGCCTCGGCGCGGTCGTGGGTGCCGCCCGCCGCCTCGTGAGCCGCGGCGCGCACGCTCCCGCCCACGAGGAGGGCCACGGAACGCTCACGGTCCGTGGCGTAGCTGAGCGAGCCGTTGAAGCGGGCCTCGTGAAGGCGTTCCAACAGGTCGGCCAGGTCGACGGCGCCCGGGGTAAGGCGGTGCGGTGGCGCCAAGCGCGGCAGCGCCCGCAGGAGCGCCGACTTGCTGCCCGGGAAGCGGGCGGGGAGCTGCGGGGTGAGGGTCGGCTCGTGCGTGTGCAGGTGAAAGCGCTGGCCGGAAGCGTCGAGCCGGGAGTACGGGCCGAGCCGGAAGCTGGCCTCCACCTGTCCGCGTGCGAGCAACAGGAGCGTGGTACCTGCTCCGTCCGTGAGCGCCAGCGTGCCCGAGTGCCGGATGGCTCGCAGGGTCTCGAGCAGCCACTCGGCGCTGTGCTGGCCGGTGTCGCCGAGCATGCCCTGGGCGCCCGTCGGTTCCTGGTCAGGGGCCAGGCCCGCGCCGCGGGCGGCGTCCTCGATCCGCGTTCGGGCGCCGTCCGTCACGAGCCACGCTCGCCGTCGCTCAGGACGCGCCTGAGCAGGTCGCGATCCGTCCGGTGCGTTAGCAGCTCGAGGGCCTCGGCGGGCGGGTAGAAACCACCGCCTATGAAGGAGTCCTCGGTGACGTGGCTTTCGGTGTCGTCCGTGGAGCAACGGTACCAGGTGATGAGGCGCTGCACGCCGTGGGGGTTCCGGTAGAAGGTGGTCCAGGTGCGTTGAGGGTCATCGCAGCGGGCGGTGACGCCCGCCTCCTCGGCGATCTCGCGCAGGGCGGCCTGCAACTGAGTCTCGCCTGCTTCCACGTGCCCCTTCGGGAAGACCCAATGGCCACTCACGTGCTGGAGGAGCAACGTTCGGCCATCGGGGCCGAACACCACGCCTCCGGCCCCCGCGACGGTGGACAGCGTCCCGCTGGGCGTAGCGTGCCTCGGGTCGCCGGACTGAGGGTGCTGAGGGCGGCGTGTCATGCCTGACCATGCTAGCACCGGCCCCCGGGGGCCTCGCGGACGGAAGCTGCTCCGCTGGGTCAGCGGCGCGCAACCATGCCGCCGCCGCGGAGGAACTCCAGCAGCCCGTCGGCCAACGCCTGGGCGAGTTTCTGCTGGTAGGCCGTCGTGCCGAGCTTTCGACCTTCTTCGGGGTTGCTGGTGAAGCCGATCTCGACGAGGATCGCCGGGATGCGCGCGTTGCGGATCACGTAGAAGAGGTTGGCCCGCACGCCGCGGTCGCGGGCCCCGGTCGCGCTGACCAGGTTGCGCTGCACGGTCTCGGCCAGCGTCAGGGAGTAGTTGAGCTGGGCCTCGCGCAGGATGTCCGCGGCCAGGTCACGCGCGCTGCGCAGGGCCTCGTCCGTCAGCGCCTGGCCCTCCGCCCCGCCACCGTTCTCCTCGATGGCGCGGTCGATGTTGGACGGGTCCAGGGGCTCGCCGAACACCCAGGTCTCGATGCCCGACGCCGAGGTCTTGGCGGCCGAGTTCGCGTGGATGGAAACGAAGATGTTGCGCTCCGGAGTGGCGAAGAGGGAGCGCTGCTGCAGTGTGAGGAAGGTGTCGGAATCGCGGGTCAGGATTACCTGCACGCCCTCGGCCTCGAGGATGCGCTTGAGCTCGAGGGCCACCGCCAGCACGACCTGCTTCTCGACGGCCTGGCCGGTGGCGCCAGGGTCGTGGCCGCCATGGCCGGCGTCGATGACGACCACTTGGCGGTGCTCGGGCACGCTGAGTAGGGCCGGAGCGGCCGCCTCGGCCGCCTGCGCCGGCGGCGTCAGCGCGGTCACGGCGTTGCCGGCCAGGTCTGGCGCGAAATCGACGTATAGGGTGCGGCCGGCGTCCTTCTCGATCACTCCGACCCTATAGCCCTTGCCCGCCGGATCGACGGGGTACTTCAGCTGGGCAGCCACCGTCACCTGGGCGCCCGAGCTGGTGACCGACAGGTGACTCAGGTTCGGGTCGTCGAGGTCCTGCTCGAACGCCTCGGCGCGCGCGCCCGGCAGGACGATCAGGAGTGCGCCCTCACCCGCGGCCACCTCGTATTCGGCGCTGCTGGGGATGTCGATCGCCACGCGAGACACTCCCTCGGTTATTCCCGTGCGGGGCCTGGACACCAGGTAACCCAGGCGTTCCGCCGTGTCGATGGTGATCACGTGGCGCTCGGAGTTCCAGGAGCTGACGCCCTCGAAGGCCGTGACGATAGGCGTGATCGCGACGTACGCCACCCCGTCGACCAGGATGGCCTTGGGGCTCGCCAAAGTGGTCCGACCGCTGACGGCGGGGGAGACCGAAACGGTACCCGGGGCCTTGACGAGGCCCGCGGTGATATCGGACGTAGCCTGGAAGCGCGCGGTCCTGAAACCGTCGCTGAACACGAGGACTTTCTCGCTGGGAACGTACTGAACGGTGAGGCTCATGGCCTCGGCGAGGGGTTGCGCCTTGGCGTAGGCGTTGGAGCTGTCGCCTTGCCGGATGAAGTAGTAAGGACCCGCCGGGTCGACTATCGTGCCGTTCACCGCTAGGTAGTTGTGGCGCTCCTGAGCGGCGACGGTGACGCAAGAAGCCAGAAACAGGAGGATGGGCAGTAGCCGCTTCACGTGCCGCGAAGTGTATCACGGGTCCCGGGCCCCTAAACATGAGGAATGTCGCGACTGGAGGGCATCCGCGCGCTTCGCCGAGACGCTCGGGCGAGCGAAAGGTCGGACCACCCAGGGGTGCGCAGGGCGGAGGCCCGCCTCAGTGATCGAGGTCGGCGTCGGCGGAGGGCGGCAACTCCTCGAGTTGCCGCAGGCGAGCCTGGACGGCGTCCTCCGTCGTGAGCTTGGACGCCCCGTCCTCGAGGTGGCGGTAGAGCGACTCGACGTCCGCGCGCAGCCGGGTGATGAGCTCGCCCGACTCCTGGAAGTGCTGCGCGACCTCCCCCTGGAAGCGGTCGAGGACGAGCTGCATCTGCCGCAGCCGCTGCTCGCTGGGGTTCCGGCGCCGCAGGGCGTTGGCCAGGAACCACCCGGCTACCACGCCGACCAGCGCCGCGATCACCACCCAGACCCAGACGTTCACGCCGGTGAGCATAGCAACTGGCAAGCTTCCTTCCTCTACACTGCCGCCAGATGCCGCCACGCCAACCGAACGAACCACCGCCGCCGCCCAACCCCAAGGCCGCCCTCGCGGGCGTGTACCTGCGGCCGCTACCGGGCGAGGTGCTGCCGGCCCGCCACTCGGCGGGCGCGCGGGTCAGGGCCGCGCAGATGCAGGCGTTCCTTCAGCCACTGCACGCCAGCGCACTCAGGGCCCTGGACTCGAACGCCGCGGTTACCCTCCTCGTGCTCGGGCCCGGCGACTGGCGCAAGGTCTGCCGCTACCCCTACGGCCTGCCGTTCACGCGCACCGGGGTGGGCGGTGGCAACGCCGCCGTCATCGCGGCCGCCGACTACCAGCCGCGCCTCCTGCGGCGCTTCGAAGAGGTCATGCTGGCCGCGGCGCGTGCGGGCGTGAGCGCACCCGCTCAACCCGGCGAGTTCATCGACCTCCTCGTCGGTCACGAGTGGGGCCACGCCGTGGCCAACCTGAGCGGCCTGCGAACGCGGCTGAAGTGGCTCGACGAGCTGAACGCCACCTACATCTTCGCGCAGGCGCTCCGCGCCACCGGTCAGGTGGCCCTGATCGAGCGGCTGGAGGCGTGGTCACGCTGGCAAGTGGCCGGCACCGAGCACGAGGCGAGCGACCTCGCCTCGTTCGAGTACCCGCGCACCCGCGCCGGCTGGGTGCGGCTCCTCTGGTACCAGGGTGTTTTTGCCGAGAGGGCGCTCGAGATGTCCAAGGACGGAGGTTGGGGCTACCTGCGCCGCCTGAAGGGGGCGTTGCCGCCGGCGGACCGGGGCGAACTTGCGCGGAAGCTCGTAGAGATAGAGCCGAGCTTCAGGCCGTGGTTCGCGGTGTTCGGCCGGACCCAGCGCCCGGCGGGCGAGCCCGGGTAACCGGACCTCACACCACCATGGCCAGGTCTCGGCGCAGCTGCTGTAACACCAAGCCGAGGTTGGCCCGGGCGTCGGCGGGGCACTCCGACAGCAACTGCTCGGCCCGCGCCAGCGCGGCCTCGGCCCGGGCGTCGTCGCCGAGGCTCATGGCCGCCTGGGCCAGCGCGAGCGCGCCCTCCGCGGCGAGCGCCGGGGGGAGCGAGAGCGCGGCGATCTTCTCGTAGAGGTCGAAGGCGGTGGCTCCGTCGTCTTGCGACGTGGCCAGGTCGGCGGCCGCCAGGTAGTGCGCGTACGCCGCCTCGTGGGCGCCGCCCAACTCGAAGTGCTCGGCGGTCAACGCCGAGAACGCCAGGGGAGCGTGCTGCTCGAGCCAGGTGGCGATGCGCAGGTGGAGCACCGGCCGTTCACCGTAAGGGATCATCCTGAGTACCCCGTTACGTAGCAGCTCGCTCTGGAAGCGGTACTCGATGTCGCCAGGCACGGAGGAGACGGCCTGGGCCACCAGCATGTTCTCGCGCACCAGCGCCAGCACGTCGTTGGCCGCCGACGGACCACCGAGTTCTCGCAGCAGTCCCTCCCATACCGCCTCGCCCGCCAACGCCGCGTTCGCCAAGAGCCGGCGATGGTGGACCTCGATCATGTCGAGGCGGGCCTGCAGCAACGAAGCGAGGGAGCCGGAGAACGACTCCTCCGACGCCACCGACAGCGCCCGGCCGAGCTCTAGAACGTAAGCGGGGACGCCGCCGACCTGCTCGACGAGCCCGGCGGCCGCCACGCGCATGGCCGGGCCGGCGACCTCGGCGAGCAGCCGCAGGCTGTCCTCCAGCTTCAGTGGCGGCAGGTGCAAGGCCGCGGGGTGGGAATCGTCGTTGAACCTGCGCGCCGTGCGCAGGAGGAGCAGCGGCGCCTGCGCCTGCGCCAGCAGGACCAGGAACTCGTGGAGCGCCGGGTCGCGCGGCTCGTTCTCGACGACCAGCACGAGCGGCTCGACTTGGCCGTCGGCCCCGGCGGCAGGCCGCTTGCTAAGCGCCAACAGCAGGTCGCGCCAGGCGAGGCTGGTGCGGTCTACGCTGCGTCGCTCGATCCGCTTCCAGGTGGTGCGCGGCTCGAGGTCGAGGCTGGCCAGGATCAGGCTGTGCCAGCGGCGCTCACCCGGCAGCAGCTCGTCGAGCTGGTGCTGAACCCGCGGGGCAGCGCTGCGCGTGTCCTCACCGACGCGGATGCCGAACACCTGGCTGCCCAGTGCAGCGAACCCGAACTCCTCACCGGGCGACGGCTCGAACCACAAAGAGCGCGGCGCCGGGTTCGAGCTGCCGAGGAACTCCTTGATGAGCCGGGTCTTGCCGTGACCGGCCTCTCCCACCACCCACACTTCACGCGCCGTGCCCGTGGTGCCGACCTCGTCATGTAGGGCCCGGAGCCGCGCCAGCTCGGCTGCCCGCCCGACGAACGCGACGTGAGCGTACGGGTCGGCTTCGTACTCCGTTTGTGCGACCAACACCTTCGCGGACGTCACGTTCGGGAAGCCGTGCAACACGATCGGCCCGCTGGGGCGGTACCTGAGGCGGTTCCGCGTGGAGCGGAACGTCTCGGGGCCGACCCACACCTCGCCAGGCTCGGCGGCCTCCTCGAGCCTCGCGGCCATGTTGACGGCGCTTCCCATGACCGTGTAAGAGCGCACGCGCCCCGACCCGACGGCGCCCGCGATGACGATGCCAGTGTTCACGCCCGCGCGCCCCTTGAGCGGCAGATTGCGTGCCCTACCCACTTCCTCGATGGCCGAGAGGCTGGCCGAGCCCGCCAGAACGGCCCTGAGCGCGTCGTCGGGGTGGGAGTGCGGGGCGCCGAAAAGCGCCAGCAGGCCGTCTCCCTTCAAGGCGTCGACGTACCCGTCGTACGACTCGACCACGCTCGTCACCACGGTCAGCACCTCGTCCGCCAGGTCGCGCATGTCCTCCGGGTCGAGGTCCCTCGTCAGCCCACTGAAGCCCGACATGTCGACGAAGAGCATGCTGACGCGCCGCCGCTCACGCGCCACGCTCTGCCGGCCCAGGCGCACGCCGCACATGCCGCAGTAACGCATGCCACTGGGGTTGGCGGCACCACAGGCTGAACAGATCATGAGCTGGCCTCGCGCTTTCTCGGGCGGCGTGCGGGGTTGACGTAGGTGACCATGAGATTACCAGCCCAGGAGCGGCGCGGGGTCTATGAACGGGTTGCCCGCGCTGGTCTCGCGTTGGGCGTAGAACTGCAGCACGTCGGGCCGTGTGAGGGTGCCCCCACCCAGGTAGCCCAGGACCGTGCCCTGCGCCACCGTGTCGTAGAGGCCCACCAGCGGTTGGCGCAGGTTGACGTACACGCTGACTATGCCGTTGGCGTGCTGCAACGCCACCATGTAGCCGAAGTTCGCCCCGAGGTACGTGACCGCCTTGACGCGGCCCGCCTGAACCGCACGCACGGCGGCGTTGTTCATGGGCGCCTGGATGCCGAGGTAGGAGTTGTTGCCCTCGCCGAAGCGGCTGATCAGCTTGGCGCCGTCGAACGGCCGCACGAACCCCGACGTCAGCGGCGCCAGTGGCGCCGCGAGCGCGTCCGCGCGGCTGCGCGCCAAGTCGGCCTGCCGTTCCAGCTCCAACTGTTTGTCGCGGTCCTGGGCGTACTCGGCGGCGGCGGCACGAGCCCGTTCCTCCTCCGCCCGCAGGCGCGCGATCTCGTTGGCCCGTTGTTGGCCTAGATCACCGAGGCTCTGCTCGAGGCGGTTCTGCTCCTCGAGCAGCGCCTGTTGCTGGACGAGCTGGCCGGCTCGCGTCGCGTTGAGCTCCGCCACCACGCTCTCGAGCCGCTGCCGGGTGGCCTCCAACTCGGCCTCGGCCTTGGCAAGTTCGGCTTCGGCCGCGGTGAGTTCGGTGATCTGGCTCTCCAGTTGGGCCTTGGCCGCGCGCTGCTCGTTCAGGACGGCGTCGAGTTCGTTGATCACGTTGGCGTCCTGCTCCGCCAACAGCCCCAGGTAATGGTTGCGCACCCGCAGGTCGTGAAACGAGTTGCTGGTGGTGAAGGCCGCCGTGAGCCTCTGCCCCCGCTGCTTGAAGTGGCTAAGCAACAGCGCCTGCACGCGCTCGCCGATCTGCGCCAGGCGCGTATCGAGCGCGGCGATCTGCGCCTCGGTGCCGGCCTTCTCCGTTTCGAGGGCAGCGATCCGGCCGAGCAGTTCCTCACGCTCCCGGCGCTTGGCCGCGAGGTCGTTGCTCACCTTGTCCCTCTCCGCCAGGCGCTTCTCGAGCTGCGAGGCTGTCTGGCCGAGGGCCGCCTTGATGGCTTCGAGTTCCTGGTTCCGCTTGGCGAGGAGCGCCTGGTAGCTCTGCAGGTCCTGCTCGATGGCCTCCAGCCCGGGGCTGGTGAGCGCCACCTGAGCGGACGCCCGCGGCGCCAGCGTGAGCGCGGCAGCCACCAGGGCGGTAAGTAACAGCAGGATGACGGGGCGCCGCACGGGCCAAGTGTAACCGTGGTCGGTAAGTGGCCCGTGGTCGCCGGAGTACGTGCGGACCATGGCGGTGTGCGGCCTAGTGCTCCTCGCGCAGGTGTTGGCTCACGGCTATCGCGCTACCCACCAAGCCCACCAGCATCGCCAGGAGGGCGAGTAGCCCGGCGATCCAGCCGAGCAGCGCGGCGTCGCGAACGAACGGCACGAACGCGAACTGTTCGGAGAGCCGCATGACCGCCACCTGGTAGGCGGGAATGGCCAGGCCGAGGGCCAAAACGGCGCTGATGAGCCCCAGCAGGAACCCCTCGAAGAGGAACGGCAGCCGGATGAACCCACGCTTCGCGCCCACGAGTCGCATGACGTCGATCTCTTCCTTGCGCGCCGTTATCGCCGCGCGGATGGAGTTGACGATGGCGAACAGCGCGGCGCTGAGCAGCACCACGATGAGGATGGAGCCGCCGATGCGCAAGACGTCGTTGAGGGCGAGGAACGTGGCGACCGCGCCGCTCGAATCGTCGACTTCCTGGACCCCCGGCAACTGCTCGAGCCGGAGCCTGACGAGCGAGGTCTGCGCCGGGTCGTAGAGGCGCAGGTGCAGGGTGTCGGGGAGGGGGTTCTCGACGAGGCCGGCAGCTCTCTCGAGCGAAGGGAGGTCGGCCACCATCTCCGCCAGGGCCTGGCCCTTGCTCACGAAGTCGAGGCGTTCGACCTCCGGCCAGGCGCGTATCGTCTCCGTCAACTGCTGGACGTTGGCGCCGTCTTGCAAGTAGGCGGCCACTTCGAGCTCGCCCTGCAGGCTTGCTAGGGCGTTGTTGAGGTTCACGGACAGCAGGCTGAACCCCACCAGGATGGTGAGCGACAGCGTCATGGTCGTGATGGTCGAGACGCTGGCCACCCAGTTGCCGCGGATGGCGCGCATGGCCTGCAAGAAGGCGTACATCATGCGCGCGACCTCCCTGCCGCTGAACTGGCCACGCCCTGTCGGGTCACGGGAGCAATATTACCTTCGACGGTGCCGGGTCGGGTCAGAGCGCCGCGATGACGGCATCGGTGAAGCTCGCCGTGGTAGCGGCCCCGCCCAGGTCGGGGGTCAGTTCGCCGCCCTTGAGGACTGCGTCGACCGCGGCATTGACCCTGCGCGCGGCGGCCTGCTCACCCAAGTGGTCCAGCAGCATCGCGGCCGTGAGGAACGTGGCCGTAGGGTTGGCGATGCCGCGTCCGGCGATGTCGGGCGCGCTGCCGTGGACGGGCTCGAAGATGGCGTACTTCTCGCCCACGTTGGCGCTCGGAGCAATGCCCAAGCCGCCGGTGAGGCCCGCCATGAGGTCGGAGAGGATGTCGCCGAAGAGGTTGGTGGAGACGAGCACGTCGAACGTTGTCGGTGCGCGTACTAGCTTCATCGCGGCCGCGTCCACGATGATGTCGTACGTGTCGACCTCCGGGTACTCCTTCGCGACCTCCATGACCGTGTCAAGGAAGAGCCCCGACGTCAGGGGTAGGACGTTGGCCTTGTGCACGACGGCCAGGTTCTTGCGCCGGCGCATGGCCTGGTCGAGCGCCACGCGGGCAATGCGCTCGCTTGCCCGGCGGGTGACGACGGCGTCCGCGATGGCAACGTCGCCGTAGCGCCGCTCCTTCTCCACGTAGAGGCCCTCGGTGTTCTCGCGCACCATGAGCATGTCGATGCCGCGAACGGCGCCCGGCACCGGCCGGGAGCGCGCGGGCCTGAGGTTGGAGAACAGGTCGAGGGTACGGCGCATGTAGCGGATGGCGCCCTGATGCCCCTCCACTCGTTTCGACGGGCTGGTGAAGGCGCCGGCGAGGGTGGCGTCGGCGGCGCGTACGGTCTCCAGGGTGGCGGGGGGTACGCTCGTGCCGCGCGCCTGGAACGTTTCCCAGCCCGCCTCGGCGACGCTGAACTCGAGCGGCAGACCCGTGGCTTCCAGTAAGCGGCGGGCGGCCGGGATTACTTCCTGACCGATGCCGTCACCGGGTATCAAACAGATGCTGTACATGGAGTGTCTCCTCAGGATGCGCCAGCTGGCGGGTGGCGGGCCGGCACCTGAGGTGGCCCTGGGAAGTCACTGCTGAGGTCGGGCCAGGCGCACGTGCCGCCGGTCGTCCGGCGAAGCGGCTACAAGCTAACACGGCGCGCGGCGGGCGCGGCGCGTTGGTAACATGCAAGGCGATCGAGGTGTGGGAGTGACGACCTTGAACGGCCGTTTGGGAGATGGCGTGGTTGCCAACGTGTTGCAGTACTTGCAGCTCAGCCAGGGCACGGGCTGCCTGTCGCTCGTGCACCCGGCGCGCCGCCATGGTCAGATCTACCTCGAGGGCGGCAAGGTCGTCTGCGTCGAGGCGCGCCCCCTCCACGACCTCGCGGCCCTGACCGCGCTCCTCGAGTGGCGCGAGGGCAGCTTCACCTTCCGTGCCGGGGTGACCGCGCCGCGCCGCAGCATGAACCGCAACGTCGACACCGTTCTGCTCGAGGCCACTTACCTGGCCGATGCCGGAACGCTCGAGGGCGCCCCCGGGGCCGGCCCGGACACCGTGCTGCGCGTTGCGCCCCACCGTGATCTCGACGACTCCGTGCTGCTATCGCTAGGCGCGTTGCACTTGTGGCGCTACTTGGACGGCACCAGCAGCTTGCGGCAGCTAGCCGCCGGCTCCGGCAAGTCGGTCGAGTCGCTGGTGAAAGCGGCGGACGAACTCATCGAGCACGAGTTGGTGGAGTACGCATCGCTCACGGTGGCAGATCCGCGCTTCGCGCGCGAGGTGACTCGCGAAGCGGTCGACCTGTTGGGTCCGGTCGGCACTATCGTCGTCGAGGACGCGCTGATCGAGCTCGGCGTCAGCGGCGAAGCGTTGCCCACGGGCCTGGTGGACGAGTTCGTGTCGGAAGTCGTGCGGGCCTTCCCCAGCGGCGAGCGCCGCCTGGAGTTCGCCAGGCGGATGGGGGAGCTTAGGGGTATGTTCGCCCTCGACGCCCAGGAACGCGGGAGGAAACCTTGAACTATGTCGTCTTGGTCTTGGAGCCTTTGCCGAGTGACCTGCCCGAGGTCGCGGAGAAGGTGGCCGCCGGCCTACCCATCCCTCCCGACAAGGTCCTGAAACTGCTCGAGCGGGCCCCGGGGCCCGTGACGCGCCCCGTGCCCGAGCGCGACGCCAGGAAGGTCCAGCGCGTCATGCTGGCCGCCGGACTGGTGGTGGAGGTGCGAGAGGGCAACGCGACGGGCCCGGCCGTGGAGTTCGAGCCGGAAGCGTCCATCACCGACACCTGGGCAGCGCTCGAGGCGGCCGTGAACGAGGCGGCCGCGGAGGCTGCCGCGGCGGAGGCTGCCGCGGCGGAGGAGGCCGGCGGCGGCAAGGCTCCGGGGGACGAGGCTGGCGGGGATGGTGCCTGGGGCGACGAGGTCGCTGGGGACGAGGCCGGGAGCGACGAGGCCGGGAGGGACGAGGGCGCAACGGCGGACGGGAGCGTCGCGGCAGCCGAGGGCCGCGACCCCAGGCGCACCCAGGACCGCGACCCGAGGCGCACCGAGGACCGCGGCCGCGCGGCGCCCGTCGCAGGTCAGACCACCGTCGCTCCGCCACGTGACCCGGCCTTCACCACCCTGGTGCGTGAGCCGCCGGCGCTCGAGCGCACCGGGCTGCGGCGCCGGATCGCGAGCGCCGCGACCATGCCTGCTCTCCTGACGCTTCTGGTCGCCCTGCTCGCGGTAGCCGTGACCGTCCTGCCCATCCTGCGGCAACAGGAGCAGCAGCGCGTGGCGGGCGTGGCCGAGGCCGTGGCGGCCACCGTGGAAGGGCTCTCGGGAGGCCTGCCGCTCTCCGCGCCCATCCTCCGCCTGGAGCTGAACGCGGCCCAGGCCCGCGGCGCGGCCACGCTGCCCGGAAGGGGTGTCGATTACCTCTTGCTGATCGACGGCGACCAGGCCCCCGTCCTGGCCTGGTACCGGGGCCGTGCCGGCATCGATGCGTTCCCCGAGGCGGTCCGCGAGGCCGCCATGGACCGTGCCAAGGCCACGCTGGACGGCTCGGCCACGGCCGAAGACGCCACGGCCGGCGACTGGGTCGGCAACTTGTCCGCCAGTTGGCGCGACCTCACGGCGCTCGTCGGCCTGGGCACCCTCGAACCCACAATGGCAGCCGCGCCGGTTCACCGGCAGGGCGTCGTGAGTGCGGCCCTGGTGGCCGGCGGTGAGCCGACCGGCCTGCGGCAGTTCGGGCGGGCGCTCCTGACGGCCTTGCTCGTCGGCCTGGTGCCCGTGCTGTTCGGGGTTCTGGCGGTGCTTTCGCTTACGCGCGGCCTACGGCAGTCGATCAACTACCTGCTGGTGGCCGCCGACCGCATCAGCCACGGCGACTTCGAGCAGTCCGTCGAACTGGACAGGGACGACGAACTGGGCCAGATCGCCGCCGCCGTGGAGCGGATGCGCATCAGCCTGCGCGAGGTGATGGAGCGGCTACGCCGACGGCGCTGAAGCTCGAAAGGTGATCGCTGCACTCCGGGGGTGGTCCGGCGGGGGCGGCCCGGCGAGCCGGCTGGGCGCGCCGCTGCCAGACAAGCCGGTTAGGCGCGCCGCGACCGCGTCCCTCACGTGATCAAGCGGGCATGGGGTGCCGGCGCGCCATCTCGGTAACCTCGGCGGCGACCGCCGGGACGTCGTCCTCCTGCAGGCCCCGGTCGATGAGTTCGGCCACCTTGGCCATCTCTGCGGTCTCGAAGCCGCGCGTGGTGATGGCCGGCGTGCCGATGCGGATGCCCGACGTTATCCACGGCTTCTCGGGGTCGAACGGCACCATGCTCTTGCTGACCGTGATCCCCGCCCTGCCCAGGCGCTTGCTGGCCGTGTTGCCGTTGATGCCCCGGTTCTGCAGGTCGATGACGAACAGGTGATTATCCGTTCCGCCGGACACGATGCGGTAGCCCCGCTCGGCCATCGCCGCGGCAAGGGCCTTCGCGTTGGCGATGACCTTGGCGGTGTAGTCGTGGAAGCCGGGGGAGAGGGCCTCGAAGAACGCCACCGCCTTCCCGGCTATTACGTGCTCGAGCGGACCACCCTGGATGCCGGGGAAGATGGTGCGGTCGATCTTCTTGCCGATCTCCTCGTCGTTGCCGAAGATCAGGCCGCCGCGCGGACCCCTCAGCGTCTTGTGCGTGGTGCTCGAGACGACGTGCGCGTGAGGGAGGGGGTGAGGGTGCAGGCCCACCGCGATGGGCCCAGCGATGTGGGCCACGTCCGCGAAGAGGATGGCGCCCACCTCGTCGGCCACCGCGCGGAACCGGGCGAAGTCGATGAAGCGGCTGTAGGCGCTGGCGCCGGCGATGATCATCTTGGGACGGTGCTCGAGGGCGAGCCGCCTGAGCCCGTCATAGTCGATGGTCTCGGTCTCGCGGTCCACCGGATAGCCGACCACCTCGTACGAGCGCCCCGAGAAGTTGACGGGCGAGCCGTGCGTGAGGTGGCCGCCGTGCGCCAGGTCCATGCCGAGGACCTTGTCGCCATGCTCCAGCAGCGCGTAGTAGACCGCGAAGTTGGCGCTCGAGCCCGAGTGCGGCTGCACGTTTGCCCAGGCGGCGCCGAAGAGTTCCTTGGCGCGGTCGATGGCGAGCCGTTCCACCTCGTCGACCACCTCGCAGCCGCCGTAGTAGCGCTTGCCCGGGTAGCCCTCGGCGTACTTGTTTGTGAGCACGGAGCCGACGGCCTCCATGACCTGCCGCGAGACGAAGTTCTCCGAGGCGATCAGTTCCAGCCCGGTCGTTTGCCGCTCCAGCTCCTTGTCGATGAGTTCGAAGATCCGCTCGTCGCGGGCGGGGTGGTGCGCACTTCGCGTCATGGCCGCAATCATAGCCCCCCTGGGCCGAGTGTCCCGGCGCGAGCAGGAACCTTCGTGACACGCTGTTAGGCGTGGCGGCGGCACGCGTTCCGCCAGGGAGGTTCGAGATGAGCATGACGAGACTACTCGAGGGCAAGGTTGCGATTGTCACGGGGGCCGGATCCGGCATCGGCCGAGCGGTTGCCGAGGCCTACGCAAGAGAGGGCGCCAAGGTCGTCGTCTCGGACGTGAACGACGAAGCGGGCTCGGAGGTCGTGGCGGCGATCGAGGCAGCGGGCGGCACCGCCAGCTACTTCCACCTCGACGTGGCCGACCCCGCGGCCAACGAGGCGCTGGTCAAGGCCGCGGTCGAGCGTTACGGCGGACTGCACGTCGCCTGCAACAACGCGGGCATCTCGGGCGAGTCGAACCCCGTCGCCGATTACTCGGTCGAGGGCTGGCGGCGCGTCATCGACGTGAACCTGAACTCCGTCTTCTACGGCATGCGGGCCGAGATCCCGGCCATGTTGGCGGCGGGCGGCGGGGTGATCGTGAACATGGCGTCGATCCTGGCCAAGGTGGGGTTCGCGGGCGCCTCGGCCTACGTGGCCGCCAAGCATGGCGTGGTGGGCCTCACCGAGAACGCGGCCATCGAGTACGCGGAGCAGGGCATCCGCGTGAACGCGATCGGCCCCGGCTTCATCAACACGCCGCTCCTTCAGGTCCTGCCGAAGGAGGCCCTGGAGGTCATCACCGCGATGCACCCGGTCGGCCGGCTTGGGGAGGCCAACGAGGTCGCCGACATGGCGGTCTTCCTGTCATCCAGCAAGTCGTCGTTCGTCACGGGCACGTACTTCGCGGTGGACGGCGGCTACCTATCCAGGTAGCGGACCCCCTACCGCGACTTCATTGGAATGGCGCCAGCAGGCTGGCGGCGCGCTCGAGCTTGCTGGCGCTGCCCAACACGAGGGGCGTCAGCGACTCGAGCGCCTCGCCGATGGCCCGCAGATCCGCCTCCGAGGTCCCCGGCGCCGCCTCCACCTCGACCTCCGAGAACTCTGCCGACCGGATGAGGGAGGCGTCACCACGCTCGTGGGGAGGCCGGCACGAGACCTCGTCGAAGCTCAGCTCGGCGAGCGGCCGGCCGCCACGTTCCAGTAGGAACAGTTCGCGGGTCGTGGCTATCTCGAGCCGCGGCCCCAGCTTTCCCAAGTCGACCATCCCCTCGAGGCGTTGCGCTACGGCCGGCGGCCAGGGCACCGGTCCGAGGTCACGGCCGCCGGCCGGCGTCGGCGGCAGCGGCGCCTCCAGCTCCTCGCGCTCGAACACGCCTGCCACGGCGTCGCCGCGGCTCTTGACGGTGGCGACGCGTGCCCCCGCGGCGGTGCGGACGCGCAGGGCCAGGCCGCTGCGCTCGAGGGAAAGGGCGCCGTCGTCGAAGTAGACGTCGACCTGGTGGTGCGTCCCGCCGGGGCGCACCTGCACGCCCAGTGCGCTCAGCGCGGCGGAAAGCTGCTCCAGGTCGGGCACCCGGCCCTCCAGCGAGGAGTACTTGAGTTCCAGCTCGCGCGGCACGACCGAGTGTAACCGCCTTGGCGGCCGGTGCTAAACTCGGTCAAACGGGCGCAGCATGAGCGGGTGACTTCGCGGCCACGGCCGCTGTAACAAGGAAGGTGCGAGATGTCTCAGATCCGCAACGTGGCCGTCTTGTCGCATAGCGGCGCCGGGAAGACGTCGCTGGTGGAGGCCATGCTCTACCGCGCGGGCGCCATCACCACCCTGGGCAAGGTCGAGGACGGCACTACCGCCTCCGACGTGACCCCGGAGGAGAAGCGCCGCAAGATCTCCATCTACTCGAGCGTGCACCCCCTCACCTGGAAGGGTGAGGAGTTCAACGTCATAGACACGCCGGGCTACGCCGATTTCGTGAGCGAGATCCGCGGAGCGCAGGCGGCCGCGGACGCGGCCCTCATAGTCGTGTCGGCGGTCTCCGGCGTCGCGGTCGGGACCGAGCGCGTCTGGACTTCGAGCTTCGAGCGCGAGCTCTCGACCATGTTCGTCATCAACAAGATGGACCGCGAGAACGCCGACTTCTTCCGCACCATGGCCGACATCGAGGCCAGCCTGCCGGGCAACATCGCCGCCATCCAGCTACCGATAGGGCAGGCGGAGGATTTCCGGGGAATCGTCGACCTGCTCACCATGCGCGCCTACGAGTGGTCGAACGGCGAGCCTGCCGAGATACCCATTCCCGAGGAGGTCGAGGGCCTGGCGCAGGAGTACCGCGACCGCCTGGTAGAGGCCGTGGTGGAGACGGACGACGAGCTGATGATGCAGTACCTGGAGGAGGCGAGCATCGACCAGGAGGCCATACTCGCCGCCTTCTACGCGGCGGTAAGGCGCAACCAGCTTGCACCCGTGCTCCTTACGTCGGCCACCAAGGCCATGGGCATCAGCCTGCTGCTCGACTTCCTCACCCGGGGGGTACGCCACGTGGAGGACCACGGGGCGCTGCCGGTCGAATCGGGCGAGGCGCCCACCCTCGGCGAGGGCCAGCCGTTCAGTGCCCGCGTGTTCAAGACGGTCGTCGACCCCTACCTCGGCAAGGTCTCCATGATGCGGGTGCTGTCGGGCCGACTCAAGGCGGGCGAGCCGCTCAAGGACGCCTCCAACGGGGCCGACCTGCGCACGGCGCACCTCTACGCGCCCCAGGGCAAGGACCTCACCGAGGTCAAGGAGTTGACGGCCGGCATGATCGGCGCGCTTACGAAGGCCGACGAGGTGCGCACGGGCGACACGCTCACGGCGCCGGGCGCCGAGTTCGTGCTCTCGCCGATAAGGTTGCCGTCGCCGGTGATGGCCGTGGCTCTCTTCCCGAAGTCGCGTCCGGACGAGGACAAGATGGGCGAGGCGCTGGCCAAGGTCACGAGCGCCGATCCCACCCTCGTCCTCGAACGCAACCCGGACACGAAGGAGACGGTGCTGTGGGGCATGGGGCACGTCCACCTCGAGATCGCCGTGGCGGCGCTCAAGGACCGCTTCGGCGTCGAGGTGGAGACCCGCCCGCCCGCCATCGCCTACCGCGAGACCATCCAAAGCAAGGCCGACGCCCGCTACCGGCACAAGAAGCAGTCGGGCGGAGCCGGCCAGTTCGCGGAGGTGGCCCTCTCGGTGGAGCCGCTACCGCGCGGGTCGGGCTTCGAGTTCGACTGGAAGGTCGTGGGCGGCACCATCCCGACCCAGTTCCAGACGAGCTGCGAGAAAGGCGCCCGGGCGGGAATGGAGGCCGGGGTGCTGGGCGGCTTCCCGCTGCAAGACGTGAAGGTCTGCGTTTACGACGGCAAGGACCACCCGGTCGACTCGAAGGACATCGCGTTCCAGTTCGCCGCCACGCAGGCCATGCGCGAGGCGCTGTTGCAGGCCAAGCCGATCCTCCTGGAGCCGCTGGCGCTCATCAAGGTGCGCGTGCCCGACCGGTTCACGGGGGACGTCATCTCGGACCTCAACACGCGCCGCGGGCGCATATTGGGCATGGACAGCGAAGGCTCGGTCAGCGTGGTCAGCGCGCACGTGCCCCTCGCCGAGATCCAGGCGTACTCGGCCGACCTGCGGAGCATGACCGGTGGCCGCGGCGCCTATTCCCTCAAGGTGGACCGCTACGAGACCGTCCCGCAGCAGACGGCCGACAAGGTGCTGGCCGACATCAAGCAGGCCGCTACCTGAGGCCCGCCAGCTGCTCGACGACGTCTTTCGCGAGTTCGCGCGCGAGGTCCTCGGCCTCGCGCGCCTCGCCCGACACGGTCGCCTGGAGGATGGTGGAGCCCTCCGCAACCGCCCCGAGCAACGTCAGTTCGAACTCGTCGTTGACGGTAGCGCTGGCGCCCACGTTCCGCCCCGGCAGCTCGGAGGCGAAAGCCAGCTCGGCCCGAACGCGGTCGAAGCTCGGTCGGTGCTGCAGCGAGTAGGCCGTCTCGTACGCGAGGTCGTCGTCCTCGCGCACCAGCAGCCCGATGGCGCCCTGGCCGGGCGCGGGCGTGAATACCGTCTCGTCGATCAGCGTGTCGATCGCGCTTCTCAGGCCCAAGGTGACGAGCGTGGCGGCGGGCAAGATGACCGCGTCCGCACCCACTCCAAGGCGAGCCAGAAGGGCTTCGGGGGCCGACCGATCGATCTCGACCTCCATGGCCGCCTGCGTCGCGGCCAGGAAGGAGGCGTCACGCTCGGTGGAAACCAGCAGCCTCGCGCCCTCGGGCAGGGCGTCCAACTGCGCCCGGCCCTTCGCCGCGAACGCGGAACGCGGCTCGCCCCGTTTGAGGACGGCGGCCAGCCGGATTCCCTCGGGCAGCGAGGGAGGGAGGGCGTCTAGCTGCGCCACGGCGATGCCGATGTCGTTGGCTTCGAGGGCGGCCAGTAGCGGGCCCGACTCCTGGCCCGCGGTTTTGGGGATCGTGCGGAGGGTGAGATGAAGGTCGGGCCACTCTTCGGCCAGGTGCTCCAGCACACCTCGACCTTGGCGAATGGCGAGCAGGCCTTCGCGGTTACCCAAAACTATCCTGGCCATGATCCTGAATGTAACACATGCTGCTCGCGACAATTGACCGAGAAATCGCGTGCTGGTGGGCCTTAGTCCCGCCCCGCCAAGTCCTTGAGTTCGTCGACTCGCGAGAGGCTCTCCCAGGGGAAGCCCTCGCGCCCGAAGTGGCCGTACGCGCTGGTAGCGGCATAGATGGGGCGCCGCAGCCCAAGTTGCTCGATTATCGCCGCCGGGCGCGCGTCGAAGGCGCGCTGCACCAGCTCGGCCAGTCGTTCGTCGGGCATGACGCCGGTACCGAACGTGTCGACGTACAAGCCCACCGGGTGGGCCACCCCGATGGCGTACGCGAGCTGAACCTGGCAGCGTTCGGCCAGCCCGGCCGCCACGACGTTCTTGGCGATGAAGCGGGCGTAGTAGCTCGCGGAGCGGTCGACCTTCGTGGGGTCCTTGCCGCTGAACGCCCCGCCGCCGTGAGGTGCGGCGCCGCCATAGGTGTCGACTATGATCTTGCGCCCCGTGAGGCCGGCGTCGGCGGTCGGGCCGCCCTCGACGAAGCGGCCCGTCGGGTTGATGAGCAGGTTCGAGCGCTCGTCGAGCAGGTCCGCCGGCACTACGGCCTCGAGCACGTGCGTCAGGAGGTCGGCTCGCATCTGCTCCAGCGTGACGTCGGGGTCGTGCTGTGCGGAGAGCACGATGGTGCGAAGGTGTACCGCCACGCCGCCTGCGTAAGCCAGCGTCACCTGCGCTTTGCCGTCGGGACGCAGGTACGAGAGCGTGCGGTCGCGCCTGACCTGTGCCAGTCGCTGGGCGATGCGGTGCGCCAGCTGGATCGGCAGCGGCATGAGTTCCGGGGTCTCGAGCGTGGCGTAGCCGAACATGAGGCCCTGGTCGCCGGCCCCGATGAGGTCGAAGTCGTCGCCGCTGCCTGCCTCCCGCGCCCTGTCGACGCCTTGTTTGATGTCGGGCGACTGCTCGCTGAGCGCGATCAGCACCGCGCTGTGGTCGGCGTCGAAGCCGTAGGCGGCGTCGGTGTAACCCACGTCCCTCGCGGCCTCGCGCACGATGGCCTGAACGTCCACGTCGGCGTTGGTGGTGACCTCGCCCGCCACCAGCGCAAGCCCGCGCGTCAGCAACGTCTCGACTGCCACCCGCGCGTGCGGATCCTGCTGCAGTATGGCGTCGAGCACGCTGTCGCTGATGCGGTCGGCGAGCTTGTCGGGGTGCCCTTCGGTGACGGATTCAGCGCTAACGAGGCGCAACACGGTGAGAACCTCCACGTTCGCCACGCGCCGGGGTGGCCGGTGGCGCCGCCAAGGATATCAGGGCTGCTCCTATAATCGGATGGTGAACGTAAGAACCGCGACACCGGACGACGCCGAGGCCGTGCGGAGCCTCTTGGCGGGCATCTACCGCGAGGGCGGGTCGTTCGTGGGTGACGGCGCCGAGAGCGCAGGTTCGCTGGCTGCACGCATCGGCGCGCGCACGACCCGCAGCTACTACGCCGTAGCAGTGGAGGGCGGCGCGCTGATGGGTTGGCTCGAGCTTCACCGCCCAGTGGCCCGGCGCCTGGAGCACGTGGCGATCCTCACGCTGGCGGTGGCGCCGCCGGCCAGGCGGCGGGGGGCCGCCAGGGCGCTGCTGGGCGCTGGTTACGAGTGGTGCCGGCGCGTGGGCGTCCTGAAGATGTCGTTGAACGTGAGGGCCGGCAACGCTGCCGCGGTGAGGCTGTACGAGAGCGAGGGCTTCACACTCGAGGGTCGAGAGAGGCGCCAGGTGAAGCGCCTGGCCGGCGAGGGCGAGGGGTTCGAGGACAACCTCGTGATGGGCAAGTGGCTGGGTTGACGCGCAGGGTGCACAGCTTTGGTGCTAGCGGGTAGCGGGGTAAACTGACCGCCGTGGAGTCCAAGAACTCGCCTGCTACGCGGGCCGACTCGGCCGGCGTGTCCACCGACCCAGCGGATAGGGTAAGTGCTTCAGCGGGTGCGCCCACCGCCTCAGGTGGCGTGTCCATCACCTCAGCGGGCGTGCCCACCGCTCTTGGCGAGGAACCGGGGCAGCGCGTGGCGCTGTTCGTCGATACCCAGAACCTCTACTACGCCGCGCGTGACAACCACAACGCCAGCGTCGACTACGAGCGGCTCCTCGAGGCCGCCGTGAGGGGGCGGCGACTGGCGCACGCCGACGCCTACGTGGTGGAGCGCGACGGCGATTCCTCCGCCTACGGCTTCTTCGGCAAGCTGTCGGCTCTCGGCTACCGCGTGAAGCGCCGCAAGGTGCGCGTGCACCGGGTAGACGACGATGGCGCCGTGAAGCTCGAGGGCGACTGGGACATGGGCATCGCCGCCGGCATCGTCCGGACCTTCGACCACGCAGACGTCATCGTGCTCGCCAGCGGCGACGGCGACTTCGCCCCCATCCTCGAGCTGGCGCAAGAACGGGGCAAGCGGGTCGAGGTCATGGCTTTCCGCGAGGTGGCCGGCCAGTCCTTGCAGGACCTCGCCGACAGGTTCGTCGGCCTCGGTGAGGTAGACGGGATCTTCCTCCCGAAGTAGACATTCAACGTGACGGCCAGGCAACTTCGATGGTGCCAAGGTACGCCGCGTAGGCCCTGAAGTACGCCTGCAGACCCCGTTCGCGGGCATCCAGCGCCCTCGCGACGGCTTGTGTGTTCCGGGGCAAGT
Source organism: Truepera sp. (assembly GCA_032027045.1). Taxonomy (NCBI): domain Bacteria; kingdom Thermotogati; phylum Deinococcota; class Deinococci; order Trueperales; family Trueperaceae; genus Truepera; species Truepera sp. Next base: position 2,264,519 of record JAVSMU010000001.1, on the reverse strand, counting down.
AGCGCGCCTCGGCGGGGTCGTCGCGCTTGAGGACCGCCAGTTGCAGCGTCTCGTCCAAGACCTCGACCTCGGCCCAGGCGCGCGTTAGGGCCTGCCGAGCGACACCATCAGCGGCGGCGCCTGCTTCGTCGAACGCCGCCAGTTCCTGCCGCGCCCTGTGGACGGCGGCCTCCGCGTCGGCGATGGCCGCCCCCATGCTCTCGTCCAGTCTCAGGTTGGCGCTCAGCCGGACGCGCCAGGCGTCCTTGCCCGTCGGGCTCAAGCGGAACGCAACGCCGGCGTTGGGCTTGCCGCCGGCGATGCCGGCGCTGGCCGCCGCCCTGGCCCCGCCCTCCTGGTATTGCGCCTCGAGGTTCAGCTCGCGCACTGGCGCCCACGCGGCCCGGCCTAGCTGGGCCTCCGCGAGCTGCAGCGCAACCAGCAGAGCCTGGCGGGCGAGGGTCTCGCCGGGGCCGGCGCTAGGCACGTCGAGGGGGCCGAGCGGGCACGCGCCGTCCACCGGCGCCGGCGGTGTAACCCCGAGGGCCGCCAGCGCCGCCAACTGCGTGGCGACGCTGGTATGCGCGTCCTCCAGATCGAGCTCGGCCCGCCGCGCCTGTAGGCGCGCTTCGCGAAGGAACGGGGGCTCGGCGGGAGGCCGCGCTCCCAGGTCTTGGGCCTCCTTACTCCCGGGCAGGGGCGCGTAGTCAGGGTCCGCCGCGTGCTCCGCGGCGGTGGCCTCCGCCCGGCTCAGGCCGCCGAGGGCGAGAGCGAGCTCGGCATGTGCCGCGGCTTCGGCCCGTTCCGCCACCCGCAAGCGGCTGAGGGCGACGAGCGCGTTCAAGACGTCGGTCCTGCGCTGCGCCTCTAGCCTGCTCAGGGCTCCGACCAGTGCCGCTTGGCTCCGAGCTATGCGCACCTCGTCGTAGCTGTAGCCCAGTGCGGCATCGAACTGGTAGCCAACCAGGTCGAGCGCCTCGACGCCTTCTTCGAAGTCGAGCCCGTGCCCCACGCCGATGCTCGGCCGCAGGCCGATGCTGGCCGTGACGCCGAGGCGGGCCAGTTCGAAATCGGCCCTGCGCCGCGCGACATCGTCCTCGCGCGTCCACCTGGCGGACGACTCGGCCTGCAGGGCCGCCTCGAGATCCGCCTGCAAGGCGTCCGTGCAGGTGGGGGCGGCGAGCGCGGAGGCGAGTAGCGCCAGCGTGAGCGCGGCTAACGTGGGTGCGTATCCGCCCGCGGCGAAACGGCGGGTGTTGACGTGCGGCGTTCTCTCCACCGACGGCCCCTTCGGCGCGCCGGCCCAGACGGTGATCGCACCTGCCCCCAGCGTTGCGCCTTGTCGAGTTGGAGCACAAGATAGCCCGGAAACCTGGCTTAACTGTAACGGCCTATTACAAAGGCGTGGCGGACTTTCTTCCCGGCGGCCAGGAGGGTCCGCCACGTAGGATGGGCCCATGAGAGTAACCATCATAGGAACCGGCTACGTCGGCCTGACGACCGGTGCGGCCCTGGCCTACCTGGGTCATGAAGTGACCTTCGTCGACAAGAAGGCGAGCATCATCGAGAAGCTGGCCTCCGGTGTCCCGACGATCCACGAAGGCGGGCTGCTGGAGTTGATGGCGGCGGGCAAGCAGCGCTCCGCCTTCCGCACGAGCATCCCCGAGCTGTCTGGCGAGGGGGTGGTGCTCATCGCCGTGGGTACCCCTTCGAAGGAGAACGGCGACGCCGACCTCTCCTACGTAGACGCCGCGGCCAACGACGTAGCCGACCGCATAACCGAGGGCGCGCGGCTGGTGGTCGTCAACAAGTCGACCGTTCCCGTGGGCAGCGCGCGTCACGTGCAAGGGATCATCGCGCGCCGGCTCGAGGCGAGGGGCGTAAGTGCCGACGTCCACATCGCCTCCAACCCCGAGTTCCTCGCGGAGGGACGCGCGGTCCACGACAGCCTCTACCCGGACCGGATCGTGGTGGGCAGCGACACGCCCTACCCGTGGGCCGTCATGCGCGAACTCTATTCGCCCATCCTCGAGCAGACCTTCGAGGCTCCCCCCGGCACCCCCCGTCCGGAACGCTTCGAGTTGCCCCCGCTCATCACGACCACGACCACCAGCGCCGAGCTGACGAAGTACGCCGCCAACGCCTTCCTCGCCACCAAGATCAGTTTCATCAACGAGTTCAGCGTGCTCGCGGAGAAGGTCGGCGCCGACATCGTCGAGGTGGCGCGGGCCATCGGTCTCGACAACCGCATCGGTAGCAAGTTCCTAAACGCGGGGATCGGTTGGGGCGGCAGCTGCTTCGGGAAGGACACGGCGGCCGTGTTGGCCCTGGGCGGCTCGTACGACTACCAGATGCCCATCGTGCGCGCGGCCGTCGACGTCAACCGCCGTCAGCGTCTCTACGTCGTCGAGAAGCTGCAGCAGCACCTCAAGGTCCTGCGCGGCACCACCATCGGCCTCCTGGGCCTCGCCTTCAAGGGCAACACCGACGACCTGCGCGACGCGCCCGCCCTCACCCTCATCCGCGAGTTGACCGAGCGCGGCGCGGTCTTGAAGGTTCACGACCCCGTGGCCATGCCCAACGCCAGGGCGTTCTACCCGGACCTGCCCGTGCAGTACGCGGAGTCCGAGACCGAACTGGCCCTGGGTTGCGACGCCCTGGTGGTCGTTACCGACTGGCCCCAGTACAGGCAGCTGGACTTCTCCACCCTCGCAGGCGAGATGCGCGGCGATCTCGTGCTCGACGCGCGCAACATGCTTCAGGCGAGCGCCGTGACGGAGGCGGGCCTGAAGTACGTGGGCATCGGGCGCTAGGGCCTACCAGCCGCTGAAGGAACCGCCGGCGGGCACCAGCGCCAGGCGCAGGCGCAACGTCATGGGGTAGTAGGGCGTGAGGTCGATCGGGGTTCCGTCCGGCGTGCGGGTATAGCGCTCGTCGAGGGGGCGCGAAGCGTCGTCGCGCAGGACGAGCAGGAGCCTGCTGAGGCCCTTGGACCAGTCGACGCCCTCGCGGCTGGAGAGCGAGGCCATCTGGAACGTGGCGCTAACGGCACCCGTGCCAGTGACGACCATCTTGGTCGAGTCGGTGCAGGGTGGGCTGGTGACGCTGAGGTCGCCCGGCACCAGGCAGAGCTGCAGCTGAACCGGCTTGGAACTCGGCTTGGAACTCACGTCCACGCGAACGTGCAGGCTGCCGTCGGCTATGCCCCCGGCTCTGGCCACCGCCTCGCCGGCTGCGGCGGTCGGGTCGAGGAAAACGAATGCCCCTTGGCCGCCACCTAAGACGCTGTTGGCGGTAACCGTCCCGTCGAAGAGCTTGATCTGCCCCGTCGTCGCTCTGGGCGCTTGGCTGGGCGCCGGGGTAGGCGTGGGTGCGGGCCTCGGTGTTGGTGCGGGTGTCGGCGCTGGCGTGGGTGCGGGCGGCTTGGGCTCCGGCGTCGGAGTTGGGGCCGGGGTGGGCGTGGGCTCCGGCGTAGGTGTCGGCTCGGGTGTAGGCGCCGGCGAAGGCGTGGGTGTGGGTGTGGGCTCGGGCGCCGGTGATGGCGCAGGTGCGGGCGTCGGCTCGGGGGCGGGCGTCGCGGGCGCCTGTGGTGGAGCGGCCGGCGTAGGAGTGGGTGGCTTGGGGGCCTCGGCTGCGGCTGCTGCCGCCGCCGCGGCTGCCAGGGTGGCCTGGAAGCGCTCGACGGCCTCGTTGGCCTCCCGGTCATCCGGGGCGAGGGCAACCACGCGCTTCCAAGCGTCGAGGGCGCCTTCGAAGTCCCCCAGCGCCCCCAGGGAGGCGGCCACGCCTCTGATCGCGTCGACGAAGTTGGGCGCCAGGTTGGCCGCGCGGTCGAAGCTCCTGCGCGCGGCCCCGTAGTCGCCCGCCGCGTAGGCGCGCCGGCCCGCCAGGTACGCATCGGCGCTCTCGAGCCCGTAGTTGGCGCCGAGTTGCGCCCGTTCGAGCAGTGGCTGGAGCTGCGGCTGTGCCGGCAGGGCGCGGGCCAGGTGCGGTGCCGCGGCCGCGGCATCGCCTAGGGAGAGGTAGGCCTGACCAAGCCACGACTCGACCTCGAGGTTGTCGGGAACGTACTCGTTGGCCGCCGACAGGAGCTCGATGGCGCGGTCCAGGTTTCCCGCGCGGAAGGCGTCGTAGCCGAGTTTCGCCGCCGCCGCTCCCGCCTCGTTGCGGGCGCTCGCGTCCATGGCGCCGCCTGCGGCGACGTATGCCTGCCACGCCGTCCAGGCGCGCGCCGTCCAGCCGGTCAGGCCGTAGGCCTGAGCCAGGAACCGCAGCGGTTCGGGCCGCCCGGGGGCAAGGTCGTGGGCGCGCTCGCCCGCGGCGAAAGCCTCGCGCCACAACGGTTGGTCGGGGAAGTACGTGGAATAGGCAGCCATGGCTTGCGCCGCCGCCGCTTGAGCCTCGCTGAGCGCTGCAGCCGCGTCAGCGGGCAAGGGCGATTGCGCAAGGGCCACCATGCTCAACGTGGACAGCAGTGCCGCCAACAGGAGAAATCTCACCATTACAAGCCCGATGATAGCGGCTCACGGTACCCACCGGGCTCACATGGAAGTCTGATGAAGCCCGATTAGTGACGAGGACAACCCGGGCGCGCCGTCTGTGGTGGATGATGACACCACAAGTAACATGGTTCACCGCTCGGCAGTCGAGTAGGTGCTCACGAGAAAGCGGGAGTGTGATGAAACGAATACCGATAGCCATAGCAGCGTTGCTGCTGGTCGCAGTGGGCCTCACGCAGTCGGGCTCCGACTGGGGCCGCGTCGCCGTGAGCGACCTGAGCGCGGAGGGAGTGGACACCGGGTTCCCCGACGGTTCGTTCCTGGGCGAGGGACCCATCACGGGTTACCAGGCTGCGGTACTGGTCGACCGGCTGTTGACACGCGTCGATGAAGCGACGGGCTGCACCGACGCCATGGCGGGCGCGCCGGACCCGAACTTCCACTTCTCTGACGTGAGCCCCGACCACTGGGCCGCCGGCGCCGCTCAGCGCGTTGCCGCCCTGGGCGTGTCTCAGGCCTTCCCAGACGGCGAGTTGCACGGCGAAGACTTCTTGAACGGTTACCAGGTCGCTCTGCTCATCGGCCAGGCCGTGAGCCTGGTGGACGCCAAGGTCGCGTGCGGTAGCGAGTCGGTCCAGGCGCGCCTGGGTGAGATGAGCGCGGAGATCGCCTCGATGCGCGCAGACGTAGCCGCCGGCAAGCTGACCGGCCCGCAAGGTCCGGCCGGCCCGGTCGGACCTGCCGGACCCCAGGGCGAGCGCGGCGAGCCCGGCCCGCAGGGTCCGACCGGCGAGGTCGGCGCTACGGGTCCTGTTGGGCCCGCCGGCCCTGCGGGCGCTGCGGGTCCCGCCGGACCCATCGGGCCGTCCGGCCCAGCCGGACCGCAGGGCGAGCGCGGCCAACTGGGCCCCGCGGGCCCTGCCGGTACGCAGGGTGAGGCGGGCGAGCCCGGCTTGGCGTGCTGGGACCTGAACGGCAACGGCATCTTCGACATCGAAGAAGACATCAACCTAGACGGCGTGGCCGACGCCCGCGACTGTGCCGGCCCTCAAGGCCTTGCCGGCCCGGCCGGACCAGAGGGTCCGCAGGGTGAGCGGGGGCCCGCTGGGTTCACGGGGTTGACCGGGCCCGTTGGGCCGGTGGGGCCCATGGGGCCGCAGGGTGAGCAAGGGCCCCAGGGTGAGCGGGGGCCGCAGGGTCCGGTAGGTCCGGTGGGGCCCATTGGGCCTCAGGGACCTCAGGGCATACAGGGGCCACAGGGCCTCCCGGGACAGGATGGTGCTCCGGGCGAAAAAGGTGACAAGGGCGACCCGGGTGACAAGGGTGACAAGGGTGACAAGGGTGACACGGGTGACAAGGGTGACACGGGTGACACGGGTGACACGGGTGACACGGGCCCCGCGGGCCCCCCGGGTGCGGATGGAAAGGATGGCGTGTGTCTGTGCGCCCCGACACCCTAAGGTGACATGCAGGCCTCTCTACACCAAGGCACGAACCCTACCCCAACCGCTCCCCCAACAACCTCCGCGCCAGGTCGGGGTTGGCCTTGCCCTTACTCGCGGCCATGACCTTGCCAAGCAGGGCGTTGATGGCCTTGGGGTTGGCCGTCACGCGCTCGACCAGATCGGGGTTGGCGGCTAGTACCTCGTCAACGATGGCCTGGAGTGCGCCAGAGTCGCTCACCTGACCCAGGCCGCGGCTGGCAACGAGCTCTGCCGGTTGGGCGCCGTCCAGGAGATCCGGCACGAGTTCCTTGGCGGCGGTGATCGAAAGGGTGCCGGCGTCTACCAGGTCGAGGAGCGCCACCAGCGCGGCCGGCGTCAGCCGCGTTGCGGCCACGCTCTGGCCGCGGTCGTTCGCGCGGCCGGCGACCTCACCCGTCACCCAGTTGGCCACGGTCTGCGGCGCGCCGCCGTAGGCCTGGGCCGCGGCGTCGAAGAACGCCGCCAGCTCGTGGTCGTAGCCGATCTGTTTGGCCTCGGCCTCGCGGACGCCCGCCGCAAGGTAGCGGGCCACAAGTTGGCGCGGGAGTTCAGGTAGCGCTGCGATCATGCGGCGTTTGCGGTCGGCGCCCAAGGCCACCGCCGGGATGTCGGGGTCGCGCAAGTAGCGGTAGTCGGCCGCGGTCTCCTTCGAGCGCAGCGAGTAGGTCCGCTGGCCGCCCTCGTTCCAGCCGCGGGTCTCCTGGGTGACAGGTCGGTCGGCCTCGAGGAGCCCCGACTGTCGCTTGGTCTCGAAGGCCAGGGCCGCCGCCACGCTCTTGAAGGAGTTGAGGTTCTTGACCTCGACTTTGGTACCGAATGGCTCCCCGGCCAGCCTCACCGAGACGTTCACGTCGGCACGCATCTTGCCCTCCTCGGGCGCCGCGTCCGACACGCCGAGGGCCTGAGCTATCGCCCTGACCTCCGTGAGGAACTCGCGTGCCTCGTCGGCCGAGCGGAGGTCGGGTTCCGTCACCATCTCGATGAGCGGGGCGCCGGCCCGGTTCAGGTCTACGAGGGAGTGATCCGCGTACGGCGGGTGTACGAGCCGGCCGGCGTCCTCCTCCAGGTGGCAGCGGGTGATGCCCACGCGCTTGCCGCTTGGAAGGTCGATGTGGCCGTGTTGGCCAACCGGAACGTCCCCCTGGCTCGTCTGGTAGTTCTTGGGTGCGTCGGGGTAGAAGTAGTGCTTGCGGTGGAAGTAGGTCTGGGGCGGAACCTCGCAGCCCAGCGCGAGGGCGAAGCGCAATGCAAGCTCGACCGCCTCCTCGTTCAGGGCGGGAAGAGTCCCGGGTAGCCCGAGGCAAACGGGGCAGACGTGCTCGTTTGGGCCCGCACCGAAGCCTTGAGCCGAGCAGCCGCAGAAGAGCTTGCTGGCCGTGCGCAGCGCGAAGTGGACCTCAAGGCCGATGACCGGCTCGAACATGCGGGAAAGTCTAGCAGGGCCATGCGGGCTATGATTGAGGCGTGGTGCAGGTAGAGCTCGAAGGAATTGCCGTTTCCGGCGACGAGAACCAGTTCCTGGCGCTGTTGCGGGCGCCAACCGGGGAGCTGCTGCCCATCCGCATCGATTCCATGCAGGCCATCAGCATCGCTTCCGGGCGGGGCACGGAGCGGCCCGAGCGGCCGCTCACACACGACTTGATGGCCTCGATACTCGAACTGCTGGACGCGACCATCGACCGCGTCGAGATCACCGACCTGCAGGACGGCGTCTTCTACGCCATGCTCATCCTGAAGCGGTCGGGCGTGAGTTTCGAGGTAGACGCGCGGCCATCCGACGCCATGGCGTTGGCCGTGCGCACGAAGGCGCCGCTGTTCGTGGCCGAGAAGGTCATCGAAGAGGCGGCCATGCGTGACGACGACTTCGGCAGCTCGGGCGGCGCCGAAGCCTGAACCGGCTCACGGCGCCGCCCGGACGCCACCTGGAAGTCAACGAAGTCGACGTTCAGTGCAGATGGGATTCCAAGAAGTAGAGCTGCTTGTCGATCCCGCGGGAGATCTCGGTGAGGAGGTCCTCCGTGGTGGGTTCGCCGAGCTTGTTGGCCTCGTTCAGGGCCTTGCGGTTGCTCTTGGCGTAAGCGGCCACGCGGTCACGCACGGCCTCGACATATGCGAGGACGTCGTTCGTCTTGGGCTCGAACTCCTTGAGCGTCGAGGCCTTGGCGGCCATCCGGATCGTGCCCATGGCCATGCCGCCCAAGAGCGTCACGCGCTCGGCGATCATGTCGATGTACTCCTCGAACACCTCGGCCTGGTCGTCGAACAGCAGGTGGACCTGCTGGAAGCCGGGCCCCTTGACGTTCCAGTGGGCCTGCTTGACCTGGCTGTAGAGGTCGGCGGTGTCGGCGAGTTGCTGGTTGAGGACCTCCACGAGGCGCTCGCGGGTCTCTAACGGAATGTCGATCTTGACGTCTATCAGGCGGGGCTTGACTGCAGTGGGCATGACACCCTCCAAACTAGGTGGTCCGAGGACCACCTCGACAACAGCCTAACGGGCACTGTCGCGGATTTCCCAGACAAAAGTCACCTGACGTGCGTTCAGCCCCCACGAAGCCCGTTGGCGACGGCCTCGAGCACTTCGCGGACTCGTCCCGGGTCGGCCTCCGCCGCGCCCTGCGCCCTGTCGGCCCGGCCGCCCCCGCGTCCGCCGAGCGCCGTCAGGGCGTCGGCGAGGAGCGGCCGCACGTCGACGCCGGCGCCCGGCCCGGCGATGAACGCCAGTTGGGCGTGCCCGCCGTTGGCGGCTCCCAACAGGGCCACGCAGCCCGCCTGCTTCTGGCAGGCGTCCATGAGCTCGGTCAGCAGATCCGCATCGGCACCCTCGAGCACGGCAACGAGCGGGTTGCTTCCTGTCGACGCCAGCCCTTCGGCCAGGCCAGTGGCGACGCGTTCCCGCCAGTCCGCCGCCTCCCGCTTGGCAGCGGCCAGGTCGGCCAACAAGCGCTCGGCGCGCCCCCGAAGCTCGCCGGCGGGCACGCTGAAGAGCCGGCCGAGGTGCGTGACCCAAGCGTGCTTGGCGCCGTAATCGTCCAGGGCCTCGACGCCGGCCCTGAAAGTGATGCGGGTGTTGCCACCCCGCACACGCTCGTAGCCGAGGAGCTTTATGGGTAGGGCCTCCGCAGTCGAGCGAAGGTGCGTTCCGCCACAAGCGACGATGTCGTACTGGCCGATCGCCACGAGGCGCACGATGCCACCCACCTTCGAGGGGCGCCTGAGGTCGTAGTCGCCCAGCCGGCTCTCGTCGACCTCGAACGCGTCGATGGGCAGGTTGCGCCGCGCGACCAGGTTCGCCTCGGCCTCCACTGCAGCGAGGTGGGCCTCGCCGAACTCGCCGGCTATCTCTATGGTGCAGTCCGGCCCCCGCATGCTCACGGCCAGCGTGCCGAACGCCGCGTTCACCCTGATGAGCGCGGCCGACAACAGGTGCTGCGCGCTGTGCCTTTGCATGTGACGCCAGCGCCGGGGCCAGTCGATGGCTCCGACGACGGGAGTGCCGGGGCGCAGGCCCGTGGCGTTTGCGGTGGCGCCGTCCAGGTCCAGGAGGTGCCAGACCTCGTCGTCCGCAGGCGCCCTCACGTCGATCACGCGAAGGCGCGCACCGGCGGCCTCCAACTCGCCGACGTCGTGCGGTTGCCCGCCCGCGTGGGGGTAGAAGGCGCTGCGGTCCAGGCGCACCCACGTGCCATTCGCGTCGGTGCGGACCTCGGCGACGTGGGCGTGGAAGTTGGTCAGGTAACTGTCGTAGCGGTCGAGTCGCACTCGCTGAGTGTAGCGCCGACCGTTCGCGCGAGGAGGAGTCAGTTACTATTCCAGGCATGGCCGACGCTCACGCTAGAGTCCCTCTACATCTCGAGTTCGACGAGGTTGGCGATGCCTCCTTGGCCACCCTGGTTTCCGACATCATCGAGCGGTTGGGTGAGGACATCGAGCGCGAGGGCCTCGTGAAGACCCCAGAGCGGGTGTCCCGCTCGTTGCATTACCTCACGTCGGGTTACGCCATGAGCGTCCACGATGTGGTCAACGGCGCGCTCTTCGACGCCGAAGGCTCGGAGATGGTCGTAGTGAAGGGCATCGAGTTCTACTCGATGTGCGAACACCACATCCTGCCGTTCTTCGGCCGGGCTCATATCGGCTACATCCCGAACAAGCACGTGCTGGGCTTGTCGAAGTTCGCGCGCGTCGTGGACGTCTTCGCCCGCCGCCTGCAACTGCAGGAACGGCTTACCTCTCAAGTGGCCGACGCGCTGGTGGAAGTACTTCAACCCCGCGGCCTGGCGGTCGTCACTGAGGCCAGTCACCTCTGCATGATGATGCGCGGCGTGGAGAAACAGGGGTCGACGACGCGCACGAACGCCATGCGCGGCGTGTTCCGCGATGACGCCCGCACGCGCCAGGAGTTCCTCGAGGCCTTGAGGCCCTAGGACAGGCGCCGTGCCGAGGTGAGCTCCACCGGGTTCAGCACCTCGAGGCGCTGCGACCCTAGGACAGCCGGCTCAGACGGCGTGCCGCTCCAGCCAAGCCGCGACTCCGCCGACCTCGGGAGCGTCGACGTGCTCGTCCGCCGCCGCCAAGGCCTCGGGGTGGGCCTCCGGCCCCACGCTCACGCTGTGACCCGCCCACTCGAGCATGGACACGTCGTTCAGACCGTCGCCGAACGCCACCACGTTGCGCCGCTCCACGCCGAGCACACCGGCGATGAAGGCCAGGGCGCTGCCCTTGTCGCCCTCGGGCGGCACTATCTCGAGGAAGCCGTCGCCCCACAAGTAGCGCAACAGTTCGGGGTGGCGCTGGGCAACGGCGCGGTCGATCTCCGCGCTCTGACCGTTCCCGTGGAAGACGACCTTGTCGGCGTCCAGGCCCATGCCCATCTTGAAGGTCGTGATGGCGCGGCTCTCCGTGTGCGCCCAGGTCCAGCGCTCGCTGCCGGGGTCGCGCACGTAGAGCACGTCGTCGATGATGCAGCTGAACTCGACCTCGGTGTCGTGCAGGTGGTCTTCGATGAGGTCGTCCACCTGAACGGTGGGCAGGCGCCTGTGCCGCAACGCCGCCCCGGCGGGGTCACGCACCAATGAGCCGTGGTTGACGGCGTGAGGGACGGTGAGCTCCAGCTGTTCGAGGAACGGCCTGGCCGACCTCAGCGGGCGGCCCGTAAGCACGGTCACGATGTGGCCGCGCTCACGGGCGGCCCTGACGGCGCCCAGCGTTGCCGGGGGGAGCTCGTAGGAGTTGGTTACCAGTGTCTTGTCTAGATCGAATGCTAACAACACGATGGCTCGACCATACCGCTCGCGCGCCGCTTCTCGCGTCTCGCCGCGCCTGCGACGCCACTTGTAAAGAAGCGCCGGGGGCCGGGAGTGGTTCGTGTGAGGCCGGTGATAGAATCTAGTCCTGACCCAGATTCCCGGGCTGCAACGCGGCTCTTGGAGGTTGAGGCATGTATCGAGGTCGAGAAGGGCAGTGGGCGTACTTCCTGCACCGGATTTCCGGCGTAGCCATCGCCCTCTACCTGCTGCTACACGTGTTCGATATCACGCTCGTGATGTACGGACCTGACGGGCCGTTCAATGCGTTCTTGCTCTTCTATCACCAGTGGCCGTTTCGCATCGGGCTCGTCCTGGTGATCGCCGCGGTCGTGTACCACGCCCTCAACGGGCTCCGGATCATCCTCCTCGACTTCACCACCTGGGCCATCACCTACCAGCGTTCCATGTGGTACGGCGTGCTCGGGCTCACCACCATCATCGGGATCCCCGTCCTCATCAAGATCATCCCTGAGATCTTCGGAGGCGCGTGATGGCATCTCGCCCGAAGAACCTGCGCGACGCGCGCGACCACTACAAGTCCAACGGCGAGTTGGCGTGGTGGGTGTTCATGCGCATATCCGGGCTGTTCCTCGTGTTCCTGGTGTTCGCCCACCTTTTCATCAACAACATCGCCATCAACGTGGCGACGGTGGACTACGACTACGTGGCCAGCCGCTTCGCGCGGCCGTCCGTCAAGGTCTTCGACTCGTTCCTCCTCGGCTTCGCCATGCTCCACGGGATGAACGGCCTGAAGATGGTCATCGAGGACAACTTCAGGCGGCCCGGCCCCCGGTTCTGGATGAAAGTGACACTCTTCGTCGTTACGGCCGTGATCTTCATCTTCGGCGTCATGACGCTCTGGGCCTTCTCCTACCAGGAGATGGGCGACGCCGTTCGTAATCTCGCCAGCGGCCAATAGGAGTCGATTGCATTCATGATCAGGGCACACAAGTTCGACGTACTGGTGGTCGGGGCCGGCGGAGCCGGGATGATGGCCGCACGCTACGCGGCGCACAACCCCAAGGTCTCCGTCGCGGTCGTCACGAAGCTCTACCCGACCCGCTCCCACACTGGTGCGGCCCAGGGTGGGGTGGGCGCTGCGCTCGGCAACGTCAGTGAGGACCACCCTGAATGGCACGCCTACGACACGGTCAAGGGCGGCGATTACCTGACCGACCAGGACGTCGCGGAAGTGTTCTCGCACGAGGTCATCGACGCCGTCTACGAGCTCGAGCACATGGGCCTGCCGTTCAGCCGCACGCCCGAGGGCCGCATCGCCCAGCGCAAGTTCGGCGGGCACACCCGCGAGCACGGCAAGTCCCCCGTCGAGCGCGCATGCTACGCGGCCGACCGCACGGGCCACATGATCCTGCAGACGCTCTACCAACAGTCGATCAAGGACAACGTGCACTTCTTCAACGAGTTCCACGTCCTGGACATCATCTTGGACGGTGGCGAGTGTCGAGGGGTGGTCGCGTACGAACTGGCCACCGGTGACCTGCACGTCATCCAGGCGAAGTCCACGGTCCTCGCCACCGGGGGCAGCGGTCGCATGTTCAAGGTCACCTCCAACGCGCACGCCCTCACCGGTGACCTCACCAGCATCGTGTGGCGGCGCGGCATCCCGGTGGAGGACCCCGAGTTCTTCCAGTTCCACCCGACCGGCCTCTACCGGCTCGGCGTGCTCCTAACCGAAGGGGCGCGCGGCGAGGGCGGCATCTTGCGCAACTCCGAGGGCGAGCGTTTCATGGAGCGCTACGCCCCGACCATCAAGGACCTGGCGCCCAGGGACATGGTCAGCCGCGCCATGTACCTCGAGGTCCGCGAGGGCCGGGGTTGTGGCCCCAACAAGGACTACCTCCACCTCGACCTCACCCACATCGACGCCAAGATCATCGAGGAGCGCCTCCCCGACATCACCGAGTTCGCCCGCATCTACCTGGGCGTGGACCCCATCACGGAGATGGTGCCCGTGCAGCCGACCGCGCACTACATGATGGGCGGCATCCCCGTCACCATCGACACGAACGTCATCAGCGACGGCCAGAACACGGTCGTGCCCGGCCTCTACGCGGCCGGTGAGGTGGCCTGCGCCTCCTTGCACGGCGCCAACCGCCTGGGCACCAACTCGCTGGGCGACCTCCTGGTCTTCGGCCGGCGTGCCGGGCGCAACGCCAGCGCCTACGCGGAACGCGGCGAGTTCCCGGACCTGCCCGCAGGCGTCCTCGATCACACCCGCGCCCTGCTCGACGCGGCCATGAACGGCCCGCACGAGGTGCGGGTGTCCGACGTCCGCGCCGAGCTGCAGACAACCATGATGGACAACGCCTCGGTCTTCCGCACGGCCGAGACGCTTGCCCAGCAGGTCGAGGAGGTCAAGAAGCTGCGCGAGCGCTACAAGCTCATCGGCGTGGAGGACAAGGGCAAGCGCTACAACATGGAGCTCATGGAGGCCCTCGAGTTGGGCTTCCTGCTCGACAACGCGCAGCAGTTGGTGACCGCCGCCCTGAACCGCACCGAGTCTCGCGGCGCGCATTCCCGGGAGGACTTCCGCGAGCGCGACGACGCGAACTGGCTCAAGCACTCGCTCGTCTACAAAGACGGTGACGGTGTACGCATCGACTACAAGCCCGTTGCTCTCGGCCGCTACGAGCCGAAGCCGCGGGTCTACTGAGGCCGCTCATGCAGATAACCATGAAGATCCGCCGCTACGATCCCGAGAAGGACCCCCGCCCGCACTGGCAGGAGTTCAAGCTCGACGTCTCCCCAACCGAGCGCGTGCTCGACGTGCTGAACGACATCAAGTGGAAGCAGGACGGCTCGCTGACGTTCCGGCGCAGTTGCGCGCACGGCATCTGCGGCTCAGACGCCATGCGGATCAACGGCGTCAACCGCCTCGCCTGCAAGGTCCTGGTGAAGGACCTGGGCTCCGAGATCACGGTGCAGCCGTTGGGCGGCCTGCCGGTCCTCAAGGACCTCATCGTCGACATGGAGCCGTTCTTCGACTCCTACCGCGCCATCCTGCCCTACTTCATCAACGACGATCCGCCCCCGCCCACGGAGCGCTTGCAGAGCGTAGAGGACCGGGCCATCTTCGACGACACCACCAAGTGCATCTTGTGTGCGGCCTGCACGAGTTCGTGCCCTGTCTTCTGGACCAACGGCCGTTACCTGGGCCCCGCCGCCATCGTGAACGCGCACCGCTTCATCTTCGACTCGCGCGATCAGGGCTCGGCGGAACGGCTAAGGGTGCTCAACGGCGTGAACGGCCTGTGGCGCTGCCGCACCGCCTACAACTGCACCGAGGCGTGCCCGCGCGGCATCCCCATAACGAAGGTGATCGAGGAGACCAAGCGGGAACTCCTCTGGCAGCGCGCGTAGCGCATACGCAGCGCGCTTTGGAGTCCGTTGACCCGCTTGGGTGAGTAGCCAGCGCACTTGGACTCAGCCAACGCGCGTAGCCGTCAGGGAACGCGCGCGACTACCTCGACCTCGACCAGGCCGTCCTTGGGCAGGCGCGCGACCTGCACCGTGCTGCGCGCCGGCAGGTTGCCGCCCAGGTAACTGCCGTACACCTCGTTGAACGCGGCGAAGTCGGCCATGTCGGCGAGGAAGCAAGTGCTCTTGACGACGTGCTCCATGCCGCTGCCGGCGGCGGTCAGCACGGCGGACAGGTTCTGCATGACTTGATGAGTCTGCTGGGTGATGTCGCCTCCTAGCCAGGTGCCGTCCGGCTTGAGGGCGATCTGGCCGGCCGTGTAAACGAGCCCGCCGACCTTGACGGCCTGGGAGTAGGGGCCTATGGCCTTGGGAGCCTTGTCCGTGGCAATGGTTTGGTTCATGCCGCAGCCTATCAACCACGCCACAAGACGAACAGCACCAGGAGCACCAACAAGTAGGCGGATCCCACGATCCAGTAGCGGTGAGGGAAGAGGGGGTGCTGCCGCAGCTTCTGCAAGGGGCCGTTCCCCGGGAACCCCTCCTCGACGCGCCGGATGCCCGACAGCGTCTCGCCGATGTCCACGGAGGAGGCCACCAGCGGCGCCTCCGGCAGGTCGTAGCGCTTCGGCCTGAACGCCACGTCGTCGACGCAGAGCACCACGGCAGTGACGTTGTCCGGGCTGCCGCGCTCGTTCGCGGCGCTCACCAACCGTGCCGCCGCCTCCTCGGCCGTCCGCCCGACCACGTTCTTCACGATGGCGTCTTCGTCCAACAGCATGCTCACGCCGTCGCTCACCAACACCACGATGTCACCCGGCAGGACGTCGAAATAGAGCACATCGAGGCGAAAGGTGGCGGTGGCCCCGATGGCGTTCGTGATGACGTTGCGCCACCTGTGGCGCCGCGCCTCCTCCTCGCTCAAGAGACCCTGGCGCACGCGGTCCGCGACCCAGCTATGGTCGACGGTGAGCCGCAGCGCCTGGCCGCCACGCACCAGGTACGCCCGCGAGTCGCCCACGTGACCCACCAGCCCGACCTGGTCGTCGATCAGCACCGCGGTCAACGTGGTGCCCATGCCCGTCAGCTCCGGACGCTCGATCGCGAGGTTGTAGACCTCCACGTTCGCGGCCTGCGCGGCGCGAGCGAGTGCCACGGGGGGTTGGGTGCGGCTCTGGCGCAATGCCGACACCAGCGTCTCGATGGCCGTGCGGCTCGCCACCTCACCCGCGGTATGACCGCCCATGCCGTCGGCCACCACTCCGAGGTGTCCGCTGCGGCCCACGGCGCCCGCGAAGTACCAGTCCTGGTTCACCTTCCGGACGTGGCCCGCCTCGCTGATCCCGGCGCTCCTGATGCGGGTTGCTGGGGAACCATGCGGAGGATGCGGTTCGGCGACGGCAGGGGCCGGGCGCTGTGAGCGACCGGTGCGGGCGTCGATATGCGGCGTGACCGGTTCGGTCATGTAGCTGCATGATACTGCCACCGACATGATGGTCGGATGTCGCGACGGTGAGGCCCGCGGCGTAGGGGCCCGTCGCGCTCCCTTGTTATGCTTCGCCGCATGACGGACGGGCCCGCTAGCGTCAGCACCACCGCACGCCGCGTGAGGAACGGGTCGGTCTCGGCGCGCGAGGCCGTCGAGGCCGCCCTCGCCCGGGCCGAGAGCGCTCAGGCGAGCCTGAACGCGTTCATCACCATCGACCAGGCGGGCGCCCTCGCGGCAGCCGACGCCCTCGATGAACGCCTAGCGCGGGGGGAACAGCCCGGTCCGCTCGCCGGCGTGCCCGTCGCCGTCAAGGACAACATCGCCACCGCCGGAGTGCCGAACACGGCGGCCTCGGAGATCTTGCAGGGGTACGTTCCGCCGTTCGACGCCACCGTCGTGGCGCGCCTCAAGGCGGCAGGGGCCATCGTGATCGGCAAGACCAACCTCGACGAGTTCGGGATGGGCTCCACGGGCGAACGCTCGGCGCTGGGCCCGACCCGCAACCCGCACGACACCTCGCGCGTGGCCGGCGGCTCGTCGAGCGGTTCGGCGGCCGCCGTCGGCGCAGGGGTCGTGCCACTGGCGCTTGGCACCGACACGGGTGGCTCTGGCCGCTTGCCCGCCGCCTTCTGCGGCGTCGTGGGGTTCAAGCCCACTTACGGCGCTGCGTCGCGCTACGGCCTGCTGGCCTACGCCAGCTCCCTCGACCAGGTTGGGCTGTTGGGCGCCTCCGTCGAGGATGTGGGCCTCGCCCTCGGCGTGATCGCCGGCGCCGACCCCAAGGACGCCACGAGCGTTGGTCTCCAGCTCGACGAAGTGGGAACCCTGGACCTGGTCGGGAGACGCTTCGCGGTGGTGACCGGGCTGGGCGGCGAGGGGTTCGGCGCGGACGCTCTCGGCAGCCTCGAACTCGCCCGGACCGCGTTGGCGGCTCGCGGCGCCGACGTCGTCGAGGTCACCCTTCCCAGCCTTGGGCTGGCGGTGGCTTGCTACTACGTGATAGCCGCCGCGGAGGCGTCGAGCAACCTGGCGCGCTACGCGGGGATGCTCTACGGACGCCGCTTAGGCGAGGAACGCGACGGGCAAGAGGCGGTCATGCGCAAGACGCGCGGCGAGCTGTTCGGAAGCGAAGTCAAGCGGCGCGTGCTGCTCGGCTCGTTCGCCCTCTCGGCCGGCTACTACGACGCGTACTACGGCCGGGCGCTGAGGGTGAGGCACAGGCTGGCGCAGGAGATGGCCACCGCATTGAGCGGCGTGGACGCGCTCATCACCCCCACCGCACCGGGCGTGGCGTACCTGCTGGGCGAGAAGCTGGCCGACCCGCTCGAGATGTACCTGGGCGACCTGGCCACGTGCCTGGCCAACCTGGCGGGCTTCCCGGCCATCAGCGTTCCGTCAGGCACCGGCGAAGGGGGACTTCCGCTTGGAGTCCAGTTGATCGCCGGGCCCGGTCACGACGCGAAACTGCTGGGCCTGGCGTCCGCGCTAGAGGCCGCGCTGGCGGGAGCGCCGGAAGCGGCCTAGCCCATGGCAACTCGGAAGTGGTCCGTACCCGGGGGTGGCCATCCGGACCTGGCGGCGGTGTGGTACTATTCTCCGGCTTGACTGTCCTGTCTGGACGGTAGCTCGCCACGGCCGCTCCGCGAACCGCCAGGAACGCGTGGTGGTGGGGCTGGAAGCTTGGTCCGGGCATTCCCACCCGACGGTAAGAGACTGGAAGGAGTCATCATGAAGCGGACGTATCAGCCGAACCGCCGCAAGCGTGCCAAGACGCACGGCTTTCGCGTGCGCATGGCTACGCCCGGAGGGCGCAACGTCATCAAGCGCCGCCGCGCCAAGGGACGTAAGCGCCTGTCGGTAGCGGATCGCTGAACTCGGCGGCCGTAGTACGCTCCCTGAGCGGAGACCGTGCGTTCCAGCGGCTGCGCAAGGGCAACACCGGAAACGGCAAGCACGTCACCGTCCGGTGGCGTCCGACAAGGCAAGGGGAGGTCAGAGTGGGCATCGTGGTTAGCCGGAAGGTCGGCAAGGCTGTGGTGCGTAACCGCGTCAGAAGGCGACTGCGCGAGGCGGTCCGCGAGCTCACGCGGCAGCCGTTGCGAGACGCCGTGTACGAGTCGTCGCTCCCCTCCTTCGACCTCCTGGTGATAGCCAGGCCATCAGCGGCCAGCGCCACCTACGCCGAGCTCAAGCGTTCCCTTTCTACCGCCTTCGAGCGCGCGAAACTACTGTGACAAGCAGTCCTTCGAAGCATGGTGGCGGGTTTCGGCGGACGCTGAAAGACGCGGCCATCTGGCCGCTCAAGGCCTATCAGCGCTACCTCTCACCCCTCAAGGGTGCCCCTTCGTGCCGCTTCCACCCCACCTGCAGCTCCTACGCCATCGAGGCGATCGAGGTGCACGGCGTCCTGCGTGGCACTTGGATGGGCTTCCTGCGCGTGCTCAGGTGTCACCCGTTCCACCCGGGCGGCTACGATCCCGTTCCGCCCAGCCGGCGCGGCGAGTCGCGCCGCGCGGCGGACCGCAAGGCGCTGGAGCAGCAAGACGTTCACACGGAGGCCCCTTGAAACGCAACCGCCTGCGACCAACCATGGCAGTTCTGGCGGTGCTTGCCCTCAGTGCTTTCGGGCAGGCGCGCGTGGAATTCAACCCAGTCCCATTCCAGGTCTCCGACTTCAAGGCCTCCGAGAAGATAGATGCCACCTGCGCCGGCGCCACGCCGTCGTTCTTCTGCGACCCGAGCGAGCAGAACCTCACCCTCATCAAGAGCAAGGGCGTCGACTACTTCTTCGACGAGGCGGGCCAGCTCGTCGCGGCTTTCGGGAAACAGCAGCGCGGCCAGAAGCTGGGCGACTACTCGGTGGACGGCCGGACCAACCTCATCCCCTTCGACGCCGTCATCCCCGGGCTAGCGCTGCTCGTCGACGGCAACTACGAAGCGCCGAAGGTCATCTCGTCGGACTGGCAACCCGGCGAGGACGGCGAACTCGTCGGGACCTTCGAGGCCGAAGTCGGCGGCATGCAGGTCTCGCGCCGCCTCACGCTGAAGAGCGGCGTCGACACCATCGGGGTGGAGGTCACCGTCACCCGCGCCGAGGAGGCCGACGAGGCCAGCACGGTGCAGCTGGCGGCGCCGGGCATCGGCCGCACCGAGTCGCCCGTCGTGAAGATCGGCCATGGGGACTCGTTCACCCTCAACCCTGGCGAACAGCTCTTCCCGAACCCAACGTACCTGTCGCTGCAGATGAACAACAACAACCGCGACTTCGCCATCGTCATGCGGCCCGCGGTGGGAAGCCAGGGCATCTCGGGCACCTTCTTGCGGCCCAACCGCATTGCCCTGCAGGCGGAGCTGGGTGCGGCTGCTAACTCCAGCGTCACCTTCGATACCGGCCTCTACCCCGGGCACAACGAACTGGTGCGCTACGTCCAGGAGCATTACCTGGAGCTGCCGGGGCTCTTCAACCCGAACATCCTCGGGCGCCTGTCGCTGATCGTCGTCAACATCCTCGTGTTCGTGCACTCCTACGTCCCCAGCTGGGGACTCTCGATCATCGTGCTCACGCTCCTCTTCCGGGCCCTCATCTGGCCACTGATCAGCACGCAAACGAAGTCCATGTTCGGCATGCAGCGCCTGCAGCCCAAGCTCCAGGAGCTGCAGCGCAAGTACAAGGACGACCGGGAGAAGCTCACGCAAGAGACCATGGGGCTCTACCGCGAGGCCGGCGTGAACCCCGCGGGCGGCTGCCTGCCGATACTCGTGCAGATGCCGCTGTTCATCATCCTCTGGCGCGTGTTCGTCAACTTCGAGTTCAACGAGGGCTTCTTGTGGCTGCCCGACCTCGGCCAGGCGGACCCGTATTACATCCTCCCCATCCTGTACGTGGGCGTCATGGTGGCAACCTCGTACTTCTCGGCGCGCGGGAACCCTCAGATGCTGCGCCAGTCGCTCATCATCAACGTCGTCTTCGTGTTCATCATCATCGGCTTCCCGGCCGGGGTGCTCGTCTACTATGTGGTATCCATGTTGGTGCAGGTCATCCAGTACTGGTTGCTGAGCCGTGGCCAGCCACCGAGGCCCCCAGTGGCGGTGGCGGCCAAGCGCTCCAAGTGAGGGCTTCAAGATGAGTGACTCGGATCTCGACAAGTACCTAGAGGGCATAGGCATCGACGTTGGCGACGAGGACCAGGGCGAGAGCCAGGTCGTCAGGCTGACGGAAGAGGAAGAGTACGTGCAGCAGGTCGAGGTCGGGCCCATCGTCCAGGGCGACCCGCTCGAGCGCGCCGAATCGTTCCTCGTGAACCTGCTGCTCAACATCGACCCCGGCTACGCGGTGGAAGTCGAACAGGTGGCGGAAGACGAGATCCGAGCGGAAGTTTACGGGGGCGACCCCGGCAAGGTCATCGGCCGGAACGGCCGGACCCTGGCCGCGCTCGAGTACCTGACGAACGCCGTCGTGAACCGCGACGAGAGCGGTCGGGTGCGGGTCAACGTCGACGTGGGCGGCTACAAGCGCCGCCGCGACGAGCGGCTGCGCAAGGAGGCCCTCCAGGCGGCCGCGCGGGTGCGCAAGAGCGGCCTGCCGGTCGAGCTCGAGCCCATGTCGGCGGCGGAGCGGCGGGTGGTGCACATGAGCCTGGCCGACGAGGTCGGCGTCCATACCGAGTCCAGCGGCGAGGGCAGCGACAGGCGCGTGGTGGTGAAGCCCGACTGAAGGGCGGCGTCGATGTGACCGTCCAAGAGGCACGTGTCGCCACCCACCAGCGGCTGGCGGCGGCCGGCACCGCGAGCCCTGCGGCAGAGACGTTGCTGCTTCTGGAGGAGGCCGTGAGCCTCGAACGCACCGAACTGCTATTGAGCGGCGACAGGGAACTGACCGCGGCCGAGCGCCGACGGCTGGAGGCGTTGGTGGCACGGCGTGAAGCGCGGGAACCCCTCCAACACGTCCTCGGCCGCGCGCCCTTCTACGGGCTCGAGCTGGCGGTAGATTCACGCGTGCTGGTACCGCGGCCCGAGACGGAGCGCCTGGTGGAACTCGTCCTCGAGCGGCTGCGTGCCGATGCCGTGCCCGACCCGCTGGTGCTGGACGTGGGCACGGGCAGCGGGGCCGTGGCACTGGCGATCAAGAACGAGTTTCCGGGCGCCACGGTGATTGGGACCGACGTCTCGCAAGACGCCCTCGACGTGGCGGCGGCGAACGCCGCGCGGCTGGATCTGGCGGTCACCTTCGCGAGGTCCGACCTGCTGGGGGCGGCCGAGGCCAAGGCGGCCGCGAGGGCCTGCGCCGTGCTCGTGGCGAACCCGCCATACCTTCCGGCAGCGGACGCCGGCTGGATAGGGCCCGAGGTGATGGCTGACCCGCCGCTGGCGCTCTTCGGGGGTCCCAGCGGCCTGGAGACGGTGGAGCGGCTGGTGGAGGAGGCATGGCACCTCATGCCGGCCGGCTCGTCGTTGGCCCTTGAACTGGACCCGCGGAACGTCCAGCGGCTACGGGCGCGCTTAGGGGCGTGGCAAGACGTCGAAGTAGAGCGCGACCTCGTCGGCCGCGAGCGCTTCGTAGTGGCGCGCAGGTGAGCGGCGTTGCGGGGCCCCCCGAGGGCCGGCGGAAACAACGCGTGACGTTGCTGGGAGGCAGCGGCACCATGGGGTTCCAGGCGTTCCAGGAGCTGAGGAAGCGCTCAGATCGCTACGACGTCACGTTGCTGCTACTGCCCGGAGACCGCCGGGCCAAGAAGCTGATGGCGCACCTGAAGGCGGCCGGCGTGCCCCTGGACAGTAACGAGGGAGTCCGCGAGGGTGAGGGCGTCCGCGTGGTCTGGGGCGACGCCACCCGGCCGGAGGACGCCGCGCGGGCCGTCCAGGGCGCCGACTGGGTGCTGAACGCCATGGCCTACATCTCGCCGCAGGCCGACTACCGCCCTGCGCTAGCGTGGGCCGTCAACGATGGCGCCGTCGGTAACGTATTGGACGCGATCCTCGCCGAGCCGGGCGGCGCGGAGCGCATCCGCTACGTGCATACGGGGACGGTGGCCCAGACCGGCAATCGCCCCGCCTTTGGCCGCGGGGGCTCGCCGGGAAACTACGTCGGCCGCGTCGGCGACCCCATGAACCCGTCCGTCTACGACGCGTACGCGCTCTCCAAGATCGCCGGGGAGCGGCGCGTGATGGAGTCGGCCCTCGAACACTGGGTCTCCTTGCGCATGACGTTCATCATGCCCACCGACCATGCCGACCTCATGAACCTGTTCGACCCGATCGCCTTTCACATGCCCCTGGACACGCGCATGGAGAACATCACCGACCGCAACGCGGGGCTGGCGATGGTCAACTGTCTGGACGTCGCCGACGATGGCGGCTTCTGGCGGCGCGCCTACAACGTAGGCGGCGGCCAGGGCATGAGGACGACGGCCCGCGCCTACCTGCGGGCGGCGTACGGCCTGCTCGGCCTCGACCTCACGCGCTGCATGGAGTCCAACTGGTTCGCGCTGCGCAACTTCCACCTGCAGTACTTCGAAGATTCGGACCTGACCGACTCGTACCTCCACTACCAACTCGACGATGGCGCGGCCCACGACGCGGCGCTCGAAACCAGCATGTCGCCGTTACTCAAGGGCGTCAGGTGGTTGGCGCTTCGGGTGCCCCCCTTCCGGCGTGTGGTCGAGTGGGGCGTGCACGCGAGCTTCAAGCGCCTGGCGCAACGCCACCCCAACAGCCCCCGCTACTGGTACCTCCACCGCAACGACGCCCGCGTGAGGGCTTTCTTCGGCGGCTACGAGGAGTACGAGGCCATCGCCGCCGGCGGGGTCGAGGAGGAGGGCCTACCGGACGGGCCGTGGAGCCGGTTGGAGCACGGTTACGACGAGCAGGCTTCGGCGCTTAGCCTGGCAGACCTGCAAGGAGCCGCCGAGTTCCGCGGTGGCGAGTGCCGGGCCGCCGACTGGGACGGCGACAGGCGCGCTCGCCTGCCGTGGCGGTGCGCCGCGGGCCACGAGTTCGAGGCGCGGGTGGACACGGTCTTGCGTGGCGGGCACTGGTGCGACCGCTGCCTGGGGGAGTGGGACGGTGGCCGGCGGGCGCTGCTCGAGCCGTTCTTCGCACAGGCGTGGCACGCCGATCACGATCCGGACGAGCTGGAGCCGTACCCGGCCGCGGGGGTCGAGGACGTGGCGAACGCGGACGAGGTCTGGAAGCGGCGCGGCCGCCCGAAGCCGGCGGCGTAGGGGCCGCCGGAAGGAACGCCCGAGCTAGCCCGGTCCTTCCGGTACCTGCGGCGGCCTAGGCGCCGTCGGAAGGGGGCCTGCCGCCTAGCGGTGGCAGGTCAGGCACATCGTCCAGCACGTGATTGCGGGGTAGCGGTGAGCGCTTCACGGGTGCCCCCTCCGCGTGGTCGCTGCCCATCAGGCTGCCGAGGATGAGCAGGCCGGCGCCTATCACGACGCAGGCGTCGGCGACGTTGAAGACCGGGAAGTCGAAGCTCCCTACCTTGAAGTGGATCAGGTCGACCACGTAACCCAACCGTAGACGGTCGATCATGTTGCCGGCCGCCCCGGCCAGCACCAGCGCCGCGGCGGTCGCCTGGATGGCGGACAGGCGCCTGGCGTTGCGCAACAGGTAGACGATGAGGCCGAGCGACACGGCGGCCGACAGTAGGCCCAGCAGCACGGTGCCGTCGATGGTCAGGCCGGCGATCCTCAACTCGAGGTCGCGCAGGATGCCGAACGCCGCGCCGCCGTTTCGGGTATGGGTGATCCCGAAGCCTAGAGCGAGGGCTATCTCCGTGCCGTCACGTGGCAGGTTGGCGACCACCCAAGCCTTGGTCAGTTGATCGAGCGCCACGAGCGCGGCGGCCAGGAAGAGCATCACTGGCGCAGTATAAGCCTGGTTCGGAAAGGCGCCCCGTCGCGCACGCGGCGCGATAGCGAGCGCCCTGTGGGTTGTTCACCCGAGGCGCGCACGCGGCGGGAACCGCGCGCTGGTGAGCGGTATCTTGGGCCGAGATAGGTGACGACATCGGGCGCGGCCAGGCCGCGACGCCCGCGGAAGGCAGAGTAAGCATGTCTCAGACACTGAACGCATACCTCGAGACGCTGAGCGCCGAGGACCCCAGGCTGGCGCGCTTCGCGGAGGTGCTCTTCGAGAAGGCCGGCGAGGCGCTGCTGGCGGCGCGCTCGCCCGAGTGGTTGACCGCCATGGCCGGCAGCGGCCTGCGCTTCCTCGAGGAGCTTGGCAACGACGAACTCAAGGTGGCGGCGTTCGAACCCACCGAGGCCGTCAACGGTTGGGACTCGCCCTACGGGGTGCTCATGTTGGCGCTCAAGGATCGGCCCTTCATCGTCGATTCGGTCGAGGCTGAGCTGCGCCGCCAGGGCTTCGCCGTGGTCGAACACCTCCACCCCACCCTGCTGGTTACGCGCGACCTTGCCGGCAACATCGAAGCGTTGGGCGCGGCGGGGTCGGCCAGGGAGGCGTTCGAGGTCGTCTTCCTGAGCCGCGCCGGTGAAGAGGCCTCGTTGGCCGCGGCCGCCGAGGGCGTCAGGCGCGTGTTGGGCGACGTCATCCTCGCGACGGACGACTACGGGGCCATGCTGGCGCAGAGCCGCGACGTGGTCGATTACTTAGGCGGCCTGGAAGGGCCCAGACTGGCGGCGGCGCGGGCGCTCGGCGGAACGGACTTGACGGAGTACGCCGACTTCATGCTGTGGCTGGAGGACGACAACTTCGTGTTCCTCGGTTACCGGGAGTACGACATCGTGACCGAGGCCACGGGCAAGCCGGCGCTGGTGCTGTCGGCGGGAAGCGGCCTGGGCGTGCTGCGCAAGGTGTCGGACAGCGGTTACCGCGAGCCGGTGGCATTGGACGAGCTGCCCACCGAGCTCAGGGAGCGCGTCACGGGCGGGCGCTTCTTCCTCGTCACGAAGGCCAACGCCGAGGCCACCGTTCACCGCGCGCGGCGCATGGATTACGTGGGCGTTAAGAAGATAGACGCACAGGGTAGTACGGTGGGTGAGCGGCGGTTCGTGGGCCTGTTCACGACGAAGGGCCTCAACACACCGGTGGAAGACGTTCCCATCTTGCGCAGCAAACTGAGGCAGGTCTTGGAGCGCGAACAGGCGATTCCCGGCTCCCACGACTACAAGGCCATCGTGGCTTCTTTCAACCGCATGCCCCGGGAAGAGCTGTTCTGGATGGACGTCGATCAGATCGCTACGGACCTGCGCACGCTTCTGCGTCCGGGACCCGACCCCGTAGCCCGCCTCACGGTCCACGAGGACCCTCTCAGGCGCGGCGTGGCCGTCATGGTCGTCCTGCCCCAGGCAAGCTTCTCCGACGACGTGCGCCGCAGCGTGCAGGCCTACCTGATGGCGGCGCTGGAAGCCAAGCATGTGGACTCGCGCCTGGTGTTCGGCGAGGATGAGGCAGACGCCCGCTTCCACTTCTTCTTCTCGACGGAGAAGCGGCTGGCCGACATCGACGTTCCCGCCCTCGAGCGCCAGGTGAGGCTGCTGTCGCGCTCGTGGCAGGACGCGCTGCGCGAGCGGCTGGTGGAGGAGTGGGGGGAGCAAGCCGGTGCGAGGCTGGCCGGCCGTTACCTGCCGGTCTTCGACGAACGCTTCCGCGCCAACGTGTCGCCCGAGCAAGCGGGGAGCGACATCGGGCACCTCGAGTTGCTCACCGAGCGCCCGCTCCTGGTCGACATGAGCCCCGCGCGGGCGGCAACCGAGGGCGGCCCGCAGGCGCTGCTACGCGTTTACTACCGAGGCACCGACCTGGCCCTGTCGGACGTGCTCCCTGTGCTCGAGAACGTGGGCCTGCACGTCATCGAACAGAACCCCTACTCCCTGGTCATCGAGGGCGAGCAGCGCGGGGTGGACGTGTACACCGTGCGGAACGCCACTGGCGGCGGCCTCGACGTGGGGGCCGACAAGGGCCGCATGGTGGAGGCGCTCGAGCAGCTCTTCGGCAACGAGGTCGCCAACGACCGCCTCAACCGCCTCGTGTTGCACGCCGGCCTGACGATCCGGCAGGTGGCGCTCCTGCGCGCGTACCAGATGTACTACGCGCAAGTGAACCCGACGACCAGCCGTTCCTACATCGTCGACGCGCTGCTGGCTCATCCGCGCGTGGCCGCGCTGCTCTTGCGCTTCTTCGAGGCGCGTTTCGACCCCGCCGGTGGCCTGGACCCGCACGCGGCGGAGCGTACCGGGGCCGTGAGCGCGGCGCATCAGCAGGTCATCGACTCGCTGGCCGAGGTCTCGTCGTTGGCGGAGGACGGCGTGCTGCGCGGGCTCCTCGACCTCATGGCGGCCTCCGTTCGCACGAACTACTTCCTCGATCTGGGGCGCATCAGCTTCAAGCTCGACTCGGCCAAGGTGGCGAGCATGCCGGAGCCCAGGCCGCTGTTCGAGATCGCCGTGTCGGCCCCCGGCGTCGAGGGAACCCACCTCCGCGGCGGCAAGGTGGCGCGTGGCGGCATCCGCTGGTCCGACCGGCCCGACGACTTCCGCACCGAGGTGCTGGGTCTCCTCAAGACGCAGACCACCAAGAACGCCGTGATAGTGCCCGTGGGCTCGAAGGGCGGCTTCGTTCTCGAGGACGCGCCGGCCGACCGTGAGGCGCTGCGCGGTCACGTGCGCGAGCAGTACCAGACCTACATCCGCGGCCTGCTCGACCTGACCGACAACCTCGTCGACGGGCACGTGGTGTCACCGGCCGGCATGGTCATCTACGACGATGCCGACACCTACCTGGTGGTGGCCGCCGACAAGGGAACGGCTACCTTCTCGGACCTTGCCAACGCGACCGCGGCCGAGTACGGCTACTGGCTGGGCGACGCGTTCGCGTCGGGCGGTAGTGCCGGCTACGACCACAAGGGCATGGGCATCACCGCCCGCGGTGCCTGGGAGGCCGTCAAGCGGCACTTCACCGAGCTCGGCGTGGACGTGTTCCGCGATACCTTCACGGTTGCGGGAATCGGCGACATGTCTGGCGACGTGTTCGGTAACGGCATGATCTACACCGACCGCATCCGGTTGCAGGCGGCGTTCAACCACATGCACGTCTTCCTGGACCCCGACCCGGACCCCGTCTCCAGCTTCGCCGAACGCCGGCGGCTGTTCGACCTCCCGCGTTCCAGCTGGGCCGATTACGACACCTCGAAGATCAGCCGCGGGGGCGGCGTCTTCGAACGGTCGGCCAAGTCCATCCCGCTCTCGCCCGAGGTGAAGGCCATGCTCGGGGTCGAGGACGACGCCTTGAGCGGCCAGGCCCTCATAAGGGCGGTGCTGCGCATGCAGGTCGACCTCTTGTGGAACGGCGGCATCGGCACCTACGTCAAGGCCTCCACCGAGCGCAACGCCGAGGTCGGCGACTCCGCCAACAACGGCGTGCGTGTCGACGGCTCCGAACTGCAGGCCACCGTCGTCGGAGAGGGCGGCAACCTCGGCTTCACGCAGCTGGGCCGGATCGAGTACGCCCTGGCGGGCGGGAGGATCGACACCGACGCCATCGACAACAGCGCGGGCGTCGACACGTCCGACCACGAAGTCAACATCAAGATCCTGTTCCAGCCGTTGGTGGCGAGCGACGCCGTCTCGCTCCCGGAGCGGGATGACCTCCTCAAGGAGATGACCTCCGAGGTCGCCGACCTCGTGTTGCGCCACAACCACGCCCAGGCCCTGGCGTTGAGCGTGGCGCAGCGCGCCAGCCGCGACGACCTCGACCTGTACGCGTCGTTGCTCGAGTACCTGGTCGACGCCGCCGGCCTCAACCCTCGCGTGGAGAACCTACCGACCTCGCGGCAGATCGACGAACGGCGCCGCGCCGGCCTCGGGCTCACGCGCCCCGAGCTCGCCATCATGCTCGCCTACGTGAAGATGGGCCTCTACAGGCGCCTTCTCGAGACTGACCTGCCGGCCGAGCCGCACTTGCAGCACTACCTGCACGAGTACTTCCCGATGGCGCTTCGGGAACGCTTCCCCGAGGCCATAGCCAACCACCGGCTGCACCGCGAGATCGTGGCGACCGTGGTCACCAACACCCTCGTCGACCAGCTCGGCGTCGCCTTCGTCCACAAGGCCATGCGCCAGAACGGCGCCACGCCCATCGAGGTCGTGCGCGCGACCCTGATCGCGCTCGAGCTGCTCGATGCCAAGCGCGTTCGTGACCATCTGGACCTACGCGCGGACCACGTTCCAGCCGAGGCCTACTACGGGGCGCTCGAGGAGCTGGTGGGCGCCGTCGAGGGCGTGGTTGCGTGGATGCTCTTCAACGACGTCGGCCATGGCGACTTCGAGGCGGTGGTGAGCGCGTACCGCGGCCCACTCCAGGAGCTGCGTGATTCGCTGGAGAAGTACCTGCCGGCGCACGAGCGCGTGCGCTTCGAGGCCGCCGCCGCCGACCTCACCGAGCAGGGCTTCGAGCGCGACGACGCCGTGATGATCACGAGCTTCGCCTACCTGCCCGACAGCGTCGGCATAGTCGACGTGGCCAGGCAGGCGGGCGTGCCCCTGGCCCACGCCGCGGAACGCTTCTACTACGTGGGCGAACGCCTCCAGCTGGGTTGGCTGCGTGACGTCATCGAATCGCTGCCGAGCTCCGGTGAGTGGGAGCAGGTGGCGCTCGTGGGACTGGTGATGGACCTCCGCTCCGTGCAGCGTGGCCTGACCGCCACCTACCTGGCCTCGGCGCCCGACGAGGGCGAGGGCATAGCCGAGGCGCTGGAGGAGTTCCTCAAGAGCGCCGGGAGCTTCAAGCGCTACGACCTGGCACTCGGCCAACTACAAGACCCGGGCGCGCTCGACCTCGCCTCGGGTTCGGTGCTCGTGCGCATTCTGGAGCAGGCGCGCACCACGGCCCACGGGGCGGCGAGGGGCGCCTGATCGACGCCTGATCGACGCCGTTCCCGCTCGGCCGGCAGACGGGGTGAGGGGCGTCGATCGACGCCGGTCCCCCTCAGCCGGTCAACGCATCGAGTGACGCCCTGTCACGCACGAAAGCGCGCAGCAGGGCGTCGAGGCGTTCCAGACCGGTGGGCGTGGCGCGCAGCCGCCCCTCGGCGACCCTCAGGAGTCCGTGCCGCGTCACGTCGCGCCACCAGGCGGGCGCCACCGCTTCGAGGCGCGCTCCCAGGCGGTCCTCCAACTCGAGCAGGGGGAGGCCCTCCCGCGTGCGCAGGCCCGTCATCAAGCGCTCGAGCAGGTAGTCGTCGGGCCCGAGCGTGTCCAGCTCCGGGCGTGCCCCCAGCAGCCAGGTCTTGATGGGCGGGTTCTTGGTCCGCACGCCGAACGCGCCGCCGGGCAGGTACGCCGAGGCGGAAGGGCCGAGCCCGAGGTAGTAGCGCCCGCGCCAGTAGCCGAGGTTGTGCCGCGACTCCTCGCCGGGCACCGCGAAGTTGCTCACCTCGTAGCGCTCCAGCCCGTACTCCGCCAGCACGCTGCCGGCCAACTCGAACGCGTCGGCGTCGGCCTCGGGGTCCACCGTCACGCCGCGGCGGGCGAAAGGCGTGTTCGGCTCGATGGTCAGGCTGTAGACGCTCACGTGCCGGGCGCCTAAATCCATGACGCGCCGCAGGTCGGCGCCCAGGTCCTGCCCGGGTACGGCCATGATCACGTCGACGTTCACGCGGAACCCCGCTTGCAGGGCCTGGCTCACCGCCCTCCGCCCCTCCTCGCCGTCGTGAACCCGGCCCAGGAAGCGCAGCGTGGCGTCGTCGGTCGATTGGAGGCCTATCGAAAGGCGCGTGACGCCGAGGCCGTGGAAGCGGTCGAGGCGGGCCTCGTCGAACGTTAGGGGGTCGGCCTCGAGAGTGGTCTCGTCGCTCCCCGCGGCTCTACCCCAGCCGGAGCGCAAGGCGGTGAACACCTGCCCAAGCTCGTCGTCCGTCAGGTGCGAGGGGGTGCCGCCCCCCAGGTACAGGGTCTCGAGCGGCCCGGGAAAGCGCGCCGAGAGTTCGGCGGCCTCGCCCCCTAGGCGGTCCAGGTAGCGCGCCACCAGCGACTCGTTCCTGAGCATCTTGTGGAAGTCGCAGTACGGGCAGATGCTCGGGCAGAACGGCACGTGCAAGTAGAGCGCGGAGACGGTCACCCGGCTAGGCTACGTCACTGCCCACCGGCCACGGGTAGCTCGAAGGGGAGTCGTCGGCCATCTTCGGGACGAGGGTCGGTGGCCCCGGCCACGGGTGCCGCTTCCGCTGCCCGCTCGAGGTGCACCGGCGGCGCCGGGCCGGACCACAAAGGCGCGGGCGGCGCACCTCGGCGCCGCCCGCGCGAAGCGATGGCTCTGCTCAGTTCGACGGCAGCTGCGACAGCTGGTCGTCGAGGATGAGGTTGGCCTGTTGGTTGAGGGCGTGTAGCGTCTCCGCCACGTCCTCGCCGTCGGCGATCGCGACCATCTCGGAGGCGATGTTGTCGCGCACGGGGTCGTAGCCCGGCACGTTCGGCTCGGAGATGCCGTAGGGGAGGAGGTCGAACGCGGTCTTGTAAGCCGGGTGCGCGTCGAAGAAGTCGGCGAGGCCTTCCGCCACGCTCTTGCGTACCGGGAAGTACTCGCTGGCGATGGCCCACTCGGTCTGGGCCTTGGTGCCCGTGTAGTACTTGAGGAACAGCCAGGCGGCAAGGGTCTGCTCGGGGCTGTGGCCGGCGGGCATGCTGACGCTCGCGCCGTAGATGTTCATGACGGGCTCGGGCGTGGTGTGCGGGATGGCGGCGACGCTCCAGTCGAAGGCGGCGGCGGCGTCGACGGCGTCGCGGTAGAACGGCAGGCCGGAGCTCGAGGAGACGGCGAAGAGCAGGCGGCCGTTACCGAAGTCGGTCTGATCGCCGTAGGCCTCGGTCTGCAACTGGGCGCAGCCCTTGGTGAACATGTCCTGGAGCCAGTTCATGGCGTCCATGGCAGCCGGAGAGTCGAGGGTGTAGCGGTTGGTCGTCGAGTCGTACACGTTGCCGCCGTGGGCGAAGGTGAACGAGGCGAAGCGGCTGGCGTCGGCCGACATCTCGTAGCCGATGGGCGAGCCCGACGCCGTGGCGCCGGAGAACGGCGTGTTAGAGGCGGCGCAGGCCGCGGCGGTGAACTGTTCCGGCGTGACCGGGGGGCCGTCGAAGTCGATCTTGCCTGCGGCCTTCAGTTCCTTGAGCCAGTCGGCGTTGTAGTACATCATCTCCATCGAACGGTTGGGCGCGAGGCCGAGTCGCTTGTTGTCGAAGGTCGGGAAGATGTCGGAGTTCCAGAAGCCGGGGAAGAAGTCGGCCTGATCCTCGGGCGATATGCCCCACTTAGGCGAGTTGACCAGCGGGCTCATGTCTACCAGGCCGTCGACCAGCTCGTAGGTGGCCGCCTGGTTCTGGTAGGCCACGACGAGGTTGGGCGTGTCGGCGGTGCCCAGGAGCGAGACCATCTTCTTGTAGATGTCGTTGTAACCGCCCTGGTACTCGGCGTCGACGGTGATGCCCCACTCGTTGGTGTCGTTGAACTCCTGGACGATCTTCTCCAGCGCCGTCTCACGGTCGCGCGTGTGCTGGTGCCAGAACGTCACCGTCTGGCCGCTTGGGTCGACGTTCTCCCAGTCTTGCGCGAAGGCCGGGGCGGCCAGCAACAGAGCCAGCACCACCCCAAGGGTCGTAACGCTTCTCTTCATCTTCTCGCTCCTTTCAGCGATCTTCCTTGGTGGCTCCGCGCCGCCCGAGACGAACGCGGTGGACGATGGTTCACGTGGTGGCCGGCGGCCGCCACGGCACGAACGGGCGCCTCGCGCCCGCTGACGCCTAGAGAGAAGGGCATGAACTCCAGCACGCTCAACCCTTGAGCCCCGAGGTGGCGATGCCCTCGGTGAACTGCTTCTGAGTGAAGAAGTACACCACGAGCACCGGAATGACAGTGATGACCGTCCCGGCCATCAGCAACTGCGTCTCGGGGCCCGCCTCCGAGATGAAGGTGTAAAGGCCCACCCCGAGGGGGCGCCACTTGGGGGTGGTGGTCACGAGCAGTGGCCAGAGGAACTCGTTCCAGCTGGTGACGAACGTGAGCAGCGTGGCCGTCATCATGACCGGCCTCGACATGGGGATGACGACCGCGGTGAGGAAGCGCAGGTGCCCCGCGCCGTCGATGCGGGCGGCGTCGAAGAGCTCGCCGGGGATGCCGACGAAGAACTGCCTGAGAAGGAAGATTATGAAGGCCGTGGCCATGAAGGGCACCGTCAGGGCCGGCAGGCTGTTCATCCAGGAGCCCCAGGGGATGATCTGGCCGCGGATGAGCAGGAGGTTCGGGATGAACGTCACGGTGCCGGGGATCATCAAGGTGGCGAGCAGGACGCTGAAGAGGAACTCCCGGCCGGGGAACTCGATGCGCGCGAAGGCGTAGCCGGCCAGCGTGCACGTGAACAGCACGCCGATGATGACGACGGCCGTGATGATGACGCTGTTGCGGAAGTAGAGCGCGAAGTGCGACTCGTTCCAGGCGATCTCGTAGTTGACGAACTGCGGCGAGGCCGGCAGCAGGACGCGGTTGATCGTCTCCCCCAGGGTCATGAGCGAGGTGGAGACCATGTAGAAGAACGGCGTGACGCTGACGATCGCCCCCACGAGGAGCAGGAAGTAGACGGGGAGGTGGGAGGGCTGGAAGTGATAGGCCTCGCGCATGCGCGGGCGCACCACGCGCTCCACGCCGCCTATGACCTCGGTGGTGGCGACGGGCGGCTTCGTGCGCCGGGAACGGGTCGGAGCGTCAGGCACCTAGGGCCCTCCTCCCGAACATGCGGCTCTGCAGGAGCGTGAGGAACAAGATGATCACGAACAGGATGACGGACTGCGCCGCCGCCAGGCTGAAGTTGTTCAGCTTGTAGAAGGTGTCGAAGATCACGATGCTGGCCGTGTCGACCGCGTCGCGCGTGGCGGGCGCCCGCATGACGTAGATGTGCGTGAACGCCTGGAACGTGCCGATGAAGCCGAGCACCGTCAGGTAGAAGGTGACGGGCGCGAGGAGCGGCACCGTGATGAAGCGGAACTGCTGGGTGCGGCCGGCGCCATCGATGGCCGCGGCGTCGTACAGCTCCTTCGAGATGCCACCCAGGCCGGCCAGGAAGATGACGGCGTTGTAACCCGTGAAGGTCCAGATGCCGTAGATGATGATGGTCACCAGCGCCAACGAAGGGCCGGCCCAGAAGCCGGACCAGTTGGCGTTGGGGAACAGGCCACCGAAGAGGAGCTGCGTGACGGGCTTCGTCTCGAACAGCCACCGCTGCGGCGGGATGCCGAGAAAACCGAGCACCACGTTAGCCAACCGCTCCTCGCGGGGGCTGAAGAGGTTGCGGAAGATGGCTCCCCCGGCCACGGCCGGAGTTATGTACGGCAAGAAGTAGAGCATGCGGAAGAACTCCTGTCCGCGGATCTTCTGGAACAGGAGCGTTGCGATCACCAGCGCCAACACGATCTGGACCGGCACCGAGCCGAAGCCGTAGTACACGGTCCTGACGAGCCCCTTCAGGTAGCCCTTGTTGCCCGCGTCCACCATCAGGCCCCAGCCGAGCGCGATCGAGACGCCGGCGCTCAGGAGCGTCAGCGCGGCCACGACCCGCAGCGCGGCGGGGACCCTGGCGCGCTCGCCCTTGAAGGCGTCGGTCCAAAGCCAGTGCGCCACGAGGATGAGGGCCAGGCCACCGAAGAACGCGAGCGCGCCCCACCAGTCGCCGATTACGGACTCGTAGTTGCGCAGGCCGATGAAGGCGCCCTTGCGCACCCTCCAGGTGTAGAGGCTCATGTACACGGAGTAGCCGATCGGGAAGAGGCCGAAGACCGCTATGAGCAGTGTGGCCGGCAGCACGAACAGGTAGGCGGTAAGCCAGTTCCTACGCTGCTGGCGCGTTGGACCCCGTGGGCTGTCCGCCGGAGCCTTGGCTACTGTCACGACCCAACTATAGCGAACCCTCTAGCCTGGCTGGTCTTTGCCGCGGCCTTGCCGGGCCAACGGTGAAGCCCGGAGCCACTGCTAGCATGTGCGGGTGGCCTCTCGTCGCTACTTCCTGGAGGTGCCGGGCGGCGTCGAGGCCGTGACGCGCGGCGAACTCAAGCGGCTGGGCGTGAGGGGGCTCCAGCTCGTGCCCGGCGGGTTCAGGCTTTCAGGCGCCGACGGCGCGGCGTTGGCCAGGGCCTCCCGGGCCGCCACTATCTCGGCCACGTACCTGTCGCTCACCTTCGACGTCCCGCGGCCCAAGGCCCTGCTCGGAGACGCCGCCTTTCGCGAACTCGTCACGGCGGTGAAGGGCGTGCTCGAGGGGGGCGGGTTCGATGGCCTCCGGGTCTCGGCGGCGGGCGCCGACTCGCCCACCTTCACGCGCTTCGCCCGAGAACTCTGCAAGGCCACCGGGCTAGAGCACGATCAGGAGGGCGGTGAACTCCTGGTGCGGGTCCGGCCCGACCCTGAAGGCGGTTGGGAAGTGCTCGTCAGGCTCACCCCGAGGCCGGCCACGACGCGCGCCTGGCGCGTGTGCAACCGCCCCGGTGGGCTAAACGCCGCCGTGGCGGCGGCCATGAACGAACTGGTGGGGCTCGGCGCCGATGACGCCTACCTCAACCTGATGGCCGGCTCCGGGACTCTGCTGATCGAACGCGCCCTGCGGGCGCCCGCGAGGCGGCTGGTGGGCTTCGACGTCGACCCCGAAGCGGTCGCGTGCGCCGAGGCGAACGCCGCCGCGGCGCGGGCACCCGCGTGCGAGTGGCGGCTGGGCGACGTGACCGATGCCGCCTTCATGAGGGGCTTGAGGGCCACGACCAGTGACTACTTCGACGCGCTCACCGCCGACGCGCCCTGGGGCGACGCAGTAGGCGCTCACGCCGCGAACCGCCGGCTGTACCCCCAGATCCTGACGGCGGCCGCAAGCGTGGCGCGGCCCGGCGCGCGTTTCTGCCTGTTGAGCCACGAGATCAAGCTCCTGCGGGCCGTGGTGGGCGGCCAGTCGGCGTGGCGGATAGAGCGCGAACTCCAGGTGGCGCATGGCGGCCACAACCCCCTCGTGCTGCTGCTCTCGAAAGCGCAGGAATGACGTCCTGGCCGGTAACGATGGCATGCTAGACTTCGGCCGGTGAGAGGCGGAAGCCGAGGGTCCCCGTGGAGCGTGATTGCCGGCGTGAAGCCAGGCTGGTACGTCCTCGTGGGCCTGTTCCTTTACTCGGTGGTCGTCACCGTGGTGTTGCTCGGCCGCCCCGCCGGTGCGGGGCCGCGCCAGACCGCTGCGGACGGCGCCACGAGCGCGTCGCAGGGCTCCGCCGGTAGTGGTGGCGTGACGCCCGCCTCGGGGGCCACCTCGGGCCGTGACGCCCAGTCGGCCTACGGGCCGGTCGGCCTCTGGTTCCCGGTTCCGGGGGCGCGCCTCCCGGCGTCGGACGACAACCTGCCCAACGCCGCGCGCCCTTATCGCCAGGGCGTCAGCCAGGGGTTCGATTTCTACGGCGACGATTCGGGGATACCGATAGTGATGGGCACTCCCGTGGTGGCCTCGCAAGCCGGTCAGATCGTACGTGCCGACGTTGCCTACACCGAGATGGACCCGCGGGCCTGGGAGGTACTGATGGCCGACGTCGCGCGTTCGGGGGCCACGGACGAGCAACTGGACCGGCTCAGGGGGCGCCAGGTCTGGTTGCGCCTCGAAGGTGGCACCGTTCTCCGCTATGGTCACCTGGCAGCCGTACGCGACGGCATCCGCACGGGCACGATGGTCTACCGCGGGCAGGTCATCGGTTTCGTCGGCAACTCAGGCACCGACGTCGCGGTGGCGGGCCGCTCCGACCAGGCGCGGCTTCGCTTCGAGGTCTGGACGACCGGCGACACCTTCTTCGGCGCCGGCATGGAGCCTGAGGCGGTTCGCATGGCGGCGGCATCGTTGTTCGTGGGACCATGAAGGGCGAGCATGACGGCTGAGGAGACACCGAACGACGTGACGCCGGCGCCGCGGCAGCCCGACCCGGGCGCCGAGGCCACCGCCATCGAGACCGTATGGCGCAACGTGTGGGTGCGCGCCGTGAGTTACGTCGCGTTCGCGATCATCCTCGTCCTCGTGCTCTGGCACCTGCGAAGCGGCTACGCGTTCGCGCTGCAGGTGGGCGTGATCGGATTCCTGATCGCTTACATCCTCAACCCGGTCGTCGGCTGGCTCATGAAGCTGCGCATGAGGCGGGCGCTGGCCGTCGGCATCACGTACGCGTTGCTGTTGCTGCTGGTGGCGTTCGGCTCGGTGATCGTGAGCCAGGTGGTCGTCGAGATGGGCAAGTTCGTGCAGTTGGTGCCCACGGCGATCGAACAGGTCACGCACTGGTCGGGCCAACTGCAGAACTGGATCGCGACGTTCTCCGACCGGCTGCCCAGCTTCCTGTCTGACCGCCTTGGCATGCCCGACGAGACGGGCGCCATCAGCATCCAGGTGAAAGAGCAGATCGCCTCGTTCCTGCAACAGCTTGGGGAGAGCCTCAAGAGGCTGCTCGAGAGCCTCGTGGCGGGCGGCCCCGGACTACTGCTCACGGGCGCCACCGCCGTCATCTCCACCACTTTCCAGGTGTTCCTGATCTTCCTCGCCGGCGCCTACTTCCTGTACGACTTCCCGCGCTTCATCGCCAACTTCCGGCGCTTCGTGCCCGTGCGCTACCGGAGCCTGGCCGCGGACCTGGGCGCAAAGGCCGACCTGGCGGTCGGCGGCTACCTGCGCGGCCAGCTTCTCATAACCTTGATCCTGGGCGTGATCATCTGGGCCGGGCTCAGCATCATCGGCATCCCGCTGGCCACCGCCATCGCCTTCTTGGCGGCCGTCTTCAACCTCGTGCCCTACCTGGGCCCGATCTTGGGAGTCACGCCGGCCGTCCTGCTGGGCTTCACGGTCAGCCCCTTGGCCGCCGTACTGGCCGCGCTCGTTTTCCTGGTGGCGAACCAGCTGGAGGCCCACCTGTTCGGCCCGCTCATCCTCTCGCGCAAGACGAACCTCCACCCCGTAACGGTGATGCTCGCAATCATGGCCGGCATCGGGCTCATGGGACTGCTCGGGGCACTGCTTGCCGTCCCCGTGGTGGCCCTCGTAAAGGTCGTGATGGAGGACTACGTGTTGTCCAGGCCCACTTTCAAGGAAGTCGCTCCGGTCGAGGTCGACGTGCCGGTCGCGCCCGACGGCGCCGACGAGTAGGACCCGCCCCGGGGGCGGCGCCTGGAGGTACCGTCGGCCGCTCGCTTCTCGGTGTACATCTTGTGGTCGGCGGAGCCCAGTAGCGTCTCGCGGTCGAGGCCGTCCACCGGATAGCTGGCGACGCCTATGCTCGCCTTCACCGGCACACCGTTGGTCTCCACCTTCTCGAGGAGCTGCCCCACACGCTTGACGGCTGCTTGGGCCTCCTCGGGTTTCACGTCCGGCAGCAGCAGGGCGAACTCGTCGCCGCCCCAGCGGAACACCTGGTCCGTGGCCCGAACGGCATTCCTCAACACACTTGCGACTGCGATGAGGACCTTGTCACCCTCGGCGTGGCCGAAGCGGTCGTTGATCTGCTTGAACTTGTCGAGGTCGATCAGGACCAGGTTCAGGCGGTGCTCGTAGCGCCGGGCCCTGGCCAGTTCCTGTTTGAAGGCCCGCTCGAACCCGGCACGGTTGCCTAGTCCGGTAAGTTCGTCCGTGACGGCCGAACGCTCGAGGTCGAGCATGTGCTCCGCCTCCCGCACCACCGCCGTCACGTGCTGAGCAAAGGCCTCGGCGATGCGCACTGCGTCGTCACTGAACGCGTCGGGGGTCGAGAAGTTGTCGACGTTCAGGAGTGCCACCACGACGTCGCGGTCGACGATGGGTACGGCCAGTTGGCACTGCATCGCGCTCACCCGGGTCTCGACCTTGTTCGCTGGGCTGTGCGCCGCAGACGAACTGGTCTCGAGGATCTCGGAGCCTCTCAAGATCCGGCCGCGCCCCGCCTCGAAGTACTCCGAGGGGTGCCGGTACCAGCCGAGCATCTCGCTGTAGCTGAACGGCCCCGCCTCGGTCTGCAGGAACTCGAGCTCGTAGCCGACGGCCGCCTCGTAATAGAAGTCGTCGCCGTGGCGGACCAGGATCGAGACGGCCTCGGCGTTCCGGACGAGTTCGAAGGCCGACTTCGCGGCGTGAAGGTAGAGGGCCTCCGGTCCATCGGCCGACCTGAGTTGCTTGATAGCGTCGAGGGTCGCGACGAGCTGACGGTTCAGGGTGGCCCGGCTGAACGCGGCGCCCAACGGCACGGAGACCGTGGCGAGGAGCTCGCGCATGTTATCTCCCCACCGTGGCAGCGGTTCGCGGTAACGAGTCATCACCAGCAGGGCCTGCATCTGACCCGCGGGGTCGACGATCGGCACGAGAGCGACCGCTCGGGCCTCGGTGCTGGTGGTCCAGGTGGGGTGTTCCGAGATGTCGTCGATGAGCACGATCTCGCGGGTTTCCCACGCGTGGCGCAAGACGCCTTCGAACGGGAAACCATCGCGTACCCGTGCGGCGAGCCCCGGCGGGGGATCGCCCCGGACCGCGGTCGGGCGCAACTTTCCGTCGTGCAGCTCGAGCAGGACGCCCATATCCAGCTCGAACATCTCGAGCACCTCGTCGAGCGCGGCCTCGGCGACGTCGTTGGAATCGACCGCCAGCAACAGGCGCTGGTTGAGCCGTGCCATGAACTGCTGGAAGGCAACCGTCTCGGCCAGGGCCGTCGTGGCGTCGATGCGCTCCAGAACTTCCTCGATCATCCTTACGAACGCCGCGAGCGCAACGTGATCGGCCTGGGAGAATGCGTCCACCTCGACGTGCTCCAGGTTCAATACTCCCCGCACGTCCTTGCCGACGATCAGCGGCAGCGCCAGCTCGGAACGCGTGGCTTCCGCCGCGGGCGCCGAGACGTAGTCCTGGTCGAGGGCCGTGTTGGCCACGTACTGCGGTTCCCGCGCGAGCAACGCGCGTCCCATGACGCTCGCCAGTGGCACCTCGAGGCCCGGGTCGGGGTGCCACCGCCAGGTGCTGGCGAGCTGGAGGCCTGTGCCCGACGGCACGAAGATCGAGGCATGGGCGAACGGCAGGATGTCGGAGAGGAGCCGCGGCGCCGCGGCGAAGAGGCCCGCCTGATCTGTCTCATGGTTCAGGTCGACCGCCGCCTCTTGTAGCAGTTTCGACCGGCGCTCCGCGTGACGCGCGAGCTGTTCGGTGCGGCGCCAAACGTCGTAGAGGCCACTGCCCGCGAAGGTGGCCACGGCCAGCCCCATCGCCAGCAGGAGATGGTCCGTCGCGTCGGGCGCCTTGCCCTCGAGCGCGGTGCGCGCCCACATGAGCAAGACGGCGAAGGGAGCAAGGACCACTCCCGCCTTCCACCCCAGGCCCGCCGTTGCAAGCAGGAACGGTGTGGCGAGCAGGAGCCCGTGCGGAACCCCCAGATGGCCGAGCGGGTAGGAGGCGAAGTACACGAAGAGGGAGATGGCGGCCCACATGACCGGGCGGGCGCTGAGGCGCACGCGCTGCCGTAGGTCGCTGGAAGCCGGGACCATCGTCCTCATGGCTACGATCTTGGTCCACGAGGTATCACGGCGTCCTTACCAATTGTCACTTGTGCCGCCGTCCGTTTCGCGCCCTACAAGCGTGGGCGGTCGGGTTCTCGGAGCGGGGTACCGCGTGGAAATGACCTCCAGGCGCGGTTGACGCGGGCGGTAGACTAAGGGAAGTGAAGAAGCGGGCCCGCCGGGAACGGAAGCGCAGCGATGGCCACCGCCTCGACATAGAGGCGGTGGGCCTCGTCGTCCTGACCACGGGTGCCTTCCTTGCGGGCGTGCTCGTCCCGCAGCTGCCTTCGGGAGAACTCGGCCGGACCGTACGCGAGGGCCTGACCGGCCGCCTCGGCGTGGGCGCCTACGCCCTGCCGCTGCCCTTCATCGTGCTCGGCGCGCTCTTCCTGGTGCGACGAAACCCGCGCTGGTGGCCGCGCGCAACGGCCGGTTACCTGCTCACGGCAGCCGGGGTGTGGGGCTTGGTCGTGGCGGGTCTGCCCGACGCGGCGGGTTCGTGGGGCGGCAACCTGCGGGCGTGGTTGGGAGGCGCGTGGGGCGCGCTCGCCGCCGTCCCCGCCGTGGTGGTGGGAAGCGTCGGGGTGGACCTCCTTGCAGGCTGGCCACCGACCCGGCTGCTGCGCATGGTGCTGGGGGCGATCATCACGGGCCTCAAGCGGACCTGGCGCTGGCTCGTCAGGACCCGCGAGACGGCCAAGCGTAAGGCGGCGTTCCAGGCCGACGTGGCGCAGGCCCGCCGCGCGCTCGCCGACCTCGGCCGCGACCTGGAGGCGTTGGCCGAACTCTACCCGGGGAGCCGCGAGCTGGAGCACTGGCAAGACGACGTGAAGAGCTGCCGGGCCCGCCTGGGTAGCGCCACGCCCGCCGTGTTGCGCGAGGCTCGCGCCGACCTCACCGCCTGGCAGGGCGCGGTGGTGGGCTTCGCGAAGGACCGCGCCGCCGAGCTGGCCATCCTGGTCGAATCCGAGTCGGCCCTGCCGCCTGCCGGTGCCGATCCGTTCGGTGCCCGCGCGGCCACCTTCGACGTTTGGGGCAACGACGTCAAGCGGCTGCTTGGCGACCCCGTGCCGGAGCGTGCCCGCGCGGCCGACGCCCTCGAGCGCCTGCGCAAGAGCCTGCTGCTCGAGGTGACGGCCCTCCTCGAGCGCAACCGACGCCTGGGGCGCGAGCGTGATCTCGACCGTCGTGCCCTCAAGGGGATGACCCCACGCCAGTTGGCCGGGGCGTCGCAGGCGCATCACAAGCGCCTCACTCAGCTGCGCGCCCTCGAGTCGGAGGCCGAAGGATCGGAGGGGGCGAGCCTGCGCTTCGACGCCTGGCGACCGCTCATGGCCGAACTGCAGGAGGCGCTCGAAGCGTTCCCGGACCACGCCCTCCTGGCCGATTTCCACTCCACCCTCGCCGCGGAGCTCGACTCGAAGGGACGCAAGCTCCTGGGCGACCTGGATCACGTGCGCGAGGCGCTGCAGGCCGTGGCCGGCCGCGCGGCGGCCGACGCCGAGGCTGCCGAGGCTGCCCTGATCCGCGAGGCGGAGGAGCTCCAAGAGGCTCTGGAGGCCGAGCAGCGTGGCTCGGCTGCGGGGGTAGCGGGCGGCGGGGGCGCCGCGTCGGTGGGCGGTGGCATGCAGCGTAGCGCCGCCGGGCACGTTGGCGGTGCCCTGCACGTTGGGGGTGCCGAGCATTCTGAGGGCGCCGGACACCTTGGCGATGGTGCGCAGGCTGGAGGCGCCGCGCAGGCCTCCGGCGCCTTCCCCCAAGCCGCCGACTTCCTGGGCGAGGGCGCCGATTGGGGTTTCGCGGAAGGGCCAAGCGCGCGAGAACCGGGGGGAGACGCCGCCTCCGCCGTGATGGCCAGGGATCCGCGGCTCGAACACGCGCTCATCCATGAGGGCGAGTTCCCGACCACCGGCTCCGAGGAAGCTCCCCAGCCCAGTGCGCGCGAGCCGCAGGCGGTGGGCGCCATCCCCATCCAGATCCCGCCGCTCGAGCTGCTCGACGAGCCCGAGGCCCCCAGCCTGGACCCGCGCGCCGTCGCCGCCGAGAGCAGGGCGCGGGCGCGCCAGATCGACGAGACCCTCGCGAGTTTCAAGCTGGGCGGACGCGTCACGTCTTCCGTGCGCGGCCCGAGCGTCACGCGCTTCGAGGTAGAGCCCGCACCGGGAGAGAAGATCAGCCGCTTCGCGAACCTGGCCGACGACCTGGCGCTGGCGATGGCCGTCGGCTCCGTGCGCATCGAGGCGCCGATCCCCGGCAAGAGCGTGATAGGCCTCGAGGTCCCGAACGCGCACCGCGAACTCGTGCGCTTCCGGGAGGCCGTTGCCAGCAACAGCTACCGGCGCTCCAAGGCCCGCATGCCCATCGTGTTGGGCCGCTCGATCGACGGTGAGATGCTCGTCGGCGACCTGACCCGCATGCCGCACCTGCTGATCGCGGGTTCGACCGGCTCGGGCAAGTCGGTGGCCGTGAACACGCTCGTGTCGTCGCTCCTCTACCGCTTCCTGCCCACCGAGATGCGCTTCTTGATGATCGACCCGAAGATGGTCGAGCTGACGCCCTACGACGGCATCCCGCACCTGCTGCGCCCCGTGGTGACCAACCCCGCGGACGCCGCCGGCGTGCTCCTGGGAGCCGTCGCGCACATGGAGCGGCGCTACAAGATGATGTCGAAGGTCGGCGCCAAGAACCTGGACCAGTACAACGAGAAGGCCCGCAGCCTCGACCTTCCGCCGCTTCCCTTCATCGCCGTGATCATCGACGAGCTGGCCGACCTCATGATCACCAGCCCCAAGGAGGTCGAGTCCGCCATCATGCGCCTGGCGCAGATGGCGCGCGCCACCGGCATGCACCTGATCCTGGCGACGCAGCGCCCGTCCGTCGACATCCTCACGAGCCTGATCAAGGTCAACGTGCCGGCGCGCATGGCGTTCGCGGTGTCCTCCAGCCACGACTCGCGGACCATCCTCGACACCATGGGCGCCGAGCGGCTGATAGGCATGGGCGACATGCTCTTCTACCAACCCGGCCTGGTGAAGGCCGTGCGCCTGCAGGGCCCGTTCGTGAGCGAGAACGAGATAGCGAGGCTGGCCGACCTGCTCCGCCGGCAGTACTTCGACGACGACTTCGTGGAGGCCTACGGCGCCGACTTCGACCCACCCTCGCCCGACGAGTCGACCGCCATGGGGCTCATCGACTGGAACGACGACAAGCTGCGCGCGGCGGCCGAACTCGTCGTGAACGAGGGTCAGGCGAGCGTGTCCAGGCTCCAGCGGCGG
This sequence comes from Truepera sp., assembly GCA_032027045.1. Taxonomy (NCBI): domain Bacteria; kingdom Thermotogati; phylum Deinococcota; class Deinococci; order Trueperales; family Trueperaceae; genus Truepera; species Truepera sp. The sequence continues at coordinate 2,221,532 of JAVSMU010000001.1, read as the reverse complement.
TTGTCGGTGGGCCACGCACGCGCGGGCAAGCTGATGGACTCGCTCGAGGCGCTGGGGGTGGTCGGATCGCACCAGGGGAGCAAGCCGCGCGACGTGCTGGTCGAGTTCGCGGAGCTGCCGGAGATCTTCGGCAAGTAGCGCAGTTGCCCGACCGAGGCACCCTCCCGCGTTGGTTACACTTGACGCGTGCGCCTCGTGCTGTTCTACCTGATTCTCATCGTGGCGCAGGGCTTCTTCGCGGCGCTGCTGGCGCCCATCCCGGCACCCGACTTCTTCCTCCTCGCCGTGCTCACGCTGCTGTGGCGCATCCAGCCCTGGCAGCTCGTGCTGGTCGCTTACGGCGTGGGCCTGTTGCAAGACGTCATCGGTAGCGGCGTGCTCGGAACCCATGCGTTCGCGCTCGCAGCGGCGGCACTGGCGGGCTCCATGGTGCGGGCGCAGCTCTCCAACGCCGGCGTGCTCGAGCGCATGCTCGTCGTGTTCGTGGCGAGCATGGGCAAGTGGGTGGTGATGGCGGGAGTCGTCTTCTGGCTTTCCGGCAGCGTCGGGCGCTGGGGCGCCGTCGGGGGCGTCGCGCTCGTCGAGAGCGTGCTCACCGTCGCCGCCGGCCTCCTCGTGCTGCCGTGGGGCTCGGCGCTGTTGGAGCGCAGCCGCGTGTTGCAGAAGGAGCTCCTCTGATGCAGGGCCGCATGAAGCTGCTCCTGGCCGGGGTGTTCACGATCCTGGCGCTGTACACGGCCCGGCTCATGTACTTGCAGCTCGTGATGGTCGACGAGTTCACGGCCCGCTCCGAGCAGAACGCCATCCAGCAGCGCCATATCGTGCCCCTGCGCGGGCGCATCCTGGCGCGCGACGGCACCGTTCTGGCCGACGACCGCGTGGCCTACGACCTGCTGTACCGCGGTGGGCCGATAGCCGACTGGGAGCACCTGAGCGCGCTGCTGGGCCTCGGGAGCGAGCCGCGGCAGCCGGACCGCACCAAGGCGGAGGAGGTTCAGAACGGCACCGTGGTCGCCTGGAACATCCCCGATCAGCTCGTCAGCGCCGTCGAGGAGCGCGTGGCCGCGAGCCCCAACCTCTACTTGAGAGAGCGCCTGGAGCGCACCTACCCCACCAACCTGGCCGCGCAGACCATCGGCTATACCTCGCAGGCCGACCCGGGGCGCAATCCCGGCTACTCGAACAACGACCTGGTCGGGGTCATGGGGCTCGAGGCGGGCCTCGAGCCCGTGCTCTTCGGCGCCCCGGGCACGCGTCAGGTGGAGGTCGACAACCGGGGAGCCGAGGTGGCCTCCAAGGTCGTCTTCACCGCCCAGCCGGGGCAGGACGTGACGCTCACGCTCGACCCGAAGATCCAACGCCTGGCCGAGGACGTGCTTGCGGGGGCGCTCGGCTACGTGAACACCGACCGCGCGCGCGTGAAGCTGCCGCCAGAGGACGTGTTGCGCGGGGCCATCATCGCGCTCGACCCTCGCACCGGCGAGATCCTCGCGATGGCGAGCGCGCCCACCTTCGACCAGAACGTCTTCACCCGGCGCCCGTCCGACCCGGAGGCCGTGACGGCCATCCTCTCGGACGCCGTTCACATGCCACTGTCCAACCGGGCCGTGGAGGCGTACGCGCCGGCGTCGACCTTCAAGATCGTCACGTCTTCGGCCCTGCTCGAGAACCACTACGTGGGCCCCAACACCGAGTACCAATGTTCCGCGAGCTTCACCTTCGGCGGCCGCACGTGGCGCAACTGGGACACCTACGGCAAGGGCGGTTACAACGTCAAGGAGGCCATAGCCGACAGCTGCAACACCTACTTCTGGCACGCCGCGGCGGTGACGCCCGACTTCGGGGTGGGCTGGGCTCCACTGATCAGCGACGTGGTGGACAGGGCTCACGAACTTGGGTTCGGGGCGCGGCTCGACATCGGCCTGCCGGAGGAGAAGGCGGGGCGCGTGCCCGATCGGGCGTGGGTGCGGGCGCAACCCCAGTACCAGCACGGCTGGTTGCCGGGGTTCACGCTCAACACGATCATCGGGCAGGGCGACGTGCTGACGACGCCCCTGCAGCTTGCCCAGCTCATCGCCACCGTCGCCATGAACGGGTTCGACGCGGAACCGCACCTGATAGCCAAGGTGGGAGACCACCCGGTCGAGACCACCACCAGGCAGATCCCCGGCGACTACTACTCGACCCTCAAAGAGGGCATGCGGATGATGTTCACCGACTTCCCCTCGCGCAACACCCTGGGGCCGCGTGTCTTCCCGGTGAGCGTCGCGGGCAAGACGGGCACGGCGCAGACGTCGCGGGGGGGCGACTACACGCACGCGTGGTTCATGGGGTTCTCACCTTACGAGGCTCCCGAGGTCGCGGTCGTGGTATTCATCGAGTACGGCGGTTCCAGCTCACGCGTCTCCGTCCCCATCGCACGGGACTTTCTCGCGGGGTACTGGAGGCTGCGTGGCGTGGAGGTGCCGGAGAAACCATGAAAGCCAGAGGAACCCGCGGCGGAATCCTGCTGAGCCTGGAAGCCGGTGACGACGTCGCCAGCGTGGCAGACTCGCTCGATGCGCACGCCGAGTTGCTAGTGGACAAGGTGTTCGTCGAGATCGGCGAGCGCACCCCATACGCGCTTCTGGCGGCCATCGCCGAGCGCGTGGGCGCCGCCGGCGGCACGCTGGTCGACGTGAGGCCGCCCACGGCCATCATGCAGGCGCGCGGCGAGACCGTCATAGTGTCTCGCACCGTGCGCAGCGGCGGCAAGGTGGACTCGACGGGCTCCGTCGTGGTGCTGGGCGACGTCAACGCCGGCGCTGAGATCCTCGCCAACGACGACATCATCGTCATCGGCGCGCTCCGAGGCCTGGCACACGCGGGCGCCAGCGGCAACGAGAAGGCCGTCATCTGGGCCGAGCGCATCCTGAGCCCGCAACTGAGGATTGGCAACGCCCTGGCCCAGGCCGGGGGCGACAGCGAGCCGGGAGGGGACGGGCCCGAAGTGGCGTACCTCAAGGACGGCGCCATCGTGGTCCGGCCCTGGCACACGAACTGAGCGCGCCTCGTCACCGTGGCACGCCGGCGCCCGCTCCCCCGCAGTAGGAGGAACACGCAGTGCACGACGTCGTCATTACCACCGCCATCCGCACCCCCGTAGGGCGCGCCCACAAGGGGATGCTCAAGGACACTCGCCCGGACGACCTGGCCGCACTAGTGATAAACGCGGCGCTCGAGCGGACCCCGGGCCTGGCGCCGACCCGCGTCGACGACGTCCTCGTGGGCAACGCCCACCCGGAGGGCGAGGCGGGATACAACCTCGCGCGCATCGCAGTCCAGATCGCCGGACTGCCCGACGAGACCGCCGGCGCCACCATCAACCGCTTCTGCGCCTCTGGACTGCAGACGATAGTCCAGGGCATTCACTCCGTGGCGCTCGGCATGAACGAGGTCGTGCTGGCCGGCGGCAGCGACTGCACCAGCCGCGTGCCCATGGGCGGGCACCACATGTCGCTCAACCGCGACCTGGTCCGCAGCAAGCCCGGCGCCTACCACACGATGGGCCAGACGGCCGAGGAGGTGGCGCGGCGCTACGGCATCACGCGCGAGCAGCAGGACCGCTTCGCGCTAGCGAGCCACGAGAAGGCGCTGGCGGCACGCGCCGCCGGCCGCTTCGACGACCAGGTGGTGCCCGTCGCCACTCGGGTGAAGGACGAGGCGGGCGCGTGGCACGACGTGGTGGTCGAGCAGGACGAGGGTCCGCGCGCCGGGTCGAGCCTCGAGAAGCTCGCGAGCCTGCCGACGGTGTTCGCCCAGGACGAGGCCGCGACCGTGACCGCCGGGAACTCGAGCCCCCTCAACGACGGCGCCGCCATGAGCGTCATCATGCGGGCCGAGGAGGCAGGCGCCCTTGGCCTGAAGCCACTCGCGCGGCTCGTGCAGGCCGCCGTGGTGGGCGTGGCGCCGGAGATCATGGGGATCGGGCCCGTGCCTGCCATCCGCAAGCTGCTCGCCAAGACGGGCATGACGCTCGCCGACGTGGACCTGATCGAGATCAACGAGGCCTTCGCCAGCCAGGCCTATTACTGCCAACAGGAACTGGGCATCCCCGACGAGAAGCTCAACGTGAACGGCGGCGCCATCGCCATCGGCCACCCGCTCGGCGCCACCGGCGCGCGCATAGCGGCTGACCTCTTCGCCGAGATGCACCGCCGCGGCTCCGAGTACGGCATCGTCTCCATGTGCGTGGGCGGCGGGCAGGGCATGGCCGCGCTCTTCCGGCTGGCTTGAGTGGCTTGAGCCGCGGGCGCTACCCCTGGCGCGTTACCCCTGGCGCCCGGGGCCCTCGGGAGGCTCCGTGTCCGCCGCGGCCAGGAGCGCGGCCACCACCTCCTCGAGGGGCACGCGGTAGGCGAAGCGCGTCCGCAGGTACCACAACTCCAACAGCCGCGTCAGCTCGGCCGGGGGCAGGCCCGACTCGCGCCACCCCGGCCGCAGGCGGTCCAGGTAGGTGGCCGCGCGCGTGACGGCAAGGGTGGAGAGTTCCGTGCGTGACATCCGCCCCGACGATAAACCGGCACCTTGGCCGTTGTTCAGGGGCCGTCCCTTGGCGCGAGAAGCCGGGCCCGCTAGCCGCCGTTCCGACTGCGGACCTCGTACCCCGCTGCGCGCAAGGACGCGGCGCCGCGCACCAGCTCGTCGGCGGTCTCGAACGCCAGCCGGATGGCGCCGCCCGCCTCGCGGATGCTCAACACCTCGATGTCCTTGACGTTGACGTTGGCGTCGCCCAACGCGTTGGTGATGCGGGCCAGCTCGCCGGGCCTGTCGGGTACGGCGAGGACCACCTCGTGCCGGGCGGGCAGCAGGCCACGGCGCACGATGGGGATGCCATCGCGCGTCCGCTTGGCGGCCTCGCCGGCAGCCAGCAGGAAGTCCGGGTCGTCGAGCAGCGCGTCCAGGTGCTCCAGCTGATGGCGATAAGCGCTCAACGCGCCGCGCACCGCCTCACGGTTGCCCGCCACCATGTCGCGGCTCATGACCGGGTCACCGCTAGCGACGCGGGTGAGGTCGCGGAAGCCGCCCGCGGCCAACAGCATCATCAGCGAGCGCTCCTCGCCCTCGTCCACCAGCGCGGTCAGCGCCACCGCGGCCAGGTAGGGAAGGTGGCTGACGGTGGCAACCAGGCGGTCGTGCTGGGCGGGACTCACCTCGATGGGCCGGGCCCCGAGCCCCTCGACGAAGGCCCTCACGAGGGACAGCGCCGCCGGGTCCGTTACGCCCTCCTCGGGCGTGAGCGCCCACACGGCGTTCTCGAGCAGTGCCGCGTCGGCGTTGAGGATCCCGCCGCGCTCGCTGCCGGCCATGGGGTGGCCACCCACGAAGCGCGGCGCGCGCATGCCGTCGACGACGGCGCCCTTCACGCTGGCCACGTCCGTGACGACGGCGTCGGGCCTCAGGTGGCCCCGGAGCTGAGCACCGAGCGCGACGACGGAGCGCGCGGGTGCCGCGAGGACGAGCAGGTCGACCTCCTCGAGCCAGGGGCCCTCCGCCAGCTGCGCCTCGTCGATGGCGCCCAGGCCGCGGGCGGCGTCCAGCACCCCCGGGTCGCGGTCGTAGCCTATGACCTTGTCTGCCAGGAACCGCTGCCGGGTGCCCAGCGCCACCGAACCCCCGATGAGCCCCACGCCGGCGACGACGACGGTGCGGAACATCGCCCTCGGGCGCACGGCCTACAGGGCCTTGCCGAGCGCGGCGACCACCCCGCGCAGGCGCGCCATCAGCTGCCCGAACTCCGCGTCGTTCAGCTGCTGGGCGGCGTCGGACTTCGCCTCTTCCGGCTTGGCATGCACCTCGATGATGAGGCCGTCCGCCCCGGCGGCGGCGCCGGCCAGGGCCAGCGACGGCACGAGGGCCCGGCGGCCGGCGGCGTGGCTCGGATCCACCCACACCGGCAGGTGAGACAGCTCCTTGAGGACGGGCACGGCGCTGACGTCGAGGGTGAAGCGGGTGCTCGTCTCGAAGGTGCGGATGCCGCGCTCGCACAGGATGACGTTGGGGTTGCCCTGGCTTAGGACGTACTCGGCCGCTTGCAGGAACTCGCTGATGGACGTGCTCATGCCGCGCTTGAAGAGCACCGGCTTGCCCGACTTGCCGACCTCGGCGAGCAGGGCGAAGTTCTGCGTGTTGCGTGCGCCGATCTGGAGCATGTCGGCGCTGGCGGCCACCGACTCGACGAGTTCGGGCGCAGTGACCTCGGTGACGATGGGTAGGCCGGTGGCCGCGCGGGCCTCCTCGAGGATCCTGAGACCCTCCGCGCCAAGGCCCTGGAAGGAGTACGGGCTCGTGCGCGGTTTGTAGGCGCCGCCGCGCAGCACGGTGCCGCCGTGTTTCTTGACGATGGCCGCAGCGTTCTGGAGCTGCTCGGCGCTCTCCACGCCGCACGGGCCGGCGGCCACCACGAAGTTCCCGTTGCCGGTCTCGACCTGACCCTGCCCTGGCCTGCCGATCGTGACCTTCGAATCGTCGTGTCGGAACTCGCGTGACGCCAGCTTGTAGGGCTGCGTGATGCGCATGACGGTGTCGACTCCCGGCATCGCGGCCAGGTGTTCGCGCACTTCCTCCGTGGGAGCGGGGCCGATGGCGCCTATGAGGGTGCGCGACTCGCCCTCGCTTACGTGCGGGGTGAAGCCGAGCGACTTCACCTCGCTCAACACACGGTCTAGGACTTCGGTGGGGGCGTTCTTGGCCATGACGATGACCATGGGGCAACTCCTGGCTGCGCCTTGGGGCGCTATGTGGGGTGCGGTCGACGGTGCACCGCGTGGGACCGGACCGCTGGGCCGGCGGGCCGCTTGGTGCGGCGTGGGCCACCAACGACCGGAGGCTTGCTGCGTGTAAGTGAGGGCGCCCCGGCGTTGAACCTAGGCGCTGCCGCCGTCTACGGAGGGTCGGGCGAGCTGATACGCGTAGCTATAGTCATAGCCATCGTCCACGGCACCACCTCCGGATAGCGAGATTCATGGCGCAGAGTCTAACAGGTGGCGTGGCTTCGTATACGGCAGGGCGGCAACCGATCCGACCAGGCTCACTGACGGGCGGCCCGAGGCCCCTTACCATCGACCGGTCGATCTTCCCCGGGGGGCGACGCGAGCAAGAAGGAAGCGAGGATTTCTCATGGCAAGGTTCGATCCTTATTTCAACTTCGCAGGTAAGGCCGAAGAGGCCATCAGGTTCTATCAGACGGTCTTTGGTGGCAAGGTGGATGTGGTCCGGTTCGCGGACTTCCCGGGGGGAACTGCCGGCTTGTCCGAGGCCGAAGGCGGCCTCAGCATGCACGCGTCCCTCCAGCTACCAGGTGGCGGGTTGCTCATGGCCAGCGACGTGCCCGAGCAACGTGGGGGTGTCACCTTCGGCAACGCCACGCACGTGATGATCGGGGCGGAGAGCGCAGCGGAGGCGCGGCAGGTATTCGAGCGCCTGAGCGACGGCGCCGAGCGCGTGACCGAACCACTGGGCGAGACGGGGTTCGCCGAGCTGTACGCCAGCCTGCAGGACCGCTACGGGATCCATTGGATGGTCTTCTTCGCCGGGAACAAGGCGCCGAGCTGAGGCGGCCTCACCGCACCTGCATATGCCGCCCCGTCGTCAGCTCTGGTCGCGTCTTGGAGCGGCCGAAGTTGTAACCTCTAGCGCATGTCGCGTGACCTGGAAACGGCCGGCCGCAACCCCGACGCCAACGGCGGCGCGATGAGCGCCCCCACGACGGCGGCGCGATGAGCGGCGCAGCGGGCGGCCTCGAAAGCGCACCCGACTGCGACCGCGACAGCGTCGCCACCTCGGACACGGAGGTCGGGTACGTTGCCCCGTCGGCCCCGGGCGCAACCAAGACCGAGCGTTACGTCACGTTGCGTGGCTACGTGCACGCCCTCACGGACGGCGAACCCGATTGGTTGGCGAACCTGGCGAACGCCGCCGCCGCGATCTTTGATCACGTACCGAACCTCAACTGGGCCGGTTTCTACCTCATGAAGGACGGCGAGCTCGTCCTCGGGCCGTTCCAAGGGCGCCCCGCCTGTGTGCGCATCAAGGTGGGGCGCGGGGTGTGTGGGGCGGCGGTCGTCGAACGCCGAACGCAGGTGGTGCCGGACGTGCGGGAGTTTCCTGGTCACATCGCGTGCGACGCCCGCTCGCGTTCCGAGATCGTGGTTCCTATCGTAAGTGGCGGGGAAGTAGTGGGCGTGCTCGACCTGGACAGCGCTCAGCCGGCGAACTTCGACATCGAGGACCGGCGGGCACTGGAGACGATCGTCCGTGACCTCGTTTCGCGCGTGGACTGGCGGGCGGCAACACACTCTCAGCGCCTGGGGACGTAGCGGCCGCCCGGGTTGAGCGCGGGGACCTGACTGCCACGCTTCCTCGGCGCGGTAGGGCAGGCAGCCCTGACCTTCGCGCGGTGGAACCTTGGTTGTCCCGGGTTCAGGCCAGGGCGTTCATGACCGCCACGGCGTCCAACAGCAAGTTGAACGGCGCGAGGTGTTCGGGATGCTCGCGGTAGGACATCTCGGGGTGCCACTGCACCGCCAACACCCAAGAACCGCTACGCTCCTCTACGGCCTCGGCCAGGCCGTCACCGGCGTGCGCCACCGCCCTCAGGCCCGCGCCGACCGTGTCTATCGCCTGGTGGTGGTAGCTGTTCGTGCGCACGCTGGTGGTGCCGAAGGCGCTCGCCAGGCGGCTGCCGGGCTCCAGCTTCACGGGGTGAAGCGGCGTCCCGCGCAGGTCCCGTTGCTCGTGCTGCCAGGCCTGGGGCAGAGCCGGGATGTGCTGGTGAAGGGTGCCACCCTCCGCGACGTTGATCACCTGGAGCCCGCGGCACACGCCGAGCACGGGCTTGCGTAGGGCGCGGAAGGCACGGTAAAGGGCAATCTCGAAGGCGTCGCGCCGCTCGTCCACGCTGCCCAGGCCCGGCTCGGGGTAAGCGCCGAAGGCGGCGGGGTCGACGTCGACGCCACCGGTCAGCAGTAGGGCGTCATTGATCGATGCGTACTCGCCCGCAAGCCTTTCGTCGAGAACGGCCACCATCGAAGGCAGCCCCCCGGCGGCCACCACGGCCTGCGAGTAGTTACGGCCGGTCAGCGCGTCCTCGCGCATGAGGCCCGTGGAACGGATGCTGGTGCTCGTGCTCAGGAGAACGCGAGGCCTGTTCGACTCGTGCATTCGCACAGGGTACTCCTGGCCGGGGCGCCGCGCTAGCCGTAACGGCACCGCCCCGCGCTAGCCGTAACCGCCGCGGCCCAACGCGGTGGCATAGCCCGGCCCGAACGTACTCCTGGTACGCTGCCTCACGGTCGACGCGCTTATGGCAACGTGATGACGCGGCGGCAGTGGAGGGTCGATGCCTGGAATCGCGATGATCGGCGCCCAGTGGGGCGACGAGGGCAAGGGTAAGGTCGTCGATGCGCTCGCAGCGGAGGCCGACTACGTCGTTCGTTACTCCGGCGGCGCCAACGCCGGGCATACGGTGGTCGTCGGGGGCGAAGTGTTCAAGCTTCACCACCTGCCCTGCGGCACGCTGCACGAGCGGCCCACCTCGGTCCTGGGCGGCGGCATGGTCGTAGACCCGTGGACCTTCCTGGACGAACTCGCGGGCCTCGAGGCCAGACGCGACCCGGGCACGGTGCTCATCTCCACCGAAGCACACCTCGTGCTGCCGCACCACAAGAAGAACGACGAGGGGGGCGGCTTCGTCGGCACCACGGGCCGCGGCATCGGTCCGGCCTACTCCGACAAGGCCCGGCGGATAGGCGTTCGTGCCGGCGACCTACTCGATGACGGGCTGCTGGGCGAACGCCTGTCGCGCCTGATCGAGGCGAAGCCGAACTCGACGGCGCGCGTGGGTTGGGTGAACGTCGAGGCGGCGCTCGCGGAACTCGAGGAGGTTCGGGGGCGCTTGGCGCCGCTCGTCGCCGACACGGGTGCGCTGGTGCGCGAGGCGCTGCTGGAGGGCCGGCGTGTCCTGTTCGAAGGCGGGCAGGGGACGATGCTCGACCTCGCCTACGGCACCTACCCGTACGTGACCTCGAGCCACCCCACTGTGGGGGGCATCCTCGTGGGCGCCGGCGTGAGCCACAAGGCCCTCGACGCCGTGTACGGGGTCGTGAAAGCGTTCACGAGCAGGGTCGGGCACGGCCCGTTCCCGACCGAACTGACCGACGACGCCATGGCCCTGCGGTTGCGAGGCAGCGGCGCCAACCAGTGGGACGAGTACGGCACCACCACCGGCCGCCCCCGCCGCGTGGGCTGGCTCGACCTGCCGCAACTCCGTTACGCCTGCGAGATCAACGGGTTCGACGCCCTCGTGATCACCAAGCTCGACGTCCTCTCGGGCATCGGCGCCGTCCGCGTTGCCGTGGACCACGGACCGGCGGGCCCCGTCTACGAGGACTTGCCGGGCTGGGGCGAGCTGCGGGGGTTGGGCAGCCGCGCCGCGCTGCCCCGCGAGGTGCTCGACTACCTCGCACTCATAGAGGAGCACACGGGCGTGCCCGTCGCCATCTTCTCGACCAGCCCGGACCGCGAAGACACCTACGGCACCGTCTCTTGGTGACGCCCAGGATGCTGCTGTGGTCGGTCGTCGCGTTGCTGGTCCTCGCCGCCGTCATCGTCGCGGGGGTGGGCTGGGTGCTGTCCGGGCGCGTCATCGTGCCCAAGCCATACGGACTCGAACCCGAGTTCGAGCTGGCCGCCGTCCGCGACCTTGGCGGCGGCGCCTACGCCGTGACCATCCCCGAGCCCGGGGACACCCCCGCACAACACGCCAACCCACGCGTGGAGGGCACCTACGCCCTCATGTGGGACGGAGGGTACGGGGCGCTGGGAGAAACGACCGCCGAGGGGGACGGAACGGTCACCCGCACGCTCACCACGCTGCATGGCGCCGCGCCGACCTCGGGAGCGCCGGCGCGGATCGACAACTTCTACTACCGGCAAGACCCCAAGGCAGACCTCGGCCTGGAGTTCGAGGACCTGACGCTCGAGGGCCCCGTCGGCGAACTGCGCGCCTGGTACGTTCCGGCCGAGCAGCGCACCGCCGTGCTGCTGCTGCATGGCCGGAGACGGGGCGAGCTGATAGAGACGCTGCGTTTCACCAAGGCGCTGAACGAGCTGGGCCTGCCGGTCCTGGCGCTCGCGTACCGCAACCACGACGGCAGCGACGAGAGCCCGGACGGCCTCTACCACTACGGTGGCAGCGAGTGGCAGGACGCGCTGGTTGGCGCGCTCGAACTCGCCAGGCGCGGCCACGAGCGCGTGATCCTCTACGGGCTGTCGATGGGAGGCGCCGTTGCCCTCGAGGCGCTGGAGCGCTGGCCGGAGGCGGCGCCCGAGGTGGTCGCGGTCGTCCTCGACTCGCCGCTCGTGAGCCCGGCCGCGGTGGTCGAGCTGGGGGCGAGGAAGGCCGGCATGCCGTTACAGGGCGCCCTGGCGCGCCTCGCGCTGCTGGTGGCGCGCATCAGGACGGGCGTCGACTTCGCCGGGTTGGAGCAGCGGACCTCGGCCCCGGGCATCGGAGTCCCCGTGCTGCTGATAGCCGGCGAGGACGACTCGACGGTTCCCATCGGGGCGGTCGACGCCTTCGCGGCGGCCGTCAGTTCCCCCATCACCTACTTGCGGTTGCCGGGCGTGGAGCACGTGGAGGCGTGGAACCACGACCCCGCACGGTACGCGCAGTGGCTAGGGGAGTTCGTCCGGTCGCTGGAGGTGCGCGCGCTAGCGGGCCTCAGCGCTCGTCGACGGGCTTGAACTTGAGCCCCATGGGCCCGGAGTAGGCGAGGCGCGGGCGCATGATGCGGTTGTCCGCGTACTGCTCGTACAGGTGCGCCATCCACCCGGAGATGCGAGCGACGGCGAAGATGGGCGTGTACATGTCGCTCGGGAAACCGAGCATGCGGTAGACGGACGCCGAGAAGAAGTCGACGTTCGGCTTCACCTGCTTGCCGCGCTGGGTCATCTCGCGGTCCATGACGCGCTCCATCTCCAGGCTCATGTCGAACCACTTAGAGTCGCCCGACTCCTCGGCCAGCTTGCGGCTGACCTCCTTGAGCACTTGGGCGCGGGGGTCCAACACCTTGTAGACGCGGTGCCCGAAGCCCATCACGCGGCCGCCGGGCTTGGCGAGGATGCTCATGACGTAACGCTCCACGGCCTCGACGCTGCCGATGCCCTCGAGCGCGTTCATGACGGCCGTGTTGGCGCCGCCATGCAGCGGTCCCTTGAGCGTGCCGACTGCCGCCGTGATCGCGCTGTAGGCGTCGGTGAGGGTGGACGCCGTGGCGCGAGCCACGAAGGTGCTGGCGTTCGAGCCGTGCTCGGCGTGGAGCACCAGGGCCACGTCCATGACGCGCGCCGCGGCCTCCGAAGGGACCTCGCCGCTCAGGGTGTAGAGGAAGTTGGCGGCAAGGCCGAGGTCGGACCGGGGGGGAACCGGGTCGAGGCCCCGCCTGACGCGCTCGTAGGCCGCAGTGAGGGTCGGGAACTGGGCGAGCAGTTTGGAGCCGATGCGGCGCACGTTCGCGTCGCCTACGTCGTCGGGATCCTCGTCGTACGACCCGAGCATGGAAGCGGCGGTGCGCACAGCGTGCATGGGCGAGTGGCCCGGTGGCAGGTTGCGGTACATGTCGTAGATCGCCGTCGGCACCTCGTAATGAGGCACGAGGTCGGCCTTGAAAGTCTCCAACTGCTCGCGGTTCGGAAGCGAGCCGTGCCACAGCAGGTAGACGACCTCCTCGTAGCTGGCCTTGTCCGCCAGTTCGTTGATGTCATACCCACGGTAGACCAGTTGGCCCTTTGCTCCGTCGATGAAGCAGACGGCGCTAGTGTCTATGTAGACGCCGTCGAGTCCTCGGTTGATGGTCTGCTCCATTATTCCTCCGCGTCTTTACCGAAGGCCAGTTTACCCGGAAGTGCGGGCTTTTCGGGCAGCCCATGGCCCGATCGGGCTAACGCCGTAGCCGGAGAGCCAAGACGGCCGCGGCCACGGCTGCGGCCAGGCTCGCGGCCAGGTACCCCCGGGCTCCCGCCGCCGCGAGCGTGACCACTGCGCCGATGCCCACGAAGGCCACCCCGAACACGAAGGCCCAGTGACCCCGTCGCTGTTCGATCCCCTCCACCATCAGCGCGGCCGCACCGACGCTCACGAGGAACGCCCCCTGCCACCTGAGGGCCACCTCCAGCAGGATGCCCACGGCGGCACCGGTCAGGAGCGCCCCCGTCAGCAGCGCGGCGTAACCGCCGCTACGCGCGTACAGGAGCAGAAAGATGACCCCGGCGAGCAGTAACCACAACCACGCGGCGCTCGAAACCAGGGCGGCGAGGAGGACCAGCCCGGCCAGCACCGCCAGGCCCAACAGTGCGCGTGCAACGTTTGACATCAGCCCCGGTACCCCGTGTTGCCCTGGCGGCCACGAACTCCGGCGGCGTCACCAGAGCCGGGGTCAGCGGTGCGGCCGGCGTGGAACTCACCGTTTAACCGCTGCCACCACGTTCGCCCCCACGTCATGCCCTCTCATACCACCGCCAAGGCCGCTCGGGCCCACGTTCGTGGGCGACCGGTAGCTAGCCGCGCCTGGCGGCGATGCACGCGCTCTCCGACCCCACGTTCGTGGGCTACCTCTGGGTTACCCCGGTGGGAAGTCTGCTACGGCCCGGATGGGGGTCGGGTGGTAAGCTTTCCTCAGCGCTCGAAGCAGCGGCCGGAGCGTGCCTGCCGGTCAACCAGGCCCGGCGGTCCGCGGAAGGTCGCCTGCCGCCCTAACGACGACACCGGAAACGGAACCCGGACATGGCCAAGCAACACTTCTCCAATGACTGCGCGCACGAACACCGCCAGGCGCCTTCGTGGACCGCGGCGTCGGTGCCGCGGGCTGTGCAGGTACCGGAGATGATCGGCCGACTACAAGGAATCAGCCTGCCTGAAGACCCGACCATGCCCGCCTCGGCGCCAACCAGCCGGGGCGTTCGCCTGTCATGGGTCGCCCCTGCGGGTGGGCAGGACACGAACGAAGGGAGGCCCGCATGATCGTCGAATCTCAGCTCTTCCAACCTTTCACGGATGAGCCGATCTCGGTCATCAGTCAGGCCGGCGAGTGGATCGCCCCGTTCGAGCTCGACCTGGGCACCGAGCAGCTGGTCGAGATCTACCGCCACATGCTCCTGGGGCGCGTGGTTGGAGAGAGGCTTGGTCGCCTCCAGCGCCAGGGCCGGGTGAGCTTCGTGGCTCCCAGTGCCGGCCACGAGGGGGCGCAGGTCGGCGTCGCGCACGCAATCAAGCCCGGCTTCGACTGGGTGTTCCCCTACTACCGCGACGTCAGCCTCCTGATGGCCATCGGTCTGCCGCCGGTCGAGTTCATCGCCCAGGCCATGGGGACCCTGGCCGATACGAGCCGCGGACGGCAGATGCCCTATCACCCGGCCTCCAAGGAGTTGAACATCTTCTCGGTGGCGTCTCCCATCGGCTCGCACGTCCCGCCGGCAACCGGGGCCGCCATCAGCATGAAGCTGCGCGGCACGGGCCAGGTGGCCATCTGCACCTTCGGCGACGGCGCCACCAGCGAGGGCGACTGGCACGCCGGCGTCAACTTCGCCGGCGCCCAGGGCGCTCCCATCGTGTTCGTCTGCCAGAACAACCGCTACGCGATCAGCGTGGGCTTCGAGAAGCAGACCGGCTCCGAGAGCGTCTACACGAAGGCGCACGCCTACGGCATGCCCGGCTACTACGTCGACGGCATGGACGTGTTGGCCTGCTACTACGTCATGCGCGAGGTGGTGCAGCGCGCCCGCGACGGCGTGGGCCCCGCGCTCGTGGAGATGCTCGTCTACCGCTACGGTGGCCACTCCTCGGCCGACGACGACTCGAGGTACCGCCCGCGCGAGGAGGTCGAGGCCTGGCGCAAGCGCGATCCGCTGGCCCGCATGCGCCGCTTCCTGGAGCGCCGCGGCGAGTGGGACGCGGACGCCGAAGAGTCGGCCAAGGCCGAACTGGAAGCCCTGGTGACGGCTGCCATCGAGCAGGCCGAGGCCGCGGGCGCGGTACCGACAGAGGTCATGTTCGAAGACGTTTTCGCCCAGGTTCCACCGCGCCTCGTAGAGCAGCGCGCAGACCTGCTCGGCTGACGGCGGAAGGTTGGTTCTCTGATGAGCGCCATGACAATGGTTCAAGCCATCGCGCGCACCCTCGACGAGGAGATGGCGCGCGACGAGCGCGTCGTCGTCGTGGGCGAGGACGTGGGCAAGCGGGGTGGGGTCTTCCTCGCCACCGATAAGCTCTTCGACAAGTACGGTCCCGACCGCGTGATCGACTCGCCGCTCTCCGAGGCGGCCATCATCGGCGCCGCGCTGGGCATGGCCGTGCACGGCCTGCGCCCCGTGGCGGAGATCCAGTTCGCCGACTACGTCTTCCCGGGCTTCGACCAGTTGGTATCGCAGGTGGCGAAGCTGCGGTACCGCTCCGGCGGGCAGTTCACCGCCCCCATGGTGGTGCGCATGCCGGCCGGTGGCGGCGTCCGGGGCGGCCACCACCACTCGCAGAGCCCGGAAGCGCACCTGGTTCACACGGCCGGCCTCAAGGTCGTCTTCCCCTCCACGCCGTCCGACACGCGCGGGCTCCTCAGGAGCGCCATCCGCGACGAGGACCCCGTGGTGTTCCTCGAGCCCAAGCGCCTCTACCGCGCCGTGAAGGAGGAGCTGGATGACGACGTCGAGCACCTCATCCCGATCGGCAAGGCGGCCGTCAGGCGCGTCGGCGACGACGTCGTGCTCGTGAGCTACGGCGGCTCCATGGCCGAGACGACCCGCGCCGCGGACGAGCTGGCGCTTCAGGGCTTCTCGCCTCACCTGATCGACCTCCGGTCGCTATCGCCGTGGGACGAGGAGACCGTGCTCGAGGCCGTCGCTCGCGTCGGCCGCGTGGTGCTCGTAAGCGAGGCGCCCCGCAGCGTGAGCGTCATGAGCGAGGTTGCCGCCACCATCGCCGAACAGCTACTCGACCAGCTGCTTGCCCCGCCGCTGCGCGTGACGGGCTTCGACACCCCTTACCCTTACGCTCAGGACCGCGAGTACCTGCCGAGCCCCGCGCGCATCATGAAGGCAGTCCAGCGCGTGCTCGATTACTGACGACCGCCGCCTGGGCGCCCCGCTGGCGCCGCGGCCCACGAGGAGTAGAGCATGGCTAGAGAGTTACGGCTTCCAGAACTGGCCGAGTCGGTCGTAGAGGGCGAGATCATCCGCTGGTTGGTCGCCGAGGGCGAGACCGTCGCGCACGACCAACCGGTGGCGGAAGTGCTCACCGACAAGGCCACCGTGGAACTGCCGAGCCCTTACGCCGGCGTGCTCATCAAACATCTGGCCGCCGAGGGGGACGTGGTGCAGGTCAACAGCGCCATCGCCCTCTTCTCCGACGCCGAGGCGCCCACCGAGGCCGCCGGCGCCGCCGCCGGTCCGAAGCGGGCACTCAACGTCCAGGCGGCGGAGGAGCGTTCCATAGTGGAGCCTGCCGCGGGGGCCGTCGAGGAGGACGAGGGTGAGCGCCTGAGCCTCTTCAAGCCCGGCGTGGGCGGGGCGAACGAGACGCTCCCACAGTTGAGGCGCGGCGCCCCGGGCGGCAGTGCGGCCGTAGCGCCGGCCCCCGCGCCGCCGGCGGTCAAGCCCGCCGCTCGCGGGGCGTTCGGGCGCGTGCTGGCGGTGCCCGCGGCCCGTAAGTTGGCGCGCGAACTCGGGGTGGACGTCGAGCAGGTCGTGGGCAGTGGCCCGCACGGCCGCGTGCGCGTCGAGGACGTCCGCGACCACCGGGCCGCGCCCGCGGCCGCCGGCGTGGCCGGCATGGCCGGCATGCCGGCGCCGGTGGCTTACCACACGCCCGCCGGCTACGAGGAACTCGAGGAGCGGGTGCCGCTGCGCGGTCTGCGGCGCGTCATAGCCAACCAGATGGTGGCCTCGCACCTGCACGCGGTGCGCACCCTGCACGTGGACGAGGCCGACGTCACCGACCTGGTCGCACTCCGCGAGAAGCTCAAGCCTCGCGCCGCCGCCCGTGGCGTGAAGCTCTCGTACCTGCCGTTCGTGATGAAGGCGGTGGCCACGGCGCTGTCCGAATACCCGGCACTGAACTCCAGCCTCGACGACGTGAACGGCGAGATCGTGCGCAAGCGCTACTACAACCTCGGCATGGCCGTCGCCACCGACGCCGGCCTGGTCGTGCCCGTGCTGCGCGACGTCGACCAGCGCACCATCATGGAGCTGGCAGCCGAGGTCAACCGCCTGGCCGAGGTGGCGAAGGCCGGCAAGCTCACCATCGAGGAACTCAAGGGCGGCACCTTCTCGATCACGAACATCGGCAGCCTTGGCGGGCTGTTCTCGTTCCCCATCATCAACGTTCCCGAGGCGGCCATCCTGGGAGTTCACTCGATCAAGAAGCGCCCCGTGGTGCTGGAGGACGACTCGATAGTGGCGCGGCAGATGCTCTACCTGAGCCTGTCGTTCGACCACCGCCTGGTGGACGGCGCCGAGGCCTCCTTGTTCACCAGCCGCGTGATCGACCTGCTCGAGAACCCCGAGACGATGATGCTCGACCTTTGAGCGGGCGCCCGACAACCGGGCCCGCGCCCAACGCACCGTAGAATCGAGTAGTGAAGCGCGGCGACCTGCCGGTACTACCGACATCGAGCGGCTGTTACCTGTTCCACGCGGAGGACGGAACCGTCCTCTACGTGGGCAAGGCCGTGAACCTGCGCAGCCGCGTCGGCAGTTACTTCGGGCGCCAGGCAGGCCAGAAGGCCCGGCTGCTCACGCACTCCGCGCACCACCTCGACTTCATCGTCACGCAAGGCGAGGTCGAGGCGCTCATCCTCGAAGCGAACCTGATCAAGGAGTACCAGCCGCACTACAACGTGCTGCTGAAGGACGACAAGAGCTACCCGTTCCTCAAGCTCACCAACGAGGAGTTCCCGACGCTGATCTTCACGCGGCGGGTGGTGAAGGACGGCGGCATCTACTACGGGCCCTACCCGAGCGCCGGGGCCGTGCGGCAGGTCCTCGACCTTGTCTACAGCGTCTTCAAGCTGCGCAAGAACAGCGGCGTCCCCATGGAGAGGCGCAAGCGGCCGTGCCTGCGCTACCACATGGGCCGCTGCTTCGCGCCGTGCATGGGCTGGGCCGACCCGGTCGCCTACGCGGAGGTGGTGGTCGACGTGAAGGCCTTCCTGGAGGGCCGGGTAGCCGACGTGGTCGAACGGCTCGAGGGGCAGATGAGAGACGCCGCCGAGCGTCGCGATTTCGAGCTGGCCGCCACCTACCGCGACCGCCTCGACGCCCTGCAACGCATCACCGGCTACGACAGCAGCATCGTGCAGACCGGCGCCGACGATCTCGACTTCCTGGGCGTGGCCAAGGCGGGCGACCTGGCCATGGTGCAGATGTTCCAGATGCGCAACGGGCGCGTGGTGGGGCGCGACAAGCGCCTCATGACCAACGCCGAGAACGCCACCGACGGCGAGATCCTGGAACGCTTCATGGGCGACTATTACGGCCTGGCCACGCAACTGCCGCCGCTCGTGCTGTTGCCGCCCTCGGACCTCGACCTGGGCGTGTGGCACAAGTTCTTCGCGGCGCGCGCGGGCAAGAAGGTCGAGGTGAGGGTGCCGCAGCGCGGCGAGAAGCTCGAGTTGGTCGAACTGGCGAACCGCAACGCCGTTACCGGCGTGGAGGCCGAGATCGCACTGCTCGAGAGGCGCGGCGAGGCGCCGGGCGTGGGCGAGCTGCAGCGCCTACTGGAGCTGGAGAACCCGCCGTGGCGCATCGAGGGCTACGACATCTCGAACCTGATGGGCACTCACACCGTGGCGAGCATCGTCGCGTTCGAGGGCGGCCGCTCCAAGAAGAGCGACTACAGGCGGGTACGCATCCGCGACCTGGACAAGCCGGACGACTTCTACAGCATGCATCAGGTGGTGTACAGGCGCTTCACGGGCGCGCTTGCCGACAAGCTGCCGCCCCCGGACCTGCTCCTGATCGACGGCGGCAAGGGGCAGATGACCGCCGCCAAGCGCGCACTCCGGGAGGCCGGCATGAAGGTGCCGCTCGTGGGCCTGGCCAAGAAGCAGGAGACGCTCATCACGGAAGCGGGGGAGGAAGTCCTCGTGCCCCTGAGCCACCCCGCGCTGCGGCTACTCATGCACGTTCGCGACGAGGCGCACCGCACGGCCGTCGGCTACAACCGGCAACGCCGCGGCAAGTCGGCAACGCGGTCGTTGCTCGAAGACGTGCCCGGGATCGGGCCCAAGCGCCGCGACGCGCTGCTGGCGCACTTCTCGAGCCTCGACGAACTCCGCGGCGCGGACCTGGAGACCCTCGCCGCGGTGGCGGGCGTCGGGCCGGCGGCGGCACGCGCGGTCAAGAACTACTTCGAGGGCGAGAGTGAGTGAGGGAGCGAGAGCTACTGAGGGGGCGAGGGCAGGTGACATTGCGCGGCGGCCGGCACTCAGACGAGGCCCGCCTTCGAGGGCCCCAGCACGCGAGGCGTGGAACCCGGGTGCCAGTCCGAGCGCGGCAGGCTCATGCGGATGTCTACGCGCCCCGTCGCGTCGACGCGCCGTTCGACCTCGTGGAAGCCGACCTTCTTGAAGGCGCGTTGGGCACGCACGTTGTCGCCGAACGTGTTGAGGCGCACAGTGTGCAGGCCCAGGACCTCGAAGGCGTAGCCGAGAAGCGCGTGCATGGCCTCGGGGCCGTAGCCGCCGGCCCAATGCGTGCGCTCGCCGATGATTATCCCCAGCGTGCCCTGGTCGCCCCGCACGTCGTAGAGCTCCGTGGTGCCGATGTACTCGTCGCGCTCGTCGAAGATGCCGAAGGTGGCGCGGTCGTTGCGCTTAGCGTCGGTCTTCAGCAGGCGCTTCAGGAGCCATAACGGCATGCGGTTTGGCGGCGTGCCGTTCAGGTAGGCGATCTCCGGGTCGCGGAAGTGGCTCTGCAGCCGCCGCCAGTCGGCGTCGGAGAACTCCTCCAGCGGCCGCAGGGTCACACGCCCGTAAGCCGGTCTCATACGCGCTCAAGTCTAACCGCAAGCCCAGGACCGCGCGGCAATTGACGAGGCAGGACGCGAGATCGCTGGCGCCGCGGCTATACTCCCCCTACTCACCGCGCCCTCCGGCCCAGCGCCGAGGCCTGCGGCATTCGAGGTAACCATGTCAGACGCCGTCACCCCCAGCACCACCGCCGGCACCAGCACCGCCCGCCTGACGGGCGAGGACTTCGCCCGCGACTTCCATGAACTCGTCAGGACGGTCTCGTCCGTCATCGTGGGCCAGGAGCGCACGGTCGAGGACCTGCTGGTAGCGGCCCTGGCTCGCGGTCACGTGCTCATCGAGGGCGTGCCGGGTTTGGGCAAGACCAAGCTCGTGCACACGTTCGCGGACGTCTGCGCGCTCGCGTTCTCGCGCATCCAGTTCACCCCCGACCTCATGCCCGCCGACGTCACGGGCACCAACGTGTTCATAGACGCGGGGCAGCAGAGCCGCTTCGAGTTCCAGCCGGGGCCGGTGTTCACCAACGTGCTCCTCGCCGACGAGATCAACCGCGCCACCCCCAAGACGCAATCGGCCCTGCTCGAGGCCATGCAGGAGCGCGCGGTCACCGTCGCCGGCAAGCGCTACGCGCTCGACGAGCCGTTCATGGTCCTGGCCACTCAGAACCCGCTCGAGATGGAGGGCACCTACCCGCTCCCGGAGGCCCAACTGGACCGGTTCTTGTTCAAGATCCTGATCGAGCGGCCGGACGCCGCCACCTTGCAGCGCATCCTGCTCATCACCACCGGCGGCGAGGAGACGGCGCTCGAGCCCGTCATCAGCAAGGAGCGCCTGCTCGGGCTCCAGGCCATGCTCCGGGCCGTGCCCATCGCCGAATCGGCCCTCGACTACGTGGTGCGCCTGGTCGAGGCCACCCACGCTCACAAGCTCGTGCGGCTGGGTGCCAGCCCCCGCGGGGCCCAGGCCGTCACGCTCGCGGCCAAGGGGTACGCGCTGGCGGCGGGCCGGCCGCACGTGGAACTCGAGGACCTGCGGCGCGCCGCCGGCCCGGCCCTGAGGCACCGGCTGCTGCTCAGCTTCGAGGCCGAGGTCGAGGGGCTCACGGCCGACTTCTTGCTGCGCGAAGTGCTGGAGCAGGTCGACAAGGGCGGCTGAGGGGTGCTGGCGGGTAGAACGCGGGCGCTGCTCGACCGTTACGCCCTGGCGTCGCGCGCACTGTCACGAGTCGGTGGCGAGCGCAGCGCCCTGGAGCCGGGGCAGAGCGTCGAGTTCCACGACTTCCGGCCCTACCAGCCCGGTGACGAGCTGCGGTACGTGGACTGGCGCGTCTACGCGCGCACCGGGCGCCTCTACACCCGCCTCTACCAGGCCGAGCGCGCCGTCCGCCTGCACCTGGTGCTCGACACCACCATGAGCATGGCCCAGGGCGGCAAGCTCGACTACGCCCGCACGCTCGTGCGCCTACTCTCCTACGTCGCCCAACGCGACGCCCCCACGCAGGTCCACTTGCTGGACGGCAGTTCCACCCCACGCGCCAGGGGGCGGCTGGGCATGCTCGAGACGTGGCGCTTCATCGACTCCGCGCCTCCGCTCCCAGGCGCCGGCGTCGGCCCCCTGACGGGCCTGGTGCGCTTCGCGACCAGCCTGCCCACCGTACAAGGGCGCGCCCTCGTGCTCGTCGTCTCCGACCTGCTCGAGGACGTCCCCATCGAGCCCAGCCTCGTGGCGCTCAGGGCGCGGGGCTTCGACGTCGGCTTCTTGCAGGTCGTCTCCGCCCAGGAGCTCGACCCCCCCGCAGGCCTGTTGGAGCTCCACGACGTCGAGACGGGCGAGCGCCTGCCCGTGGGGCCCGAAGAGGTGCGGGCTTACCGAGAGGAGGCGCGCAACTACCTCAAGCGCATCCGTGCGGCGGTCCTTAAGGCCGGCTACCGCCACCAGTTGCTCGAGCTGGCGCCGGGCGCCGAGGGCGCGGACGAGACCGCCGCGTTCGCGTCGCTGGTCCGGCTGGGGTTGCTCGTCAAGCGCTGAGCGTTCGCCGACCGACCCGACCCCGTAGCGGCGGCGCCGGCGGAACGTATGATGGCGCCCGTGAACGAACGCGTGGCAGTTGTGGTGCTGGTGGCGCTGACGGCGCTGGCAGTCGTCTTCGCGCCGTGGGCCGCGGTGAACCGCGAGACGGGCGCCCGAAGTTCCTTGGTGCTCCTGCCCAACCGCGTCGTCGACTTCACCGGCCGCACCCAGCCCGTCGACCTGCCTCAGCAGGGCGCGGTGCTGGTCCTCACCCTGGCGGGGCTGGCCATGGTCGGCGCTGGCAGCGCCCTGCGGCAGCGGCCGCGGCAACTGGCGTGGTTGCTGGGCGGCCTGGTCCTCGTCGTGGGCACGAGTTGGGGCCTGAGCCACTTCACCGCGTCAGTCGACGAGGCACGCTTCCAAGCCTTCGTGGGGGAGGTTCGAAACGCCACCCTCAAACCGAAACCCAGTTACGACGTCGACAAACTGCAGGCCGCGTTGGCAACGGTCGACGAGCGGAGCCTCGCCGAGAACCTGGCCGTGGTGGACGACGCCGGCCTGGTGATCAGGCGGTTGCCCTACACCAACGCCAGCTTCGGCCTCACGGCATTCCTCGCCCTCGTCACCGGCGGCTTCGCGCTCCTCTTCGGAAGCCGCATCCTGCCCGCGGCGTCGAAGTTCGTCGATCGCCTGCTCCATGCGGCCGCGGTGCCGGCCACGGCCATCATGTTGGCCCTGCTGGCGGCGGCCGTCGTGATCCTGGTGCTGCAACCGACGCCGATGGGCTCCGCGGCCCAGGTCGGCGGCATCTTCGATACCCTCGTGGGGCGGCTCGACACCCTCTGGTACGCGTACTATTCCATGTTCCACGACTCCCTCGGCACCGTGAACGGCTTCGCCGAGTCGCTGAAGTTCTCGACGCCGCTCATCTTCACCGGGCTCGCGGTGGCGTTCGGTTTCCAGGCGGGCCTCTTCAACATCGGCGCCCCCGGCCAGATGGTCATGGGCGCCATCTTCGCCATGTTCGCGGGCATCTACATCCCGGGTCCCAAGATCGTGGTCATGCCCCTCGCCATCCTCGCCGCCGCTCTCGGCGGGGGATTGTGGGGCGCCTTGCCGGGTTGGCTGAAGGCGCGCTTCGGCGCCAACGAGGTCATCAACACCATCTTGCTCAACTTCGTGGCCGCGTCGGCGCTGCTCTTCATCCTGTCGGCCGGCAACGTCTTCGCCGCCGCGTCGCTGCGCATCCTGAGCGTCATCGGCGTGTTCGTGCTGCTCATGATCGTGTTGGCCTTAGTGAAGCCCGTCAGGCGCGTGATCGCCAGGGCCCCGCGAGTTGCGTTCGCCGTGGGCGCGGTGGTGCTGCTCGGCGCCTCGGTGGTCGCCGGCCTACCCCGGGAGGGTGACGCTCCCGTCACCGTTCAGATGCCGTTCAAGGTGCCGGGCAACGAGCCGAAGTCCAAGCCGCTCAGCATGGGGGCCCGCATTCCGCAGCTCCCCGCCGTGTTGGGCATCGAGGGCGGCGGCGTCAACGTGGTCAAGATCGATTACGCTGCGGTTCTGGCCCCGCTCGCGGCCCTTCTCGCCCTCTTCCTGTTGCCGCGCTTCCAGCGCTTCCGCCGCTGGCCCGCTCGCATAGTCGGCGCGCTGGTGGTGGGGGGTCTGGCCTACGGGGTCGGCGCCCTCCTGGGGCTGGCGGGGTTGGCGACGGCCATCCCGCCGACCAAGCTCAACCTGTCGTTCCTGCTCGCCATACTCATGGCGGTGTTCGTGCACGTCTTCCTCTTCAAGACCCGCTGGGGCTACGAGCTGAGGGCGGTCGGGTTCGCGCCCCGCGCCGCGCAGTATGGCGGCGCGCGCATCGCCAGGAACACGATCCTGGCCATGTCCATCAGCGGGGCGCTCGCCGGCCTCACCGCCACGCACTACGTCTTGGGGGGCGGGCTGGAAGACTACTCACTGCGCCAGTCGATCCCCACCACCGACGGTTTCGACGGCATCGCCGTCGCCCTGTTGGGCTTCAACCAGCCGGTCGGCATCGTGGCGTCGGCCTTCCTGTTCGGCGTCCTGAAGTACGGCGGCTCCGTACTGAACATCACGTTCCCGAAGCTCACCCGTGACGTCGTCAGCATGATCCTCGCGCTGGTCGTGCTGTTCATCGCCGCCCGAGGCTTCCTGCCGGCGCGGCTGCTCGACCCACTCAACTGGCGCGAGCGACGCGAGGGCCCGGTCGCCGAAGCTCCCCCGCACGCCGAGGAGGTCTGACGTGGACGTCGTCCTACTGCTGGCCCTCGCCTCGTCGATGCTCCGCGCGACGACGCCGCTGCTGTTGGCAGCCCTCGGCGGCCTCATGAGCGAGCGGTCCGGCATCGTGAACATCGCACTGGAAGGCATCATCCTCTTCGGCGCCATGGCCGCCGCCATCGTCACGCAGCTCGTGGAGGCGCCCTACCTGGCCGCGAACGCCAACGCCCGCGTATGGTTCGCCCCGTGGCTCGGCCTGCTGGCTGCCATGGGGTTGGGCGCCCTGGTCGCCGGCATCCACGCGCTGGTCTCCATCAAGTACAAGGCCGACCAGATCATCTCCGGCACGGCCATCAACCTCATGGGCCTCGGCATCCCCGCCGTCGTCCTGATGGGCCTGTACCACAACACGGCCACTTCCGATACCGTTCGCAACCGCCTGCCCGAGTTCATGCTGTTCGGCGTCCCCAGCCTCAAGTTCAGCGTGCTGGTCTACGTCGCGTTTCTGCTCGTGCCCGTCGTGTGGTTCGTGGTGTTCCGGACGCCCTTCGGCCTGCGCCTGCGCTCCGTGGGCGAGCATCCCGAGGCCGCCGACTCCTTAGGCATCAGCGTCACCCGCATGCGCTACACCGGCGTCATGCTCTCGGGCGTCCTGGCGGGGTTGGGAGGCGCCTACCTGTCGATAGGCAACCTCAACCAGTTCATCAGCGAGATGTCCGGGGGCCGCGGCTTCATCGCACTGGCGGCCCTCATCTTCGGCAAGTGGCACCCGCTCGGAGTGCTGGGGGCCACGCTGCTCTTCGGTGCCTTCCAGGCCACGGAGGTCCTGTTAGGCGGCGGCAAGCTGCTGCCGCCCACAGTCGTCCAGAGCCTGCCGTACATCCTCACCATGCTCGTGCTGGCGGGCTTCGTGGGCCGCTCGGTCGCGCCCAAGGGCCTCGGCAAGGCGTGGAACGAATGAGCTTAGGCGCGCGGCGCGCGGGGGTCATCTTGCACCCCACGTCCTTGCCCGGACCCCACGGGATCGGCGAGCTGGGGCGCGAAGCGTACGCGTGGGTCGACTTCCTCGAGTCGGCCGGACAGCGCATCTGGCAGGTCATGCCGCTGGGCCCTACGGGCTACGGCGATAGCCCCTACCAGTGCTTCAGCGCCTTCGCGGGCAACCACTACCTGATAGACCTCGCCGAGCTGGAGGGCGAGGGCCTGCTGACGGCGGACGAGCTCGCGCCACTTAGAGCCCTGCCGCGCGAAGCGGTCGAGTTCGGGGGGCTCATCCCCAAGAAGCTTCAGCTCCTGGCGCTGGCGGCCGAGCGCTTCGAGGCCAAGGCCACGCCGGAGGAGCGAGGGGCGGTGGCCGCTTTCGCGACCAGGCACGCCGGCTGGCTTGCCGACTACACGCTCTTCATGGCGCTCAAGGAGCGCCACGGCGGCCGCGCCTGGACGGACTGGCCCGACGAACTGCGCGACCGTGACCCCGGCGCGCTGGCGCGCGCGGGGTCCGAACTGGCCCCCGCCATGGCCAAGCACGAGCTATGGCAGTACTGGTTCTACTCGCAGTGGCTGCGCCTGCGGGCGTACGCCAACGAGCGGGACGTGGCCGTGCTGGGCGACATCCCGATCTTCGTCGCGCTCGACTCGGCCGACGCCTGGGCTCACCCCGAGCAGTACTACCTGGGCGCCGACGGCCGCCCGACCGTCGTGGCCGGCGTGCCTCCCGACTACTTCTCGGCGACGGGCCAGCGCTGGGGCAACCCCCTCTACCGCTGGGAGGTCATGGCGCAAGACGGCTACGCCTGGTGGGTGGCGCGCGTGAGGTCGGCCCTCGAGCTGGTCGATACGGTGCGCATCGACCACTTCCGGGGATTTGCAGCCTACTGGGAGATCCCGGCCTCGGAGCCGACGGCGGAGCACGGCCGCTGGCGCCCGGGTCCCGGGCAGGCGCTGTTCGACGCGCTGGCAGCGGCCCTGGGCCGGCTGCCCCTCGTGGCTGAGGACCTCGGGGTGATCACGCCGGACGTCGACGAGCTGCGCCTGGGCAACGGCCTGCCCGGCATGAAGGTGCTGCAGTTCGCCTTCGCCGGCGACGCCGACGACCCCTACCTACCCCACAACTACGACCGCGACTGCGTGGTCTACACGGGAACGCACGACAACGACACGACGGTGGGTTGGTTCGAGACGGCCTCCGAGGCCGAGCGCGACATGCTGCGCCGCTACCTGGCCAGGGACGACGCCAACGTGGCCTGGGAACTGGTGCGGCTGGCACAGGCCTCCGTGGCGGAAACGGCAGTGGCTCCCCTGCAGGACGTGCTGGGACTGGGGAGCGAGGCGCGCATGAACACCCCGGGGAGCGCCTCGGGCAACTGGAGCTGGCGGTTCGACTGGGCGGACGTGCCCTACTGGGTGGCGCCGCAGCTCCGCGAGCTGGCGGTGCTCTACGGTCGCCTGCCGGGCAGCGGCGGCGCTGACACGCCCTACCGCCAGTCGGTCACCGACGACCTCAACTCCTGAAGATCACCGATTCGCGCTGGAAGTTCCTGAGCGCGAACCGTAACAAGATGAGGACGGCCACGAGCATGACCGCCCACGTGACGAGCATCTCGCTGCCGACGGCGGTGCCCCGCACGACGTTGTCCATTAGCAGCAAGGTGTTGAGTACTGGCACGTAGTAGACGGAGTCGGACACGCCGATGAGGTCCTTGAACTGCAGCCCGACCGCAGGCAGGATGAAGAGGAACGAGAGCGGCGCCACGTAGCTCTGCGCCTCCTTGAACGAGCGGGCGAACATCGCCACGCCGAGCAGGAGCGCCGACACGAAGGCGGCCAGGAGCACCGCGCTGACGAGGAGCTGGACGATCGCGAGGGGCCCGACGGCGATGCTGCCCCCCATGACGCTCACGATCGAGTCGGCCTGGTCACCCAGGCGGGGCACGAACACCCTCTGCATGACGAGGCTGCCCACCAAGAAGCCGACGATCGCCATGGTCGCCGCGCTGAGGCCGAAGAGCATGGTGGCGATGAACTTGCCGGCCACCACCTCCGAGCGGCGCACGGGCGCGACGAGCAGGACCTCGAGGGTGCCCCGCTCCTTCTCGCCCGCCGTGGCGTCGATGGCGGTCATCTGCCCGCCCGTGAGCGTCCAGATGGCGATGAAGAACGGGATGAGCCACGAGAGCTGGCCGCTGCTGCGCTCGGCCTTGCTGCTGGCATCGACGGTCTTCACCGTCACCGGATGCAAGACGGCCGTGTCGAGGCCGGCCGACTGCAGTCGCGCCGCCACGATCTCCGACTGGTAGGCGCTGACCGCCTGCTGCACCTTGGAGGCGTTGAGCTCGCTCTTCATGTTGCCGACCTTGGACACGAGTTCCAGCTGCGCGCTGCCGCCCGACGTGATGAGCCGCTCGATGTCGTCCGGCACGACTACGGCAACCGTGACGGTGCCGTCTTGCACGGCCTGGGTGGCGTCGTCGACCGGCTTTAGCCCGAGGTTGCCTGCCTTGAACGCCTCGAGCAGCTTGGCGGGCGCGTTCTCCAGGCCGACCACGCCCACCTCGGTGACGGTCACCTGCTCGCGCTCGAAGAGGCCGCCCAGCAAGAGTGGCAGGCCCAGCATCATCAGCGGAACGAGGAGCAGGGGGATGAGCAGGTTCGACACGATGGCGCGCGTGTCGCGCAGCGTGGAGACGATCTCCTTGCGCGCCAGGCGGGAGATGATCCCCGGCCTCACGCCGCCGCCCCCGTCGACAGGTCGAAGCGCTTGATGAGCTGGAAGAACGCGTCCTCGAGACCCTTGCCCTCGCCCGCCGCCGCCAGCTCCTTCACGGTGCCCTCGGCAATCTTGCGGCCCTGGTAGATGATGCAGGCGCGGTCGCAGAGCTCCTCCACCTCGCCCATGACGTGAGTGGAGTAGATGACGGCGCGGCCGGCGCTCGGGTATGCCTTCACGAAATCGATGACCGCGCGGCGGGCAACGACGTCCAGGCCGCTGGTGGCCTCGTCGAAGAAGATGATGGTCGGGTCGTGCAGCACGGCGCGGGCCACCACGATCTTCTGCTTCATGCCCGTCGAGTAGCCGCCGGCCCGCCGGCTCAGCGTGTCGCCCAGTTGCAGGAGCTCGTCCAGTTCCTCGATGCGGCGGTCGATGTCGGCGCGCTTCATGCCGTAAAGGCCACCGAAGTAGTGGAGGATCTCGCGGCCGGTGAGGCGGTCGTAGAGGCCCATGCCGCCGTTGACGACGCCGATGGTGCTGCGGATGGCCTCCCCCTCACGCTTCAGGTCGTGGCCCGCGATGGTGGCCTCGCCGGCGTCGGGCGTGAGGAGGGTGGCGAGGATGCGCAGGGTCGTGGTCTTGCCGGCTCCGTTGGGCCCGAGGAGGCCGTAGACCTCGCCCGACGAGACCGAGAAGCTCAGGTCGGCTACCGCCTTGACGGCGCCGAAGCTCTTGTCGATGCCGCGTACGGAGATCAGTTCGGACACGGCGGCGATGTTACCAGACGGCCCCGGCGCCACTCCCCTCGCGGGCTCCGCGGGCGCAGGCTTGCTATCATCGAGCGGTGACACAGCGCGATTTCGCCGCGTTGGACGGCTATCAGTTCCTCCCGCGCGGCCTGCACGACGTGACGAGCGTCGACATGGCCGCTCATGCCTTCGGGCTCGCGCTGTCCTCGCCGATCGTGCCGCGCCGGCGCCGCGGTGACGGCGTGGCAGGCACGCAGCTGATCGCGCTGCCCGCCGAGGTGGCGCTTACGCGCGGCGAGAGGCACCCCGCCGCCGCCACGCTCGCCGTCATGCAGCCGCGCGGGATGGCCGAGTTGCTCTCGCAGGTCAAGCTCCTGGCTGCGCAGCGCGTGGCCGCCGTGGGCATCGATCTGGCGCCCCTCGCCGACGGCGCACCCTTCGGGAGCGTGGAGTGGCGCCCGCTTTCCCGGGAGGACCTCGCCGAACTCAGGGCGGCGGCCGGCTGCCCGCTGTGGCTGTTCGGGGTGGCGTCGGCGGCCGATGCGGAGGTCGCCGCCGAGGCGGGGACCGACGGGGTCGTCGTGAGTGGCGGCCTCGGGAGGCGCGTCGGTGCCCCGGCCGCGATCGAGCTGCTTCCGGAGGTGGTGGACGCCGTAGGAGGCATGGTGACGATCGCCGCCGGGGGACCTGTGCGCGACGGCGTCGACGTGCTGCGGTACCTCGCCGTAGGCGCCGAGCTGGTGGTGGTCGAGGGCGACCGCGACCTCACCGACCTCGCCGCCGAGCTGGCGTACGCCATGCGGTTGACCGCCTGCGCCAACCTTGGCGACGTCGGCTACGACTCGCTCTTCGCGCCCCTCTTCGACGAACCGTGATCGCCTTCTTGGACGGCCAGGTGGCCGAGATCAGCGAGGTCAGCGTGACGCTGGCGGTGGGCGGCGTTGGCCTCGAGGTGCTGGCGCCAAGCTCCACACTGGCTCGCTGCGCGGTGGGGGAGACCATCCACCTGCGCACGCAGCTCATAGTGAGAGACGAGCAGCCGAGCCTCTACGGCTTCCACATGAACGAGCAGTTGCAACTCTTCAGGCGCCTGTTGGAGGTGGGGGGCATCGGGCCTAAGCTGGCGCTGGCGCTGCTCTCGCACCTGCAGGTGCCACTGATCGTGACCGCGGTGGTGAACGCAGACCCCGGCCTGCTCACGAGCGCCCCGGGCGTCGGCAAACGCACCGCGGAGCGGATCGTCGTCGAGCTCAAGGGGCGGCTGTCGGACGAGCTCCTGGCCCTGGGCGCCGGCGGTGCCGCTAGCGGGATGAAGGGAGCGGGCGAGGACGCCGCTGCCGCCCTGCTCGCCCTCGGTTACCGCGAGTCGCAGGTGCGCGGCGTGGTTGCGGAACTCGTGGCGCAGGGCCCGGACGACCCGGCGGAGGCCCTCATCCGCAAGGCGCTCGGCCGCCTGCGCTGAGGCCGGGGCACCACCGCCGGCAGGGGCCGGAGTAGGCCTAGGTGGTTACGGCCGGGGCCGGGTTGGGCCAACGCGGTCATGGCCTGAGCCGGCCTTGGTCTAGGCGGTCACGGCCTGAGCCCGGAGCGCGGCCGCGGGGTCCTGCGTCGCCGCGCCGAGCGCCCGACCGACGGCGGGGTGCGTGATATTGCCCGCGTGAACGTTGAGGCCGCTAAGGAAGGCCGGGTCGTCCAGCAGCGCGGCCGTTCCCGAGGCCGCCAGGCGCAAGGCGTACGGCAGCGTCTGGTTGGACAGGGCCCTGGTGCTCGTGTTGGGCACGGCGCCCGGCATGTTGGCCACGCCGTAGTGCACGACGCCGTCGACCTCGTAGGTGGGGTTCTCGTGCGTGGTGGGGTGGATGGTCTCGATGCAGCCGCCCTGATCCACTGCCACATCGACGATGACCGTGCCCGGTTTCATGAGGCTCAGCATGTCGCGGCTGACCAGGCGCGGGGCGCGGGCGCCGGGGATGAGGACGGCGCCGATCAGCAGGTCGGTGGTCGGGAGGAGTTCGCGGATGTTCCCCACGTTGCTGGAGAGCGTCTGCACGCGGCCGTTGAACACGTCGTCGAGGTACTGCAGGCGCGCGTGGTTGACGTCGAGGAGGTTCACCCTGGCGCCCAGCCCGAGCGCCAGCTTGGCGGCGTTCGTGCCCACCACGCCCGCGCCAAGGATGGTGATGGACCCGGTCTGCACTCCGGGGACGCCCGCCAAGAGCACGCCCTTGCCGCCGTGCGCTCGCTCCAGGAAGTGGGCGCCGACCTGTGGCGCCATGCGTCCGGCCACCTCGCTCATGGGCGTGAGGAGCGGCAGTGACCCGTTGGGCAGCTGCACGGTCTCGTAGGCCACGGCCGTGGCGCCGCTGGCGACGAGGGCCTCGGTGAGGGGCCCGTCAGCCGCGAGGTGCAAGTAGGTGAACAGGATCAGCCCTTCGCGAAGGTAGTGGTACTCCGACGCCACCGGCTCCTTGACCTTCATCACCAGCTGCTGCGCCCAGGCGTCGTCGGCCGTGCCCAACTCGGCGCCGGCGTCAAGGTACTCGTCGTCGGTGAAGCTCGAGCCCAGTCCGGCGCCGGCCTCCAAGACGACGCGGTGCCCGGCGCCGACGAGCGCATGAACGGAGCCGGGGGTGCAGGCCACGCGGTACTCCTGGGCCTTGATCTCTTTCGGAATGCCGATGTTCATCTGTCGCTCCCTGAAGCCGCTTGACGCCAACCACCGCGGCCGGCGCCCATTGCAGGCTGGTTCATTGGTCGTTACCTGAGTCTAGCGAGTGTGGGGCACCTCTTGGGCGCCTCCAAGGACGGCCGAGTATCCCGCGGGTGGGCTCAGGGCGCGAGGTCGCGCTGCCACACGCGCAGGTAGCGCATGCGCCCCGCGCCCAGCGGCTCGACGACGGCGGCCAGCGCGCCCGTCTCGTCGAACAGCGCGGTCGTGCCGGCGATGTCCAGGTCGAGCTGCTTGCCGTGTCGCGCGGCCTCGGCGGTGGCAGCGTCCAGCCGCAACTGCGGGAAAGGGAGGACGGCGGCGGGGTCGAGCGGCGTCGCCATTGCCAGCTCGTCGAGGCCGCCGCAGTCGGTCAGGTCGACGGCGCCGGCCGCCGTGCGCACCAGGCCGGACAGGTGGGCCGGGACGCCCAACGCCGCGCCCAGGTCGCGTGCGAACGAGCGGATGTACGTTCCGGCCGCCACCTTGAGGGCGATGAGGGCGGTGGGCAGCTCGCCCAGCTCGGGAGGCAACGTGGGCGTCCACCCGGCCCTGTCCGGCGTGGGGCGCCAGCCCTCCGCCACGCGCGCGAACGAGTTGGGCAGGCCCGCGCGGCGTGGCGCGAAGCCCAGGAGTTCCACCTGACGGTAGCCGACGGGCCGGGCCGGCGGCTCTTCGGCCGCGCCGCTTCTGGCCGCGGCGTAGCTGCGCACGCCGGCCCGCTGCACCGCCGAGTAGGCCGGCGGCCGCTGCGTGGTCACTCGAAGGAAGGAGGCTGCGGCCGGCGCGACGTCGGCGGCCCCCAACCGCGCGAGGTCCCGAGGCTCCGCACGGCTCAAGGCGCCCGGGTCGGCAGGCGGTTCCGCGTCGAGCGTCGGGGTGCCGAGGCCGAAGGCCACCCAAGCGAGGTACTCCTTGTCGCCCGCGCTGAGGAAAGGGGAGAGCTTGGTCGCCTCGTGCGACAACAGCACGAGCACGCCCGTGGCCAGCGGATCTAGCGTCCCAGCGTGGCCCACCTTGCGCGTGCCAAGCAGCCGCCGGCTCCGCGCCACGGCGTCATGCGAAGTGATGCCGAGGGGTTTGTCAACCGCGAAGATTGGCATCGGGAGGTTCTAGGTGCCGACGGCGCGAACGAGCGGCCGGGGGCAGGCGGGTAAGCGTGCCCGGCTAATAGAACAGTGCCCGTACCCAAGGACTCACCTGGGCGGCAACGAGCAGGCCGACGTGCAGCGTGAGCTGGGCAACGAGCACCTCCCAGCCGCTGCGCCGCCGCCGGTAGGCGTCCGCCAGCAACAGCCCGAACGGCAGGAGCAGCACCAGCGGGGTCCCGAACGTGAGCGCGTAGAGGGCCGCGGAGCCGACGGTGGCTATGGTGGCGTCGTAGCGCCGCGTGAACGGCGGGATCACGAACGACCGGAAGTAGATCTCGGAGAGCGGCACGAGCAGGGCCGCTGCCACGACCAGCGGCGTATTACGCACGTAGTCGAGGTAGAAGCGGCCGAAGGCGCCCCCGCCGCCCACGTAGTGCAAGTACGCCAGGGTTGCGGCCAGGAACAAGATGCCCCAGCCCAAACCGTAGATGACGTGGCCGGGACCGAGGAGCGTCTCCAGCGCGTCGAAGCCGTTCGCCTGCACGCGGCGCCATGCCAGCAACGCCAGGGTCACGGCGAGGACGAGGACGAAGAGCGCGCGTGTCTCGCCGGCAAGCGGCGGCGTGAGGAACGCCAGGACGTTGTCGTAGCGGACGAGGCCGTAGATGATCGTCACGAACAGGGCTACCAGCAGCGAGGCTATGAGCGTGCCGTACACCTGGCCGACGCTCCAGTCGCGCGGACCCTCCACCACTTCGAGCGTCGAGGAAGAGGCGATGCGGCTCTCCCCGATGAGGTGCGCCCCGACGAGGAAGAGCAGTAGCAGGAGCCAGAGCAGCGTGTTGCCGCGGAGGAACGACGACAGGTTCTCCCGCTTCAGCGACTCGCGCAGCGCGAGGCCGCCGGAGTCGAGGTCGCCCCTGGCGTAGGCGATGAACGCCAGTGCGCGCAGATCGAGCGCTTGGGCTTCGATGTTGCGCGCGCCACGCAACTGGTGCGCCGTGGCGAGGTTGCCGTTGGCGGCCTCCAACTCGCCCTGCGCCCACTGGGCGCGGCCCAGGAGTGACCGCACGTCGGCGTTGCGGTCGTCGCCAGTCAAGTTCAGGTAGCTCTGGAGCTGCTTCTCGGCCGAGGCGGCCTCACCGAGCCGCAGCCGCAGCGCGGCGTCGGCCAGGCGATAATCGGCGTCGAGTGGGTTGCCCAGGATGGCGGCCCGGTAGGCGTCCAGCGCCTCCTGGAAGCGGCCCTGCGACTGCATGATGCGTGCCCGGAGGAACGACACGCGCCCTTCCAACTCGACGTTGCCTTGCTGGGCAAGGCGCGCCTCGGCCTCCTGCAGCAGGGCCTCGGCGTCGGACGGGCGTTCGCTTGCAAGCGCCGCCTCGGCCAGGAGCACCAGCGGCTCCGCGGTGTCGATCTTGTCGCGGACGCGGCGCAGGCGGTTCTCGGCGCTGGCCACGTCGCCGAGCTTCAGTTCGATCCGGGCGAGGGCCAGTTCGGCGGCGGCGAAGTTCGGCCTCACTTGGAGAGCGTTCAGGCACGCCTGCCGCGCGGTCTCGAGGTCGCCGCCGGCCTCGAAGAGCAAACACTGTTGGAAGTAGCGGTTCTCGTCGAAACCTTGGGCGTGCGCCGTGTGAGCCGCGAACGCTATGAAGAAGGCGACGGCCAGCGCCAACACGGCCGCGTGCCTCGCCCTTCGAGCCCCTCCCAGGTTCATCCTCATGCGTTTCCTTCCGAGCAGCCTAGCAAAATCCTGCCGCCATGATTACGCGAAGCCTATGCCACATGGGGTTACTTCGTTCACTAATCGAGGAGGTGCGTCCTGGAGGAACGCCGTGCCGGTTAAGGTTCCCTGAAGCGCTGCCCCTTGGGCGTATCACGTGCCGCTGGTAGCATCTGTGAATGACACGGAAGTGGCCCGGACCTGGATTCGCCCGGGAGGGCCGATGAGCCTAGCCTTCTTCTTCATGCTCGCGCAGGCAGGGTTGCAGCTGCCGGCGATGCCGGAGGGGACCGAGGTGAGGCTCGTGTCGGTTGACCTGCTCACGGTTTACGTCTCGGCGCGCGTCGAGGACGGACACCTCGTGTTCCGGGAGTTCCCGCCGCCGGGTACCCGGGTCCGGGTGTTGATCTTCCCGCCGGGAGAGGACCTTCGTGGCCAGGCGGCCGCCCTTGCGGGCGCAACCGCCTACAAGGGCCATATCACCGACAGGGGCAACGACGTGCTGCTGGCGATAGACGGCATCGATCACCCGGTCTCACTGCGTGAACTCCTCCTGGAGGAGCGCGACGTGTGGCTCGACCTGCCCTTGGGAAGGATCCAGTGATGGTGACCAAACGTATCCTCATCGTCGAGGACGACGTAGACATCCTGCGCCTCCTCTCGCGCGAGCTCGAGGACGCCGGCTTCGAGGTCCTGGCCTACGATAGTGGCATGCGGGGCCTGACTGCGGTGCGCGAGTCCAACCCCGATCTGGTCATCCTCGATCTGGGGCTGCCCGACATCAGTGGCCAGGAGATCGCCAGGCGCCTGCGGCACACCGGGAACATCCCTATAATCATCCTGACTGCCGCCGACGAGGTGGGCACCAAGGTCGAGATGCTCAACGCCGGGGCCGACGATTACCTCGCCAAGCCCTTCCACGTCGAGGAGTTGGTGGCGCGCGTCAACGTTCAGCTCAGGAAACGGACGCTCGGGGTGGCGCAGAAGATCGGCGAGCTGACCATCGACCCGGCCCGCCGCCAGGTCTTCTGGGTGGCCGAGGAGATCCGCTTCAGCCCCCGCGAGTACGAGCTGCTCCACTACCTGGCGGGTCAGCCGGGGCGGGTGTATAGCCGCAAGGAGATCGAGAACAACGTGTGGGGCGAGGAGCTGCCGCCGTCTTCGAACGTGGTCGACGTTCACATCGCCAACATCCGGGGCAAGCTGCGCGACGCGGGAGGCTACGGAGTCATCCGGACCGTCCGGGGGGTGGGCTACGCCCTCAAGTCCTGAGGCGCCGCCCGCTTAAGCTCCGCCATTGCCACTCCTGAAGACCCCCCGAGTAGCGCTCAAGTGGCGCGTCGCGCTACTGGCCGCGGCCGCCACCGCGTCGCTGGCAGGCTTGACGATGGTGGTGGCGTACGAGGTGGTTAGGGGCGGCCTCTACGCCGAGGTCCGGCGAGCCCTGAAGAGCGACGCGGCGGTGGTGGCCAACCTCTACAACTCTGGTGAGGGCAGCGCGAGCACGACGCTCAGCGGCCCGACCGGCGGCGTGGTGCTGCAGGTCTACGACCCTAGCGGGCACCTGCTCGTGGCGAGCCGCCCGGAGTTCGAGCGCGCGGAGATGGCGCTGCCGGCCGCAGACGTCATCAGCGGCATGGGCGTGCCGACCTCCTGGAGCGGGACCATCGGCGGCAAGAAGATGGAAGCGGCGCTGGCGCCGTTCGAACTCGGCGTGGTCGCGGTGCTGACGGATCCCTCCTATATCGGCGCGCTGCTCACAGACCTGTCGCGCAACCTGCTCGTGGCCGCCGTGTTGCTCGTGGTGGTCAGCCTGCTCGTCGGCTACGCCGTGGCCGCAGCCTCGCTCAGGCCCCTCACGCGGCTCGCGCGGCTGGCGTCCACACTCGGGCCCGAGCGGCTGGACGTCATCGAATACGACGGGCCGCGAGACGAGATCGGCCGGCTGACGGCCGCGCTGAACGGGCTCGTGGGCAGGCTGCGCGAGGCCCTCGACTCCCAGAGGGTGTTCTTCGCCGAGACCAGCCACGAGTTGCGGACGCCGCTCACGAGCCTGAGGGGCTTCCTGGACCGCGCGGTAAGGCGCACCACGCCGGAGGCGCGCGACGACCTCATGGACGCGCAGCGCGTCGCCGGAAGCATGGCGCGCCTGGTGGAGGACCTGCTCCAACTCTCGCGCGGGGAACTCATCGTGGACCCCAACCCGCACTTGGTCGAGCTCCGCAGCGACGTCCTCGTCCACGTGGCCGACGAGTTCCCCGGAGTGGCGGTGACGGGCGGGCTGCCTGCCCTCGTGCTCGGGGACCCGCAACGCCTCATGCAGCTCGTGCGCAACCTGACCGCCAACGCGGTCAGGGCGGCAAGCGGGCCCGAGGGCGTGGTCCTCGGCCTCGAGGTGCTCGGCGCCGAGGCGGTGGTGAGCGTGACCGACGACGGGCCGGGGATAGCGCCCGAGTCGCTGGAGAGGATCTTCGAGAAGTTCTACAAGGGCCCCGGCGGCGGCTCCGGCCTGGGGTTGGCGATCGCCCGCCAGGTGGCCGAGCGCCATCATGGGTCCATAGAGGTGAGCAGTCGGCCGGGCGCCACCGTCTTCAGGGTGCGGCTGCCGCTGGCCGACGCCGACGAGGACGATTGAAGCCCTGCCGACTCAGAGCTTTGGCAACGTGACGCCCGTCTGACCCTGGTACTTGCCCGCGCGTTCGGCGTACGTCGTCTCGGGCCTCTCGCCCTGGAAGAACAGCAGCTGCACGATGCCCTCGTGGGCGTAGACCTTGGCGGGCAGCGGCGTGGTGTTGGAGAGCTCCAGCGTGACGTGACCCTCCCAGCCGGGCTCCAGTGGTGTGACGTTGGCCACTATGCCGCAGTTCGAGACGAACACGCCGGCGTCGAGCGCGAAGTTCCCGGTCTCGGGCACCGTGAGGCAGTAGACGTCGTGGTCGCCCTTCAGTTCCTGCACGCGGGCCACCTTGTGGTTCCTGTAGCGCCGGTCCTCGAAGGGCTGGTAGGTCAGCGGTCCCTCGAGAGTGGGCGTGCGGTATAGCGGCATCAGCGCGTCGCCCGGCCTAAGGTCGGCGGCCGCGGCCCAGCTGCCGTCCCGGCGCATGAAGTCGTGATCGGGCGTCGCTTCGATGCTCGCGCCGTTACCGAGGGTGATGAGCAGGAGGGAGTCGCGGCCGATGAACCGCGGGGCGCGCAGGTGCGAGGTCACCACGCGGCCGCTCGCCGCCATCGAGTAGCCGAGAGGGGGTTCGTCGCCCGCCCGCCGCGACGCCAACTCCTCGAGAGTGGGAGCCGTTCCGTCGGCCAGGGCCACGCGGGTGTCTGCGCTGAAACACCTGGCGTACGAGGACTTCCCGAGCGCGATCACCATAGTGTCGTCGGGTATGCGCAGGCGCTCGACGGACCTCGTAAGCACGAAGCTGTTGGGCGGGATGATGCAGGTGTCGCCGCCATACTCGACCAGGCTGCTGGTGTCGAAGTTCTTGGGGTCGACCACCGTGTTGAAGGCGTTGACGAATATGCGCCATTCGGGTGCGGCCCTCAGGTCGTAGCCGAAGCTCGACAGGCCGTAGCTGATGACGCCTTCGCGCACGAGGCTCTCCTCGAAGGGGACGATCATCCCCTCGCGCGCCCTCTCGCGGATCCACCAGTCCGGTTTGATGCTCATGCCGGCACTTTACCAACGGGCCTCATCCAGGAGGCACGGGCGGCATGTTATGTTGGGCCGATATCGCGCTGATATCACGCGGATATCACACGGGAGGCGTAATGAACCAAGTCGTCGAGAGAGAAGCCGGAGCCGCCAACGGCTTCCTGGGGTTGACCGTGACCGTCGTCCTGCTCCTGGGTGGAACGGCGCTCGTCGTTTACGGCGGTTCCAGCGAACTCGTCCTTCCCCTCGTCGCGGGCCTGCTGGCGCTCGCCTTGGGCGCCCTGCTTGCCTTCGGGCTCCAGGCCGTGCAGCCCAACCAGGCGCGCGTCCTCACGCTGTTCGGCTCGTACGCCGGCTCGTTGCGCAGCGCCGGCTTCTGGTGGGTGAACCCCTTCACCAGCAAGAAGCCGGTCAGCCTGCGGGTGCGCAACTTCACCAGCGAGCGCGTGAAGGTGAACGACGCCGACGGCAACCCGGTCGAGATAGCCGCGGTGGTGGTTTGGCGCGTGGCCGAGTCGGCCAAGGCCGTGTTCGACGTGGACGACTACGAGCAGTTCGTCGGCATCCAGTCCGAGACCGCCCTGCGCGGGCTGGCAACCCGCTACCCGTACGACGCCTCGGGTCAAGACAGGCCATCGCTGCGCGAGAACCCCGACGAACTGGCCGACGCGCTGCGCAAGGAGCTCGAGCAGCGGCTCGAGGTGGCCGGCGTGGACGTCATCGAGGCGCGCCTCACCCACCTCGCGTACGCTCCCGAGATCGCGCAGGCCATGCTGCGGCGCCAGCAGGCGCAGGCGGTGGTGTCGGCGCGCCGGCTCATCGTCGAGGCCGCCGTCGGGATGGTCGAGGACGCACTCAACGGCCTGTCGGAACGCGGCGTGGTCGAACTCGACGACGAGAAGCGCGCCGCCATGGCGAACAACCTCATGGTTGCCCTGGTGAGCGAGCAGGCGGTGTCGCCCATCGTCAACGCGGGCACCCTGTACAGCGGTTGAAGGGAGAGACAACGTGAACATGCGAGCACTTTCGAGTGTTTGGCGAGCCGTCAAGGTTGCCGTGGTCCTGGGAGCCGGCGCGGCCTTCGGCCAGGGCGGCGACGCTCCGGCGCCGCTGCAGTTCGACATCCTCGTCGGCGGCAATACCGTCGGGGAGGCCGGGATGGCGCTAGTGCGCGAGGAAGACGGCACCCGGTCACACGGCACCGCCAAGGTGGCGAGCGGCTTCGACCTCTCCGACGTGCTCGTCACCGATGCCACCGGCGCAGCCAAGAGTTATCACCTCCAAGGGACCGTTCACGGGACCGAGGTGGTCATCGACGTCACCTTCAGCGCCACCAGCGCCGACTTCGCCATCGAGCAGGGGGGCCAGAAGCAGAACGTCTCCTTGCCGTTGACCGGCCCCGTTCACGTGCTCGACAACAACTTCATCGATGGCTACCAGGTCCTCGTCGACCAGGTATTGAAGGATGGGGTCGGCAAGACGTTCGACATCATCGTGCCGCAAGTGGCGATGCTCGGCACCTTCGAGCTCGCTGCGCCCGTCGACGACACCGTCAGTTACGGGGGCGAGGACGTGAGAGTCCGGCGCTTGGGCGGCACCCTGAGGGTCGGGCCGCAGAGCATCGACGCGGCCGCCTACGTCGACGACGGGGGAGACATCCTGGTCCTGACCACCACGCCGGGCAACGTGCGCATGGAGCGCAGGCAGGCGGGCGAGGCCAGTGGTGCCGCGGCAACCACGGTGGGGTCCGACCGGGCCGGGGTGACCGCGGCCCTGGCCGCCGCCGCCCCTTGCCTCGTAGAGCGAGAGCTGAGCGTGAGCAGCACCGGGGCCACCCTGGTCGGCAAGCTGACGCTGCCGAAGGCCGCCGCCGACGGCAGCGGCCCGGCGGCGCCGACGCTGCTGCTACTGCCCGGTTCGGGCGCCGCCGACCTGGATGGCAACGCGCCGCCGCTGCTCACCAACAGCGGCTATGAGCAGCTCGCCTACGGCCTCGCGTGCCGCGGCTTCGGCGTGCTGCGGGCCTTGAAGCTGGGAGTCCCGCCCTCGACCGGCGACGGCAACGCGGTCACCATCGAGACCTACGCCCAGAACGCGGCCGACTGGCTGGCGGCCCTGACGCGTCAGCAAGGGGTGGACGCTCGACGCCTGGGCCTCATCGGGCACTCCGAGGGCGGCATCATCGCGCTCTACGCCACCGCGCGCGGCTACGTGAGCCCCCGGGCCCTGGTGCTGATCGCCGCCCCCGGCAGGCCGCTCGACGTTCTGGCCCGCGAACAGCTGCTCGAAGGCGACAAGCGAAGCGGCGCCACCGAGGAGCAACTGGCCACCCTCGGTCGCCAGATCGACGAGGCCTTCGCGGCCATAAAGTCCTCGAGCGGCACGGCCCTGAAGCCGACGCCCGAACTCGCCGACAACCCGGTTGCGGCCATGTTCGCCCACGCCGCCGGGCTCCTCAGGAGCGAGTTCGCCGTCGATCCGCAGGTGGCGGCGCGCGGCGTCGAGGTGCCCGTGGCCGTCATCCAGGGCAGGAAGGATCTCTTGGTGAAGGTGACGGACGCGGAGTTACTTGCCGCCGGGGCGCCCCACGCCACGCTGTTCCTCCTGGATGACCTGACGCACAACCTCGTCGACACCGCCGGACCGGCGGCGTCGTTGCCGCTGCCCGGCCCTGACGCGGTCATCTCGCCGACGCTCGTGCAGGTCATCGCCACCTACCTGGCCGGCAACCTGCACCGGGGCCCCTGAGGAAGGCGGGCCGGGCCGGCCATGGCTGAGAAGAGGCGGTACCTGCTGCGGCTCGACGCCGGCGTGCACGCCGCGATCGAGAAGTGGGCCGCCGACGAGCTGCGGAGCGTCAACTCCCAGATCGAGTACCTGCTCACCGACGCCCTGCGCCGCGCAGGGCGCCTACGGGAGCGGCGCGCGGCCGACGCTGCGGACCCCGAAGGCGACGACGAACACGCAGGCTGACGCAGCGAACCAGGGAGCGGGGGCGGCGAACCTGCGAGGTATGGCGGCGAACCCTCGAGCCACGGCAGCTGGGCCGCGAACCCGCGAGCTAAGGCAGCTGACCCGCGAGCTAGCGCGCCTGACGTCCGCTGCGCAGGTAGCGCTCCACGTCCCGGTTGTGCGCTTCAAGGTTCGTGTTCGGCCTGAACACCGAGATGCCGCCGTCGCTGCCGTGGAGGAAGTAGAGGTACGGCGAACCCTTCGCGTCCAGGCGCTGCGGTGACAGCACCGCGAGCAGCGCCGCGGTTCCCGGGTTGCAGATCGGCCCGGCGGGCAGCCCCGGTCGCGTGTACGTGTTCCAGGGCGTGTCCTTCCTGAGGTCGCCTGCTACCGCGCTCAGTTCCGGCAGCGCCTTGCCCAAGCCATACGCGACGGTCGGGTCCGACTGCAGGGGCATGCCCTCGTCCAGGCGGTTGAGGAACACGCCGGCGATGATCGGCATCTCGCCGTCGGACGCGGCCTCCGCCTGGACCATGCTGGCGAGCGTCACCCAGTCACGCACGCGCAACTCCTCGCTAGCCAGCCTGCGGACGACCGGCTCCGTCACTTCCGCCTCGAAGCGCTCGACCATCGCGCCCAGCGCCTGTGACGCCGTCGAGTGGACGGGTAGGTCGTAGCTGGCCGGGAACAGGTAACCCTCGAGCGAGTCGTCGGCGGAGAGCCACGGCGGCGCCAGCTCGCCGGGTGAGCGCACCAGCGCCTCCAGCTCCGGCAGCTCGCCCAGGCCGTTGGCCGCCAACCGGGCGACCACGGCCGCGGC
Source organism: Truepera sp. (assembly GCA_032027045.1). Classification (NCBI taxonomy): domain Bacteria; kingdom Thermotogati; phylum Deinococcota; class Deinococci; order Trueperales; family Trueperaceae; genus Truepera; species Truepera sp. The sequence continues at coordinate 2,179,818 of JAVSMU010000001.1, read as the reverse complement.
CCGCCAGCCTTCGGGCACCACGATGCGCACCGTGCGCGGGCGCCCGCCGGCCGCGAGGGCGGCGGCGAGCTGGCGGCTGCTCATGTCGGGCGAGAGGTCGTACAGGCCCTCGCCGACCTTTCTGTCCAGGCCCGTGGCGCGCAAGAGCAGCTCGAAGGCCAGGCCGGAGCGCACCAGGCCCGCGTCCTCCAGCGCCTGCGCGACGCGGGCGCCGCCCCAACCCGGCAGCACCTCGAACTCGACGGGTGCGTGAGTGGCGCTCACGGGAGAGAGCACGAAGCGCACCGCGCTGAGGCCGGCGGCGACGAGCACCACGAGAACGAGGAGCGCGATCGCCCAGTTGCGGCCGGCGCGTTTCGGGGTCGGTTCCTGGGTCACTCTTGGCCCTTCACGCGCCGAAGGTACGACTCCAAGATGAGCACCGCCGCGGCCTCGTCCAGGCGGCCCTTCTCCTGGCGCCGCGAGCGGGGCAGGCCCGAAGCTCCGACCTGCCGCTCGGCGATGCGCGTCGTGAGGCGCTCGTCCTCGAACTCCACGCGCGCGCCGGCGGCCCGCAGCTCGGCCGCGAAGCGGCGCACGCGTTCCGTCTGGGCCGACTCCTCGCCGCCCAGCCTCACGGGCAGGCCCACGACCACGGCGGCCATGCCCTCGTCCGCCAGCATGGCCAGCAGCGCGGCCACGTCCTTCCTGGTGCCCTGCCGCGTGAGCGAGCCGCGGCCGAACGCCAGCAGCGAGCCCACCGTGCCCGTGGCCAGGCCGATGCGAGCGTCGCCGACGTCGAGCGCCAGCAGGCGCTCGCCCTCTTCCAGCGGAGGGGCCGGGGCCTGGTCGCTCCGGCTCAGACCGCCACCTCGTGGCTGCCGGGTGCGGCCCGCAACCAGCTCTCTATCACCATTGCGACCCCGTCCGCTAGGTTGCTGGCCGTCACCAAGTCCGCGACCTCCAGCGCCTCCGGCTCGGAGTTGCCCATGGCCACGCCGAGGCCCGCCCAGGCGAGCATGCCGGCGTCGTTGTGTTGGTCGCCGAAGGCGGCCACTTCCTCGGGCTTCACCCCGAGCAGCCGGCACAACTCCGCCAGGGCGGCGCTCTTGTCGACGGCCGCGTGGTGGACCTCGAGGAGGAACGGCAGGCTCCAGGTGGAGTAGAGGTCGAGGCCCTCCAGCACCCGCGCCAGCCGCGACGGGTGCTCGTCGTCGTAGACGGCCAGCAGCTTGATGCGAGAGCCGCCGATGAAATCCTCGAGCGGGCCGACGGCCGTCGGTGGCCCGCCGTGGAAGAGGTGCGCCACGTTGCCGACGGGCTCGAGCGGCCCGCCGCCGGCGGCGCCGTCCAGCACCCAGCCCGAGTCGGTCTCCAGCGCCAGGGTGGCGCTCGGCGCCGCAGTGCGGATGCGGCGCAGGGCCTCGGTGGCCGCGCCCAGCTCGAGCTCGCCGAGGACCCGGAAGCTCCCGGCGTGTGACATGGCGGCGCCGTTGTAGGCGATCACCGAGTCGGTCGCACCCACCTCCTGGGCGATGGGCAGGGCCGTGCGCAAGGGCCTGCCGGTAGCGAGGACCACCTTGACGCCCAGCTCCCTCACCGCGCCGATGGCGGCGCGCGTGCGCGGCGTCACGAGCTTGTCGGGTCCGAGGATGGTGCCGTCGATGTCGATGGCTATCAGGCGCGGCAACGTCAGCCCCGAAGGGAGGCGTGGCGCGGTGCCGTCGAAGTGAGCGGGAGCCGGCATGGAGCCGCGCCTCAGCTGCCGGAGGCGAGCGCGTCGCCCACGGTGGCGAGGGCCTCGGCGAGGCGCCCCGGTTCCTTCACGCCGGCCTGGGCCATGTCGGCGCGGCCACCGCCGCTGCCGCCAACGCTGGCGGCCACGCTGCGCACCAACTTGCCCGCGTTGGCACCCCTAGCGACCGCGGCGGGGGATGCCTTGGCCACCAGCGCGCCGCCCGAGCCCAAGACCACCACGTCGGCGCCGCTCTTGGCCAGCAGCGAGTCGGCGGCGTTGCGCAGGGCGCCGGCGTCGAGGCCCTCGAGCAGGGCCGTCAGGTAGCTGAAGCCCCCGGCCTCTTGCACCTCGCTGGCCGCCGCACCCGAGCTCGTCTGGGCGCTTGCGAGGCGGTCACGCAGCTGCGCCGCCTCTCTCAACGCCTCCTTGTGGTCGGCTTGGAGCTTCAGCAGCCGCTCCTCGAGCTGCGCCGGCTTGCCGCCCAGCAAGGCGGCCAGCCGCTCCTGCGACCGGCGCAACTCCTCGAGGTAACGCAGCGCGGAGGCGCCGACGCGGGCCTCCATGCGCCTGACCCCGGCCGACACGGCCTCCTCGCTCACGATGACGAAGGCGCCGATCTGCCCGGTGCGGCCCACGTGCGTGCCCCCGCAGAGTTCGGTGGACACCTCGCCCATCTTCACCATGCGCACGTTCTCGCCGTACTTCTCGCCGAAGAGCATCATCGCTCCGGCCGCGCGGGCCTCCGAGATGGGCACGACGCGCCAGTCGACGGCGAGGTCGGACTGCACCCAGCGGTTCACCAGTTCCTCCACGCGCAACTGCTCCTCGGCCGTGACCGCGTGAGGGTGGGAGAAGTCGAAGCGCAGCCTGTCGGGCGCCACCAGCGAACCGGCCTGGGCCACGTGATGGCCCAACACGGAGCGCAGCGCGGCGTGCAGGAGGTGCGTGGCCGAGTGGTGCTTCTGAGTCTCGCGGCGCGCGGGGTCCACGCGGGCCGTGACCGCCTGTCCTGCCGCCAGCCTGCCGCGCACGACCCGCGCCTGGTGGAGCGTCAGGCCCTGCCGCGACTTCTTGGTGGCGGACACCAGGGCCTTGCCGCCCGGCCACTCCAGCACGCCGGCGTCGCCCACCTGACCGCCGCCCTCCGGGTAGAAGGGCGTTCGGTCGAGCACCACCGTGCCCGCGTCGCCCTCGGTGAAGGCGTCCTGCTCCCTCGCGTCGTCGCCCGGCGTGACCAGGGCCACGACCTTCGCGGTGGCCTCCTCGGCCTCGTAGCCGAGGAACGTCGTCTCGCCGACGCGCTCGGCGACCCTGCCCAACGCGTCGCTGGCGGCCTTGAACAGCTCGCGGCCCGCGCCGCCGGCCCTCGAGAGCTCGCGCGCTCGTTGGCGGGCCACCTCGTAGCCCGCCGCGTCCACCTCGAGGCCGCGCTCCGCGGCCATCTCGCGGGTGAGGTCTAGGGGGAAGCCGTAGGTCTGCCACAGGTCGAAGGCCACGGCTCCAGGGAGCACGGCGCCGTCGAGCCCGTCGAGGATAGTGCTCACCCGCTGTATCCCGGCCTCCAGGGTCCTGAGGAACTGCTCCTCCTCGGCGTGGATGATGCCCTTCACGCGCTCGGCGCCGTTCTTGATCTCGGGGTACGCCTCGCCCATCGACTCCACCACCTGGTCGACGAGCGCGTGGAGGACGGGCTCGCGCAGCCCCAACAGCCACGCGTGGCGCGAGGCGCGGCGCGTGAGCATCTTCACCACGTAGCCGGCGCCGTCGTTGGCGGGCAGGACGCCGTCGGAGATGGCGAACGTCACGGCGCGCACGTGGTCGGCGATCACGCGGTGCGACACCGACTTGGGGCCCGCGTAGGGCACGCCCGAGAGGGCGGCGACGCGCCGGATCGTCGGCTGGAACAGCTCGGTCGCGTAGGCGTCCTCCTTGTCCGTCATCACGGCCACGAGGCGTTCGAAGCCCAGGCCGGTATCGATGTTCTGTTGCGGCAGGGGCACCAATTGCCCGCCGTCCCGGCGGTCGAACTGCGTGAAGACGAGGTTCCAGAACTCGATGAAACGGTCGCCCGACCCCGTGTTGGGTCCCGTCTCCTCGGCCGTGCCGAAACCGGGACCGCGGTCGTAGAAGATCTCGGAACAGGGCCCGCACGGCCCGTTGGGGCCCTTGCTCACGGCGTTGGCGGGCCAGAAGTTGTCGCTCTCGCCCCAGCGGCTGATGCGCGCCTCAGGCACGCCCACCTCTTCGTGCCAAATGGTGTAAGCCTCGTCGTCGTCCTGGTAGACCGTCACGAAGAGGCGTTCGGGGTCCAACCCCAGGTACTCCTTCGAGGTGGCGAACTCCCACGCCCAGGCGGAGGCCTCCGACTTGAAGTAGTCGCCGAACGAGAAGTTGCCCAGCATCTCGAAGAACGAGTGGTGGCGCAGCGTCACCCCGACGTTCTCGACGTCGTTGATCCGCAGGCACTTCTGCGCCGTGGTGACGCGGTGCCAGGTGCCCTCGTGGCCCGCGAACTTGGGGGTGGCACCCAGGAAGTACGGCTTGAACTGCACCATCCCGGCACTGGTGAACATGAGGGTCGGGTCGTCGCTCTTGACGGACGCCGAGCCGTAGACCAGGTGGCCCCGGGACTGGAAGAAGCGCAGGAACTTCTCGCGCAAATCGTTGATCTGTTGGATGCCGTCTACCACGGGTGCCTCCGAGCGTCGCCGAGGTGTAAGTATACCGAGCGGGCGGTGACACCCGGAAGCGTGCCGGGTCCGGCCCGGCGCGGTAACGTGCCTGCTGCATGGCGACCCCGAAAACCGTTTCCCGCCAGGCCATCTTGTGGTTGAGCTTCGCGGTGTTCCTCCTCATCGGGGCGCTCCAGGCGCTCTACGGCCCGTCGTTTCCCATGCTCCGGGAGCGTTTCGGGATCGGGGTCGAGGCCGTGAGCATCGTGGTGAGCGCACAGTTCCTGGGTTCTTTCCTCGGCATCGTGGTCTCGGGTTTCCTGCTGCGGGCGCTGGGTTACAAGCGCGTGCTGTTGACGGCCGCCGGCGTACTGGCGGTCGGCGCGGGCGCCATAGCCCTCGCGCCAACGTGGGTCCTGGTACTGGCGGGCGCCGTCCTGGGCGGTGCCGGGGCCGGGCTCCTCAACGTCACGTCCAACCTCATGGTGGCGGTGGCCTTCAGTCCGAAGGCGGCTCCCGCCCTGAACCTGAGCAGCGCCCTGTTCGGCGTCGGGGCCGTGGTGGGGCCCCTGCTCGTGACCGCCTTCGAGCCGCGCTTCGCGCCGCCCTTCTTGTTCATTGCCCTGGGCGCCCTGGTGCTCCTGCCGTGGGCGGCTACCATCCGTGCGCCCGAGGTCGCGCTCCCCGAGCTAGGCGCGGCGCCCGTCGCCTGGACCAGCCTGGCCGGGTTCGTGCTCCTCTACGTCTTCTACGTGTCGGCCGAGGTCGGCGTCACGTCGTGGGAGACGGAGTTCCTGACACCGCACTTCGGGGCGCGGGCGGCGGCCTTCACGTCGCTGTACTGGCTGGCGATCGTGGTCGGCCGCGTGCTGGCGGCACCCATATCCTCGCGCCTCAAGTCGCACTCGATGGTCCTGTACAGCGCCGGCGCGGCGCTGGTCTTCATGCTGGCGGCGCACCGGGTGGAGTCGGCGCCGCTCGCCTTCGTGCTTGTGGGCCTGAGCCTGGCCCCGATCTTCCCGACGACGCTCGCCTGGCTCACCGAGGTGTTCCCTCAGCGGGCCGAACAGGTCACGCCGGTGGTGGTCGCGGCGGCCAACCTGGGCCCCGCGCTGACCGCCCCGCTGATCGGCCGCGTGGTGCAGGCCGATGGCCCGCAGGTCATACCGACGGCCCTGTCTGGGCTGGTCCTGTTGCTCCTGCTGACGGTGGTGTGGCTCTGGTTCCGTACCCGAGGTCGAGCCTGAAGAGGGCAAGCAACGCGACCAGCGCCGGCCCCAGGCTCGTGATCGCCGTGGCGTAGAGGGCCCAGGGCCCGGCCCAGGCGCGGGGCCAGACCGGCGTAAGGGTCACGAGCGCCGCGAGCATCAGGGCCACGGTGGCTACGAACGCCCAGGCGCCACGGAACACGCCCGGGCCCCACGTGGACCTGACGGCGAACAGCAGCGCGAAACTCACCGCGCCCAGCAGGAACGCGTGCAAGAAGAGGATGTGGAGCGGCGCGGCGAAGAGCCACTGCCGCACCGCCGGCGGCGCCCCGGCGAACTCGACGGCGCCCTTGAGCATCAGTAGCGCCAGTGCGATCTGGCGCAGCCACAGGGTGACGCCCGCCAGCGACGGTACGGCGGTCTCGGAGGGCGGCCAGACGACGAAGACGAGCACCAGCCAGACGAGAGCCGCCAGGGCGCTGGTGGCGGCATCGATGCCGCCGGCCCAGACCCACCCCGGCCCCGCCACGGCGAAGCGCGCCGCGCTGCGCAGGGCGATGGCCGCCACCAACGTCCACACGAGAAGCCCCAGGGGGTAGCGGGAGAGCCGTGCGGGCCGTGAGAACCGCGCCGCCAGACCGACCACGCTCAGGCCGAACCAGCCGTCCGCGAACGCCGTCAGGAACCATTCGACGAGGGCGAGCATGGTGGGCCTTTGCACCTGGCCGGTGGCGCCCAGGAACGCGAGGCCTCCGATGGCGAGCGAGGCGACGACCATGAGGGCCAAGGCGCCGTCGAAGAGCCGCAAGACCGGCCAGCGCCGCACCTTCCACGTGGCCACCACGTAGGCGAACAGGAAGAGGAACCAGGCGAAACCGTTGAAGCCCGACACGAACATCGAGATGGGCAGCGGCTTGCCGCCTCCTAAGCTCATGAGGTGGTAGCCGCTCTTGAGGAACGGCAGGTAGGTTGCGAGCCCACTGAAGACGGCGATGGTGGCCGCCAGGCCGAAGGCCCTGGTTCGCAGCCCGCGGCGCCGCAGGTGGGCACCGATCAACAGCATGAGGGGCGGGGTTATCCACGAGAAGAACATCAGGTGCGAGTGAGCGTGCCTTATGTACTCGAGGACCCCGGGGAGCCGGTGGATGAGCGCGAAGCGGAAGTAAGTGCCGGTGCCGGCGGCCAGAACGAAGCTGGCGAGGCTGACGCCCCACACCCAACGGCCTTTCACGTTCCTCAGTCTGGCATCTTCAGGAGCACTCGTAGCTGGGCCAGGAACGCGGCCTCGTCCTCGCTGATGCGCGGCCTCAAGAAACCGCCGGCGGCCTTCGACACGTGCTCGGCCAGCTCGAAGAGGAACCGCTTGAACTCGGCGCCCTCCTCGTCGTCTTTCACGAGCTCGCCGACCTCGCCAAGCCGCTCGAGCAGGCGCTCGCGCGTGAGGGGCTCCTCCGAAGCGTTGGCCTCGCCGGCTTCCGTGCGCTGGAAGAGCGCCGTCACCAGGGCGTTGTCGGCGTACTTCTGCCGCGCGTCGTACAGGTAGCGACCGGCGGCCATGATCTCGCGGAAGTAGCCGACGAGACCCGTGCGGTCGGCGGCGACGGTGGCTAGCAGCACCTCCGCGGCGGCGTCGAGCAGGCGTTCTCGCGTGGCTTCGGGGTAGTCGCTCATGGCCCGATCATGCCACGCGAGCGGGCCGGTCGTAGCACCGGCCGTTCGTGGTGGTGCAGCGCCGCGGTAGCGCTCAGACGAGCCGGCGCCGGATGCGCGAACTGACGGCGTCGACCACGATGATGAACCCGACGATCACGATGATGATCATCGAGACCTCGGCCCAACGGCGGAACTGCAGGCGCTGGATGAGGGGGAGGCCGATGCCGCCCGCGCCGACCATGCCGAGGACCGCCGCGGAACGCAGGTTGATCTCCAGCCGGTAGAGGACGTTGGAGGCGAACTCGGGCAGAACCTGGGGGACCACGGCGTAGAGGAACGTTTCCAGCTGGTTGCCGCCGGCGGCGCGGATGGCCTCCATGGGGCCCTGGTCGATGCCCTCGATGACGTCGGAGAACACCTTGCCCAGGTAGCCGATGGAGTGGATGCCCATCGCCATGATGCCGGCGGTGGGCCCGGGCCCGGCAGCCGCCACGAAGATGACGGCCAGGACGATCTCGGGGAAGGTGCGCACCGCCACGAGCACGGCCTTGCCGGGCAGCGCCCAGCGCGTGCCGCCCAGCAGGTTGCCGGAGGCCAGGAACGATAACGGGAAGGCGAGCGTGGCGCCCAGCGCGGTGCCCAGGAAGGCCATGAAGAAGGTGACGACCATCGAGTCCCACGCCAACCGGAAGACGCCGGTGTCGGGACGGATCAACCCCCTCAGGAGGGGTGCGGCGTTGTTCTGCAGACCCCTGACGACGCGAGACCAGGCGGGCAGGTCCATGGTCACCAGCGCCAGCACGAAGAGCGCCACCATCAGGAGGCCGCCCAGCGCGAGCAGGTTGCGGTTGCGGCGCACGTGCGCCGGCGCCGGCGGGATCTTGAGTCGCGTCTCTTGGAGGCTGCCCGTCATTGCCTAGATGAGCCGCGACCGGGCCCAGACGCTGAACCCGTCGATGATGAGAACGACGACGAAGATCACGACGATCAGTGCCCCCAGGCCGGTGTAGTCGAAGAAGTTGAAGTAACGCTGCAGCAGCAGCCCGATGCCGCCGGCGCCCACGAAGCCGATGACGACGCTCGCCCTCACGTTGATCTCGAAGACGTAAAGCATGTAAGAAACCATGGTGGCCGCCACTTGCGGGACGACGGCGAAGGCGATGGTGCGGTTGCGGCCGGCGCCCACGGCCCTGAGGGCCTCCAGGGGCCCCGGGTCGATGGACTCGACGGTCTCGGAACCCAGCTTGGCGAGCACGCCTATCGAGAAGAAGGTCAGCGCCACCACGCCGGGCAGGGCGCCGAGGCCAAGTACGGCGACGAAGAGGGCGGCCCACAGCAGGTCCGGGATGCTGCGCAGCACCGTCAGCAGCGTGCGCGCGACCCACATGCTGGCGGGGTTGACGGCCGTGTTGGCCGACGCGAGGAAGATGAGCGGGATGGCGATCAGGCTGCCGACGACGGTCGCCACGTACGCGATCTGGATGGTCTGGAGGAGCGGCCCCCAGATCTGCGGCAGCGCCGTGAAGTCCGGCCGCAAGCGACCGAAGAAGCGGAAGAAGTCGGCCGCGCCGGTGAACAGGGCCGGCAGGTTGAACTTCGTCTGCTGGAAGGCCAGCACGAACAGGCCGGCGACCGCCGCCAGCGTGAGCCACGTCTTCAGGCGCCCGGCCGCGGGTGGCCGTGAGACGGCGGGCCTAGCCACCGCGCAGGTCCTTGTCGTCTATGGGGCGGCCGTAGATCTCCTCGAAGGAGGCGTCGGTGGCCTCGTCCGGGGTGCCGTCGAACACGACCAAACCGTCGCGCATGCCGATGATGCGGTCGGCGTAGTCGCGGGCCATGTCTATGAAGTGCAGGTTCACCACCGTCGTGATGCCGTCCTCGCGGCTGATGCGCTTGAGGTCCGACATGACGGCGTGCGAGGTGGGTGGGTCGAGGCTGGCGACGGGCTCGTCGGCCAGCATGACCGACGGGTTCTGCGCGAGCGCGCGTGCGATCCCCACGCGCTGCTGTTGACCGCCCGAGAGGGCGTCGGCGCGCACGTAGGCCTTCTCGGGGATGCCCACGCGGTCGAGGCAGTCGTGCGCGTACGCCAGGTCCTCCCTGGGAAAGGCGCTGAGGACGCCGCGCCAGGCGGGCAGGCTGCCAAGGCGGCCCGCCAGCACGTTGCGGATGACGCTCGAGCGCTTCACCAAGTTGAAGGTCTGGAAGATCATGCCGATGTCGGACCGCGCGCGCCTGAGAGCTCGGCCGCGTGCGCTGGTGACGTCGGTGCCGTCGACCACCACGCGGCCGCTCGACGGCAAGACGAGGCTGTTGACGGTGCGGATGAGCGTCGACTTGCCGGCGCCCGAAAGCCCCACCACGACGACGAACTGACCCCGGGGTATGTCCAGGGTCACGCCCTTCAGGGCCTTGAGGCCGGTCTTGTAAACGACCTCGACGTTCTCGAAGTTGATATGTCCCACGACGGCACCAACGCTACACGGAATCGGCGGCCAGGGATAGACCCGGCCGCCGCCTGACGTGCGTTTCCGCCGGGGCGCCTTGACGCCCCGACGCCACTCAGCGCTGGAAGGTCTTGGAGACCTCGCGGACGATGTCGTAGGCCGACGCGTCGATGCGAGCGAAGTCCGTGACGTTGAACAGGGTCTTGGTGAGTTCCTTGCCCTCGGGGGTGGCGGCGATGTCGATCATGGCCTGCGTGATCTGCTCGACGAGCTCGGGGTCGAGGCCCTTGCGCACGACGACGCCGTCGTTGGGGATGTAGTCGGAGTAGCCGAGGATGCAGACGACGTCCTTGACGTCGGGGTACTCGGCTTCGATGGTCTCGCGGCCGTCGGAGCCGGGGGAGCCGCCGAAGGTGACGGAGACGTCGACGTCTCCGTTGTAGACGGCGAGGGCGGCGGCGTCGTGGGAGCCGGCGAAGATGGCGGTCATGTCCTTGTCGGGGTCGATGCCGTAGGTGTTCTTGAGGGTGACGTAGGGGAACTGGTAGCCGGAGGCGGAGCCGGGGTCGACGAAGGCGATGGTCTTGCCGCGGAGCTGTTCGAAGGTCGTGATGCCGCTGTCGCAGCGGACGTTGAACTGCGCGCGGTACGAGGTGGCGCCCCTGCGCACGGAGGCGAGGATGACCTGGGCGCCGTAGTTGTCGACGGCCTGCACGAGCGCCGCCGGGCCGAAGAGGCCGATGTCGACGCGGCCGGTGCCGACAGCCTCGACGAGGCCGACGAAGTTGGTGGACACGAAGGTCTCGACGGGGATGAGCAGGCGCTCGGAAAGCATGGCGGCGATCGGGTCGAGGCTGTCGACGATGGCGTCGGCCTCGCGGCTCGGGACCATGCCGAGGACGAGCTTGCTGGGTACGTCTCCTTGCGCTTGAGCGGTGCCCATGAACAGGGTCGCGCCCAGCACGAGGGCGATCAGGGTGGAGATCAGTCGCTTCACTTGGTGTCCTCCGACGTTGGCGGTCGCGGCGTGGCAAGGCCGCCGGTACGCTGCCGGTCGTCCCTCTCCATGCCTGCGTCGGCGCAGATTAGCATGCCCGCCCGCCGGACTACCTAACCCGACGTTAAGGAATTCACAGCTTTAACGAGGCGCGCGTAACGGCAGTGGCCTGACACCCGTCCCGATGGCCACCGCGGCCGCCACCAGCGCGTCCGTCGACGACACGAGCGGCACGTTCAGGCCCGCAGCGCTCAGGTCGTCGGCGTTAAAAACGAGTGGCACCTCCGTGCAGCCCGCCACGATTGCCTCGGCGCCGGCGTCCGTCAGCTCGCGCGCCAGCGCCAGCATGCCTTCGCGGACGCCCGCGCCCGTCTCGCCCGCCTTCACGCGGTAGAGCAGGCTCATGAACCTATTGCGGCGCTCCCCGACGGGCTCGAGGACACCGACGCCACGCGCCTCGAAAGCCGTGGCGTAAAGGCGGGCGTCCTGCGCCCCGGCTGCGGCCAGCACCCCGACCCTGCGCGCGCCCGGGGCGGCGGCCAGGGTCGCGTCGACCGTCTCGCCTACGATGCTCACGAGGGGCACGCTGACCGCGCTGGTGATGGCGTCCGAGAAAGCATGCGCCGCGTTGCAGACCATGAACAGCGCCTCGGCGCCGGCCGCCTCCAGCCTCACGGCCATGGCCGCAAGCTGCGGCGCCGGACTCGGACCCGTGCCGGCTACCGCCTCGTTGCGGTTGGGCACGCCCGGGTCGGCGTCGATGATCACGTGGAGGTGGTCCTGGTCGGTAAGTGCCGGCGTCGCCGCGACGAGCTTGGCGTAGAAGTCCACGGTCGCCGCCGGCCCGAGCCCGCCGAGGATGCCCAGGATCGGCCTGGATCGCCCCATCAGCCCGCCAGCACGTCCTGGTAGGCGTACAGGGCCGGGCTGCCGCCGGTGTGCAGGAAGACGACATCGTCGTGGCGGTCGAAGGCCCCCCGGCGCACGAGGTCGATGAGGCCCGCGGCCGCCTTGCCCGTGTACACGGGGTCGAGGAGCACGCCCTCCAGGCGCGCGAAGAGCTTGACGGCCTCGACCATGCCGGCCGTCGGGATCGAGTAGCCCTCGCCCACGTAGTCGTCGAGCACTGCCACGTCCGCGGCGGTGGGTGGTCGCTCCGACCCCGCGAGTTCGGCGGTGGCGCGGGCCAGGCCCAGGATCTTCTCCTCCTGCGGCGCCCTGGGCGCCCGCACGCTGATGCCGGTGATTGGCACTCCCGCGCTGGTGCCCGTCATCCCCGCCACGACGCCGCCGTGAGTGCCGCCGCTCCCGCTGGCCGTCACGAGGTGCGTCACGTTCAGGCCCAACTCGAACGATTGCTGCATGAGCTCCTGCGCGCACGCCACGTAACCGAGCGCCCCCAGGGCGTTGGAGCCGCCGCCGGGGATCACGTAGGCTCTCCGGCCCAGCGCCGCCACCTCGTCGGCTACCTGCTGCATGGCCGCCGACAGGTCCGTGCCCGCGGGCACGACCGTGACGGCCTCCACGCCCAGCAGGCCGAAGAGGAAGTTGTTGCCGCTGGCGTGCGCGTCGTAGCTGCCCGGCACCCGTTCCTCCAGGACCAGGCGGCAGGAGAGGCCCTCGTGGACGGCCGCGGCAAGCGTCAGGCGGCAGTGGTTGGACTGCACGGCCCCCGTCGTCACCAGGGTGTCGGCGCCGTGCTCGAGCGCGTCGGCCACCAAGAATTCCAGCTTGCGGGTCTTGTTGCCGCCGCCGGCGAGGCCGAGGAGGTCGTCGCGTTTGATCCACAGGTTGGGCCCGCCCAGGTGGGCGCTCAGGCGGGGCAGGCGTTCGAGCGGCGTGGGGCCGTCCGTGTAATGGCGGCGGGGGAAGCGGGAGAGTTGCATGGTCGACCTCCGGGGTACGCGGCGGCGCGGGCCAACGGAGCGTTATCGATACGCGGGCTGCCCGTCGCCTTCGCGCCAATCATAAGTGGAGGCCGGCCAGCACCGCAGAACGGTCGGCCGGCGCGGGAAAAGCCACGGCTACCGGGGTGTATGCTCGGGAAACTGCGGTCGGTGGCGCCGTTGACGCGCCAGAGGAGAGTAGGCATGGCCATCTCACGAATCGAAGTCGAGCCCGATGCGGGCGCCCGTGGGAGCGACTCCGTGGCTAGGACGTTCGCACCGTTGCCGCGCAACGAGGGCATGGCGCTGGAGCTCGACTGGGTTGAGGGCGTGCGGGTCAACCGCAGCGCCGTCGAGCGGCGCTCCGCCACCCTGACCACGCGCCGGAGCGTCAAGAAGGAGTGGCAGGCGGCCTGGCTCTTGAAGGCGGTCACCCTCATCGACCTGACGACGCTGGCCGGCGACGACACGCCGGGCCGCGTGCGGCGGCTGTGCGCCAAGGCCCTGAGGCCCGTCAGGCAAGACCTCCTCGACGACCTCGGCATGGGCAACGCGGGCATCACGACGGGCGCAGTGTGCGTCTATCACGACATGGTGCCCACGGCGGTGGCGGCGCTGCGCGGCAGCGGCGTACCCGTGGCCGCCGTCTCGACCGGGTTCCCCGCCGGCCTCTCGCCCCTGGAGACGCGCGTCGAGGAGATCCGCCGCTCGGTGGTGACCGGCGCAGCCGAGATAGACATAGTCATCTCCCGTCGCCACGCGCTGACCCAGGACTGGGAGGCGCTCTACGACGAGCTCCGCCTCTTCCGAGAGGCTTGTGGCCCCGCGCACATGAAGGCCATCCTGGCAACGGGCGAGCTCGGCACGCTGCGCACCGTGTACCGCGCCAGTCTGGTGGCCATGATGGCCGGCGCCGACTTCATCAAGACCTCCACGGGCAAGGAACCCGAGAACGCCACCCTTCCCGTGAGCCTCACGATGGCCCGCGCCATCCGCGAGTACCTGGAGCGGACCGGCTACCACGTGGGCTTCAAGCCCGCCGGTGGCCTCAGAACGGCCAAGGACGCCCTGGCATGGTTGGTGCTGATGAAGGAGGAGTTGGGCCGGCGCTGGCTCGAGCCCGACCTCTTCCGCATAGGCGCCAGCTCGTTGCTCGCCGACATCGAGCGGCAGCTCGAGCATCACGTGACGGGCCGCTACTCCGCTACCTACCGCCACCCCCTCGGCTGATGGGGCGAGAAGATACAAGGAGCCTCCGAGCATGAGCGTCAGGGAGATCTTCGACAGCATGGAGTACGGGCCCGCCCCCGAGGCCCAGGACGTGGCACGTGCCTGGTTGAAGCGCCACGGCAACCGTTTCGGGCACTTCATCGGCGGGCGCTTCGTCAAGCCCGCGTCGGGGGAGACCTTCGCCACGCACTACCCGGCGGACGCCAGCGAACTGGCCCAGGTGGCACAGGGCGACGAGCGCGACGTCGCCAAGGCCGTGAAGATTGCCCGCGCCGCACAGTCCGCCTGGCAGGGCCTCGGTGGCCACGGCCGCGCTCGTTACCTCTACGCCCTGGCCCGCCACGTGCAGAAGCACGCGCGCCTCCTGGCCGTGCTCGAGTCGCTCGACAACGGCAAGCCCATCAGGGAGACGCGCGACCTCGACGTTCCCCTGGTGGCGCGGCACTTCTACCACCACGCCGGCTGGGCGCAGCTCTTGGACACCGAGTTCCCCGACCAGGAGGCCGTGGGCGTGTGCGCCCAGATCATCCCCTGGAACTTCCCGCTGCTCATGCTCGCCTGGAAGGTGGCGCCGGCCCTCGCAGCCGGCAACACGGTCGTGCTGAAGCCGGCCGAGTTCACGCCCCTCACCGCGCTGCTCTTCGCCGAGCTGGCAAGCGAGGTCGGCCTGCCCGCCGGCGTCCTCAACGTGGTCACGGGTGACGGCCTTACGGGCGCGGCGCTGGTGGCGGCCGACGGCGTCGACAAGGTGGCGTTCACCGGCTCCACCGAGGTCGGGCGCAGCATCCGCAAGGCCACGGCCGGCCGCGGCATGAAGCTCTCCCTCGAGCTGGGCGGCAAGTCGCCGTTCATCGTGTTCGACGACGCCGACTTGGACAGTGCCGTGGAGGGCGTGGTCGACGCCATCTGGTTCAACCAGGGTCAGGTCTGCTGCGCCGGCAGCCGCCTACTGGTGCAAGAGAGCGTGGCCAAGCGCCTCGAGGCCAAGCTCATCGCCCGCATGGAGACGCTACGTGAGGGGCCGTCGCTCGACAAGGGCATAGACATCGGCGCCATCATCGCGCCCGTGCAGCTAGCCAAGATCGAGCGCCTGGTGGCGCAGGGCCGGGAGGAGGGTGCGCGCTGTTACCAGCCGAGTTGGAGCGCGCCCAAGGACGGTTGGTACTACCCGCCGACGCTCTTCACCGAGGTCTCACCGGCCGCGGTCATCGCCCAGGAGGAGATCTTCGGGCCCGTGATCGTGAGCATGACCTTCCGCACGCCGGCCGAGGCCGTCCAGCTCGCCAACGACACGCGCTACGGCCTGGCCGCCAGCGTGTGGACCGAGAACGTCAACCTCGCCCTCGACGTGGCGCCCCGCCTCAAGGCGGGCGTCGTATGGGTCAACTGCACCAACCAGTTCGACGCCGCGGCCGGCTTCGGTGGCTACCGCGAGAGCGGCTTCGGCCGTGAGGGCGGCCGCGAGGGCATGTTCGAGTACCTGAAGCCGAAGCACGAGGCGGGCCTGCCCAACTACGCCGCGTCCGACCTGGTAGCCCCCACACCCGCCGCCGACGTGACGGCGGGCCTGGGCGATGAGCGCTCCGCCTTCGGCATCGACCGCACCCCGAAGCTCTACATCGGTGGGCGGCAGAAGCGGCCCGACGGCAACTACGTCTACCCCGTCCTGAGCGCCGCGGGCGCCAGGGTGGGCGACGCCCCGTTGGGTAACCGCAAGGACGTGCGCGACGCCGTCGAGGCCGCCGTGAAGAACGGCGGCTGGACGAAGGCCACCGCTCACCTGCGCGCCCAGGTCCTCTACTACGTGGCCGAGAACCTGGAAGTGCGCGCCCCCGAGTTCGAGGAGCGCATCAGGAGCCTGACGAACGTCAACCGCCGCGCGGCCGCTCGCGAGGTGGGCAAGAGCGTCGAGCGGCTCTTCAGCGCCGCGGCCTACGCCGACAAGTACGACGGCCGCGTGCACCCCACGCCCATGCGCAACGTCACCCTGGCCATGAACGAGCCGTACGACGTGATGGCCATCGTCTGCCCGGACGAGGCCCCGCTCCTGGCTTTCGTCTCGCTGGTGGCACCGGCCCTGGCCATGGGCAACCGGGTGGTGGCGGTGCCCAGCGCGCGCTGGCCGCTCCTCGCCACCGACCTCTACCAGGTGTTCGACACGTCCGACGTCCCCGCGGGTGCCGTCAACATCGTGACGGGCGTGCGCGACGAGCTGGCGAAGGTGCTGGCGCAGCACGACGCGGTGGAGGCCATGTGGTACGCGGGCTCGGCGGAGGGCAGCGCCATGGTCGAGCGCGAGAGCGCCGGCAACCTCAAGGCCACGTGGGTCAACCACGGTAAGCAACGCGACTGGTACGACGACGCCCAGGCGTCCGGGCCCATGCTCCTGCGCCGCGCCACGCGCGTGAAGAACGTGTGGGTGCCCTATGGCGAGTGAGCGGCAGGCCTTCCTCACGGGCCTTAGCGACCAGCTGGAGGAGTTGCGCGCGGAGGGGCTCTACAAGGACGAACGCGTCATCGTGTCGCAGCAGCAGGCCCTCATCGAGATCACCGAGGACGGCGCCAGGCGCGAGGTCCTCAACCTCTGCGCCAACAACTACCTGGGGCTCGCGAACCACCCGGACGTCATAATCGCGGCCCAGCGCGGGCTCGACGAGCGCGGCTTCGGCGTGGCGTCGGTGCGCTTCATCTGCGGCACGCAGGACATCCACAAGCAGCTCGAGGTGCGCCTGAGCGCCTTCCTCGGCACCGACGACACCATCTTGTACTCGTCGTGCTTCGACGCCAACGGCGGCCTCTTCGAGACCCTGCTGGGAAGCGACGACGCCGTCATCTCCGACGCCCTCAACCACGCGAGCATCATCGACGGCGTGCGGCTCTCCAAGGCGAAGCGCTTCCGCTACGCCAACAACGACATGGCCGACCTGGAGCGCCAGTTGCAGGCGGCGGTGGCCGCGGGCGCGCGCTACAAGCTCATCGCCACCGACGGCGTCTTCTCGATGGACGGCGTGATCGCCGACCTGGAGGCCATCTGCGACCTCGCCGACGAGTACGGGGCGCTGGTGATGGTCGACGACAGTCACGCCACCGGCTTCACCGGCGCCGAGGGCCGCGGCTCTCACGAGGCGCGCGGCGTGATGGGCCGGGTCGACATCCTCACCGGCACACTCGGCAAGGCCCTGGGCGGCGCGTCCGGCGGCTACACGAGCGGGCGCCGCGAGATCGTCGAGTGGCTCAGGCAGCGCAGCCGGCCGTACCTGTTCTCGAACTCGCTGGCACCTAGCGTGGTGGC
Organism: Truepera sp.; assembly: GCA_032027045.1. Lineage (NCBI taxonomy): Bacteria > Thermotogati > Deinococcota > Deinococci > Trueperales > Trueperaceae > Truepera > Truepera sp. The sequence continues at coordinate 2,162,716 of JAVSMU010000001.1, read as the reverse complement.
GGCCTCGCTGAAGGTCCTCGACATGCTCGAAGACGGCGCCCACCTGCGGGAGAAGCTGGCGGGCAACGCCGCCTTCTTCAGGCAGGCCATGACGTCGGCGGGCTTCAGGCTGGCCGGCGAGGGCCATCCGATAATCCCGGTCATGATCGGCGACGCGTCACTGGCGGGGCGGATGGCCGAGCGCATGCTGGAGCTGGGCGTCTACGTGGTGAGCTTCTCGTTCCCCGTCGTGCCAAGGGGCGAGGCGCGCATCCGCACCCAGATGTCGGCGGCGCACTCGCGGCTGCAGCTCGAGCGCGCCGTGGCGGCGTTCTCTCATGTGGGAAGAGAGCTCGGGGTCATCTAGGTGAGGGCCCTGTCCAAGCTGGAGGCGCGCGAGGGCATCTGGCTCGTCGACGCCCCCCAGCCCACTCCGGGGCCCAACGACCTGCTCATGCGCGTGGTGAAGACCAGCCTGTGCGGCACCGACGTGCACATCTACAACTGGGACGCCTGGTCGCAACGGACCGTCCCGGTCCCCCTCATAACGGGGCACGAGTGGGTCGGCGTGGTCGAGGAGGTGGGCTCGGAGGTAAGTGGCTTCCGGGTGGGCGACCGCGTGAGCGGCGAGGGGCACATCACCTGCGGGCATTGCCGCAACTGCCGGGCGGGGCGCCGGCACCTCTGCCGCAACGCGGTGGGCGTCGGCGTGCAGCGCCAGGGAGCCTTCGCCGATTACTTCGTGCTGCCCGCCTTCAACGCCTTCAAGCTCCCCGCCACCATCTCGGACGACCTGGGCGCCATCCTCGACCCGCTGGGGAACGCCGTGCATACGGCCCTCACGTACGACCTGGTGGGCGAGGACGTGTTGATCACCGGCGCGGGGCCCATCGGGCTGATGGCCGCCGCCGTGGCGCGCTTCGTGGGGGCGCGCAACATCGTCATCACCGACGTCAGGGAGTCGCGGTTGGCGCTGGCGCAGCGCATGGGCGCCACGCTGGGCGTGAACGTCGCCGACCCGGCCACCGACCTGAACGACGTCATGGCGTCGCTGGGCATGGCGGAGGGCTTCGACGTCGCCATGGAGATGTCGGGCGCGCCGCCCGCCTACGCTCAGATCCTCGACACCATCATCCACGGCGGCAAGGTGGCGCTGTTGGGCATCCCGTCGGCCGACATCGCCATCGACTGGAACAAGGTCGTCTTCAAGGGCCTCCACCTCCAGGGCATCTACGGCCGCCAGATGTTCGAGACCTGGTACAAGATGCGCAACCTGCTGCAGGCGGGACTCGACGTGACGCCCGTCATCACCCACCGCTTCGCGGCCGAGGACTTCCAGCAGGCGTTCGACGTCATGCGCGCGGGCGACTGCGGCAAGGTGATGCTGGATTGGCGCGGCGGCGCGTAGCGTCCGCCGCCCCAAGGTGACCCCGGATCGTCCGGTTCCGCCTTCGAGAACGCGGCTCGCCCGCGGCGACCCTCGCTGAGCCGACGGGGCGAGCAGTGCGCCCTGACCGGCTAGGAACCGGGGTTCCGGGCTACACTCCCCTCAACGGAGGGTGCGCTTCTCCTCGCTGATCAGTTGCAGGCGACCCTAGCTTCGAGAGCCCGTCATAGGGCGGTGACCGAAGCAACGACCGACGCCTTGACCAGGCGCGCAACTCCAAACGGACTAGAGAGGGGGCAGCCATGTTCGACCACCTCTTGTTGCCCTTATCGGGCACTCGACTAGATGACGAGGCGATCCACCACGCTCGGAGCCTGGCGTTGATGACGGGCGGCGACCTTCAGTTGATCTACGTACTCGAACCGCACCGTCGGGGAAACCAGTTCGCCCCCATCGACATCCTCGAGTGGCACGCCGTACGCGCAGATGCCGAGGCATACGTGAAGCGCGTGGCCGACGATCTACGTGACGCGGGAGTGAAGGTCGATTACTCGCTGCCCGAAGGCCAGACCACGGAGCACATCATCCACCAGGCCCATCAGGGCGTCGACCTGATGATCCTTCCGACCGGGGCGTTCGGGCGGGAGCAGGTCGGAAGCCTGGGCGGCCAGGTCCTGTGGCGCAGCTACGTGTCGACCCTGCTCGTGAGGGGCCGCGGGTGGAGGCGGTCGACGGATACCGAGCCGCGCAAGCCGACGACGCGGCCGGCCGACCGCGTGGCGCCGAGCGCCACTGGGCCGGGTGCGGAAGCGCCGGTGGAAGACGTAACTTCGGCGCCGGCCGCACCGGCTGCTTCAGCCGCGTCCGCCCCCCTCTTCCGTACCGTGCTCGTCGCCCTCGACGGCTGCACCCGCGCGGAGTGCGTGCTCCCGGCGGTGAGGTTCCTGGCACAAAAGAGTGGCGCGAAGATCATCCTCGCCCACGTCGTCGAGGAACCGGCGCTGCCGCGGCTCGTGCCGCCGACAGCGGAGGAACTCGAGTTGGCGAGGCGCCTCGTGGACATCAACACGGCCGTCGCCAAGGACTACTTGCTCGACGTTCAGGCGCGGCTGGGCTTCGACGTGGAGCGGCGCCTTGCCGTCGGGAGAAGCGCTGCGGCGGAGTTGCACAAGATGGTGGACGACGCCGGAGTGGACCTGGTGATCATGAGCGCCCACGGGTACGGCGGCGATCAGGAGTGGCCGTTCGGCGAGGTGGTGACGAACCTCATCGGCTACGGCGAGACGAGCCTCCTGGTCATCCATGACGTGCCCTGGACCGAACGAGCGGGCACCCATCCTGACGTGACGGACGAGGCATGGGGAAGATGAGCGGTGCCGACTCGGCGGCAGTGGAACCGGAAGCGGTTAGTCCGGAGGCTTCCGAAACCGAGCGCCTGGCGGGTGCCTGGGCGCAGGCACAACCGGTTGCGCCCGAGGCCGACGTTGGGGCCCTGGCGGCGCCTTCGCCCCAGGCCCGGCTGAGCGCCTGCACCAAGAAGCTCGAGCGCGCCCACCAACTGTTCAGCGTGCAGTCCGCGGCCACGGAGACCGAGAGCTACGCCGCCGAGTGGTTCCTCGACAACTACTACATGATCCGCGAGGCGGTCCGCCAGGTCATCCAGGACCTGCCCCTCGACTACTTCCGGCGCCTACCCCGCTTGGCGCCCGGCGCCGAGCTGGCGGGGTCGCCGCGCGCGTACGCCCTCGCGCTCGAGCTCCTGGAGGAGTGTGGCGGGCGCGTCGACGTCGGCAGGATGCTCGAGCTGATCGAGGCCTATCAGCACAGCGCGCCGTTGACGATGGGCGAGTTGTGGGCGTTGCCGTCGCTCGTCCGGCTGGCGCTTCTGGAGTGGTTGAGCGACGCCGCCGAGGAGATAACCGCGGCTCCCCCAGACGAGGAAGCCGGTTCGGAGCGCAAGCACGCCAAGCAACGCGTGGCCGACTGCGTCGTGGGCCTGAGGAACGTGAAGACCGCCGATTGGGCGGAGTTCTTCGAAGCGGCGAGCCTGAGCGACCGTGAACTCCGCAAGGATGCAAGTGGCGACTACGCGAACATGACCTTCAAGACGCGCGATCGCTACCGCAAGGTGGTCGAGCGACTGGCGGCCCGCAGCGACGCGGACGAACTGGCGGTGGCGCGCGAGGCGGTTCGGCTGTCCGTGGCCGCTGCCGCCGACCCTGGTTCCAGGCCCCGCACCCGGCACGTCGGCTACTACCTGATCGACTTAGGCGTCGAGGACCTCGAGCGCGCCTTCAGTTACCGCCGGTCCAACTCGGAGCGGCTCAAGGCCTGGGTGCTGGCGCACCCGACCTTCGTGTACTTAGGCAGCGTCGCGCTCGTCGGGGCGGCGCTCATGCTATGGGGCCTCGCGTACGCCGGCTCGCATGGCGCCGGCTGGTGGCTGGTGTTGATAGCGGGCCTCCTCATGTTGGTGCCGGCACTGACCGTGGCGGTAGCCGTGGTCAACTACTCGGTCAGCCACCTCCTGAGCCCGAGGCTCCTGCCCAAGCTCGACTTCCGCAAGGGCATCCCTGCGGGCAACCGCACCGCGGTGGTGATGCCCGTGCTGTTCGGTAGCCGCGAGGAGGTCGATGAGCTCGTCTCACAGCTCGAGCGGCACTACCTCGGGAACCCCGACCCGCAGCTCTCGTACGCGCTGCTCAGCGACTTCCCCGACGCCGATTCCGCCACGCTGCCGGGCGACGCCGACATCCTGGAACACGCCAGGCACAGGATCGATGCGCTGAACGCCAAGTACGGCCAACCGAGCCCGCGCATCCACGCCGCTTCGAACGAGGCTAGACCCCGGCCCTTCCACCTACTCCACCGCGGGCGCCGCTGGAACCCGCGCGAAGGTGTCTGGATGGGGTGGGAACGCAAGCGCGGCAAGCTCATGGAACTCAACCGGCTGTTGCGCGGGGCGCCCGACACGACCTACGAGGTCATCGTCGGCGACCCCACCGGCCTGGCCGACGTCAAGTACGTGCTCACGCTCGACGCGGATACGCGCCTGCCCTCGGGAACGGCCCACCGCCTGGTCGGCACGCTGGAGCACCCGTTGAACCGCGCCGAGTTCGGGGAAGACGGCCGCGTGGTCGCCGGCTACAGCCTCTTGCAGCCGCGCACCGACGTGCTGCCCGAGAGCGCCAACGCCTCCCGTTTCAGCAGGCTCTTCGTCGGCGAGAACGGCCTCGACCTCTATACGCTGGCGGTGTCGGACGTCTACCAGGACCTCTTCGGGGCCGCTATCTTCGTGGGCAAGGGCCTCTACCACGTGGACGCCTTCGAACGCGCGATGGCGGGGCGCGTGCCCGAGAACAGCCTCCTCAGCCACGACCTGCTCGAGGGCATCTTCGGCGGCGTGGCGCTCGTGTCCGACGTCGTTCTGTACGAGGACTACCCACCCACCTACCTTGCGCAGGTGCAACGCGCCCAACGTTGGGTGCGCGGCGACTGGCAGCTTCTGCCGTGGCTGGCCGCCACGTTGCTCGGGGTGCGCGGTGGCGGCAGGGGAGAGCGGCTCGGCCCGGCGGGCGCGTGGAAGATCGGCGACAACCTGAGGCGCAGCTTGGTGGCGCCGGCGCTGTTCCTCCTCTTCGTCGCGGGCTGGACGATCCTGCCGGGTTCCGCGCTGGTATGGACGCTCATCGCGCTCTCGACGTTGTTCGCCCCGCTGATGGCCGGCGCAGTCATCGCGTTCGTGGCGGGCCTCATCGAGAACCAAGCCGTACCCGGACGGCGCCGGCTTGCGGCGTGGCAGCCACTCAGCCAGGCTCTGGGCCGGTTCGTCATCACACTGACCTTCATCCCGTACGAAGCGATCGCCAGGGTCCAGAGCGTGACCGTGACCCTCTACCGGCTGTTCGTCAGCCACCGCAACCTACTAAGTTGGCGCACCGCCGCGCAGACCTACGCCGAAGTGACGCCCACGCTCTGGGGCAAGGTGCGCCGCATGGCGTGGGCCGAGCTCCTGAGTGTCGCCGCAGTGGCTCTCGTCGTGCTGGTCAGGCCGACCTCGCTGGAGGAGGCCGCGGTGGTGTTGCTGCTGTGGTTGGTGGCGCCCTTGACGGCTCACCTGCTTTCGGTCGCCTCCGACGCGAAACCGAGGCCTCTCGCTGCGGAGGAGAAGCGGCGGCTTCACGGCCTGGCACGGCGTACCTGGCTCTACTTCGAGCACTTCATCGGGCCGGAGGACAACTGGCTGCCGCCCGACAACGTGCAGCTGGATCCCAACCCCGTGACGGCGCACCGGACGTCACCCACGAACATCGGACTCATGCTGCTTTCCACGCTGGGAGCGTACAACCTCGGGTACCTGGGCGTGGTCGAGCTCTCGTTGCGGCTGCAGAACACGCTCGAGGTTCTCGCTCGCCTCGAGCGCTACCGCGGTCACCTGCTCAACTGGTACGACACCCGCAGCCTCGAGCCGCTCAACCCGCGGTACGTCTCGACCGTCGACTCCGGCAACATGATCGGGTCGTTCATGGCCTTGCGTCAGGGCTGCCTCTGGCTACTCGACCAACCGCTCGACCCGGCGGCTCACCTGGGCGGGCTCTGCGATTCACTCGAGGTGCTCGAACAGGTGCTCGCAGAGGCCATGCTCGAGGGCGCCGAGCTGACGGCAAAGGCCGCCGCCGTGCGCGCCAGGGTGGAGCGGGACGAGGGCAAGCGGGAGCGCTGGGCCGCGCTAGTGACCTACCTGAGGGACGAGGCCTGGGCGGAGCTTCAACAGGGGTTGGTGGCCGCCATCGACTCGGGCGACCTCTCGGGCGCGGACTTGGCGGCGGCGCGGCTCTGGGCCGAACGGGTACATCATGGGATCAGGGTCACGCTGGGAGAGTTCGACTCGCTGGCGCCCTGGGTGGGCGCGCTGGCCGAGGCAGGCGACTGGGCCAACGGACTGGCGGCCGACTCGCCGGCAGGCGCCGCCTGGCACGACGTGAAGGTAGCCTTCTCCACCGACCCCAGCCTGCGTTCCCTGGAGGAGTGGTCGGCCGCGGCGGCGGTGAGGCTGAGGGCGTTCAGGGACGCGGCCGGTGACAAGGGCGAGGAACGGAAGAAGTGGACCGAGGCCCTGGAGGCGCGCCTGGCGTCCAGCCGCAAGGCCGCCGCTGGCCTGATCGGCTCCTTCGAGGACATCGCCGACAGGCTGCGAGCGGAGATCGAAAGCACCGACTTCGCATTCCTCTTCGACTCCGAGCGGAAGCTGCTGCGCATCGGTTACAACGTCGACGCCGAGCACTTGGACGCCAACTACTACGACCTGCTTGCTTCCGAGGCGCGCCTCGCCAGTCTGGTGGCCGTGGCGAAGCACGACGTGCCGGTCAGCCACTGGGTACACCTGAACCGGCCGCTGGGTGACGTGAAGGGCCGGGCGACCCTCCTCTCATGGAGCGGGACGATGTTCGAGTACCTGATGCCACCGCTGCTCATGCGCCGTTTCGGCGCCACGCTGCTGGAGCAGAGCTGCATGGTTGCCGTGGACGTGCAGATGGCCTACGGGAAGCGGCACGGGGTGCCCTGGGGCGTCAGCGAGTCCGGCTACGCACGCGTAGACGCAGCGGGCAACTACCAGTACCACGCCTTCGGCGTCCCCGAACTGGCGCTGGACCGCTCTTACGAGGGAGACCTCGTCATCGCTCCTTACGCTTCGGTGCTGGCATTGCCCTACCGGCCGCGGGCGACGCTGGAGAACTTCGACCGCCTGACGGCCCTCGGCGCGCTCGGGCCCCACGGCTTCTACGAGGCCCTCGACTACACGCCCTCGCGAAGGCCCCTGGGTGCGGATTTCGCGCTCGTGCGCTCGCACATGGCGCACCACCAGGGCATGGCCTTCTTGGCGCTGGCCAACGCGCTCACGGACGACGCGATGATAGAGCGCTTCCACGCCGATCCGCGCATAGCGGCCGTCGAGCTCCTGCTCCAGGAACGGATCCCGCTAGAAGTGCCCGTCGTCGACGAGGTGCGCGTGGAGGACGCGGCCACCGCGCCCGTCACCGCCGCCGAGCTGGACAAGCCCTGGCCGGTCTCCATCGACACGCCCACTCCCGTGTGTCACCTGCTGTCGAACGGCACGTACACGGTGCTCACGAGTGCCGCCGGCGGCGGTTGGTCGGCAGCGGGTGACGTGGCCATCACGCGCTGGCGGCCCGACGGCACGCGCGACCTGGACGGCACTTGGCTGTTCTTGAAGGACGAGGAGGACGGGAGCGTCTGGTCCGCCACCCGCCGGCCGCTGCCCGCCGACGCTCGCGAGGAACGCGTCGTGTTCCACCCGTTCATGGTGGAGTACCAGCGGGAGGTCGCCGGGGTCTTCACGCGTTTGGAGGTCGTGGTCGGCGAGGAGAACGCCGAACTGCGGCGCCTCGTGATCGTCAACCGTAGCGAGCGCAAGCGCCGGCTGCGGGTGACGTCGTACGCGGAGGTCGTTCTGGGGCCGGCCTCTGCCGACGCCCGCCACCCGGCGTTCAGCAAGCTGTTCGTCGAGAGCAGCTTCGACGCCAAGCGAGCGGCCCTGCTCTTCCGGCGGCGCCCGCGCTCGTCGGCCGAGCCGGCGGTGTTCGGCGCACACGCCCTGATCACGCCACGCACCGTGCCGTTCGGGGGCGAGTTCGAGAGCGACCGCGCCGCCTTCCTGGGCCGCGGCAACGAGCTGCGAGACGCCCAGGGGCCGCGGGGCCCGCTCGGGGGTGGAGTCGGGGCGACGCTCGACCCGGTGATGGCGCTCGCCCAGGCCTTCGAACTGGCGCCCCACTCCCAGGTGGAGTTCACGTTCGTGACGGCCTTCGGCAAGAGCCGCAACGAGGTCCTCGGCGTCCTCGATCGCCTGCGGGGGTCCGGCATGGTCATCCGCGAGTTCGGCCTGGCACGCATGCGCGGCAGGGTCGAGCTGAGAAGGTACGGCCTCACGCCCGAGCAGGTCGAACTCTACGAGCGGCTCTACTCCGCGATCATCTACCCGAACCCGGCGCTGCGGGCGAGTTCGGCCACGCTGGCTGCGAACACGTTGGGCCAGTCGTCACTGTGGGGTCAGGGCATCTCGGGCGACTTCCCCATCTTGCTCGTGAGGCTCGACGACCTCGCGCAACTGCCACTGGTCGCCGACGTCCTCAAGGCCCACGCGCTGCTGCGCCGCCGCGGCGTCAAGGTGGATCTGGTGCTGTTGAACGCCCGGGACACCGCCTACGATCAGGGCCTTCATGCCAGGTTGCGGTGGCACCTCAGCCGCACCGGTGGCGACGAGTGGCTCAATGCCAAGGGCGGTATCTACCTGCTGAGGCAGGACCAGTTGGCGCCCGCCGACCTTACGCTGCTCGAGAGCAGCGCGCGGGTGTTGTTGACCGGCAGCGACGGCTCCTTGAAGGAGCAGCTGTTACCCCTGCGAGAGCCCGTGCCGGTGGGCCTGCCCCGCCTCTCGGCGAGCGTGGCGCCTTGGCCCGAGCCGGACCATGAACCACCCGCCATGGAACTGGCGTTCGACAACGGCTGGGGAGGTTTCTCGCAGGACGGGCAGGAATACGTCATCCGGGCGCGGCGCGGGGCGCTGCCCCCCGCGCCCTGGACGAACGTGATCGCCAACCCCACGCTGGGTTGCCTCACCACCGAGGCCGGCATGGGTACTACGTGGGCGATCAACAGCGGAGAGAACCGCCTGACCCCTTGGAGCAACGACCCGGTCTCCGACCCGAGCGGCGAGGCCGTCTACTTGCGTGACGAGGAGACGGCGGAGATCTGGTCGGCCACCCCGCACCCTGCCGGCGCCGCCGTGCAGTTCGAGGTGCGCCACGCCGCGGGCCGTACGACCTACCGGCACTCGAGCCACGGTCTGGAGCACGACCTGGAGGTCTCCGTCGCGGCCTCCGACCCCGTGAAGCTCGTGAGGCTCCGGGTACGCAACCTCCTCGACCGACCCCGCAGGGTGACCGTCACCTATTACGCCGAGTGGGTCCTGGGCGTGGACCGTGCGTCCACGAGCCTCTACGTCATACCCGACTACGACCCCGAGCGCTGCGTGCTCCTGGCGCGCAACCCGTACGCCGCGGACTTCGGAGAGCGGGTCGCTTTCCTGGCCAGCAACAAGTCGCCCCACGGCGTCACCACCGACCGCCGCGAGTTCTTGGGCCGACTGGGCAACCTCGCGGAACCCGACAGCCTCAAACGCATCGGCCTGAGCGGGTCGACCACTGCCGGCAAGGATCCCTGCGCGGCCCTCCAACTTCACCTCGACCTGGCGGCGGGGGGCACCGAGGAGGTGCTCTTCGCCCTGGGCCAAGGCGACGACAAGGACCACGCCCTGGGCCTCGCCCAGCAGTACCGGAACATGGCCGGTTACGAGGGCGTGCGCCAGGTGGCCGATGCGGCCTGGGAGGAGCGCCTCGGCCGCGTGCAGGTCAAGACGCCCGATGCCGCGCTCGACGTCCTCACCAACCGCTGGCTCGTCTACCAGACGATCTCGAGCCGCTATTTCGGGCGCACCGCGTTCTACCAGCCGGGCGGGGCCTTCGGTTTCCGCGACCAACTGCAGGATGTGGTGGCGCTGCTCCACGCCGCGCCGGAACTGGCGCGGGAGCAGCTGCTGCGCGCCGCCGCCCACCAGTTCGAAGAGGGCGACGTGCTGCACTGGTGGCACCCCCCGGCGGGGCGCGGCGTGCGGACGCGCATCACCGACGACCTGCTATGGCTCGTCTACGTGGCCGAGCGCTACGTCACGACGACCGGCGACACCGGCGTGCTCGACGAGCAGGTGCCGTTCCTTCACGGGCCGGCGTTGAAGCCGGATGAGGAGGAGCGCTACGACGCGTTCTCGGCGGGCGACGAGGCGGGGAGCCTGCTGGAGCACTGCCGCCGGGCGTTGGAGCGCGGCGCCACCAAGGGGCGTAACGGTCTACCGCTGATGGGCACCGGCGACTGGAACGACGGCATGAACCGCGTGGGCGTGGGTGGCAAGGGCGAGTCGGTGTGGTTGGGGTGGTTCCTGATCGACGTCATCCACCGCTTCGCAAGCGTGCTGGAAGGCCGCGGCCAGGAGGAAGAGGCCGGGACGTGGCGCGCGCGGGCCAAGGATTACGCCGCCGCCATCGAGAACAGCGCATGGGATGGCGAGTGGTACTTGAGGGCGTTCTTCGACGACGGCACGCCACTGGGGAGCCACACGAACGAGGAGTGCAAGATCGACTCCATTGCGCAGTCTTGGGCGGTGCTTTCCGGAGCGGCGCCGCGGGCGCGGGCCGTGCGGGCCATGCGGTCCGTCGACGAACTCTGCGTGAGACGCGAGGATCGGCTCATCAGGCTCTTCACGCCGCCCTTCGATCGCACCACCCGGGACCCCGGGTACATCAAGGGTTATCTACCCGGCGTCAGGGAGAACGGCGGCCAGTACACGCACGGCGTCATCTGGTCTGCCTGGGCCTTCGCGGAGCTGGGCGACGGCGACGCGGCTCACTCCCTCTACCAACTGCTCAACCCCGTCATGCACACCGCCGACCGCGCCTCCGCCGGGAGGTTCAAGGTCGAGCCTTACGTGATGACGGCCGACGTCTACAGCCTCGAACCCCACGTGGGGCGCGGCGGCTGGAGCTGGTACACGGGGTCGGGGGCCTGGTTCTACAGGTTCGGCTTGGAGGGGCTCCTGGGGTTGGAGCGCGTGGCTGACGAACTCCGCCTACGCCCGCGCGTGCCCAAGGCATGGCCCGGTTTCGAGGTGCGGTACTCGTTCGGAAGCAGCACCTACGTGCTGCGCGCCAAGCCCGGCGAGCCCGAGTCGGAAACAGCTGTGATCAAGCTCGTCGACGACGGGCAGGAGCACGTCGTGGACGTGATCTACGCTACCGGGCGGCCGTCAGAGGCCGGATAGGCGCGTGTTCTTCTCGATGTACGAGGCCCACTCCTCGGGCACGTCCATCTCGGGGAAGATGGCGTCGACGGGGCACGCCGGCACGCAAGCGCCGCAGTCGATGCACTCTTCGGGGTTGATGTAGAACTGGTCGTCGGCCTCGTAGATGCACTCCACGGGGCAGACGTCCACGCACGAGGCGTCCTTGACGCCGATGCAGGGTTCCGTAATGGTGTAGGCCATTTCCGCCTTCTTCCGGGCCAGGATCGCGGCCCCGTTTGTCGCCGGGCGCTTGCCGCCCGCCGGACTCGCGAGGGCCCAGCCCTCACTAAGGCTGTTCTAGCAGGTTTATCCCGGGACAAGCAAGAACCCAGGTTCAGCCTGGGGGTAGAACGCCCCTCGGAGTTCCTGGGAACCAAAAGCGAGCAACCCCGGCTGCCTTTTCTCCGCTCCGTCGGTGCCCGTCCTCTGGTGTTCTGTGCTTGGTCGGGTTACTCGGTCGAGCCTCTAGTGGCGCTAGGGTCGCTCTTTAAGAAGTGGTCTTCTGGGATCTCTATCTCGTAGACCTCCTTCCGCCTTCACGGTACTCCGCGCGCCTGAGTATGACTAGGGCCACACGTCCTAGTTTTCGTGTGGCCCTAGCAGTAGACTGAGAACTTGGGGCCGCCGAAGGGCCCCACCCTTGGGTCCCCGGTTCAGAACAGCAGCCAACCGCCTGCCGTCGCGATGATCCCCGCGAAGATGAGCGCCACCGTGTTGATGACCTTGATGAGCGGGTTGATCGACGGCCCGGCGGTGTCCTTGTAGGGGTCGCCCACGGTATCGCCGACCACGCTGGCGGCGTGCGCTTCGGAGCCCTTGCCGCCGTGGTTCCCGTCCTCGATGTACTTCTTGGCGTTGTCCCAGGCGCCGCCGCCGGTGCTCATCATGAGGGCCATCATGAGGCCCGAGCCGATGACGCCTATCAGCAGGCCGCCGAGGGCGAGCGGGCCGAACAGGAAGCCAACGATGAGGGGCGCAGCGACCGCCATGATGCCCGGCAACGCCATCTCCCGCAGAGCGGCGGCCGTGACGATGTCCACCGCCTTGCCGTAGTCCGGCTTGGCCGTGCCCTCCATGATTCCCTTGATGGTGCGGAACTGGCGCCGCACTTCCTCGATGACGGCGCCGGCGGCCTTGCCGACCGACTCCATGAGGAAGGCGCTGAAGAGGAACGGCAGCATGGCGCCGATCAGGAGGCCTACGAGTACGATCGGGTCGTCGAGCCTGAAGGCACCTATCCCGTAGCGCTCGGGGTCGACGAGCTTCAGGCGCTCGGCGAAGTCGGCGAAGAGCACGAGGGCGGCCAGTGCGGCGGAGCCGATGGCGTAGCCCTTGGTGACGGCCTTGGTGGTGTTGCCGACGGCGTCGAGCGCGTCCGTGTTGACGCGGACCTCGGCGGGTAGGTCGGCCATCTCCGCTATGCCACCCGCGTTGTCGGTGATGGGGCCGTACGTGTCCATGGCGACGACCATGCCGGTGACGGAAAGCATGGCCACGGCGGCCACCGCGATGCCGTAGAGGCCGGCCACCGAGTAGGAGAGGAAGATGGCGAGGACCAAGACGATCACGGGCAGGGCAGTCGACTGCATGCCAACGGCCAGGCCCGAGATGATGTTGGTGGCGCTACCCGTGATGGACGCCTTGGCCACGCGCCTCACCGGTGCGTAGCGGGTGCTGGTGTAGTACTCCGTGATGAACATCAGGGCCACCGTGACGACGATGCCGATGAGGCTGGAGACGAACAGCGACCCCCAGCCCATCTCGCGGCCCAGGACCGAGAAGTCGAAGTCGTGAAACATGGCGTAGGTCAGGCCGGCGAAGGCCACTACGCTGATGCCGGCGCTCACGAAGACACCCTTGTAGAGGGCGCCCATGATGTTGCTGGAGCCCTCGGGCAGGCGCACGAACTGCGTGCCGATGATGCTGGCGATGATGGCGATCGCGCCGAGCAGGAGGGGGTAGAGCACGAGGTTCGTTACGACGCCCGTGCCCGGTAACAGGTAGCCGAGGAACACGGCGCCGATGGCGGTCACGGCGTAGGTCTCGAAGAGGTCGGCGCCCATGCCGGCGCAGTCGCCCACGTTGTCGCCGACGTTGTCGGCGATGACCGCGGGGTTGCGGGGGTCGTCCTCGGGGATACCGGCCTCGAGCTTGCCAACGAGGTCGGCGCCCACGTCCGCGGCCTTGGTGTAGATGCCGCCGCCCACACGGGCGAAGAGGCTGATCAGCGAAGCGCCGAAGGCGAAGCCTATGAGTGGCTCGACGGGGTTCTTGAGGTCCAACACTATGTGAAACAGCCAGAAGAAGCCGGACACCCCTAGGAGTGCCAGACCCGCCACGGCGAGGCCGGCTACCGCGCCGCCATTGAACGCTATCCGGAGCGCCCCCGCGAGGCCGCCGCGCGCGGCCTGCGCCACGCGCACGTTGGCGCGCACGGCGACGCTCATGCCCACGTAGCCGCTGATGGCGCTGAACAGCGCCCCCACGGCGAAGCCGGCGGTGGTCCACCACCACATGGTGCGGTCGTGGTCATTACCCGACGTGAGCGCCACGACGGCGAAGATGGCCGCGATGATCACGGCCACCACCGTGATGGTGCTGTACTGGCGGTTCATGTAGGCGCCGGCGCCCTGGCGCACGGCGTCGGAGATCTCGACCATGCGCGCGTCGCCCGTCGGCGCGGCCATGACGTTCCGCGCCAGCAGGAAGGCCGCCAGCAACGCCACTACGGCGGCCAAGGGTACTAGGGTGATCAACAGATCCATGCTTCCTCCAGCGAGATGCCCGGGCGCCGTCGTTGCTGCGCGCCCACGGACTGTTATTCGAGGCAGTCGCGTAACCTGCGCCGGCGTGAGTGATCCTCGGCCAGGAGCGGCCACGCGCCCATGAGGCAGCCGCCAGCCTACCATTCACGGACTTCTCATAAGCGCGGTGGGTTTGGTCTGACGGGGCGCCGAGGGGCAACCGTTCCTGCGGTCACTAGTGGCAGGTTGTAACGTTGAGGAACGCGTCCGCAGCGTATCGGCCAGGTTGGGTCGTTCGCTGGACCGTCTGGAGGTCGATGCATGAACCGTAGCCCACTCGCCGGTCGCAAGGCGCCCAGGTCGCTTCTTATCGACGTCCCACGGCTCGTGACGGACTATTACGCACAGGCGCCCGACCCGTCCGTCGCCGCGCAACGCGTTTCTTTCGGCACCTCCGGGCACCGTGGCACGAGCGAGGATGGCACCTTCAACGAGGATCACATCCTCGCCATCTGCCAGGCCATCGCCGATCGGCGCAAGCGTGAGGGCCTGGGCGGACCGTTGTTCCTCGGCTCCGACACGCACGCGCTGTCTACTCCAGCGCTCGTCACGGCCCTCGAGGTGCTGACCGCCAACGGCGTCTCGGTCGTGGCCGCCAAGGGCTTCGCCCCGGTACCGACCCCCGTCATCTCGCACGCGATCCTCACGCACAACCTGGCTACGGGGCAGCACCCGGCCATGGTGCCGGCATCGCGCCGCGCCGACGGTGTTGTCGTTACCCCCTCGCACAACCCCCCGAACGACGGTGGCTTCAAGTACAACCCGCCCCACGGGGGCCCGGCCGACTCCGACGAAACGGGCGAGATCCAGCAGGCCGCGAACGCCTACTTGGAGGCCGGCCTGACCGGCGTCAAGCGCCAGTCGCTCGCCAAGGCCCGCGCCTCCGGCGCGTTCGAGGAGCGCGACTTGGTAGCGCCGTTCGTCAACGACCTGGGCAGCGTCGTCGACATGGAGGCCATCAGCGCCGCCGGGGTCAGGGTGGGGGTGGATCCGCTGGGCGGCTCCTCCCTCGCCTACTGGAACCCCATCGCCGAGCGCTGGAAGCTCGACCTGACGCTCGTCAACGACGTGGTGGATCCGACCTTCTCTTTCATGCCCGTCGATCACGATGGCAAGATTCGCATGGACTGCTCGTCGCCCGACGCCATGGCCAACCTGATCCACATGCAACACGACTTCGACGTGGCCTTCGGCAACGACCCCGACGCCGACCGCCACGGAATAGTGACGCCGAGCCATGGCCTCATGAACCCGAACCATTACCTGGCGGTTGCCATCGAGTACTTGTTCACGCATCGCAGCTACTGGCCCGGCGACGCGAAGGTGGGCAAGACCCTCGTGTCGAGTTCGATGATCGACAAGGTCGCCGAGTCTCTCGGACGCGAGGTCGCCGAGGTGCCCGTAGGCTTCAAGTGGTTCGTGCAGGGGCTCCTCACGAGCGCCTACGGGTTCGCGGGGGAGGAGAGCGCCGGCGCGGCGTTCCTGCGGAAGGATGGCGCGCCCTGGACGACCGACAAGGACGGCCTCATCCTCGGCCTCTTGGCCTGCGAGATCAAGGCCAAGACCGGTGAGGATCCTGGGCAACGCTACGCGAAGCTGACCGCGCGCTTCGGAGACCCCGCCTACGCGCGCATCGACGTGCCGGCGTCGAAGGAACGCAAGAAGGTGCTCGGCGCCCTCACCGCCGAGGCCCTGGAGGCGGCCGGCATGAGCGAATTGGCCGGCGAGAAGATCGTGAAGGTGATGTCCAAGGCGCCCGCGAACGGCGAGCCCATCGGCGGCATCAAGGTCATCACCGAGAACGGCTGGTTCGCCGCTCGGCCCTCGGGCACGGAGGACGTCTACAAGATCTACGGCGAGAGCTTCGCCGGTGAGGAGCGCCTCGCGAAGTTGCAGGACGAGGCCCGCGCACTGGTGCAGGACCAGTTCGAGCGGGCGGGGGTCTAGGGCACCGTCTTCTAGCTTCGGGGGCCAGGCCTCTGGGGCTGGCTTCGGGTCGTCTGGTTTCAGACGCCTGGTTTCAGAGGTCTCGCCTCAGGGCACGGTGACGGGCACGCTGAGGATAGGCACCGAACTCGAGCGAATCAACGCATCTGCCCGGCTGCCGAGGAGGAGTCCCGCGGCAGCGCTATGGTGCCGCAGGCCGATGGCGATCAGGTCCGCCCCCACTTCTTGAGCTATCTGCGGCACTACCGTGACGGGATTGCCCGAGCGAACCACCAGGCGCGAGGCTACGCCCTGCGACAGGTCGCTCATCTGCGTGGTGACCTCGTGCATGTGGTCGGCGTCGTCCTTCAGCCTCTCGTCGTCTATCACGTGAGTCAGCACCACCTCGACGCCCCAAGGAGCCCAAGAACGTACGAGCTCCCAGGCAGCCGCGGAGGGCTCGCCGAAATCGGTGGCCACCAACACGCGCTGAAGCTGGCCGACGGTGGCCTCGTCCCTGACCGTGATCACGGGCACGTGGGCGCGGCGAACGAAGCGCCCGGCAACGCCGCCGAGGAACACTTTGTCGAAGCGGCTGGCGCCATGCGCGCCCATCACCACCATGTCGAAACGTTCTTGCATCGCCAGCAACTCCTCGACGGGGTTGCCCCACAAGAGCTCGCTGGTAGCGTCCGGGCTGGAGACGTGCGAGAGCATGCCACGCAGCCGTTCGACCTCGAGGTTGCGGTCCTCGTCGGCGCGGCGGCTCAGCTCCGGGTTCAGGCTGTCGAGTTGTGAGCGCAACCTGGTGCTGTCCGACTCGAAGCGCTGCTGAACGTGCACTACGTGCAGGCTCCCGTTCGAGCGGCGCCGAAGGTCACGCGCCAGGGCCAAAGCCAACTGGGCCGGCTGCGAGAAGTCGGTCGGATGCAGGATTCGCATGCTTACCTCCAGGCGTCCTATGCCTCGCATCATACGTTCGCGCGCGTGGTCTTGCGGCGGGGGCGAATGGCGAAACCCAGGCGTAGGTGGATTTCCCACGCCCCTGTAGGGTGTCGGCCCTGCCTTGCGGTGTGCGGAGGTCGTAACCTGGTGTCAGGCCACTGCGCCTACGGGAGGTCTGTGATGTACAAGAAGATCCTGATGCCAACCGACGGGAGCGCCTGCTCCGACTTGGCGCTCGCGCAAGGGCTGGAGTTGGCCAAGCAGCTCGGCGCCCAGGTGACGTTCCTCCACGTCCTCGAGAACCCCCTCACTGCGGGGTACGCCACCCCCGAGACCCTGCCTTACTCGGCCCAGCTCTACCAGGACTTGCGGGAGGCGGCCATAACGCTGCTGGAGGGCGCCAAGACGCGAGCGGAGAACATGGGCGTGGTGGCGGAGACCCAGCTGGTGGAGCACAACGACCCGGTCAAGGCCATCCACGAGGCCGAGACGGGCCACGACCTGGTCGTCATGGGCACTCACGGACGCCGCGGGTTCAACCGCTGGATGTTCGGGTCCGTGGCCGAGGGCGCGTTGCGCCGCTCCAGCAAACCGTTCCTGCTGGTGCGTGGCGAAGAGGACAAAGAGGGCTGACGGAAGGGCCCCTGGCCCGATCAGGAGGTAGCAAACATGAGCGCCGCCAGCAAGAGCGAGCGCGTGCGGGTACTCATCCCGCTCGACGGCTCCGAGTTCTCCCGGCAGGTCATCCCTTACGTCATCGACGTGTTGCGTCCGGAGACGCACTCCCTGACCCTGCTCAGGGTCGCGCCCGTGCCGGAGGGCCACAACCCCATCCCATCCAGGCCGCTGGTCGTCGAAGGCTGGTCGGCCAGTGACGGCTGGCGTTCGGACGAGCCTCCCGTCTACTACAGCCAGGTCTACGAGGGCGCCATCGCGAACCTCGAGGAGGAGGTCCTGGGCGAGGCGCGCCGGCTCGACGCTGCCGGCTTCGACGTAGTACCCGTGGTGCGCTTCGGTGACGCTGCTGCCGAGATCGTTGACGTGGTCAAGGAAGAAGGTTTCGGGATGGTCGTCATGGCCACGCGTGGCCGCTCGGGGCTGGGCCGGATGCTTCTCGGCAGCGTGGCCGGCGAGGTGCTCAGGCGCGTTCACGTGCCCGTGATGATGGTGCGGCCCGTCGCCGAGGGCGCGGGGGAGCGGGTGGCCGTGCCGGCCCGCGTCGCCACGCCACTGGACGACGTCGCCGGCTGAGGCCCTGGCGTGGACCCGCTCACTCCCGCCCAGCATGCGGAGCTGCTGCGCGCCGCGTTCGAAGCGCAGGAGCGCGAACGTTCCGTGGTGGCGGCGGAGCTTCACGAGGGCGTGGGTCAGTCGCTGAAGGCCATGTTGCTCGGACTGCAGAGCCTCGATGACTGCGCCGTGGCGGAGCAGCGCGAACACTTGCGGGAGCTCGCGTCCCAGGCCCTGGACGCCGTGCGGCGCATCGCGCTGGAACTGAGGCCCTCGACCCTGGACGAGCTCGGCCTTCCGGCGGCGCTGAGGGCGGAAGCGCGCCAGGCGGAGCAGCGAGGTAACGTGATGATCACCGTGCTGGCCGACGTTCCGGAGCGGCCACGCCGGCCCTTGGGCGGGGCGCCCGAGGCGGAGGTCGCGCTGTTCCGGGTGGCCCAGGAGGCGCTGGCGAACGTCGTAGAGCACGCACAGGCAGAGAACGCCTCCCTGGTGCTCACCGCAGTTCGCGGCTGGTTCCACCTGGTCGTGGAGGACGACGGGGTCGGCATCCTGGAGGGCGCCAGTGGCCTCGCCGCCCCCATCGGCCTGGCGGGCGCCAGGGCCCGGGTGTTGGCGCTCGGTGGAGAGCTGAGCGTAGAGAGTTCCCGGGGGGGAGGAACGTCCATTTACGCGCGAGTGCCGGCCCTATAGCGTAAGGGCATGAAGCGGCACACTATCAGGCTGATGCTCGTCGACGACCACGCCCTGGTGCGCTCGGGAGTGAGGTCGCTGCTCGAACTACACGACTCCACCAGCGTGAAGCTCGACGTCGTTGCGGAGGCAGGTTCCGCCGAGGAGGCGCTGCAACTCGCCGAGGCGCAGACGCCCGACGTGGTCCTGCTCGATCTGTCCTTGCCCGGCCGCAGCGGAATCGAAGCCTTGGCCGACCTCCGCCTGGCACTGCCCGAGGCCCGCTTCGTTGCCCTCTCCATGCACGAGGACCCCGAGTACGTTCAGCGGTTCCTCGACGGCGGCGGGTCCGGGTACGTACCCAAGACCTCCCTGGAGACCGAGCTGGTCGACGCCATCTTGGCCGTCGACCGGGGCGAGTACTACGTTCCCGCCAGGCTACTGGCCCAACTGTCCCGCGCCCTCGCGAACCCCGACCCGCGGCGGACCGCCCAGCTTACCGAGCGCGAACGAGACGTCGTGAAGGGGATCGCTACCGGGTTCACTTACCGCGAGATAGCCGCAGAGCTCAGCCTCAGCGAGAAGACCGTCGCGACGTATCGAGAGAGGGCCTCGGAGAAGCTGGGGGTGCGCTCGCGCGCCGAGCTCGTCAGGTGGGCGCTCGAACGCGGCCTCGTCTAGGTTCGACCGGCGGCCAGACCGGGTCCGTTCTCAGCCTTTCAACTTCTTGAACAGGCCGCCACAGAGGCCCCCGTAGCCGAGCTCCGGCACGCCTCCCCACAGGGCGTCGATGGTGGCCATGTAGATGACGGTAGTCCAGGTCGTGTTGATGTTGGGGAGCATGCTCAGGCCGGTGTTGACGCCCGAGCAGACCGTGGTGAAGATGCACTCCGCCAGCGCATCCTTGCCCTCTTGAGCGTAGCCCTGCAAGGGAAGGCTGATGGTCATGCCCAGACACCTGCCGATGGAGGCGTACTGGTTCAGAACCGTGCGCAACTGAAGTATGACGTCCGCCTGCTCCGAGTATTCGGAGAAGGCCTGGCCCCAACCTCGATCGCCCATGCCGACGACCGCGCCTGTTGCCGGGTCGAGGCTCCACCACCCCACCGCATCCTCGCCTCCGGCCGGCACCAACGCCAGGCGGCCCGCCGCCAGGTCGGCCAGCACGCGAGCGCGCAGGTCAGGCACGAGGTTCGGCGCCGCGGCGTCGAGCTCGGAAGCCGAGGCCACGACCTGCCAGGGGCGGCCCGCCACCAGGTCCGAGGCGAACGCGGTGGACACCGCGGCCGGACCCTGCGCGGGCTCGGCGGGATCGGCCAACTGCTCTTGAAGCAGGGCCTCCAAGACGGTGTCGCGCACGCCCTGCACGAGCTGAGCCCTGCGGGCATCCGCGGCGTCGCTCGTGGAAACGCCGCCCGACACCAAGTCGAAGGCCGCGGCCACGCTGAAGTCGGGCGCCAGGCTGCGGTGGTAGGCGACGACCAGGGGCGCCGTCTGGGTGGCGGTCATGTGGGCTCCGCGGAGCTGCTGGAAGCGCTCGAGCGGGGTCACCGAGCGCGCGATGCCCGCTAAACGCTCGGCGATCATTCTCGGTGGCAACGGGCCGTCGACCGCGTAGGCCTCCAACCAGGCGTTCTCGTCGCTGAGCAGGCGGCTAAGCGCCGCGGCCTCGACCGCCTCCGGCGGGAGGCCGGCGCCCGCGACGACGATGTCCGTCTGTCCCGAGAGGGCCGCCGCGCGCTCCAGGAGCTGTTCTTCGGTCAGCTCGAGGGCGGTGACGCCGGCCGCCCTCGCGGCCGGGCCGAGCAGGTCGAAGACCTCGCGGCGGTAGGTGGTCTCGAAGGCTCCCGCAGCCGTGACCGTGTAATCGAGCCAGAGTGCGGTGAACGCGCCTGCGGACTCGTCTTCGGCCCCCGCGGTGGATCCGCCGAAGCCTCCGAACATCCCGCCGATGCCGCCGCCTAACGCGCCGGCGCCGCCCCCACCTCCGTCCTCGCGGATGGTGCCGTCGGCGTTCACCGTGGACTTGCCGAAGGTGACGTCGTTAACGAACAGCGTCGGGCGCCACTCGGTGATCGCGAGGAGTGCCTCCCGGTACGCGGTGGTCGCATCTGGCTCGGCGTAGAGATCGGGGTCGGGGTAGTCGGTGGGCAGCGCGGCGAAGGCCGCGGCGTGTTCGGCGCCCTCCGCGGCGAGGAGGTCGGTGGCCGCGACCTCCGTTTCCGTCAACTCCTCGCCGTCCCAGGTTTCGGCCACCACCGCGACCCTCACGCGGTGCAGGCGGTCGCCGCACGAGAGGTCACGGCAGGAGCCGTCCACGGCCGCCAGGAGCCGCAGGTCGGTGAGGTCGAAGCGCAGCTGGGCCGGCGCCAGGCTGGTGCCGATCCGTGCGTCGGGCAGGGTGGGGTCGAGGTCGAGCCAGCCGTTGTCGCCTTCGACCTCCACCCACCAGTGATCGGCAACGGCCTCTAGAGCGCTCGGACTCTCCGCGGTGAGGAAGGAATCCTGCTTCCCAGACGCCTCGAGGGCCGCGAGCAGCGCTTCGCTCTGGTAATCGGTGCGTTCGTCGATGCTGCGCTCGAGAGCGGCGGCGGCGGTCACGGCGTGCTCCAGGCGCGCGGTCACGTCCGCCGGCTCCAGCCCGTAGAGCGCGGCAAGGCGCTCGATCGGGTCGGTCTGTGGCGCCACCGCCGGGGGCGTGGCTGGGCGCGTCCGGAGGGCCGCGACTCCCGCAGCCGCCGCGTCGGCGTCGAGCGTCGCGTGGGCAACTATGGCCCTGACGCCGTTAGCCTCGAGGAGGGCCTTGAGGAGCAACGTGCGGTCGAGGGCGTTGCCGGCTCCGTCCATCAGCACACCCGCGGCACCCTTCAGCGCACCCCGGTAGGGCACGTAGCCGAAGTCGTCACGCACGAAGTCGAAGATCGCCTCGACGCTCACCTCGCCCGGCGTCCCCAGCGTCGCGAGAGCGGCGTCCACCTGGAAGTTCGCCCTCGGCGCCTCGGCCAAGGCGCCCTCTAGGTTCGCGAACAGGACGTCGGGGTCGGGCGGGGTCTGGGCGAACGCCGTCATGAGCGTTACGCACGCCAGTAGGGCCGTGGCTCGGCGGCGAGTTCTCGAGAAACGGTGTTCGACGTTACTTCGGGCGCTCGTTCCTGAAGCCCTGCCCATGAGGTTCCTCCCGGTTGCTGCACGTGCGTCGTGGCAGTTGCATACTCTACACTCACCGCGGCGCCCTGATGATGCTCGCTAGGTGTCGGGTAGGTGAATCTCCTACGTGCAAGTAGGGGTTCTGCTCAGGTGTTGCGCGTCGGGGGAGCGTAGCCTGGTGCAGAGGCCCGGCACGGCGCAAAGCTCGGTGACTACGGCCTGACCGGGGCCCCGATGCGGAGGAATCATGAGACTAGCAGGCAAGGTGGCGCTTATCACGGGCGCAGGTTCGGGCATGGGTCGCGCCATGGCGATACGGTTCGCGGCCGAGGGCGCCAAGGTGTTCGGTGCCGACTGGAACGAGGCGAGCCTGCAAGGCGTTACCGACGAGGTCAGGGCGGCGGGCGGGGAGATGCGGGGCCTGAAGACGAACGTCGCGGTGCGCGCCGAAGTAGAGGCGATGGTCGCCGCGGCCGTCGCGGCGTACGGCCAGCTCGACATCTTGGTGAACAACGCGGGCGTCATGGACATCAATCAGGGGGCCGCCGAGATGGACGAGGAAGTCTACCGGCGCGTCATGGGCGTCAACGTCGACGGGCCAGTGTTCGCCAGTGGCGCAGGCATCAGGGCCATGGGCGAGAAGGGTGGCGTGATCCTCAACATCGCGAGCGTGGCGGGCGTCAGTGGCGCCGCGGCCGGCGCGGCGTACACGATGTCGAAGCACGCCATAGTGGGCCTCACCCGCAACACCGCCTTCCTGTACGGCCCCAAGGCGATCCGCTGCAACGCCATCCTCGCGGGGGCAGTGGTCACCAACATCATGGCTAGCGTGGACGCCGCCAAGATGGACCCGTACGGCAGCAGCCGCCTGCAGCGTTACTACGGGCTGATTCCCGCGCAGCTGCAACCCGAGGACATCGCGAACACCGCCCTGTTCCTGGTCTCCGACGAGGCGAAGATGATCAGCGGCGCGCTACTCGCGGCCGACGGGGGCTGGACCGCGGCCTGAAGCGCGCCGTTTCCGTAGGGTGCGCGAGCAGGACGCCGCGGCGGCCGCCTCACGGGGTAACCTCGGGGCGTGAACCGTACCGTGGGCAAGGCGCAGCGTCTCGCTACGTTGCGCGAGGAGCTCGAGTTGCGGCCCCGCACCGTGGTCGAGTTGGCGGCCCAGCACGGCTTTAGCCGCCGCACGATCGAGCGCGACCTGGTCACGCTCGCCGAGCACATGGGCGTCGAGCTCCGCAAAGACGACCGGCACCGCTACTGGGTGCCCCAGAAGGCCACCGCCCTCAACGAGGTGGAAGCCCTGGCCGTGTACAGCGCCACCCGGTTGCTGCTGCACACGGGCGTGGGTGAGCGGCATTACCGCACGGCGCTGGTGAAGCTGGCGAAACAAGTGCCCGAGAGGGCGCGTAAGTCGTTGCTGGACGGCGTCGAGGGCCTCAAGTCGGCGCCGGAGGACCGCGTGCTCGACCTGGTGGCGCAGGCCTGGTTCCAGCAGCGCGTGCTGCGCTGCACGTACGAGTCGGCGCACTCCGGCACGAAGCAGCCCCGAGACCTCGAGATCTACTTCTACGAACTGAACCGCCGCAACCTCGAGCCCTACGTGCTGGCGTTCGACCGCACCGTTCGCAACGACGTCGCCATCTTCAAGCTTGCGCGCATGACGCAGGTGCAGTTGCGAGACGCTACCTACGAGATCCCGGAAGACTTCGACCCGAGCGGCCGCCTGGGCTCCTCCTTCGGCATCGTCATGGGGGAGGAGATCGAGATCACCCTGCACGTCGGCGAGACGGTGGCGAGGCGCATGACGGAGAGCTTCGACCGCAACTTGCGGCTGGGGGAAGTGGCGCCCGACGGCCGGCGGATCGTATACCTCACCGGCACCGTAGACTCGAACGGCCAACCCCTCGAGTTGCTGCCCTGGCTGCTCGGCTGGGGGTCCTCCGTGGAGGTCATGGCGCCTCTCTCCGTGCGCGAGCGCATGGCAGAAGAACTGACCAGCGCGCTGGGAGCGTACGCCGACTGATGGCGGCGCGCGGCTCCGCGAAGGGCTGAACATGGAATTCGTCTGCCTGGCAGCTGGGACCGGCACCCGCATGGGGCGCTTGGGCGTGTACCTGCAGAAGTGCATGTACCCGGTCGGGCTGCGGCCGTTCCTCGAGTTGAGCATGGCCGAGGCGGCCGTGGCGGGGGCGGAGCGGGTCCACCTGGTGGTCGGTCACCTCCAGGAGCAGGTGCGGGCGTACTTCGGCGCTCGCTTTGGCGGGCTTGAGATCAACTACGTCGAGCAACCGCGGCCCCTGGGCACGGGTCACGCCCTTGGCCTGGTGGCGCCGCACCTTGACCCGGAGTCCGGTCCGGTGCTCGTGTGGCAGGCCGACGTGTTCGCCCCGCACGAGCTGTTCGCGGCCCTGCTCCACCACCGGGCCCCCAACGCCTTGACCCTGGTAGAGGAAGAGGATAGCGGCCCCGACGTGAAGGTCTCGGCCGAGGGCACGCTGGTGACGAGGGTGTGGCAGGGCGCCGGTCCTTTCTCCGACGGCGGCGTGTGGAAGTTCGAGCGGCGGCTGCTCACGGAGCTGGCCGGGCGCGCCGAGGACTCCGGCGAGTACCGGTGCCTGCCCAACCTGCAACTACTGATAGAGGCCGGCGAGGCCGAGGTCGGCTTCGTGTGCCTCGGCCGGCGGCTACACATCGGGGGCACCTTCCCCTCGGCCGAGGCGAACGTGGCCGACGTCGTCACGCAGTTACTGACGCTCAAGCGGCAGGGCTGAGCGGCATGCTCGTGGCCCGGGCCCCACTGCGCGTACCGCTCGCGGGGGGGCTCACCGACCTCAAGCCCTACGCCGACGCGCACGGCGGCCTGACGGTGAGCGCGACAATCGGCCTGGCGGCGCGGGTGACTTGGCTGCCGAGCGTGGACGGGCGCTTCGAGGTGGTCGCCGAGGGCCGGGTCGACCAGGCGAGCACCGTGGGTGAAGTCAGGCACGAGCTGGTGCGCACCGCGCTCGCATCGGTGGACCCCGTACACCCGCCGGTGCGCCTGGGTGTCTGGCTGGACGTGGAGGGGCACAGTGGCTTGGGGGCGTCGGGCGCAATCTGCACGGCCCTAGTGCACGCGGCGCTGGCGGCGAGGGGCGAGGAGGTCGACGCCGCACGCCTGGGCGCCTGGGCGGCGCGGCTGGAGGTCGACGAGCTGGCCGGAGCCTCGGGGTACCACGACGCCAACATCTCGGCCCGCGGCGGCTTGCGCTGCCTGGCCTACAGGGGCGAGAGCGTTACCGAGGTGCCGCTCGAACTCCCGGACGAGTTCCAGAGCACCTTGTTCGGCTCGCTACTGCTCTTCGCCACGCCGAGGCGGGGCGCCACTCGCACCTCCCTGGCCGCGCTGTTGGCGCGCTTCGACCAAGCGCTGCCGGTGCTGCACGACATCAAGGCCGTGGCGCTCGAGTTGACGTCCGCCCTGAGCGGCGGTGATCTCGCCGGCGTGGCGCGGTGCGTCGGTGAGCAGCAGCGCCTCAAACAGCGGCTGCCAGGCGATTTCGTCGACGACTGGGTAAGGTCGTTGGTGGTCCGGGTGAACGCCGTTGGTGCCACCGCGCAGCTTCCCGGCGGCAAGATCGGGGGTTTCGTGCTCGTGTGCTGCCCGGACGGACAGGTCGAGGCGGTGCGGGCCGCGCTGGCGGAACTGAGGGAAGTCCCCTTGGCGTTCACGGAAAAGGGTAGCTCCGTTAGTCGCGTCTGATACGCGCGCCCGGTGCGCCCGGTGCGTCCGGTGCGTCCGGTGCGCTCTATGCGGTGCGCCAGGTGCGCCCGGTGCGTCTGGTGCGTCCGGTGCGCCGCCTACGCGGGATACTCGACGCTCTCGAGCTCGACCGTAAGCGTATTCTCACCGGCCTCGAACGTCACGACCTCGCCCTCGCGCCGGCCCATCAGGGCCTGGGCAACGGGCGCGACGAAGGCTACGCGGCCCTCGAGCGGGTCCGCTTCGTCGACGCCGACGAGTGACAGCTCCGAGGTCTGGCCGGACTGCGGGCCGCCCAGGTAGCGCACGCGCACCGTGGCTCCGAGGCCGGCCAGCTTGCGGTCGTCGGGCGGCGGGCTGACCTTGGCGCTGGCTAGGCGCTCGAGCAAGAGGAGAAGCTCCTCCTCCAACGCGGCCAGGCGGCGGGTGGCTTCACCCGTGACCTCGCCGGCCTTCAAGTCCTCCAGGGAGGCGAGCTTCGCGTCGCGTTCCGCCTCCAGCGCCGCCAGGCCCGCCGGCGTGACGAGGTTGGGGACGCCGGCGGGCAGGGGTGCGCGGTGCGTGACCACCACGTCCTCGCTGTCGGCGTCCTCCTTCACGAAAGCACGGCTCATGAGGGCCACACTACCGCGGGGTGGCGGTCGGAACGGGTTCGGCTAGCCCCCGAGCCCCGCGATCAGGTCCGCTATGCGCTGCTGCAACGAGCTTAGCTCGCCACGCAGTTGTCCGACGCGCTCCAGGAGGTCGGCCAGTTGGTCTTCCTGGTCCGTGAGGTCGGAGACGTAGCGGCGGTACAGCGCCGAGTTCCGGTCGAGCGCAGCCATGTTCTGTCTGATGCGGTCCTGCTCGTTGTGGATGGTGTCGATGCTCCGCGTCGTGGTGTCTAGCTCGCGCTGTTTGGCGCTCACCTGGCGTTGGAGGTCGACGACCTGCTGGATGACGGCGCGGTCGGCGTCGCTCAACCGGACGTTCTCCAGGTAGAAGGCCAGCGTGTCGACGTTGACGTTGGCCAGCGACGTGGTGCGCAGGTCGGTGCGTTCGAGCACGACCTCCAACGTGCACTCCTCGCCCGCATTGCAGCTGAGCTGCGCCAAGAGTTCAGGGTCCGTGCCGCCGTTGATGGCCACGCCGAAGCGGTAGTTGGCGCCGGTGATGGCAGGAGGGGGAGTGGGCGAGACGACGTCGTAGCCGGCCGGGCGGGGTAGCTCGACTACGAGAAACCGCGGTTCGGTGGTGGTCGACTTGATCGCCACCTTCGTCGTTTGGCGGGTGGCGACGGTGGTCTCTACGAGCCCGCCGGCGAGCTTCACCGACACGACGCGGTCGGTGGCGTCGCCTGTCGTGCGCAGCAGCGTGAGGTCGAGATCGACGGCGTACTGCAGGATGCGGGAGTCGTTTGGTACGAGGTCGGACATCTGCGCCGTGCCGGCGAAGCCGTTCGAATCGTAGACGGTAACGGTGCCCGCCGCGAGGTGAAGGCCGGTATCGTTCGAGAGGCGCACCGCGCGTAGCGGGTGGTCGGGGATGACCGACTGGTTGAACACCGTCAGCGGCGTGGCGCCTACGTCGGTGACGACGATGGGCACCATGGCCGACTCGTAAGGGCCAACGGTGACCGGTTGTGAGACGTCGTAGCTGAACGAGGCGCCGCCGCGGCTGCCGGTGGCCATGGCCGTGACGCCGGCTCCGGTCAGGTCGGGCGCCGCCTTGGACTCCATGGCCATGTCGGCCACCCCCCGGGCGGCCATGGCCGGTGCCGGCGCGGGAGCGTACGGCATTGCGCCGGCGTCCACCTGGGCCACGACGTTGCCGGCCCGCTCGGTCTCGACGCGTGGCCGCGTCACGTAGATCGGTTCGAACAGGCTGGTGACGAACGAGATCGGCTGGCCGGCCACGAAGCTCACCTTCACGTCCTCGAGGCGCACGTCGGTCGGGTTGTCGAGGATGGCCCAGCCTTGCAGGGTGCCCTTGCCGTCGTCGCCGACGACCAGGCGGTAGGTGCTCTTCCATACGGGCATCTCGCGCAAGTAGGCAACGCGCACGCGGCGCGTCCCCTCGCCCTCGAAGCTGATGGTGACCTTGGACACGTCCTCGCCCGCGTGGGCCGCGATGGCCGCGAGTGCCTCGTCGAGCTGGGCCTTGAGCCTCGGATCGTCGAAGCGCACCTCCTCGAACTCGTCGAGCGCCACGCGCACCAGGCCGGTGCTGGTGGCGAGGGTCAGGAAGGTTCGCGGTGCCTGCTCGGGCACCTGCTCGCGCTCCACGCCCACGACCGTCCCGGTCAGCGTGCGGCCACCAACGAGCGTCACCTTCGCGCCGCGCGTCTGCGCCAGCACGTCAGCTACGTTCAGGTTCGACGAGACGTCGATCTGGTAGCTGTCGAGCACCCGCTGCAGCGGGTCCTGAGCCGTGTAACGGACCGGCCTGACGCTGCCGCCGTCGAGGTCTTGCAGCACCAGGCTCTGCAGCAGATCGTCCATCGCGTCCTTGGGCACGTCGAGGGTGAGGACCTGATCGCCGACGACGGTACCCTCGTGTTCGAAGTAGCCGACGCCGTTCGTGAACAGCACCAACCGCGTGACCGGCAGGTCGGCGGGCGTGGCGGCCGGCACCTGCTGGGCAAGGGCCATCCCACTAAAGAGGGCGAGGACTGCGAGGATCGGCAGGGCACGAGCGGCTGGCCGGGCTGGCGCGTCTTGGCTCATGTAAGAAATCTACGACACTCGGATGAGACGGTTGGTGTGGAACGCAGCTCCGGCTAGGTGTCGGTCGACTCGCTAGGGGCCCCCAGGCGCTCGTAGAGGTCGGTCAACGAGCTCGCGATGTCGTCGGCCTCCTCGGAGTCCTCGAGTTCGGCCCATTCCCGCACGTCCACGATCAGCTCGCCGAGCCGGCGCGCCAACTCGTCGCGCATGGCGATGCCCTCGTACTCCCACGTGAGGGGCGTATCGGTTACGCCGTCGCCCTCGGGCGGGTCGTCGTCCACGGTCGGCTCCTCGCCGTTGTCGTCCAGGTAATCGGGGGTGGCGGCGGCCGTCCCTGGAAACGGGTCCGGCATGCCGGTGACGTCGAAGTCGTCCAGCGTGGGGTCGTAGGCGGGCCCGCCTTGGAAGCTCGGGTCGTCGAACGTGGCGCCCGTGTCCTCAACGTCGTCATCTTGGTTCGGCCCCGATAGCGACTGGGACCCTGTCCTTCTGGTCGAGTCCATCTCGGCCTCCCTCTCGGCCGCGGCGGAGCGGGGCGTAGGGCTCGTCGCCGAGCAACGGCAGCCGCTCGCGGGGCCGACAACCGACTTCAATGTAGGTCCTGAGCGTTGGGCGCAGGTGCGCGTGCATCACGGCGGCGTGCACGCCCACGTCACTACGGCGTGCACGTCCGCGTCACGGGGTCGTGCGTGTGCGCGTCACGGGGTCGTGCGTTCCGCCAGTGCCCGCCTGCTCGCCGGCGTTCGGCTGCATGGCGATCTGAAGGCTCCATGCCCGGCTGGTAGAGTTGGCGGACATGGCCACAGACACGGATACCGTCGCTGCGCCGCTCGTCGTCACCGAACTGAATGTGCGCCTGGGCGGCGTAAGCGTGCTCGAGGACGTGTCGTTCACGCTGGCGGCCGGCGAGGTCGCGCTGTTGGTGGGGCCGAACGGCGCGGGCAAGAGCACTCTCATCCGCGCCGTGGTGGGCCTGCTGCCGCATACGGGCGACGTCGCCATCTTCGGCCGTCCGAACCGCGGCATGACAGCCAGGTCGAAGTTCGTCTTTTCACCGGACGACCCGGCGCTCTACGAGGACCTCACTTTGCGCGAGCACGTCCGGTTCACGGCCATCCTGTACGGCCGGCCAGAGGCGGACGCTAAGACGCTCGAGTGGCTCGAGCGTTTCGGTCTCACGAGCAAGTTGGACGAGTTCCCGGGCACGCACTCGCGGGGCATGCGCCAGAAGCTCGCCCTGTCGCTGGCGTTGGGGCTCGAGTTGCCGCTCACGATCCTCGACGAGCCCTTCAATGGCCTCGACCTGGCCAGCCAGGAGATGCTGGCAGCCGGCCTGCAACAAAGAGCGAGGGCGGGCGGCACGGTCTTGCTGACGGGCCACCAGCGCGAGCTCGAGTCCTTGTTGGAGGCGCGGCGCTTGGCGCTGCAAGACGGGCACCTCGAAGCGTGAACCGCGCAGTCGTATACCTGCGCCGCCGCACGGTCGTCCGCGCGTTCCACGCGTACCGGGAGTGGGTGGGCCGGGCCGTCGGGTGGTGGACGATCCTCTACCTGATCGGCTGGATCGTAGTGTTCGTGGTGGCGGGCCTCGAGGCGCTCACGCCGCTGGCCGTGCCTGCCGGCAGCCCCCGCACAGTATTGATGGTGGGTCTCGCGCTGTTCTTTCTCGGCCTGGCGCTGGCCGGCAAGGTGCCCCCGGTCATCCTCGATCGGCGCGACCTCCACCGGTTGGGCGTTGCGCCGGTGGAGCCGTGGTCGGCGCTCAGGTGGCGCTTCATGGTGCGCGCGGGGGGCGCAGCTGCCTTGGGGGCCGTCTTGGGCCTCCTGTGGACGGCGATAGCGCCGCCGCTGTTCGGAGTAAGCGCGCCTTGGGCCGCGCCGGCCCTGGCCTTGGTGTTCGTCGCGCGGTTCTCGGGTTCCTGGCTGCGCTACGCGCGCTCGACGGACGGCGTCGGCTATCAGGGTTGGGTGGTAGCCCTCGTCGGGGCGGGCCTCGCGGTAGTGCCCTACGGCCTGGCTGACGCCCTGTTGAGCCCGTCGCCCGTCGTTCTCGTTGGCCCGGCCCTGCTGGCAGTCCTGGCCCTGACGTGGGCGCGGCGCTCGCTGGCCGAGTACTGGCCGCCCAGGTTCGCCTCTCAGAGCCTCGTCCTCACGCAACTTCAGGCCATGCGCACCATGCAGCTGATGGCGGGTGTCGCCGGCTTCGTGCGTCAGGCGGCGGCGGACGGCGGAGAGAAGCGGCGCCTGTTGGCCGCCCTTCACGACACCCCGGGGGCCACCAAACCGCGGCGTTCACTGCCCCTGGTGCCGGCGAACGCGCCGCAATGGCGCGCCATCGCCTGGCGCACGGCCACCGACCTGTGGCGCAGGCCGCCCCTACGGATGGCGTTCGCCCTGCTCATCACGCTCACCGCCGCCAGCGCCGCCATCTTGGTCAACGGTGGGGCGGCCGCACTGGGGTCCGCGGCCGGAGACGCTGCCGGCGGCGTTGGCGGCGGCGGTGTTCCGGGGGGCGCCGGGTTGCTTAGCGGGGCGCTCGGCGTCTTACTTGCCGCGTTGTTGATCGCCCGCGCCGGCAGTGTTCTGCTGGGCCCCGAGTTCGCCGTGGGCGTGCTTCCCGTAGAGCCGGCCGAGCGCACGCTTGGCCGCGTGACACCCGGCGCGCTGCTGTTCCTCGTGTTGGCCGTGCCCGTGGTCACCTATCTGGGCGTGGGCTTAGGCGAGCTTCTAGGGGCCGCGACCCTCGTGCTGGTCGTGTTGCTGGCCCTGGAGAAGTATGCGTCCTGGAGCGGAAGCGGCGCTTCACGCTGGGAGGCTCAGATCGTCGCCGCCATCCTTGCCGCGCTCCCGAGCCTGGTGCTCAGCGCTTTCGGCGTCCCCGGTTGGATCGTCGGCGCTCAGGTCGGCATGTTGCTGGTGCTCCTACTCGTTCCCGCGTAAGGGTTTCTCA
The DNA here is from genome assembly GCA_032027045.1 of Truepera sp. NCBI lineage: Bacteria > Thermotogati > Deinococcota > Deinococci > Trueperales > Trueperaceae > Truepera > Truepera sp. The sequence continues at coordinate 2,131,307 of JAVSMU010000001.1, read as the reverse complement.
GCCGAGCCATATGGTTCACACGCCGGCGCGCCCTAGCATCGGTGGCGTGAGAAGGAGGGCCATATGGCTAGCTTCGATGGTTCGGTAGACGTGAACGTTCACATCTCCGAGGCCTTCATGCTCTTCAGCGACTTCGAGCGCTACCCGAGCTTCATGGAAGGCGTCGAGGAAGTGAGGCGCACCGGTGACGACACGCTCCACTGGCGGGCCGAGGTGACGGGTCACGAGCTCGAGTGGGACGCCAAGGTGACCGAACTCTCGCCCAGCGACAAGATCAAGTGGGAGAGCACGTCGGGCGCCAAGAACGAGGGCGAGGTCACGTTCGACAAGCTCGACGAGGGCAGGACCAGGGTTCACATGCACGTCGAGTACGAGCCGGAAGGCCTGGTGGAGAACGTCGGCGCTGCCCTGGGCGTGGTCAATGCACGCTTGGAGGCCGACCTGGAGAGCTTCAAACGCGCCGTCGAGGGTGGCGCGGCCGTCCACAACGGCTGGCATGACGCGGCGGGTCCGAACCGTGGTGCGACGATGAAGTCGGGCGCTCCCGGTGGGTCGGCCCGAGACTGAGCCCGTTGCGCGGCTGACCCTGCCGGGGTTCGGATGGTGGCCGGTCAGGTCAGGGCCTCGGCGGCCGCCCGGCCCGCCCTGAGTCCGGAGAAGAGGCAGCCACCCAAGAAAGTGCCTTCCAGCGCGCGGTGGCCGTGCATCCCGCCGCCGCCGAAGCCGGCTACTTCGCCGGCCGCGTACAGGCCCTGGATCGGCTCCGGGCTCCCGTTCAATACACGACCGGCCAGGTCGGTCTCGAGCCCGCCGAGCGTCTTGCGGGTCAACACCCGGAGCCGTACCGCGATGAGCGGTCCGGCCGCCGCGCTCTCCAGGCGGTGGGGCCTCGCCACGCGGATCAGGCGATCCGGTAGGTAAGCGCGGGCGCCGCGCATGGCGGTAATTTGAGCGTCCTTGGCGAAGGCGTTGGCCAGCTGCCCGTCGCGCGCCCGCACCTCCCGCTCCACTCGGGCGGGGTCGAGCAGGTCTTTGCCCGTCAGGGCGTTCATCTTTCGGACGAGTTCGGAGAGGTTGTCGGCCCTCACGAAGTCGGGCCCACGGTCAACGAAGGCCTGGACGGGCCCAGGCGCCCCTGGGAGGACGCGCTTGGCGAGGAGGCGCATGGAGCGGCCGGTCAGGTCCGGGTTCTGCTCCGAACCCGAGAGCGCGAACTCGCGCTCGACGATCTTGCGCGTGAGCACGAACCAGGTGTGATCGAATCCGGTAGCGCGGATATGCGCCAGAGTGGCCAGGGTGTCGAAGCCGGGGAAGAGGGGTGGCGGCAGTCGGTTGCCCGCGGCGTCGAGCCACAACGACGACGGGCCCGGCAGGATTCTGATGCCGTGCCGCGGCCACACAGGACTGTGGTTCTGCACTCCCTCGGTGTAATGCCACATGCGGTCCGCGTTGATGACGTTGCCGCCGACTTCCGCCGTGATGCCGAGCATGCGCCCGTCAACGTGCGGCGGCACGCCGGAGAGCATCTCCTCGGGCGGCGTGCCGAGCCGCGCGGGCCAGCGCTCTCGCACCAGCTCAGGATTCCCGCCGATGCCGCCCGACGTGACGATCGTGATGGGCGCGTGGAACTCGAAGCCGCCAACGGCCTTGCGTGAGCTGGGCCGACCGCGCTCTGCGGCGCTCGGCTCGAGCACCTCCCCCTGGACCCCGGTCACGGCCCCCGCTTGCAGGGTGAGGGCGGACACCCGGTGGCGGAACTTGAAGGTGACGAGGCCCTTCGCCTCGGCCTCTCGCAGGCGCCCAACGAACGGCTCCAGCAGGCCCGGCCCGGTGCCCCACGTGATGTGAAAGCGCGGCACCGAGTTGCCGTGACCGGTTGCCAGGGCGCCGCCCCGCTCGGCCCAGGCGACCACCGGGAAGAAGCTCACGCCCAAGCCCCTGAGCCACGAGCGTTTCTCGCCCGCAGCGAAGGCCACGTACGCCTCGGCCCACTTGCGCGGCCACTCGTCCTGGGCGCCGCTGAAGCCGGCGGAGCCCAGCCAGTCGTTCCAGGCGAGTTCATACGAGTCGCGGATGCCCAGCCGCCGCTGCTCGGGTGAGTTGACCAAGAAGAGGCCGCCGAACGACCAGAACGCCTGACCGCCGAGTGACTGCTCGGGCTCCTGGTCGAGGATGATGACCCTGTGGCCGCGCCCGCTCAGCTCTACGGCTGCCACCAGGCCCGCGAGTCCGGCGCCCACGACGATGGCATCGGCCGCAACCGCGCCTCCTGGGCTCATCATCGGCCCCTGGCGCAGGTCGCGCAGGTCACGTTATTCACGGGGTGCGGGCCAATGGTGCCCGACGCACTAGCCGGTGGCCAGTGGTATCCGCTCGGCGACGTGCTTGCCGATCGCGAGGGACGCCGTGGCGGCGGGTGAGGGCGCGTTCAGCACGTGTAAGGCGTTCTCCGTTTCCAAGAAGGCGAAGTCGTCGACCAGGCGGCCGTGAGAGTCCACGGCCTGGGCCCGCACGCCCGCGTGGCCGGGTATCAGGTCGTCGGCGGTGATTATAGGCACGAGCTTCTGGAGCGACCTCACGAAGGCCGCCTTGCTCATGGACCGGTAGTACTCGAAGGCGCCGACCTTCCAGTACTTCGCAGCCAGCCTCCAGAACCCACCGAACCCCAGCGTGCGAGCCGTCTCGTCCAGGTCGAACGTCGTGAGCGCGTAACCCTCGCGTGCCAGGGCCAGAACGGCGTTCGGTCCCGCCTCCGTCTCGCCGGTCACCGTCCGCGTGTAGTGAACGCCGAGGAAGGGCATGGCAGGGTCGGGCACGGGGTAAACGAGGTTTCGCACGAGGCCTTGGCGCTCGGCCCTGATCAGGTAGTACTCACCCCGGAAGGGCACGATGCGAAGGTCCGGCTGCAGCCCGCTCTTGCGGGCGATCTCGTCCGAGTAGAGCCCGGCGCAGTTCACCATGAAGCGCGCCCTCACTTCGAGCCCCGGGCCCCGCAACGTCACCCTGGGCCCGGCGGCGTCGATGGCCGCCACCTTCGCCCCGGTGATGACGGTTACGCCGCGCCCTTCGAGCACCTCGCGCAGCTTTCGCGCCACGGCGCCATAGTCGGTGATGGCGGTGGTTGGCGAGAGGATCGCCTTTAGACCGACCACGTTCGGTTCGATCTCGCGGAGTTCGTCGGGACCCAGAAGGCGCAGGTCGGGCACGCCGTTGGCGACGCCCTGCTCGTACAGCGTCTGCAGCGGCGCCAATTCGGCCTCGTTGGTGGCCACGATGACCTTGCCACACTCTTCGAAGGGCAGGTCGTGAAGCAGGCAGAACTCGTGCATGAGCCCCACGCCCTGACGGCACAGGGAGGCCTTCAACGAGCCGGGTTGGTAGTAGATGCCCGAGTGGACGACGCCGCTGTTGTGCCCCGTCTGATGCCGGCCGACCTCGTTCTCCTTCTCCAAGATGACAACGCGGAGGTTGGGACGCTCGTCGGTCAGGGCGAGGGCCGTGGCGAGACCGACGATGCCGCCACCCACGATGGCCACGTCGCAGTCGGCTTCGCGGAAGAGCGGAGGGGCGGTCATTCCGCGAACCGCTCCTTGTCTGACTCGCTGTGCGGGGCTACTTCGGTTGCTGCCGAAAGGGGGTGGGTATGTGCGCCGACGACCATAGGCCATTATCGCCTCGAGGGCGCATGCCATGCGGTGTCGCTACGCCCTCCCGAGAAATCCCGCCGAACGCAGCAGGCCTCTGATCACCTGGGGAACTTGGTCTCCGCCCCCTTCGACCGGGTTAAATCAGAATTAATGTGCCGCCCTCTAATCTGCCGCCAGCTAAGGAGGAGACCGTGTTCAGGTACGCATCCATGGTGGCGTTACTGCTCGTTCAGGTGGCCCTCGCCCAGCAGTTCAGTGGCAGCTTCGCCGATCCGGCCAACGGCGTGACGATCAACCTGCAGCAGGCACCGGACGGCTCCCTGCAGGGCGTGCTCGTAGGCCCCAGCGGCCAGTGGCCCCTGCAAGGGAACACGCAGCAACTGTTCGCTGCCGGCGTGGTCCAGTCGCAGCAGGGCATTCTAGGGTTTCAGGGGCAACTGAGCCAGGACGGGCAGACTCTGCAGCTGGCCTTCTACCAGATGGATGCCAACGGGCAGCCCGTTGGTCAGGGTCAGGCACTTACGCTTCGGCGTCAGGCTGGCGGCAACCCGGGGGGTGCTGCCGGGGGAGTTCCGGGTCCGGATGGAATGGCCGGCTGGCCGCCGCCGCCGGCAGGGGCCGTGCCCACGAACACGCCCCCGCCGCAGATGCCGGGCGGGCAGCCGTCCGGTTACCCGCAGATGCCGGGTGGTCAGCAGCCCGGTTACCCGCAAGCACCGATTGGTCAGCAGCCCGGTTACCCGCAGATGCCGGGTGGTCAGCAATCCGGTTACCCGCAGATGCCGGGTGGTCAGCAACCCGGTTACCCGCAAGCACCGATTGGTCAGCAGCCTGGTTTCCCGCAGGCGCCGGGTGGTCAGCAGCCTGTTTACCCGCCCGTTTACCCTCAGGGGCCCGGTGCCACGGCACCGCAAGCGCCCACCGATTGGAACGGGCGGTTCGTGGGCAATACTTCCGGCATAAGCCTCATGGTCCAGGGCTCGCAGGGAGCGTACACGGGTTACCTGCAGTACCAGGGCCAGCAGTACCAGTTCCAGGCCCACCTCGATGAGCAGACGCTGCATGGAGCCTTCATGGCCGAAGGCTACCAGTACGAGTTCTGGGCGGACCGGGTTGGCCCCGGGGCCATCCTCTACGTTGGAGACAGCGAGTACGAATTGCAGTTCGCGGGCGGCCTCTGAGAATCATGGGGCTCGCCGGGCGCACACTCGAGGTCTCGAGGGCCATAGTGGCCGCGTTACTGCTCACAGCGGCCACCGCGCAGTCATACCCGTACGGCTACCCCATGGGTTATCCGATGGGGTACCCGTACGTACCGCCCACGGAGGGGTACCAGTACGATCCGAATCTGGGTATGAGCTACGGTTACCCCGCGGGCCAGGGGTTCTATCCGAGTTACGGCGGGAACGCCGCAGGCGAAGTGGGCCAGATCATGGCCGACTTGTTGGCCGGGCAGAACTACTACATGGGGCAGATGGACCAGATGGGACAGCAGATCGATGCCCAGATAGCGCAGTACAACAAGTACTTCATCGACCTCTACCGCACTACCACCGGTGACATGAGCTCGCCCGACGCTTACGCTCTCGAGTGGGGCAAGTACATCCATTGCCAGCGATACCCGCTCGACTGCCAGCTAGCCGCCCAGGGCTCCAAGGCCAGCATGGAGGCGCAGCAAGGGAACTTCGATGCCTTCATGGCCGGCGTCCAGGCCCAGTCCGCCGCCAACGATCAGTCCTTCGGTGCTTGGATGAGCATGCAGGACTCCCAACAGGCCTCCCACGACGCTTACGTGCGTGGCGCCATTCAGGGGGTCGGGGAGTACGGCGACCCGAACACCGGCACGAGTTACTACTTGCCGTTCGCTCCCAGTCAGGGCACCTACTACCAGACCCCCGCCGGCCTCCCCCTGGTCTTCGATCCGAGCCAGAACACGTGGTACCAGATCGAGGTGGACGGGACCTTCACGCCATACTCCGAAGTGCAGTAGGTGCCAGGTCAACCGGAAGATGCCAGTGAGACCGTCTTGGGGTGGGGAGCCAGACCGGTCTCCTGGTTCAACTGCTCCTCGAACCTCCGGAACTGTTTCAGGGCTTCCCCGCGCCTGCCCATGCCCTGAAGGATGACGAGCAGGGCCTGAAGCGCCTCCTCGTGGAGGGGCTCCAGTTCCATGACACGTTTGAGGTAACTCAGCGCGCCGTCGTTCGCGGTCGTGAGTGCGGCAGAGAGTAGCGCCTGCACGACGCGTTCGCGGAGGTCGTAGCGCTGATCGGCTACGAGGCCGACCTCCACGCCCGGGGCGAGCGGTTCTTCATACATGTTCAGTACCCGCGGGGCATCGGCGGCGTCTATGGCGTCTTCGAGCTCCTGGAGGTCGGTCCGGAAGTGCCTGAGGCTCCTCTCGCCAAGGAACGTGGTGACCCCCCAGGGTTCGAGCAGCTTGCGAAGGAGGTTCAGCTGGACCCCGAGGTTGTTGCGCTGCTTCTTGACGTCGGCCTCGGGCCACATCTCCTCGCCGATCGCCTCCCTGGTCGCACCTAGGGCCAGGAGCGTGATGAGCTCGCGCTGGCGATCGGTGAGCTGCAGATCCTCACCCATCCTGGTCACGCGCACCTCACCCAGCAGGCGCACCTCGAGCGGCGGGATCTCGGCCAGGCGCAGCTTCACCGCCGCCTCCCAGCCGGCCGCCAGCACTTGTTCGAGCGGGTAACCGACGGACAGCTCCGGGCGGTCTTGCGGCAACGTCGAGAGCGGCACCATCGTGTACCGCAGCGCGTCGGTGCCGTTGCGCGTCAGGGCGAACAGGGCCTCGAGCGCCTCCGGCGTGCGCTCTACCAGGTAGTTGGCGGCGTGCCAGTGGAGTTGGAACTCACGGTACGGGTAGGCGCCGCGGGTCTCGGCGACGAGCTGACGGGCGCGCTCCAGGCCGCCCCTGTTCACCTCCGCCCAGACCAGCTCGAGTTTCGTGAATGGACCGATCTCGAGGACGTCTAGGAGGTCGAAGGCAGTGACGGGGTCGCCCGCGCGCCTCAGGGCGCGCAGCCACAGGGCGCTGACTCGCTCGCTCATCTCGAAGGTCTCCCAGCGCCGCGCCGCCGTAAGCAGGCCGGGGAAGGCTTGTAGGTCGCCCTCGAAGTAGGCGGTCATCTGGCGCAAGAGAAGCCGCGAGTAGGTCGAGGCACTGCCGCTCGCAATCCGCAGTTGCTCGAGGGCCTTGTCCTCCTCGCCCTTGAGCGCGTAACTGACAGCGAGGTTCTGCCGCAACATCACATTGGCGGTGTCGTCCAGGTCCGGCCGTGACAGGAGTTCCAGCTGGGAGGCCAATGGTTCATCGATCTCCCCGCGAACCTCCCAGGCCAGGAGGTTCAGGTTGGCGCGCAGCCTGAACTCCACATTCGTCGTCGCCTGACCGGCCTCGCTGTTCGCCAGGAAACCGAGACCGGCACGCAGCCGAGCCTCCATCTGAGCGAAGTCGCCGCGCACGAAATCGAGAGTCGCCAGGTTCCGCAGCATGGAAGCAGCCTCTAGCGGCTCGATGTCGTTCAGCAGCTCGTAGGCCTTCTTCTCGAAGGCTGCGGCCACTTCTAAGCGTTTCGCGGCCGCTAGCCTAGAGATGGCGTTGGAGACGAGCCGAGCGCGTAGCCTCGTCGGAAGACCCTCTTCCGCCACGAGCTCAAGGGCATCGGCTGCCGCGGGCTCGAACTGGTTGAGGACGAGCCGCGCGATGGTTACGTGCGCGCGCCGCTGGAGGCCGTTGTCGCTCGGCGTTGCGGTTTCCCAACGCAAGAACTCCTCCGGCGCGCTCTGATACAACCCTCCCTCGCCGCTTGCCAGCAACTGTGCGAGGCCGTCAACATCACCCACTCGTTCGAAAGCGGCCGCGCGAACGGCAGGTTCGAGGCGCCCGGCCTGGGTCGCGAGTTCCGCCACCGCGCGCTCCCGGTGCGAGCCAAGGACACTCTCGGCCATCAAAGGGTGGAGCCTGTAGCCGCCCTCGAGGTTCTGCAAGAACCCGGACCGCACGAGGTCGCCGGTGGCCGCGACGGCGGCCGACTTAGGAAGCACTTCCACGGTGGCGAGGAAGAGAAGCTCGCGCCATGCGCGGTCGCTGACGCTGCGCCTGACGCCTTCGAGCAGGCTAGCGTGCTGCGGTAGGTCGCCCGTCAAGGCCGCGAAGTGCAGGGGCAGCGACCAACCGTGGGTAAGGCGCCAGGCCTCGTCGCCGCCTGGCGTGTCCGAGAACAGCTCGGCGGCCTCCTGCTTGGTGAACGCCAATTGGTCGGAGCTCAACTGGGTGAGGCGCCGTTCGGTTCGAAGCCGCAACAGCCCCGGATACGGCAGCGACTGCCTGCTCGCAAGGAGGATGAGCCCCCCAACTTGGCCCAACACCAAGGAGAGGTCCTCGCTGCCGTCCAGATCCTCGAGCACGAGAAGGGTCTGACAACGCCAGAGCTCATCGATGATCACGCCCCAAGGGGCGTTGGCGGGTAGCTCGAGAGCCTGCGCGATAGTTGGCTTGGGCTCGCGGCCCGCCAAGGACAGCCACACGACCCGCCATCCCTCGTCCTCGAGCGTCTGCGCCCACTGGGCGGCCAAGACGCTCTTGCCGTACCCGTAAGGCGCCTCGAGCCAAACGACGTGGCCGGGCCTATCTGGAAGGCGCTCCAGCAGTCGCTCACGCCGAAGGAGAAGCGGGTTCGTCGCTGGTCTTACGTCGAACATTCGTCTCCCTAGCTGGGTTGCATTGCCAACGAGTATACGAGTGCCGGTGTCGACCCCGGCAGTTAAGCCAGGATTAAGTCACGACGCATTACATTCGGCGCGAGGAGGAGACCCGTGCCGATCACGAACCAGGGAGAAGCCTTGCCGGACCCGGGAAGTCCGAGGCTCGAGCTATTGGCCTTGTCAGAACTGGTCAAGCTGTGCGAGCGACTGGAGGAGTTCTTGGCCCAAGGCAACGCGCCGTTGGACCTGTACGGCCGGTTGGCGGCCGTCTACAACGAGATTCGCAGGCGGGCCGAGCAATGACCGCGTCCGACACGGCGTGCCCTGCCGTGCTAGGTGTTCGCCGTCCATTCGTCCCTTGCTCTGAGGTTTCTGCCGTGGGCGACCGTGTTGCGCGGTCGTGATCGGTTGACCGCGGCGCCAGCTCTTTCGTAGACTAGCGAGCGCGTTCGCACGGCGAGCGGCGTGGGTCGTTAGCTCAGCTGGTAGAGCAGCTGACTCTTAATCAGCGGGTCGTAGGTTCGAGCCCTACACGACCCACCACGAGAAACCCCGTCTTGGACGGGGTTCTTTCTTTTCCCCACATCTGTGACTAACAGGCTAGGCGCGCTCTGGGGATATGTATGGGGGATATCCAGCTCTTTGGAGAATCCCAGCGGAGTCGCGCTGGCTGGCGTTCGACAGCGCCTAGCTACAGAAAAGCACGAGTAAGGCCGTCACCGGCGCAAGAATCGCGCTCGGCGATCCGAACGCTGGTGTGCCTATGCTGTTTCAGGCTTTCTTGGGGGTCGAGGTCTCCAGGTAATGCTTCGGGGTCTTCAGGTCAAGCCTGTCCAGCACGCGCTTCTGCTCAATCGTGAGCTTGTTCGTTTGGCTGATGACTCCGTGCTGGGTGGCGTGTTCAGCCACCAACAATGGCCGAAAGAGCTTCTTGAGCTGATGCCGACTTTCGCCGGATTCGCTCTCCGCGATCCTTATAAGCAGCAGCGCCAGCCAACGCAACAGCACGTGCGCTTTAATGCGGTCGCTCCTGCGGTGGTACACGGGTCTCACATCCACCGTGTGCTTCAGGTCGCGGTTCACTCTCTCGATCTCGTCAAGCTGCTTGTAACCCAGCAGCACGTCCTCAACGGATAGGTGCTCGTCGCTGGTGCTGATCAGGTACTTCCCATCCACCTTCGCTTCGGCATCGATCTTGGCCTTGTCGAGCTTCAGGGCGCCGCTCTTGAGTTCCCGCAGGTAACGCCCGAACACCTTGTGCGCCTTAAGGTCGCAAACCGCCTTGGTGTGACTCTTGCCGCTCAGGTCACCCAGCGCGGCCAAGCTGCGCTCCGCCTCGGCGATGATGTCGGCTCGCTTGCCCGCTCGCGTTCGGCTTGCTCCGGGTTATGCACCACCACGAAGCGCCGGCTGGCGACGCTGCCCTGGTTGATGATGACCTCCTCGACCTTGAGGCCGTTAGCCAGGGTCTTGTAACGTCCGGCTCTAGTCAGGGCCTGGGGCAGGGTGACGTCTCTCCCTAAGCGCATCTTCTCGCCCAGGATGAAAGCGTCGCCAGCGCCCTGCAGGGTGCGGCGGTTCTCGGTGCTGTTGAAACCCGTGTCCATCACCATCATGACCCTGCCCAGCTTCCAGTCGTTCAGGTCACGCTTCACTTCCTCAACGACGCTCACGTCCACCGTGTTGCCGGGCCACACCCAACACCGCACGGGAATGCCATCCCTGGTCACGGCGAAACCGAGCACCGCCTGCGCCAAATCGCTGCGGCTGTCCTTGCTGTAGCCACGCTTACGCAAGCCAGCATAGGCGTCGTCGCCGGACTCCACCTCATCGTCGACCGCATCGCCATCAGCGTCCTCCCCGAAGCCCCAACCAACCCCAAGAACCGCGTCAGGCACACAACACGATTCCGGCAACACCCCAAAGTGCCTATGCGTTGTCGAACGCCAGCCCGACGAAAGAAGATCACTAACCGGCCGGGTCGCCCTCGAGCGCTCGCGACTGAAAAGCACCGTCCTCGTGCTCAGCGTCGTGAACGACGTAGAGTAGCTGCAAGGGGTGAGGCTTCAAGCGTGAGAACGGGATCGTGCGTGAAGTCGCCGAGGTCTGCCATTAGTAGATTGCGGGCCTCGATGAACGCGAGCGCAGTTCGAGTAACAGAGAGGTTCACTCCAAGATAGACGATGTCGTCTGAGGTGGGGTTCACCACGTTTCTCAATAGAAGGCTACGTGGTGATCAGTTATTTCCGGTCGGCGTCGATCTCGCGTATGTGGAACCGTACGAGGTCCTCGATCAGTTCGCCGGGCAGTGGCTTCTCCAGCGTGAACTGAATCGCGTGCTCAGAGGTCTTGTAATCCGCCAGTCGGTCCTTGAACTCCTCGATCGCCCAGGACGAAGGGTACAGACTCATGTGCTTTTTCGATGCGGTGAAATACACCAATGCGCGGTTCTTATACTTCAGTGTCGGCATGCTATAACTCATCGCTTCTTCGACGTTCGGCGCGAGCCCGGTTACGAGCGCACGAATGCGTTCGAGCTCCGGTCGGAATGCAGGGTTGATTCCACCAAGATACTCATCAATGCTCGTTGCCTTTTCCCTCATCACTTCGGTCCTCTCTGGTAGTTGACCGTTCTGCGAGCAGAACCGTGTTGCTTCCCCTTGTGCCCTTAGATTGACATGCACCTGGTTGATGCGGCGTATATCGATGCCTACCGAGCGGCTACCGCGCACGCATGCGCTCGGGTCTCAGTCGAGAGCGCGCCGAACGCAGTACGCCTGCATGCTGTAATCGTTCCGCCACTCCAGTTCGCACGCGCACACCAGGCGCCCCCACGCGCTCGCAGTACGCCCGCATCTGCGCGTCCCCCGGCCATTTAGCCGCGCACTTCGTCCGGACCGTTGCTTCCGCGCCCTGCGCGCACGCCAACGAGCCGAGCAGCACGATAACCAGTACCCCCACACGTTTGATCATGAAGGCCACGATTGCGCACCCATCACCGCACCCCCACTACAACCGGCCGGCCGTGCGGACAAATGCCACCTTCACCAGCCACAGAAGGAAGCCCGCACGCGAGCAGCCGCTCCCAACGGAAGAAACGCATGCCGACATACGCTCGCGGGAACATGTGCGCGCGCCCGTACGATTTGACCTGCATCACCGCCAACACAAGGGCCGGCCTGGTCATGGGCGCCGGCATGGCCAGAGTCGCTAGCGGCCGCCGCCCCCGCTAGTTCGTATCGCGTTGGGCTTCAGCGCGCTACAAGTCGGCTTCGTCCGAGTCGGCACTACCCGCGCGTCTGCGGTCCTCTCGGGCCGCGTCACCAACGTCACCGAGACGAGTCCTGCGCGCCGCCTCCCGCTCGCCCCGCAAGATGGCGCCGGCCTCCCGGATGCTCTCCTTAAGATCCTCGAACAGACCCTTTTCTATCCCCTCAACTGTCCCTTGCACCGGCGGGCGGCCCGTGGCGATCACGCCGCTGTCGATCTCCTCCTGAGTGAACTCCTCGAGCGGCTCGCGGGTCTCAGGCGTGATCTCCATCTCGGTCTGTGGGTGGTCGCTCTTCCGCTTAGTCACGTTGGCCCCTCCGTCCCCACGCCAGGTTAAGGCTTCCTCGGGCTTCAACCTGGACCCGACCCCGCTGACGAATTTGCAGCCAAGCCCGGTGTAACGAAACCTGAATGATGACCGGTTTACGAGACATAGATTACGAGACGGCTTTTGAAGCAATCCCGGGCCCCGGAAACGCCTTCGCGCCGGCACGCTCCAAGGGTGTAGCGAAAATGACCGGAATGCCACAGGTAGATGCAGGCGGTCCGATCTGGAACTCGTTTCAAGACTCACTCCGATGGCAGCCAGAACAAATGCCCCTCCAGTACTTGGCCGTACTCGCACGAGCCCGTTCTGACCCGGGTAATTCACGGCAGTAAGTCAAGCATCTGAGGCCGTGCTTTCATCGGGTGAATCACCAACTCGTTACCGCTGTCGAAAACGAGGACCACTGTTTCCAGCAGTCGCCCTTTCGTGTCGAAACCAAGCCGAAGTTGCCGGGCGGGACTATCCTCATCCAGGTCTTCAATCCACAGCGGCCAGCCGGCAGCCTGCAACGTATCCTCCGGACTGATTCCGTGCTTCAGCGCCGCCGGGTGTAGCTTCACCTGGCCGAGAAAAGAGCTTCGCGGATCACTTCAGAACGGGTAGTCCCCTCGCTCTCAGCTCGAGCATCTAGCTCGTCAAGCTCCTCAGGCGTGAACCTAATTGCGACAACCTGAGATGGTTGCGCACCGCGCCCAGGCCGACCACGGCCCCGCTTCTTCAGGGCCGTAACGTCATAGCCCGCCTCGGCCTCGGACACCCATCCGGCAATCTGCTCTTCCGTAACGGGAATCCCCTTGATCGTCTCGCGTGAAGTCATGACATTATTGTATTACAGAAAGGATGAGGGGTTATGAACCACCATCCCCTCAGGATCCTAGCAGCCTGTGTGCATAGTGGTTCGGCGCTCGCGTAGCTGTTCCCGTCCTGGATTCTATTGGTGCGCGCCGTGGCGGCGTCCGGTTCTGCTGGTTGGCGGGTTCGGGCGGGCCCGAGATGGGCGGCCTGTACTCAGGCTCTGATGGGCTTGCTGATAGCGTGCGGCGCGTGCCTGAAGATCTTCAGGAGGTTGTGAACCGCCGCATCGAAGTTCCACAGGCAGCGGTTCTTCTCCAGGCCGCGGTGCAGCACCTGTCTTAAGCTCCTACCGGACTTGATCTGCCCGTAGACGGGTTCGGCTTTGACCTGCCGCAGCCGGTACTTGGCTTTACCGGCCTTGGTCGACAAGAACCGCTTCATCTCCTGCCGGCGGGTGAGGTTCTTGGGTTTCTGCCCCCGGGGTGCCTTCTGGTTGCGCCACTCGTTGTGCTTGATGCGTCCCGGCGCTACCAGCGCGGTAGCGCCGGCGTCCTCGATGGCTCTTATGTTCGTGTCGTTGTAGTAACCGGCGTCAGCGCTGACCTCTTGCCGGTAACGACCGTGTGAACTGTACTGGGTTTGATGGAGACTCTTTACTCACGCAGCCTGCCTCAGCAGGTCCTGCCGGTGATTGTAATCTTCCTCGAACTCGATGGGGCTGAGGTAATCGAGGGCTGAGTGCAACCGTTGCCGGTTGAACCAGTTCACCCACGCCGCCGTCGCCGTCTCTACCTCCTGCCGGGAAGCCCAAGTGCGGCGTTCGGCATGAATCAGTTCGGTCTTGTACAGGCCGATGGTGCTCTCCATGAGCGCGTTGTCATAGGCAGTTCCAACCCGGCCGATGGAGCCGGCGATGCCGTGATCGAGGAGCTTCTGGCTGAACGCCAAGCTGGTGTATTGGCTGCCAGCGTCGGAATGATGGATGACGCCCTCGCCGGTGAACTGCGAATCGAAGCGGCGCCTCGCGGTCACCGCCTGATCCACCGCCTTCAGGACGAGATCCTCGCTCTGGCTGCTGGCGATGGTGAAACCCAGGATGCGCCGACTGCCGGCGTCCTGCAGGAACGACACGTACACGGTTCCCTCGCTGGTCCTGACGTGCGTGAAATCAGCGACCCACACGATATCCGGCGCGCCGTTATCCCATTCGCGCCGCACCAGGTCGGGATAGCGCTCACGGCCCGCTGCGCGTTTGGTGGTGATCACGCGCCTGAGCCGCGAGCGGCCCCGCACCCCAGCCATCTTCATGAGGCGCGCCACCTGATCACGTCCCAGAGCGTGCTGCAAGCGGTTCAAAGCGTGCCACATCTTCCTGACCCCGTAACAGGAGTAGTTGGCGGCGTGCACCTGCCGCACCAGCGGCACCAGGCGCTCGTCGGATAGGGCTCGCGCTGAAGGTGGGCGCTTGATGGCCGCGTAGTACGTGCTGGGGGCGATCTGGATCTCCATCTCGTTGAGGATCTCACAGATCGGCTCGACCCCGAAGCGCGCCTTGTACGCGTCGATGTAAGCGACGACTACTTGAGTTTGCGGTCGAGCTCCGCCGCCGCGAAAAACGCCGAAGCGGTCTTCAGAATCTCGTTCGCCCGCCTCAGCTCCGCGACTTCCTTGCGCAGCACCTTGATCTCCTCGCGCTCGGCCGTCGTCACGCCCGGCTTCTCTTTCGCGTCAACGCGCGCCCTATCGACCCAGCCGCGGATCGTATCGGGCGGCACGCCGACAAGATCGCTCAGGTGCCGCAAGGACGCCCTGGCAGCCTCCTGCGGCTCTGCTTCGCGGCGCTCGTAGAACACCCGGATGACCCGCTCCCTGGTTTCCTGGTCGTACTTCAATCGCATGCTCCATTCTCTCCTTTCGCGTGAGAACGGAGCCTCTACGAAACCCAGGGCAGTTCAGTGTGCTTGTGAATGTCTGTCAGTAGGCCTGGCAGGTGGGTGGTGGGCGCCGCCTGATTCGTCAAGCTGGTGGCGAGAATGACCTGGTTGGCGGCATCAACGGCTATCTGGGTGTTGTAACCCTGGATGATGGTCTTGCCGCTCAGCATGATGCGTGACTCGAGATCGGTGAAGTTGCGTTGCGCCTTACCCACCGGCGCGACCTCATCCGCGACCTTGCGCGGCTGGTAGGCTTTGCCGGCCGCTTCGGCCTCCTTACGTTTGCCCTCCAGCCGTTGTGCTTCAGCCGCTTTCGCTTCCCCCTCGAGTTCCCGCTTGGCTTAGCAGATGGCGGCCAGCCGATTGCTGAAGCGCTTCAGGTGCTCGGGCAGGCTGCGCCCGTCATGCCCACCGAACTGGTCGTCCTCGGCCGGGTCGACGTCGTCGCACTCGCCGAGGTAGTCGCTGATCTCCTGTCGTAAGCGCTGTTCCTCGGCTTGCATGCGGGCGTAACTCATGGCCTTGTTCTTACTGGCGTTCGCCTGCAGCTTGCTGCCGTCGATGGCGACGTGGCCGAGCTTCACCAAGCCCGCTCTCACGGCTAAGCGCACGCTCTGCGCGAACAGGTCAGCTAACGCTTCGCGGTGCCGGGTGCGGAAGCGGTTCAGCGCCCAGTACGCCGGTTGCTGGTTGCCGGACAGGAACCGGAAGGCCACATCCTCGACGAGGGCGGCCTGCACCTTGCGGCTGGAGCGCACCCCGACCGCGTAAGCGTAGATCCACACCGCCACCATCACGCGGGGCTCCAGCGGCGGGCGGCCGCCCACCTCCGGCGCGTAATCAGCGTAGATGCCACTCAGCTCCAGAAGCCCAACGAGCTCATGCACAAAGAACGCCAGGTGATCTTCAGGCAACCAGTCGGTTGGAGAGGGCGGCAGCAGGTACGGCTGTTCGGGATCGTAATCACCGAAGCGTTTCAACACGAGTATTCTACCACCCAGAAGTTCGTTGGGGACGGCGTTTTCACGTGATTCCGGCCGCCAACTCCGATCCAAGCTCGCCACCGCTTACCACCAGAAAGGACACCCTGGAATCAGCTCAGGGGCGAACCGGGCCCGCAAGGGTATGCACACACGCTGCTAGGAAGCGCGAGGCCTGGTGGGATGGAGTCTCGATCCCGAGGGCAGCACATGCGTCGGGTTCGACCTCGTAATGCCTCCCATGACGTCCGACGGGCCGGACGCCGCCCGGCGGGCTCGGCTCGCGGGCGTACGCGACGCTCCGCGCCGCGGAGCCAAGGGCTATCTGGCGTAATCCGCACCAGCGTCTAACGGGAAGACCCGCGCAGCATGCCCAATCCACCTTGAGTGATGCACGCTATTGGATCGAAAGCCCGTCCCTCCAGCGTCCGGGCCGCGTTTGTCACTTTGGCTATCGCGGTGTGGCATCATCGGCTCATGCCCGGCGCGTCCCAGCATCAACTTTCGCCACGTGAGCGAAGCGAGCTCGTGCGGCTGCGCCGCGTGCGCGATCGCATGGACCGCGAGTTCGCTCTGCCTCTAAGCGTCGAGGAACTGGCGCGGGGCGTGAACATGTCGGCAGGACACCTGAGCCGCTGCTTCAAGCTGGCTTACGGCGAGTCGCCATACAGCTACCTGATGACGCGGCGTATCGAGCGTGCCATGGCGTTGTTGCGAGGAAGTGACCTCAGCGTCACGGATGTATGTTTCGAGGTCGGGTGTTCGTCCCTAGGCTCCTTCAGCACCAAGTTCACAGAGCTGGTGGGCATGCCGCCGAGCGTGTACCGGGAGCAGCAGGAGTTGGCAACGGCCGGCATGCCGGCCTGCGTAGCCAAGAGGGTGAGCCGCCCGGCGTCTCGGGCGGTCCGCAGGGCCGGCAGGCAAGTGGTCAGGAATCGAGAAGCGCCGGCGCGTAACGCAGCACTAGAATGACGGCATGAACTTGACCATTCATTCGAGCTTCCTGCCGCAGGACGACCCCGACGCCGCGGTGGCCTTCTACCGCGACACGCTCGGGTTCGAGGTTCGCAACGACGTTGGCTACGGCGGCATGCGTTGGATCACGGTGGGGCCGGTCGGCCAGCCCGATACCGCCATCGTCCTCCACCCACCCATGGCGCTGCCCGACCTGACCGACGATGAGCGCCGCACCATCTTGGAGCTCATGGCCAAAGGGAGCTACTTCGGCGTTAATCTTGCCACCACCGACTTAGACGGAACGTTCGAGTTGCTCGTGGCGCGCGGCGCAGAGGTCGTGCAGGAGCCCACCGATCAACCGTACGGACTGCGTGACTGCGCCGTGCGCGACCCGGCTGGGAACATGCTCCGGATCCAGCAGGTGGACGCTCGGTCCTAATAAGCAGCCGGTACAGGTCTTGCCCGGGCGGGCGGAGCCCGGCAAGCAACACGGCCCACAGCAACGACCAGAAGGGAATCCAGGGCGACGGGATCAACAACCTCTTGCGCATGCCTAGCGCGTGGACCGCGTCGTCATGCCCACGGACAACTAACCCCTGCGGCATGAGATGCGGCCCACGCCCGAGATCCGCCGGCTGCGCGCTCGAGCGGGCATCTGAGTTTGCCCGCGCTCTCGGGCACAGCCCAAGCCAGTAGTGGCGCTGCCGAACCACTCCTTGCCCAATTAAGTCGGGTTTAAGTCCACCAGTTCTACGCTCGAGGCCGATGGAGGTTCTTATGCGCAGGCTGGTGGTCAGTTCGTTGTCGGTGCTCGTAGCTACGTTGCTTGGGATCGTGGCGGCACAGTCGTTCTCCGGCACGTTCGTCTCAACAGGCGGCGAGATGAGCGTCGCAATCCAACAGAACCAGGACGGTTCGTTGTCGGGTTTCATCACGGGCCAGACCGGGCAGTATCAACTTCAGGGGCAAGCGAGTGGCACGGGTGCTTACGGCGTGGCTGATTCACAGCAGGGCCCTCTCGGTTTTCAGGCCCAACTTAGCGCCGACGGCCAGACCATGCAGCTGATGTTCTATCAGGCCGACGCCAACAATCAGCCCACGCCCGTTTCGCCACTGTTAGTCCTTAACCGACAGGGTGCGATGGGCGGTGGCGGCATGGGTGGGATGCCGCCTCAGGCTCCCGGCGGTATCCCTGGACAGGTTCCGGGCGGTATGCCTGGTCAAGTTCCGGCGCAGGCTCCGGGCGGCTTTCCCGGCCAAATGCCGGGTCAGGTTCCCGGTGGAATGCCTGGACAGATGCCTGGCGGAATGCCCCCGCAGGCACCCGGTGGGTTTCCCGGTCAGCAGCCGGCTCAGATGCCTGGTGGGTTCCCTGGCCAGCAGCCTGCTCAGATGCCTGGTGGGTTTCCCGGTCAGCAACCCGCTCAGATGCCCGGTGGTTTTCCCGGCCAGCAGCCTGCTCAGATGCCTGGCGGCATGCCCGGCACGATGCCTCCAGGAGCGCCCGGTGCAGGGTTTGCGGGGCAGCCGGACTGGAACGGCACCTTCGTCGGCAATGCGGGCGCTACCATGCTCGTGGTGCAGGGCGGTCAGGGTGGCTACAGCGGGTACATCCAAGACGGAGGTCAGCAGTACCAGTTCCAGGCCCACTTGGACGATGAAACGCTGCATGGAGAGTTGATGGCCAACGGCCAACCATACGAGTTCTGGGCCGATCGCGACGGGACTACGGTTTACCTCTACCTCGGGGACAACACTTACTATCTCGAACTCGCCGGCGCTCCTGGTGCGCGCTAAGCAGAGAGGCGTTACAGCGTGAAACTACTGTTAGGCGCGGTGGTCGTTGCTGTAGCAGTGCTACTCGGTAGTGCTACTGCCCAGTACGGATATCCATATGGTGACTCATATGGATATCCGTATGGCTACCCTTACGGTTACGATGTCAGCATGCCGATGTACGCCGACCCTTACGGTTATCAGGGCTACCAACAGGGCACGCCGGGAGTGGGCTACTACGACCCCATCATGGGCGGATCGGACTACTACGCTACCGGCATGATCATGGGCTACGGCGACCCGGTCCTAGCAGGCATGATCCGGCAGACCGACCAGGGTATGGCTGCGATGTTGCAGGAGCTTGATGAACAAATAGCCGGGCTGCAGCAGCAGATCGACCAATCGGAGGCCTACTCCAACCAGGTTCTCGCCCAGATACGGCAGTACTTCATCGACCTTTACCGCACCACCACTGGCGACCAAGCCAGCCCGGACGAGACCGCGCAGTACTACGGCCAGGTGATCCATTGCCAGCAATACCCAAACGATTGCAAGGAAGCAGCCCGAATGGCCAGGGAAGGCGCCGACCGTGCCGCTGCCTACGGGCGCGCCATGGCGGGGGCCTGGTCGAGGAGGTAGGCGCGGGCCGCTTAGCCACCCGTTTGGTCCGGTGTCAGTCAGACTCGGGCACTGCGCCGCCATTGCCGAGTGCCGACGTTCGCCGAACCTCCTCGCGCTCCTCTTCTGCAATGAGATCGTCCAGAACGTTGATGGCAGCGAGTAGGCCGTCGGCCGCACGGTCGATCGAGTCGCTCGTCAGGTCCGTGATCTTCTCTCCGAACGCCATCCGGTAGGCCAGCGCCACAACCCTGCGAGTCAAGCGTTCGGCCTGTTGCACCGTCTTCCCCTCCAACAGGAAGATGCGGCGCTGGAGGTAGCTCACCAACGCCAACAGCGTGACATCGATGTCGTCTGCCAGTTCCGCCATGCCGACCACCTACTACCGTGTCGAGGCTCATCGTTCGCCCCGCAATTCATTAGAAGAGGGGCGTGAGGAAAAACATCCCTCACGCCCTGGCGAAGACCCCTGGCTTCAGTTCGTGCTGATGGGGATCTTGCGTGCCTTGGCGGCCGCCACCTTGGGCATGGTCAAGACCAGAAGGCCACCCTGTACCTGCGCGTTCACCTTATCGATCTCGACGCTGGCTGGAAGGGTGACGGTCCGTTGGAACTCGCCCCGCGGGATGCTCTGCAGCCAGTAGCGACGTTCCTCGCTTGACCCGGTGGGGAGTGCGCCACGGATGCTCAGCTGGCGACCTTCGATGCTGATGTCCAGATCATCCACACTGATGCCGGGAACCGCCATCTCCAAGACGACCGCATCTCCAGTTTCGAAGAGATCGACCGGGTATCCCTCTGCCCACTGCGAGCGATTGAACAGGGGCGTGGTCAACTCGTTGAAGAGCTGGTCGAAGTCGCCAAGAATGCTGGTGACGGGACGGGCGTTAGTGAGATCCCAGTTCCCCATGGCGCTCGGACGGAGTTCTTGCCTACGGACGAGTGTCATACTGCAACCTCCCTAGATGTGGATTGTTGCGGTGAGCCCATCGGCTTCCGCTAACCGGATATATAAAACATGAGCGTTAGCGTGTCAAGTCTCCTGAGCTACAAAATCACTCTCCGCGAGAGGTGCAGAGCGGTACTCGGTGGCCGATGGTATTGCTGGGCCGCATTCTCGTCCAGCACGAGAGTGCGGCCGTCGTAAGGCTTGACCCTCGTTATGTCGGCCAGGACGTTCAAGCTGAGTGCCATGGCACGCCTGGTTGTGGGGGCGTCGCAGAGATCTGGACCATCGGACGAAGGAATCGGGGAGGGTATTCTTCCCCCACGTTGCCGCCATCCGTTCTGCGACTTCATCGGTGCCTCCGCCGAGCTTCGTGCCCCCCATCGCGCCGGGGGCCCGAATCGCCGGTTGTGCACGGGACACTTGACGCGTGGCCGCGGGGCTTCTTGAACGCCACTCGTGCGGACCACGGCGAAATATCGACCGGCTCGCACGCGCGTGAGGCCGATGACGCCTAGACGAGGGGCGCCGCGGGAGCTTCGCCGTGAGGTCGGCGCCTTCGGCGCCGTCATGATGGGTCTGGGCAGCATCATCGGCACGGGGGTTTTCGTCTCCATCGGCGTGGCGGCCGGCATCACCGGTCCCTCGGTGGTCCTGGCCGTCGCCATCGGCGCGCTGGTCGCCACCTTCAACGGCCTCTCCAGTGCTCAGCTCGCCGCTAACCACCCCGTGTCGGGCGGCACCTACGCGTATGGCTACCGCTACCTCAACCCGACACTGGGATTCCTTGCCGGCTGGACCTTCCTGCTCGCCAAAGGCGCCTCGGCCGCCACCGCCGCGCTCGGCTTCGCGGGTTACGCCCTCAACCTCTTGGGCGTAGGGGGAGGCCCCTGGTCGGTGCCACTCGCCCTGGGGCTGGTGGGCCTGCTGACGTGGCTCGTGTTCGCCGGCATGCGCCGCTCGAACCAGGCGAACATCCTGGTCGTTACAGTCACGCTCGCCAGCTTGGCGGTGTTCGTCCTGGCCGGCCTGCCCACCTTGTTCCGCGAGGGGGCAGCGAACCTCGCACCGTTCTTCGCGCCCGAGGCGGGGCGAGGTGCTCCCTCGGCGTTGCTGTATGCCTCGGCCCTTATGTTCGTTGCGTTTACCGGTTACGGGCGCATCGCTACCTTGGGTGAGGAGGTGCGGGAGCCGCGCACCACCATTCCGCGCGCCATCATCGCTGCGCTCGTCGTCGTCATGGTCGTTTACGTCCTGGTAGCGCTCGTTGGTGTGGGCGCTGCCGGTAGCGAGACCCTCGGCGACGTGGGGAACCGCGCGGTGCCGCTCGAGGTCGCTGCCCAGCGCTTCGGTCTTCCCATCGTCCCGAGGATCGTGGCCTTGGGAGCCGTCACCGCCATGGTGGGGGTGTTGCTGAACCTCATCCTGGGCCTCTCCAGGGTGCTGTTGGCCATGGGTCGCCGCCGCGACGTGCCGGCGCTCTTCGGCCGTCTCGACGCGACGGGCACTAGTCCTACGGCTGCCGTGATCGCCGTGGGTGTCCTCATCGCCGGCCTGGCTGCCATCGGCGACGTGCGCACTACGTGGACTTTCAGCGCCTTCGCCGTCTTGGTCTATTACGCCATCACCAATCTCGCCGCCCTTGCCCTCGCGCCTGACGAGCGCTTCTACCCGCGCTGGGTGTCGGCTGCCGGCCTGGTGAGTTGCCTGGCGCTCGCGTTCTTCGTGGAGCGGGAGATCTGGCTCGTCGGCGTCGGACTTCTCGTACTTGGTCTCCTTTGGCGGGCCGTGCTGCGGGCTTGGCGCCAGAAGCACCACTGAGCCTCGCTGGAGCCGCACAGGTTGGAGCCGACGCTGGCGTTCAGATAACGGAGACTCTGACGGGCGGCCTTCCCACCCAAGTGACGGCCGCTCAGCTAAGTGGCCGAACCGTCAACATCTGCGACATCGCGCCAACCGGGCCGCGTCGGTCGTGGATGATGCTGGTGGTCACACCGATACCGCCGCCACCGAAGCTGACGCTGGTATCGAAGCCTATCCAGTCGCCGACCGGGACAGCGAAGAAGTGCGCGGTGAGGTCGACGTTCGGGAAGGCCACCTCGGTCGGGTCGGCGCGAACCGTCATGCCATTCGCGATATCCAGCAGGCCGGCAGCGTAGGCAAGCCGGCTGGAGGGCGTGCCCGCGACCAGTGGTACAGGGGTCCGGATCCAGAACTGGGCGCGACCCGGCTCGTGCTCCAGGCGCCGGACTTCGATCGAGTCGATCAGTCCGCCCGGCCACACTCGTGTCGGATCCCAAGGGGCGAGGTCCTCGGGCGCAGGGATGGTGCTTAGGGGCGTAGCCGCCAGCGCCTCCGTCGGGCCCGGCTTCATCAGCCACGCCCGCAGCATCACCGCGTCGCGGCCGTGCTGCGAGGCGGCCGCTTCCACCAACTCGACGTTCCGCCCGGGCCTCACGACACCCACCCGGGTCGTGACGTCCTCCATTCCGACGCGGCCGAGGATGTCGAACGACAAACGGGCGACCACGAGACCGTCGCCGCGCCGCTCGTCTCGGTCGACCTCCACCAGATGCGTAAGCAGCCCCAACATGGGTGCGATGTGCTGTTCATCCGCGAACCAAGCGCCACCGACGTGAGGGGTGGCGCCGAACCTTCCCTCCCCCAACGGTAGGAAGTATCCGTGCCTCAGCGGGTCGTCTTCCACAACGCGCCTACTGTACCGAAGCGGTCGTAGGGGGCCAGCCACGGCAAGCGTCATGCCCCAGGCCGAACGCAACCCGCAAACTGCAAACGCGGCCTTACCATGGAGCAAGGAGGTTTCATCATGACTTCCATGCAAGGCAAGAGCGGCCTGGTCACCGCTTCGGGTGACGGCATCGGGCGCGCGAGCGCCATGGCTTTCGCGGCGGTTGGGGCCAATGTCCTGGTTTCGGACGTCAACGACGAGGCGGGCCGGGAGACGGTACGCCTCATCCGCGAGGCAGGGGGCACGGCCGAGTATCTGCATGGCAACGCCGCTAGCGAGGCCGATGCCGAGGCGCTGGTCAAGAAGGGGGTTGCGCTTTGGGGGAGGCTGGACTTCGCCCATAACAACGCCGGCGTCTCGACCCAGACGCAACCGATCACCGACCAGGTTGGCGCCGACTGGGAGCGCATCCTCGCCGTCAACCTCATCGGCGTGATGTACGGGATGAAGCATCAGATGCGCCAGATGAAGGCACAGGAGGGTGGCGGCGCCATCGTCAACACTGCCTCCACTGCGGGAGTGTCCGGTTCGTGGGGCCTCTCCCCGTATGGCAGCAGCAAGTGGGGCGTCATCGGCCTGACGAAGACGGGCGCCATCGAAGGGGCGCCGGCGGGTATCAGGGTGAACGCCATCTGTCCCGGGGCCACCATGACCGCCGCCCTCAAGGGCTGGGCCGAGGAGGTGCCCGAGCAGTTCCAGGGGGTGGTGGACGCCATCCCCCTTGGGCGCGCAGCTGAACCGGAGGAACAAGCCAGTGCGGCGGTCTGGCTCTGCTCGCCGGGGGCGTCGTACGTCACTGGCGTCGCGCTGGCCGTAGACGGAGGCTCCTCGATCCCTCGCTGAGCGCCGTGACCACCAGGACGGCTGCGGTGGCCAGTTGGAACGTGGCCAACGGCGCCCACCACAGCGCGCTTTCTTGGGGGCGCACGGGTCGCCCCTGCGTTAGGATCGGCGCATGCTTCTCCAGGACGAGCAAGCGCCACCAGAGTTCGCATTTGTGGCGCCAAGTGGGGTCCTGCACGACCGGCTCGAGCGGGCCAGTCGGATGTTCCGTAAGGGCTCCCTCCCGGACCGTAGCCGCGGCAATCCTCAAGGTCGCTAGGAGCAGCTTGCGCCCTGAACATCGTCCCAAGCTGAGCCCGCGAGACGCCGAGGAGGCGTGCGCCGAGCTTTTCGGCCTTGCCGGCCGCGCCACGCCACTGCCGAGCGAGCGTGACCAGAACTTCAAGATCGACCTGCCGGACGGCGATGCTTACGTCCTCAAGGTTTTCCACGCGCGGGAGGACCCCGCGCTGGTGGAAGCGCAGCGGCAGGTGTTCGAGCACCTGGCGACGGCGACGCACGGAGCCTCGGCCACGCCGCCACGCCCCGCCGCCTTGCCCGCAACGTCGCGGAATAGCGGCTTTCACGCACGTCGCCACTCCGTTTATCCGGTATTGGTACAGACGGCGGGCGGCGAGGCATACACGAGGTTGACCGGCCCCGACGGAACCAGGCACCTGGTGTGGCTCACGCCGTTCAAGCCTGGCACGCCGGCGGAGCAGGTGCGGCGGCCGTCGCCGGCGCTGCTGAACGACATCGGGCGGACGCTGGGGGAGATGGACGCGGTCCTCGCCCGGCATCCTCAACCGGCCGCCAGACGGACCTTCGACTGGGCGGCGCAGACGGCGCCCGACGTGATAGCGGAGCACCTCCATCACCTGACGGCGCCAAGGCGAGGACTCGTCGAGGACGTGTTGGAGGCGTTCACCGCCCACGTCCTCCCGCGGCTGCCCGAGCTGCGCATAAGCCTGATCCACAACGACGTGAACGATCACAACCTGTTGGTGGAGGGCGAGCGCGTGAGCGCCGTTCTCGACTTCGGCGACATGCTCGAGTCGTACACGGCGTGCGAGGTGGCGCACGCGGCTTGTTACCTGATGCTGGACGAGCCCGACCCCGCCGCCGTAGCCTTCGAGCTGGTGCGCGGCTACCAGTCGGCCTACCCCCTCCACGCGGCCGAGCTGGCCGCCATCTACGAGTTGATCCGGCTGCGCCTGGCACTGAGCGTTACCTTGAGCGCGCATCAGCAGCGCCGCGAGCCACACGTTCCTTACCTGAGCGTGTCCGAGGCGCCGGCCTGGCGGCTGTTGGAGCGTCTGGCGCGCCAGGAGCCACCGCGCGAGGAGTTCACACGCGCCATGGCGGCGTTGGGAGGCACGGCATGAAGTCAGGCCGAAGCAAGGCGGAGCTGCTGGACGCCCGCCGCGCGCACCTGGGGCCCAGCTTGAGCGTCAGCTACCGGGAGCCGCTCAAGATCGTGAGGGGAGCCGGTGCCTACCTCTTCGACGAGGAAGGGCGCCGTTACCTGGACTGTGTGAACAACGTCTGCCACGTGGGCCACTGTCACCCGCGGGTGGTGGAGGCCGGCCAGCGCCAGATGGCGCTGCTGAACACCAACACGCGTTACCTCCACGACGGCATCGTCGAGTACGCCCAGCAGTTGACCGCCACCCTGCCAGAGCCGTTGAGCGTCTGCTACTTCGTCAACTCGGGCAGCGAGGCCAACGAGCTGGCGTTGCGCATGGCGCGGGCGCACACGAACGGGCTGGAAATCATCGCCTTGGAACACGCCTACCACGGCAACACTCAGGCGCTGATCGACGTCAGCCACTACAAGTTCGCGGGGCCCGGGGGTGAGGGCAAGCCGGAACACACCCACGTGGTGCCCCTGCCCGACCCCTACCGCGGCGAACACAAAGGCTACGGGGCGGAGAGCGGGCGCGCCTACGCCGAGGCGGTGGCCGAGGCGTGTGCCGACATCGAGCGGCGCGGCCTAAGGCTGTCGGCGTTCCTTGCGGAGTCGGCGTCTGGTTGCGGCGGACAGGTGTTCTTCCCGGAAGGGTACCTGGCGGACGCCTACGCGGCAGCCCGAGCGGCCGGCGGCGTCTGCCTCGCTGACGAGGTCCAGGTCGGCTTCGGCCGCGTGGGGCGGAACTTCTGGGGCTTCGAACTGCAGGGCGTCGTTCCCGACATCGTGACCATGGGCAAACCGATCGGCAACGGGCACCCGCTGGCCGCCGTAGTGACCACGCCCGCCATAGCGGCCTCCTTCGCCAACGGGATGGAGTACTTCAACACCTTCGGCGGCAACCCCGTGTCCAGCGCCATCGGGCTGGCGGTGCTCGATGTCATCCAGGAGGAGGGCCTGCAGCAACACGCCCTGGAGGTGGGCGCGCATTTCCTGGCGGGCCTAAAGGACCTCCAGCACAGGTTCGAGCTGATCGGCGACGTGCGCGGGGAGGGACTCTTCCTCGGCGTGGAACTCGTGGCGGACCGTGGGACCCTGACGCCCGCCGCCGAGGCTGCCACCGAGATCGTCGAGGCCATGCGGCAACGCGGCATCCTGCTAGCGACGGATGGGCCCTATCACAACGTCATCAAGATCAAGCCGCCCCTGCCGTTCACGTTTGGTGACGCCGACGCTGTGGTGACGGCCATGGTGGAGGTGTTGGGGGAGCCTGATACCTAGGCGGCGTGCGGTGAGTGGCACCGGCCGAGGGCACGGCCACCGCCCCTGAGCGCCCACACCCTCACCCACGGGGGCCCGGAGCGCTCGGTAGACTGACCAGGCGCCGGGGCAGCCAACGCCGAGATGGTTGGCCGGCAGGCGACAGGGAGGCTGGCGGGTGACGGTTCTGTTCGGCCTTGCCGCGCTGGTGTTTCTGGCGTGGCTAGTGACCAGAGGCTCGCGAACGGGCGGCAAGTCGGCGCCTCCGGTCGAGGAGGCGCGCGTCGACCTGCTGGTCGAGGCGCTCTACCGCGACGGCGTGAAGTGGGGCTACCAGCGCGCGTGGGAGCGGCAGATCGAGGCCGAGAGCCGGCGCGTGACCCTCTATGTGCGGCGGCGGGAGCGGGTGTTGCTTGCCGGCCTGGGGGGCGCCGTGGTCCTCGTGGCGATCCCGGTGGCCGGGGGCCTCGGCCTGCTGCCTGGCCAGAGCGATTGGGCCGCCGGGGTTCTCGCCTGGCACTGGCTGCTGCTGGCGTTGGGCGTGGTGGTCATCTGTGCGCTGCTGGCGCTTGCGCTCATGCCGCGCGATTACGCCAGGTTCTTCACCGCCCCGAGTGCTCGGTCCTGGACGACGGACGCTGAGGACGATGTCGAGCAGGCGGTAAGGTCGCGGCTCTCCAGGCAGCAGGAACTGACCAGGGCCTACCTGGCCAAGATGGCTGAGGGCCGGTTCGTGGCGGGCTTCGAGAAGGGGCGGCGGGAGGCCCTCGCCGAGCACGCGCGGACTGCGCGCGACGCCCAGGACGCCGGCGTCCAGGCCCGGGTGTCCTCGGCCGCCAATGCCGCGTACGTTCAGGGCCGCCGCGACGGTGTCGGTGAGGCGCAGGCCCAGGTGAACGGGCTCGTGTCCGAGGCCTACCGGCGCGGCGTGAGCGACGGGGAGCGGTCCCTGTTGGGCGGCCTGGAAGGGCGCCTGCGATCTGAACGGCAGTCCGCGTACCAGGCCGGCTACCGCGCCGGAGTGCTGGCGGGGCAGAGAAGCGGGCCCCAGACGGCGCACACCTCCGCAGCCCAGTCGGCCGGCAGAGCGGTGAGGCCGCGCACGCGCGCAGAGGCCCTTAGGCTCCTCGAGCTGTCCGAGGGATGCTCGACCAGCGACGTGGAGAACCGCTACCGGGAGTTGCGGGCGGCCGTCCACCCGGACGCCATCCGCTCCAAGAAGCTGCCCCGGGTGATGGTGGAGTTCGCCGAGGAGCAGTTCAAGCTGATAGGGGAGGCGTACGACATCCTGCGGCGCTAGCCGACGGGCGGACCCGGGGCCGGCGGACCGCCGCAGGCCCGTCAGTCGGTGAACACCTGGCCGGAGTCCGGGTCGATCATGAGGCCGCTCGCGTCGACCGCCTCGAAGTCAGCTCCTTTGATTTGCATGAGCTGGCGCAGCGAATCGTTGTCCCAGCGCTCGTCTGGCACGCCCGACAAGAACCACGGCGAGCCGTTGTCGGCGAGGATGATCCCGTAGCGCTTCATGGCAGTCACGATGACGGCAACAGCGGGCGACATGCCGCTCGCGTCGAAGTCGGCGCGGAGCCGGAAGCGCTGGCCCATGGGTGGGAATTCGGCGCCGGTATGAGGGGACGCGAAGTGCCGGGCCGGCCAGACGTAGGCCCTGCGTGTCCTGGGGGCCGTGAACCTGATGGCGTGATCGATCTCGCCCCCGGCCACCTGGTCGTAACGAACCAGGCCGGGCAGGATGGGCAGGCCGGCGGCGTCGGCCGACGTCCACCCGCGCGGCCTCAGGTCGTTGCCGTTCAAGTCGAAGACGGCCCCGGAGCCCGCCGTCCACGAACCGTCTCGCTGCAGTTCCGCCGCGTAGAGCTCGTAGAGCTTGCACTCCGACGCGTCTACGACCAGCACGTGCCGGTCGCCTTCGCTCGTCACGCCTCCCGGCGGTGCGCCCTCGACCGGGGCGTCCGGCGGCACCGGGTACGGTCCCGGGTCGGACTCGTCTACGTAGTCGAACGTCACTCTCACCCGTGGCTGGGAGGCCCCGACGACCGCGTACGGGATGCCGATCGGCCGTCCTTCCCACAAGCCCGAGCCGAAATCGGCCCGTAACGCCGCGGAAGCGCCGATGGTGGCGACGTAGTCGGGAGACTCCGGAAGCACGGGCAGGGCATCCACACGGGCGTTCCAGACGTTGTCGGCAGGGAAGAGTCGGCAGCCGCCCAGCGCCTCGGAGCGGCCGGCCCCGGGCGTGGCTGCGCATGCCGCCACGGTGAAGAGGAGGACGGCCGTTAGCGAACCCCGCAGGCGCGGGCGGCGGTCGCGGTGGTCGTGGAGGTGAGGGCGGTCGTAGTGGTCGTGGCCCCGGCCGCGGCGATGGCTCGGCATGTTCGGATTATGTGCTCCTCGAGGTGGCCGGCGATATGGTTTGGGCCCCAACTCGTCCGCTCTCGGACCTGCGGACCTCCGGGGACCGCGTAGGGCAACGTCGCGCGTCGCTTACTATTGGCGGCAGTGGACGGTTTCGTCGAACTCTTCTTGCGCGTGGCCGGCCCCAACCCCGTCTGGCAGGGCCTGTGGGGCGGACTCGTCATCACGACGTTCAACCTCGGGGGCGCCTTGGCCGTACTCGTTTGGCGCAACCCGACGCAGCGCGCTCTCGACGCCGCGCTTGGATTCGCGGCCGGGGTGATGCTCTCGGCCTCCTTCACGAGCCTGATCCTGCCCGGCATCGAGGTGGGTGGCCTGCTGCCGGTCGTGATAGGCATGGCGCTTGGAGTATTCATGCTCGACAGGGCAGACACCTGGGTGCCCCATATCCACGTGTTGGTGACTGGCAAGGTGCGCGAAGATCGGTCGCCGGAATTAACGGCGAAGGCCCGGCGGCGCAGCGGTGTCTCGGGCGTCTTGCTCTTCATCGTCGCCATCACCCTCCACAACATGCCGGAAGGCCTCGCCGTCGGTGTGGGGTTCGGCAGCGGCAACTTGCGCGAGGCCATCGCCCTCATGCTGGCCATAGGCATCCAGAACGTCCCCGAAGGACTGGCGGTGGCGGTGGCGGCGCGCAACGCAGGCATGGGCAGCCTGTCGTACGCGGCGTTCACGGGCATCAGGGCCGGCCTGGTCGAGATACCGCTGGCGCTGTTCGGCGCCTGGGCCGTGCAAGTCGCCGCGCCCATCCTCCCCTACGCCATGGGGTTCGCGGCGGGCGCCATGCTGTTCGTCATTCTCGACGAGATCGTGCCCGAAACCCACGGCAAAGGCAACGAACGGATCGCGACCCTGGGCACCATGGTCGGCGTGGTTATCATGCTCGTGCTGGACGTAGCGCTCGGTTGACCGGCCTTTCGCCCGGGCCGAGAGCGTGCCGGGCAGTACAAAGGTGCGTCTGCTGCGGCTCGGCGCTCAGCAAGGTCTAGCCTGAGGCAAACCGCGGGAACCAACCGCGAGAGGAGAAGCCATGACTTCCAAGATCGTCGACCTGTTGGGTGCAGACGCCGAAGCGCTGCTTTCGTACCGCGCGCGCGGCATCGAGCGCGACCGCCTCCACCTTCCCGGGCCGGACTTCGTCAGCCGCAGCTTCGGGCCGTCTGACCGCAACCCTCGCGTCTTGCGCAGCTTGCAGAGCCTCTACTCGCACGGGCGTTTGGCCGACACGGGCTACATGTCGATCCTGCCAGTGGACCAGGGCGTCGAGCACTCGGGTGGGGCCTCCTTCTCCAAGAACCCCGACTACTTCGACCCCGAGAAGATCGTCGAGTTGGCCATCGAGGGTGGCTGCAACGCGGTCGCCTCGACCGTCGGGGTCCTGGGGCTCACGGCGCGCAAGTACGCTCACCGCATCCCCTTCATCGCCAAGATCAACCACAACCAGCTCATGACCTACCCCACAGTTCACGAACAGGTGATGTTCGGAACGGTGGAGGAGGCCTTCGACATGGGCGCCGTGGCCATAGGCGCCACGATCTACTTCGGCAGCCAGGACTCCAACCGCGAGATCGTCGAAGTGGCCGAGGCCTTCGTTCACGCGCACGAGCTGGGCATGGCGACCGTTCTCTGGTGCTACACCCGCAACGACGCGTTCAAGGTGGACGGCGTCGATTACCACGCCTCCGCCGACCTTACCGGCCAGGCCAACCAGTTGGGCGTGACCATCCAGGCCGACATCGTCAAGCAGAAGCTGCCCGAGAACAACGGCGGCTTCAAGGCCGTGGGCTTCGGCCGCACCGACCCGCGCATGTACGGCGAGCTGGTGCCCGATGACCACCCCATCGAGATGGTCAGGTGGCAGGTCGCCAACTCCTACATGGGACGAGTCGGACTCATCAACTCGGGCGGGCCGTCGGGAGAGAACGACTTCAAGGACGCGGCCCTGACGGCGGTCCTCAACAAGCGAGGCGGCGGCAGCGGCCTGATCACCGGGCGTAAGGCGTTCCAGAGGCCGATGAAGGAGGGCGTCAAGCTCCTCAACCTGATTCAGGACGTGTACCTCGATGAGAGCATTACGGTCGCCTGAATGCCTGGGTAACGGGCGTAGTACCGGAACGTTGACACCTGGGGCAATCCCCGGCGTTTTCGCGTCGGCCGGCAGCGTCAGGCACCGTTCAGGCTGCCACAATCACGCTGACTAGAACCACGGCCTCGAATTGGGTTTCCCTGGCATCGGCCGTCGGCCTTCGGGATCGTGGTCAAACTGTTCGCCAGCGGATATGGCGTGCCGGAGGTCATTGACACGTTACGGTATCGCGTGTAGCATTGAATTACTCGGCCGCAGACTAGCTCTGCGGCCCTGTCATTCTTTGGTAGTGTTCCTTCGCGCGTTGTTGGCCAACTTTGTTCAGGACTGATACTCCGGTTCGACTTTCGAACCCTGGCGCCGTCGCTCTTTCGTGGAACTCCTCAACAGAGACTAGGTTCTCGTCAACGAATTTCTGATCTATCTTGCCAGCAGCGCCTCTAGCCAATGCGTAGACGATGCAGGTGATTTGAGATAAGACTTCGCTGTCTATCTTGTATGGGGCCAATAGTTTGGTTCCGTTTGGGGACCTGCCATTTTGGAGTAGCTCCCCAAACACGCGTTCAAAGGGTGGATCCCGCTCGTTGTGGAGCTCCAGGGTGAGCAGCCGGTTCACAGACCACGCCACTAGGTCGGCGGCCTGGACTAGACTGGATTCGGAGTAGCTCTCAACGACCTTGATTTCTTGTACGCTTTCCAATTCAGCCATCGACCGTGCAGCACGCAGGACTTCAGGTGCGCCAGCGCCATCGGTACCTGTGAAGGCGTCCACTAAGATTGAGTTCGACCTGCCCCCGCAAGCCCTGATAACTCTGTCAAGTCTCCAAGCGACCACGGGGAGGATGCGGATTATTGGTAGGGCTGTAACCGAGTGGTAGGCCCGGTAGAATCCTTTTGCGGCAGCCTTTGAGGCAAGATATCGGCGCTCAATCTTCCACTCGTCCTTTTGGTAATAGAGACCAAGGTCACGTTGGATGCTTTCGCGAGGGATTGTTGTGGATTGCATTCCGAATTGGCAGCGGCGAGCTTGGAATCGTAACAGAAGATCGCAGGCACTCCGAAGCCAGCGCGCAACTTGGTCATTAGAGGCGCCGGCCTGGTAATAGGGGTTCTTGTGCTTGTCTGGCTTATTCGTACCCCACATCCACCGGAGGTGCACGGGCGGCGGTGTCGTTAGGCCTAGTTCCTCCTGGATGCGTACTCTGAGCCGAGACCAGCTGGCCTCAAACTGCTGTTGGAGGTCCTCTCGGACCGTAACCATTGCGGCGCCAGCGATAGGGGGGCCCGTAAGCCCTTTGGGTCGTCCGTCGAATTCGAAAAGCTCTGCCGTACCGCCGGAATCATCAATTCCGGTGATGAAATGAGTCTTCTGGCTTTCCGCTCCCAACTTCTTACCTCCTCCCGTTCCGTGGATGTTTGCGTAGTCAGCGCGCGCTTACGAGCCACTGAGCGCTCTGGTCCTCGATTCGGTGCGGAGGGGCGCCAGCCTTATCGTAGCCAAGGAATGGTCGAGGCCACCCACCCTTGCGCCCACCCTCTTCTTGCTCACGTTCAGGTTTACGCTGCGAGCGATTCTGGTTCGTTTGAGGATACGCCTTGATTCGTCCTTCACCTCACTTGGCAATGCTCAGTTCGCTGCGTGGCTTCGGGCGAAGACGACTCAAGAGACGCGGCCCTGACGGCAGTCCTCGACGAGCGTGGCGGCGGCAGCGGCCTGATCACTGGGCGCAAGGCGTTCCAGAGGCCGATGAAGGAGGACGTGAAGCTCCTCAACCGAATCCAGGCTGTGTACCTCGACAAGAGCATAACCGTCGCCTGCACGCCTGGTTAACGGGTGAACGCCCGGGTTAACGAGCAAGTCGCGGCATGATCGGCAGTTCGAAAATTAGCGCAGAGAAAGACTTGGCCCACGTGGGGGACGTGGGCCGGCAATATCTTCAGCTTCTGCTGGTGGAGCCGAGGGGATTCGAACCCCTGACCTCGTGAGTGCGATTCACGCGCGCTCCCAACTGCGCCACGGCCCCGAGCAATCGGTAGTGTAAGTTCTCCGCTCGAGGGGTGTCAAACGGCGCCGGGCTTCCGGGAGGCCGCGGAGTGACGGCCACGTCGGCGCCGGGTGGGCTGTACGATTGCCGGACATGCGGCGGGAACGAGTCAAGGAGCGCAACTTCCGGCTTGGGGTGATGAACGGCGTGTTCGTGAACGCCGGCGACGCCTTCTTGCACGCGGGGCTGGTGCTCGCGCCGTTCCTCGCAGTGCTTGGCGCGCCCGCCGTCATCATCGGCCTCGTCCCCGCCATCAAGGTCGGGGGTTGGTACCTGCCGCAGCTGCTGGTGGCCAACCGCATCTCGCACGAGCCGCTGAAGCTCCGCTTTTATCACATCACCTCGACCATCCGCTCGACGGCGCTGCTGGTCATGACGGCGGCCGTCTTCTTCGTCGGCGGTGACTCACCGTCGCTGGTCATACTGATCGTGCTCGTCATGCTCACGATCAACGCGATCGCGGGTGGGGTGGGTGGGGTCCCGTTCGCCGACGTCACCGCCAAGATCGTCCCGCACTCGCGGCTAGGAACCTTCTGGGCGATGCGCAACGCCATCGGCGGCCTGCTCGGGCTCGGCGCGGGCATAGTGTTGCGGGCGATCCTCGACTCAGACATGCGTTTCCCGCACAACTTCGGGCTCATCTTCCTGCTCGGGTCGCTGCTCTCCGCCATCGCGTACGCCAGCTTCTCGTTCGTCAAGGAACCGCCGGGCGTGCCGGGCATGAAGCGGCCGCTCGTAGGCATGCTGCGCGAGATCCCGGGCATGCTGCGGGCCGACGTCGCCTTGCGACGGTTCCTGCGAGTGCGCTTCCTCGGGCTGGCCATGCTCCTCGCGGAACCTTTTTACGCCGTTTACGCCATCAGGGGCATCGGCGCACCCGACGGCGCGCTCGGCACTTACGTCATGGCCGCCACGGCCGCCGCGGTGCTCGGCAACCTCGCCTTCGGCGTGCTCTCGAACCGCGGTCGCAACGTGACCGTCATGCAGGTCGGCTACGCACTGCTGATGGCTGCACCCATCTGCGCAATGTTGATCGGTGACTGGCGTTGGTACTCGGTCGTCTTCGTGTTGTCGGCAGTGGGTAACGCCGGCGTCGGCATAGCGGCGTCCAACCTGCTCTACGCCATCGCCCCGCTGGGCGAAAGGGCCCTCTACATCGGGCTCTCGAACACCGTGCTGACCATCCCGAGCCTGGCGCCGGTGCTGGCGGGCGCGCTGCTGACCTGGTTGGTAATGCCCACCATGTTCGCGGCAGCGGCGGTATTAGGAGCCGTGACGTTGGCCTTCTCGTTCCGGTTCGGGACGCTGCGCGAGGCCGACCTGCGCGCGCTTGGCGCGAGCCGCGCGCAACTCGCCTCCGAGAACGAGAGCGCCGCCTCCGGTGACGCCTCCCCCGCGAACGCCGCGCCCCAGAATGTCGTAACCGAGGTGCCGGAAGCGGACTAGCCGGCTAGATCCGCACGAACTCGTCGGTGGAGAGGACGAACACTATCGCCCCGCCCACGGGCACTTCCATGGGCTGACTGGCGAAGACGCCCTCCAGCGCGTGGATGGGTGATCCGGCGGTGACCACCTTGGTCCGCTCGCGGCAGGTCGCGTGGATTATCTCTTTGACCTGGGCGACCTTGTGGTCTTGTACGCCAATCAGGACCGTGGTGTTCCCCTCCCGCAAGAAGCCGCCGGTGGACGCGAGCTTCGTGGACTGGTAACCGCCTTCGCCCAACGCTTCTTGAAGGCGCGCCGAGTCGGCGTCCTGCACGATGGCAAGAATCAATTTCATCTTGCGAGCATGCTAACAGACAAACCGTCGGCACCGTGCGATTAGAATGAGAGGAACTCTGGAAGGTGCGGCTTGAACGAACAGCGCTTCGTCGTCGAGATCACCCGCCCGGTGCCTGCGGATGCCGTTGCGGAAGTGTCAGCCGAGATCGCTCGGCGGCTCGACATGGAGCCCCAACGCATAGTGACGCTGCTCAGCGAGCGGGTGGGCGCCGTCACCAAGGCGGTACTCCCCGACAAGGCCAAGGCCATCGCCGATGTGTTCCGTGCTGCAGGGGTGCGGGTCGTGGTGCTACCCGCTCCAGAAACGGCGCCCGTGCCAGAGCCCGGAACGGCGCCCGAGCAAGCGCCCGGAACGACACCCGAACCAAGGCCCCAAACGGCGCCCGAACCAGGGCTCGGCACCGCTCCCGGGTTGGCGCGGGAGCCCTCGCCAAGTCCCTCCCACGAACAGGAAGCAGAAACTTGGCGCAGCGACGAGCCGGAGCGCCATGGCGTCGGAGACCCGTATCCCGACGACCCGGAACAGCGTGAGGCGGAAGAAGCGCAGTCCGACGACCTGGAACCCAGTGCCGTGGAAGAAACGCAGTCCGCCGACACGGACGAGCGTCACTTCGGTTCCAGGGATGTGGCGGAACCCAACGTGATCCGCTGGGACGCCACTCACGCCTGGGCGGTAGACGAGCCCGCCGACTGGGGCCGGCTTTCACAGCGTTCGACGGAGCCCGGGCCCGAGGCGCAGGAGGACGAGCCACACCCCGGCGCAGCCGAACCGCAAGCCGACGTCCGAGAAGTCGAGGCGCCCGACGAGCGGGAGCCCGACCGGGAGGAAGCGCCCGCCGCCGGCGCAGCCGGTGAAGCGGCCCAGGCGCCGCGCGACCTTCCCCCCTGGCGCTTCGAGGCAACCGACCCGGAACTGGAGGACGAGGCCGATCAGCTCGGGCCCAGAGTGCCCCCTCGCGAACCCTCCCCGTTCTCGACGTCCACGCGCTGGGTGCCCTCACCGCACGACGAGTACGGCTTCGATGGCGACGAGGTCCCGCAGGTGGCCACCGCCCCCGACCTCGAGGAGCAGTGGAACGACGCCCGCTCGACGTCGGCCGGGCGCGGCTTCAGGCCGCAAGCCGGTGCGTGGATAGATGACGGTCACGCGGCGGAGCCTCCCCACGAGGGACCGAGGCTGCGCGTCTACCTGATGTGGAGCCTCATCGTTTCCATAGTGGTGTTCCTGCTCTTGCAGTTCGTGATGGCCGACCGGGCAAGGTCCGGTCCTCCAGCCTCCGACTTCGCCGCGGGCCTCGCAGCGTTCCGCAACGGCGAGTTCGCCGCTGCCATGCGCGCGTGGGAACCTGAGGCGGCCTCGGGCAACCCGGTTGCCCAGTACTACCTCGGTTACATGGCGCAGAACGGCCTCGGCCAACCCTGGAGCAACGCCAGGGCCGCGAGTTACTACCGCGACGCCGCCACGGCGGGCCTACCGGAGGCCCAGCTCGCGCTGGGCGACCTCTACTTGAGGGGCATGGGGGTAGAGCAAGACGCAACGCGCGGCGCCGCGCTCTACGCCATGGCGGCAAGCTCCGGCGACGCCCGCGCGCGCTACGAGTACGGCAACCTGCTGCTGCACGGTAGGGGAGTCGCTCGCGACCCCGCGCTCGCTCTGGCTCAGTTCGAGGCCGCGGCAGCAGGCGGGCTGGCGGAGGCCGCGGACCTCGTCGCCTTCGCGAGGGAAGCCGCCGACTCCCAGCCGGGAGTTCCGGCCGCCACTCCATGAGCCGCGCCTTCATGACGCCTCAAACAGTCGTCATCTAGTGTTGATATCTTGAGTGAGATGAGAAGCCGCCACTCCCGCACGAACGAGCCTGTATTCAAGGCACTTAGGTCTACGCTGGCGTTCGCCGTGGTGGGTGCGCTCCTGGGCGCCGCCGTGGCCCAGGACGCCAACCCCATCACGTTCCGCAGCGAGATCTACATCGTGAGCCAGGTCACGCTCCCCGACGGCACCAAGGAGGAGCGGTTCACGGCAGCCACCGAGGCGATCCCGGGGCAGGTCGTGGAATACCGCATCTTCGCCACCAACTCGGGCGAGACCACGCTGCCCGCCGGAGTGGTCCGGATCTACGGGCCGGTGGCGCAGTCCATGGAGTACGTCGCCAACTCCGCCACCCCAAGCTCCGATCGGGTGCTGACCGAGTTCTCCGTCGATGCCGTCAACTTCTCTGCACCGCCCCTGCTGGTCGGCCCCGAAACCGACCGCCGGGTGGCCGACCCCACCGAGTACACGATGATCCGCTGGACGCTCCTCGTCCCGATGGAACCCGGGCAGGAAGAGCCCTTCTACTACCGCGTCATCCTGAAGTAGGCGCCTCGCGCTCCTGGTACTGCAGCTCGTAGAGCTTGCGGTAGTAGCCCTCTGCCTGAAGCAGCTCGAAGTGGGTGCCCTCCTCGATCAGTTTGCCCTTGCGCATGACCATGATCCGGTCCACGTCCTGGATGGTGGAGAGGCGGTGGGCGATGATGATGCTCGTGCGGCCCTCCATGAGCTTCTTGAGCGCGTCTTGGATCAGTTCTTCCGTCTCGGTGTCGACGTTGGCCGTCGCCTCGTCGAGCACCAGTAGGATGTCCGGGTTCTGCACCAGGGCGCGGGCGAAGGCGATCAGCTGTTTCTGCCCCGTCGAGAAGCCGGCACCCCGCTCCAGCACGGCGGTGTCGTAGCCGTCGGGCAGCTTGGAGATGAAGCCGTGGGCGTTCACGAACTTAGCGGCCTCCTCGACGCGTTCCTGGGGCACGCTGTCGTCGCCTAGCGTGATGTTGCTGCGGATCGTCCCGGAGAACAGGAACGGGTCTTGCAAGACGATGCCCACGTGCCGCCGCAGATGCACCTGCTCGTAGTCCTTCACGTCGTGGCCGTCGATCATGACCCTGCCGCGCTGCACGTCGTAGAAGCGGCTGACGAGGCTGATGATGGTCGTCTTGCCCGCACCCGTGTGGCCCACGAAGGCCACCGACTCGCCGGGAGCGATGGTGAAGTCCACACCCCGCAGCACCCAGTCCTCCTGGTCGTAGGCGAACCACACGTCCTCGAACTTGACCTCGCCACGGAACCGACCCTCGAACCTCAGCGCGTCCGGCTTGTCGGCGATCTGTTCGGGCGTGTCCAGCAGCCCGAAGATGCGCTCGCTGGACGCCATCGCCGCCTGGATGATGTTGAACTTGTCGGAGAGGTCCTGCAGCGGGCGGAAGAACATCCCCGAGTACTGGATGTAGGCGACCAGCGTTCCGATGGTCACGAACGTCGCCAGCCCGGGTATGAGCTGGGTGCCGGCGTAATAGAGGATGAGGGCCGTGGAGATGGCGCTCATGATGCCAACCGCGGGGAAGAAGAGGCTGAACCACCGCACCTGCTCGATGTTGGCGTCGAGCAGCTCCAGGTTGACCTCGTCGAAGCGGCGGGAGTTGCGCGCCTCACGGTTGAACAGCTGCACCGTCTTCATGCCGCTCAAGTTCTCGGCCAGGTAGGCGTTGGAGCGCGAGGTCCTGAGCCTCACGGCGCGGTAGGCCATGCGGATGCGCCTTCGCAGGAGGTTGAGCGTCAGGAACAGTGGCGGCATCACGACCAGCGTGATTAAGGCCATACGCCAGTTGATGCTGAACATGTAGAAGAGCAGACCGCCCATGAGCCCTATGTCGGCTATCAGGCCCACCACGCCGTCGGTCATCATCTGTTGGATGGCGTCGACGTCGCTGGTGATGCGCGTGATGAGGCGGCCGACCGGCGTGCGGTCGAAGAAGCCCATGTGCAGGCGCTGGACCTTCGAGAAGATCTCGCGGCGCACGTCGAAGATTATGCGCTGCCCCAGCCACGAGATCAGGTAGGTGTAGCCGTAGCGCACGACGAAGCTGACTAGGCGCAGGCCCATGTAAAGGGCAACGACGATCCAGAGACCCTGCAGCCGCGCGTCGATGCTCATGCTGGCGAACGGCTCGGCCTTGGAGATGATGTAGTCATCCAGTGCGCGCGCGAGCAGGGTGGGGAAAATGGGCGTGAGGGCGCTGTTGATCAGCAGTAGCGTGACGCCGACCACGAGTTGCAGCCGGTACGGTTTCAGGTAGCGCAACAGCCTGAGCATGATGCCCTGATCGAAGGCCTTCTCGAAGACCTCGCCGTCCTCGTCGCGGACGCTCTCGGCGCGCATGGCTCGGCGGCGCTCCCGATCGCGCGTGCGGTAAGCGGCCTTGGCCTCCTCGACCGAGTACTCGGGCAGGTCGGTATCGAGCAGGTCGGCGGGCCTGCGGTCGGCGGCGCGGATCATGCGACTTCCAGGTCGGACTCGAGCTGCTGGCGCCGGTCCATGTCGGCGTACCAGCCGTCCAGGGCGATGAGCTCCTCGTGCGTGCCCTGTTCGATGACCCTGCCCTCGTGTAGCACCAGCACGCGGTGGGCGTTCTGGAACGCGCTCACCCTGTGCGCCACGATGACCGTCGTGCGGCCGTGCTGCGCCTTCGCCAACCCTTCCAGGATGTGCGCCTCGGTCTGGGTGTCGACCGCCGACAGGGCATCGTCGAAGATGAGGATCGAGGGCTCGCGGACGAGCGCCCTGGCGATCGCCGTGCGCTGGCGCTGGCCGCCCGAGAGGGTGACGCCGCGCTCACCCAAGTGGGTGTCGAAGCCCAGTGGGAAGTCCTCGATGTCCCCCGTCAACTGCGCGATGTCTGCGGCGCGCAGCACCTTGGGCGTCAGCTCCTCGACCGGCGCCTCGGGCAGGCCGTAGGCGATGTTGTCGGCGATGGTGTCGGAGAACAGGAACGGCTCCTGCGGGACGAGCCCGATGTAGCGCCTCAGCACCTCCACCGGGAAGCGTTTGTGCTCTATGCCGTCGATGAGTATCTGCCCCTCGTCGGGGTCGATGATGCGGGCGATCAGGTTGACGATCAGCGTCTTGCCGGCACCCGTGCGTCCCGTGATGCCGACGGCCTCGCCGGCCTCGATCACGAAGCTCACGTCGTCGAGGGCCTGTACGCCGTCGAACGCGACACTGACGCCCTTGAACTCGATGCGGCCCTTGACCGTGCGCAAGGAGTAATCGGTGTCGGCGTCGTCACCGATGGTCGGGACGGACGTCAGGATCTCCTTCAGGCGCCCCCATGAGGTGGTGCCGCGCTGCACGATGCTGCCGATCCAGCCGAGCGAGATCATGGGCCACTGGATGCCCTCGTAGAGGAACACGAAGCTGGAGAACTCGCCCACGGTCAGGTTGCCACCGAGGCCCAGCGCCAGCCGCCCGCCGACGAGGAGGAGGAGCGACATGGTGACGCCGAAGAGGAACTCCATCATGGGGAAGAGCGGCCCATCCACTCGCGTGAGCGACATGTTGCGCTTCACGAACTCGTCGTTGAGGCGCCCGAACTTGCTCACCTCGCGGTCCTCGATGCCGAAGCCCTTCACCACGCGGATGCCCGAGAAGTTCTCCTGCGCCATCGACGACACGTTCGAGAACTGCTCCTGCACGTACTGGTAGCGGCGGTGCACGACGCGCAGCAGGAGGTAGAAGACAAGCGAGATGAGCGGCGCCGTCGTCAGGGTTATCAACGATAGCTGGGGGCTCAGGCTGAACATCCGGACGAAGGTGAAGATGAACAGAAGGAGCGTGTTGAAGCCCTGGAACACTGCGACGCCCGCGAGCATGCGCACGGCGCCCAAGTCCGCCGTGAGGCGGGCCATGAGATCGCCGACGCGGGTGCGGTCGAAATAGCCGCCGTCCAGCTTGGTGAAGTGCTTGAAGATGTCGTGGCGGATGTCGAACTGGACCTCCCAGCTCGTGTAAAGGAAGGTCCGTCTCACGAACACCATGGCGAAGGACGCTATCGCCATGACCCCCACGATGGCGCCCGCGTACAGCCCTAGCTTGCCCATCGTCATGGACTGGTTACGGAACTCGTCGATCGCCCGGCCCGGGATGATGGGGGCGAGCGTCGCGAAGAACCCGTTGACGACGATGAGCGTCATGCCCAGCAGCAGCGTCTTGCCGTGCGGCCGCAGGTAGGGCATCAGGTCTCGGAAGGTCTTGAGCACTCGACTCCTTGGGTTAAGCAACTCGGGCAGCGCACACGGTCGGCCACCCCGCGCGTGGCACGCCGTCGTGCCGTAACGTACGCGGGGCGGGAGACCGTTCGGACCGGCGGCGCGGTCAGTTCATAGGCGGCCGCCGAAAAAGCTAGCGGTAACTATACCCGCTAGGCAGAACGCTCATGGTACCAACAACCTCTCGCCATACGGAACCCCGCCGATCAAGAGTTCGAAGGTGACGGGACCCGCCGTCACCGTCGTCCAGCTGCCCCTCAAGATCTCGCCTCCCCGGACGGTCACGTTCGCGACCAGCGTGCGGTTGCCCTCCAAGTCCGAGGCCCAGACTTCGCCGCGCTGGCTGCTGATGCCGGGTTGGATCGTCCAGGCGTAGTCGACGCGCCTGATCGTGGGGCGGCGCACCTCGGCGCGCACTCCCGCCGTGCTCAAGGGAACGGGATGGGAGTTCACGGTCAGGACGAGGGTGGCCCCGTTGGCGGCGGCGCCCGCACCTGGCTGCGGTTCCTGCGCCACTACTCCCGCAGGCAGTCCGGGGTTGCCGAGCGCGACGACCGAGACGTCCCAACCGTTGGCCACCCTGCGCGCGGCCGCGAGGCTCAGGCCCACCACGTCGGGCGCGCCACCCGCCAGCGCGGGCGAGGCCGGTTCGCCGCTCTGGACGACGAGGCGGAGCACGGCCTCGTCCCGGGACACCGGAACGTAGGGCGCCAGTGACTGGTTCAGCACGGTCCCCCTCTCGCCACTCGACGAAACGATCTCGTCGACGAACACGCGGTCGACGCCGATGCCGGCCACCTGGGCCAGCGCTCGGGCCGTCTCCAGATCGAGCCCGACGAGGTCCGGAACGAAGGTCTGAACCGGCTCGGGACCCATGCTCACCAGTACCGCTACGGGCGCGTCGGTGCCCGTCCTACTGCCCGGGTCGACGTCCTGCGCCAGCACCGTGCCCGGCGGGCTGGCGGCGTGCAGGCGCGCGACCTCGCCTAGCCGCAACCCGGCTCGCTGCAAGGCCGCCCTGGCCTCATCTGGGTAAGCCAACCCGATGAGGGCCGGAACCTCGGCGGGCGCCAACTGCCCGGCGCCAAGCGCGTAACGCAACACGACGGTGCGTCCGGGCCGGAGGTAGGCGCCGACCGCCGGGTCAACCGCCAGCACCGTTCCCGGTGCCTCGTCAGAGACTATGGGGGTCGCGTTCACCCCCAGCCCGAGCGCGGTGAGATGGTCCACGGCCACCCGCGCGTCCAGCCCCACGACGGCCGGAACGGTGACGACCGCGTCGACGGCGCTCGACCTGAAAGCCACCGCGCCCACGAGGACGGCCGCCAGTGCGAGCATCCCGGCGAGGCCCCAGGAGAGCACGCGCGGGGGCAGTTGGGCGATGGCCTCCGCACCACGTTTCAGTGGAGGTCGGTGCTGTTTGAGGGGCCGCCCGCGCGCCGCGTCTTGGCCCTCGTCGACGTGCACCTGCCGCGCGCTCGGGGCGCTCGCGCCGCTCGGGCCGAACGCGAGGCCGTATAGCCCGACCTTCTGCGGCCGGGCCGGAGTCCGCCGCAGGTCACAGGCCTCGAGCGAGTAGCCGGCGGCCGCCAGCACGCCTCCCAGGTCGGCCGGGCCC
This sequence comes from Truepera sp., assembly GCA_032027045.1. Taxonomy (NCBI): domain Bacteria; kingdom Thermotogati; phylum Deinococcota; class Deinococci; order Trueperales; family Trueperaceae; genus Truepera; species Truepera sp. Next base: position 2,089,052 of record JAVSMU010000001.1, on the reverse strand, counting down.
GCGCCCGCGGAGCTCAGCCCCGGTAGGGTCAACGCCGCGGCAGCGGCCGAACTCACGGGCGTGGCGCCGACGGGCACCCGTTCCCAGGCCACGTAGTGAGCGCCGGGCCGACCCACGACGTCGTGCACGGCCGCTACCCCCGCCTGTTTGAGGCGCCGCAGGAGCCTGCGGTAGTTCTCGAACTCGGCCTCGCGTTCTGGCGGCAGCTCGAACCACTCGATGCGAAGCGGCGCCCCGTCGGGCGCCGTGGCTTCGAAGAGCGTGAGGCCGCCGTCCAGCGTCCGCTGCGCGATGACCTCATACCTTCCGTCTAGTAACGACATATGGCTCCGGCCGGCAACTGACCGCGAATCACGCTCTTCCGCGCACGCCTAGGTGGTGCGGTCGTCAGTCGCCCGACTCGCTGGCCGTGCGGGGTTCCGGGCGCGGTTCGACGGGCGGTCGGCCGCCCGATTCGGCGGACTTGCGGCGGCGTTCCTCCTCGGCGGCGCGCCGCTCGCGCTCCTCCGTGGCCTGCGCGCGGCGCTCGGCCTCGGCGGCCGTCTCGAGGATCCAATCGCTGATCTCCTCGGCCGACTTGCCTTCTTGCGCCAGCTCCTGGGCCCGGTGGATGAGCTTCCCGTCGATGGTCTCGCGCTTGAGCAGCGCGGTCGCCACGGCTTCGACCGAGATCCAGTTCTCCTCGATCAGCGCCTCGGAGTCGCGGTAGGCGGCCTCCAGGATGCCGGAGACCTCCTCCTCGAGCTGCCGGGCGGTCTCCTCGGAGAAGTCCTTGCGCCGCGAGATCTCGCCGCCTAGGAAGATCGGCCCCTGGTCGGAGCCCCAGGCGACGAACTCCTGCGACCCCATGCCGAGGTCGAGGACCATCTGCTTGGCGGTCTCGGTGGCCTGCTTGAGGTCGTTGCTGGCGCCCGACGAGATGGTGCCCGTGATGCGCTTCTCGGACTGGCGGCCGGCGAACGCCACGACGAGTTGCGCCTTGAAGCGGCTGACGTTGTAGAACATCTCTTCCTTGGACAGGGGTGCCATGAAGCCCCCCGCGCCACCGCGCGGCATGATGGTCACCTTGCGGATGTCCCCCAGCTCGGGCTGCGCCGCGTAAGCCACGGCGTGGCCGGCCTCGTGGAAGGCGAGGATGCGGCGCTCCTCCTCGGACGGCACCAGACTGCTGCGCCTGAGCCCAAGGGTGATGCGGTCGAGGGCCTCGTTGAAGTCGACCCAGGTGATGACCTGCTTGTTGTTGCGCGCGGCTATCAGGGCGGCCTCGTTGGTGAGGTTCTCGAGGTCGGCGCCCGAGAAGGCGGGCGTGGCCTCGGCGAGGCGCCGCAGGCTCACGTCGTCCGTCACGGGCTTGTTGCGCACGTGGACCTTGAGGATGTCCTCGCGTTCCGACATGGTCGGCAGCCCGATGGTGACCTGACGGTCGAAACGGCCGGGGCGCAGCAGCGCCGGGTCGAGGATGTCGGGGCGGTTGGTGGCCGCGATGATGATGACGGAGGTGTCCTTCTCGAAGCCGTCCATCTCGCTCAGGATCTGGTTGAGGGTCTGCTCGCGCTCGTCGTGGCCGCCGCCGATGCCGGCACCGCGGCGCCGCCCGATGGAGTCGAGCTCGTCGATGAAGATGATGGAGGGCGCCGCCTTGCGGGCCTCCTCGAAGAGGCTCCGGACGCGGCTGGCGCCGACGCCCACGAACATCTCCATGAACTCGGACGCCGAGACGGTCAGGAACGGCACGCCCGCCTCACCGGCGACGGCCCGCGCCAACAGCGTCTTGCCGGTGCCGGGGGGGCCCACGAGGAGCACACCCTTGGGGATCTCGGCGCCGATGCGCAAGTACTTCTGCGGCGTCTTGAGGAAGTCGACGACCTCGATGAGTTCCTCTTTGGCTTCCTTGTGCCCGGCCACGTCCTCGAAGGTGGTGTTCACCTTGTTCTCGCGGCCGAAGGTCTTGGCGCGCGACTGCCCGAACTGCATCACCTGGTTCGGCCCGCCCTGCGAGCGCATGAAGATGAACCAGAAGACGCCGATGAGCAAGACGACAGGCAGTATCGAGCCGAGCAGCAGGTTCAGCCACTGCGGTGGGTTGCGGATCGTGACGCTCTTGACGTCGGAACGAAGCTCGGTGAGCAGGCTGTCGGTCAGGATCGTGGTGGTGCGGAAAGACTTGATCGTCTGTGGTTCGCCGTTCACCATGACCTGCGACTCGCTGGTCAACTCCCCGGTGATCACCCCGCTGCTCCGGTCGATCACGACCGAGGCGACCTTGCCCTGGTCGACCAACCCGGTGAAGGTGGAGAAGTTGATCTCGCGGCTACCCGTTCCCGAGTTGAACTGGTTGAATACGAAGATGCCCAGGATGAGGAGCATCACGACCAGCCAGGGATTGAACGAACGTTTCAACAGCTGCCTCCAGAATCCGGGCTCCGCTTCGGTAGCTCGCGGTGAGGCTACGGGCAAGCGCCGCGGGTGCCTCGGACCAATGCGTAAAGCCTAGCATCGGACGATGAGTCATCACTGTACCGGGGGCGTCGTACCCCTCACGGCGTGGCCTCAGGAGAAGGTGAAGCCTTTGGGCACCGTCACGATGCCTTTGTCGCTCACGAACAGGCCCCGGGCGCGGTCCTGCTCCAGGTCGACGCCCAACTGCTCGCCGTCCGGCACCACCACGTTCTTGTCGATGATGGCGTTGCGCACGGTGGCCCGCCGGCCCACCACGACGTTGTCGAGCAGCACCGAGTTCTCGACGGTGGCGTAAGAGTTGACGCGAACGCGGCGGAACGCCACGGTGCGCCTGAGGGTGGCGCCGGAGATGATGACGCCGCCCGCGACCAGCGAGTTGAAGCTCTGCCCGCGCCGGCCCTCCTCCTCGTGCACGAACTTGGCGGGCGCCGAGAACTCCGCCGACGTGCGAAGGGGCCACTCCTCGTTGTAGAGGTCGAACTCCGGCTTCAGCGCCACCAGGTCCATGTTGGCCTCCCAGTAGCTGTCGAGCGTGCCCACGTCACGCCAGTACGTGTTGGGTCCGGCCTGTCCGAGGATGGGGTTACGCGCGAAGTCGTACGCGAACAAGCGCCTGCCCTCGCGCAGGGCTCGGGGGAGGACGTCCTTGCCGAAGTCGTGGTCGGACCCCGGCTCGTTGGCGTCGTCCTGGAGCATCTGCATGAGCGCCTCGACCGAGAACACGTAGTTGCCCATGCTCGCCAGGCAGTGAGTCGGCCGGCCGGGGATGGGATTGGGCTCCTCGGGCTTCTCATGGAACTCGCTGATGCGCCAATCGTCGTCGATCTGCAAGACCCCGAAGCGGCGCCCGTCGGCGACGGGCGTGGGGTAGGCGGCGATGGTCACGTCGGCCTCGTGCTCGAGGTGGTACTCGATCATGTGGCTGATGTCCATCTTGTAGATGTGATCGCCCGAGAAGATGGCGACCAGGCCGGCGCGATTGTGATCGACCAGGTGGAGGTTCTGGTAGATGGCGTCGGCCGTGCCGCGGTACCACTCGGCGCCGAGTTCCTCGTAGAGGTACATCTGCGCCGGGGCGAGGGTGATGAAGTGGTCGTCCAGGAACGTGCCGAAGCGCCAATGGCGCTGGATGTGCTCGGTGAGGCTCTGCGCCTTGAACTGCGTGAGGACGTAGATGCCGTACACGCCGGAGTTGATCATGTTGTTGAGGGCGAAATCGATGATCCGGTACTTGGCGCCGAACGGCACGGCGGGCTTGGTGCGCCGCCAGGTGAGTGGATGAAGCCGCGAGCCTTTCCCGCCCGCCAGAACCATGCCGATGGTCTTGACCTTGTGGGTTGTCATTCGTCCTCCAGGCGCTGGCCGTTCTCAGGCGTGCTGCGGTCGTGAGGAAACTGGCTTGGGGTTCACGGGGTTCACGCGTTCCCTTGTCGGCTTGGCTGCATGATAGCGCGGCGACTTTGCTGTAGCGTGACCGTCATGCAGCGGTTGGAGGCCACTCTCTACGACCATGACATCTCCGAGTTGCCGCTACCCGAGGGGGAACCACCCTTCAGGCGTCGGCAGATCGCGAGCTGGGTCTACGGCCGGGGAACCACGCGCCCGGAGGAGATGACGAACCTGCCGCTGGGGCTGCGTGAGTGGCTGAGCGCCAACCATGCCTCTCAACCCTTCGCCTCCTTCCAACGCTTCGAGTCGGACGACGGCTCGGTCAGGTACCTGTTCACCCTGCGAGACGGCAAGCAGACCGAGGCCGTATATATGCCGTACGAGGGGCGCCGCACCGTTTGCGTCAGCTCGATGGTCGGCTGCCCGGCCGCGTGCGCCTTCTGCGCCACCGGCGCGCTCGGCTTCGGGCGCAACCTGACCCGCGGCGAGATCGTCGCGCAGCTCGTCGAGGTCGCGCGCCACGAGGGCGTCCCACCCGCCGGCATCCGCAACGTGGTCCTCATGGGTATGGGCGAGGCGCTGCTCAACTACGAGAACGCCCTCGGCGCCATAGAGACCTGGATCGACCCCGCCGGCCTCGACATGTCGCCGCGCCGCATCACCCTGTCTACGGTCGGGCTGCCGGGGCGCATCCGCAAGCTCGCCGGCGAGGGGCTGCCCCTGGTGCTGGCGGTGAGCCTGCATGCCCCCGATCAGGAGACGCGGCAGCGCATAATCCCCACGGCCCACGCCCACACGGTTCCCGACATCATGGCGGCCCTGCACGACTGGCAGGACAGGGTGGGCCGCCGCATCACCATCGAGTACACGATGCTCGAGGGCACGAACGATCACCCGTGGCAGGCCGACATGCTGGCCGAACTCCTCAGGGGCCTGACGGCACACGTGAACCTCATCCCGTTCAACCCGTGGGGCGCCTCGGGCTTCCAGGGCAGCCCGCGAGAGCGCATCACGCAGTTCCAGAAGCGACTGACCGACAGGGGCGTCAGCGTTTCGGTGCGCTTCAGCCGGGGTCGCGACGCCGGCGCCGCCTGCGGGCAGCTGGCGCTCCAGGGCGCCGGGGCAGCAGCGGTGGCCGACTCGGGCGTCGTCATGCCGGGCGCTTGATCCGCGCTTGGGGCGTGCGTGGCGGCTTTCACGTGGCGCCCGAGCAGGTGGATGATTTCACAAGAAGCGCCCACTGGGTCGGTATAGACTTGGCCTCAACTCTCGCGTGGCACGCGGTGCCGCTGGGCGAGTGGGGTGCCCGGAAGCCTCCCCCAGGAGGTGGCCAGACACACCCTGTGGCGGCTCCGCACACAGCGATATGGAGGCAGGCATGATCAGAGGAACCCGCAGGTGGAGTGGCCGAGCGGCATTCGTTGCGCTAGCCGCCATGCTCCTGCTCACACCGGTGTGGGGACAGTCTGTCGCCCAGCTGCGCGCGGAAGTCGAAGCCAACCCCGACAGCGTGGTCGCCTGGGTAGCACTCGGCAACGCCTACTACGACCAGGGCGAGTTCGACCTAGCCAAGGAGAACTACCTCGAGGCCATCGCGCTCGACTACACGTCCGGTGACGCGCATTACGGGCTAGGGCTCTCCGAGTTCTCGCGGGGCGACTATCAGGCCGCCCTCTTCGAGTTCACCGAGGTCACGCGCCTCTACCCCGAGCGCTTCGATGGCCAGTTCAACCGCGCAGTCACGCTCGCGCGGCTACGTCAGCCCGCCGAGGCCGCCAAGGCGTTCGCTGAGGCCATCGCCCAGGCCGCGCCCGAAGCGAGCCCCGCCGACCGCGTCCAGGCGCAGCTCGGTCTTGCCGCGCAGCTCGAACTGAGCGGCGATTGGGAAGGCGCGGCCGCTGCCTACGCCGCCGCACTCGAGCTCGAGCCGAACAACGCCGACTACATCCTGCGCCGGGGCCAGGCCCTCTACAAGGCCGGGAAGGGTCTCGAGGCCCTCCCTGAACTCACTACGCTCGAGGCCAACAGCGGCGACTACCGCGTCAGCGCGCTCATCTCCGACATCTACGTCGGCCAGGGGCAGATCGATTACGGCGTCTGGTCGCTCGAGCGCGCGCTTCAGAAGGCGGAGAAGGCCAACGACGCCGCCGCGCAATCGAGCACCCTCGTCAAGCTGGGCACCCTCCAGCGTGGCCTTGGCCGCGACACGCAGGCGCGAGACTCGTTCGAACGTGCCGTGCTCATCGACCCCGCTTCCTGGGAGGCCCAGTACAACTTGGGCGTCACGCTTCTGGAGGGCGGACAGACGCGCGAGTCGATCGAGCCGCTGCGCACCGCGCAGAAGCTCGACCCGAACCGCGCCGAGGTCTACCTAGCACTCGCCACTGCCTACGACCAGGTTTCCAGCAGCACCGACGCCCTCTCGAGCGCGCGTGAGGCCATCTCGCGGCTCTCCGACCCGAAGCTGGTCACCGACGCGCGCCTGATCGCCGGCCGCGCCCTCTACCGCACCGGCGATTACGCGGCGGCCTCGGCGGAGTTGCAGGCCGTGTTGGCTGACCGCCCCAACGACGCGCAGGTCCAGCTCTGGGCCGGCCTCGCCGCCTACCAGCAGGGCGATTACGCCGCGGCCGTCCGCAACTTCGAGCGGGCCGTTCAGCTCGACCCGAGCAGCACCGAGGCGCGCATGAACCTGGGTGCCGGCTACCTGGCCGCGCAGCGCTACGAAGAGGCCGAGAACGTCTATGGGAAGCTCGTGAAGGAGAATCCCGACGACAGCGAGAGCATCTACAACCTTGGCTGGTCCTTGTACTCGCAAGACCGCCGTGGCGGCGCCCGCGACGCCTGGGTGACGTCCTGCCAGCAGGGCTACCAGCCCGCTTGCAACGCCATCAGTAACTACTTGTGAGGGTGGGGGTGCCCCGGCCGTCGAGCGCCTTCGGATGTCGGCGTGACGAACGCCCGGGGCACTCCCCTTCCAAGGCGAGACCGTACAAGGCCGCAAAGGTAGAATGAGACCCATGGACTGGCTTCGACGCAACTGGCCCGACCTCCTGATCGGCGTGGCCCTGGTGGCCGTGATCGCGGGAATCATCGCCACACTGATCTCGGGAGGGTCCTTCTTCCCGGTCGGCCAAGGGGCCAAGACCAACGGCTCTAGCAGCACCACCCAAAGCTCGACCACCGTTCCCGGTGCCGGCAGCGGGCAAACCGCGACCCCGTCAAGCACGGCTCAACCGAACACCACGCAACCCAGCGCCGGCCTTCCTGGCACGGCCGAGTCCGGTAGCAGCCAGCCGGCCGCCTCCGATGTCGGCGCAGCCCCGGCCGGCGGGCCGGTGGCGCAACCCGGCACTGCGGCGGGTGCCGCGGACGCCACGGCCAGCCCTCCTCCGGCCGCCCAGCCAACCGATTCGGCGCAGCCTGGCGCTTCCGGCCAATCGGGCGCCCCGATAGCGGTGCTGCCTCCGGGTGGCGAAGCGCCAAGCACCCAAGCACCCTCCACGCCGGCTCCCGGTTCTGGCGCCGCGCAACCCACCACGCCCCCGCCCAGCCAAGCAACCGCCGCGGGCGCCACGGCAGCGCCCGCCGCCGCCACGGCTCCAGCGGAGGGCAGTTCGTACCGCGTCTCCGTGGGTGCGTTCGGCAATGCCGAGAACGCGCAGCGCCTGGCGGCAACCTTCCAGGCCGCCGGCTACCCGGTATTGCTCGGAACTCAGGGCAGCCTGACCATCGTTCTCGTCGGCCCCTACGAGACCGAGGCGCAAGCGCGGGCCGTGGCCGGGCGCATCAAGGCAGGCGACTTCGGGGTTCCGGATCCGACCGTCTACCTCTACGAACCCGACGGTTCCGGCGCCGGTTCCGCCTCGGATACCCCCGCCACGACGAGCCCCGCCACCTCCGCGCCGCCGGCCGCCACCCCGCCGGCGTCAACGCCGCCCGCGCCGGCGAGCCCCCCGACCACCGCAACGAGTGACGGACGTTACCTGCAGGTGGGCGCCTACGGGAGCCGCGAGAGCGCGCTGCCGCAGATCGAGCGGCTCCAGGAACTCGGCTTCCAGGTGGTGGAGCGCACCGAGGGCTCCCTCCTCAAGCTCCTGGTGGGGCCTTACGATGCGCCCTCCCTTGCCAAAGCTCAGGACCGATTGACGGCTGCAGGCATCGAGAGCTTCGCTCGCTGATGCATAAGGACCTCCCGTCGGTGACGGTCAGCCGACTAGTGGCTTACCTGCGCGTACTGACCGACATGGAGGCGGAGGGGGTCATCTACGCCACCTCGGAGCGGTTGGGCAACGCGGCTCATGTCTCCGCTCACCAGGTCCGCAAAGACCTGCTCCTCGCCAAGGTGACGTCAGGCACGCGCGGCCGTGGCTACACGGTCGCCATCTTGCGCCGCGAGCTCAGCAGCACTCTCGGCCTCACCCGTTCCTGGCGGGTTGCGATCGTGGGTATGGGGCGATTGGGCCAGGCCCTCGCCGACTACCCGCACTTCAGTGGCTTCAATTTCGACCTGGTGTGCGGCTTCGACCGGGACCCCGCCAAGGTCGGCTCCCGCATCGGCACACTGCCCGTCTATGGCATGGACGAGTTGGCCGGCCGCGTGAGGGAACTGACGCTCGACATCGTCTTCTTGACGGTGCCGGTAGGCAGCGCGAAGGCCGCCACCGAGATGATCGTCGAGGCCGGCGTGCGCGGCGTCTTGAACTTCGTGCCCACCGTGCTCGACGTCCCCGACAGCGTTCGCGTGGAGTCGGTCGACTTCCTGGCGGGACTCAAGCGCCTGGCGTTCTACCTGCAACCTCACCAGGACCTGGTCGCGACGGCGGGCTAGTACCCGGGCGCACAAGCCCCCTTATACTGGCCGCGTGTTCGAACTCGTTGCTGAGGAGCTGGTGCGTTTCGAGGAGCGGCTCGAGGGCGAACTCCATTCCTCCGTCGCGTTCATCGAGGCCATCGGCGCCGACCTGGTGAAGGCGGGCGGTAAGCGACTGCGGCCCGGCGTGGCGTTCCTCACCGGTCGCCTCCTAGGCGCACCGCCCGAGGCGGCCATGCAGGTCGCCCTCTCGGTCGAGCTCCTTCACTCGGCGTCACTGCTACACGACGACCTGATCGACGACGCCGACACGCGGCGGGGTAGCGAGGCCGCCTTCCGGCGCTACGGTAACGTGGTGAGCGTCATGTCGGGCGACTTCATGCTCGCCCGCGTGCTCCGGCTGTTGGCCGCCAGCGGAAGCGCCGGCTTCACGTCGCTCATGGCCGAGGCGGCGGCCGACGTGTGCGAGGGCGAGGTCCTCCAGTTCCAGGTCGCGACGCTCCAGGACTACTCGTGGGAGAACTACACGCGGGTCATCGAGGGCAAGACCGCCGTGCTGCTGGCCGCCGCCAGCCAGGGCGTTGGACTGGTTGCCGGCGCCGACGACGCGGACTTGAGGGCGCTGCGCCGCTACGGCATGGCGTTCGGGCGCGCGTTCCAGCTGCGCGACGACTACCTCGACCTTCTCGGTGACCCCCAAGTCCTAGGCAAACCCGTTGGCGGCGACCTTCGCGAGGGCAAGGCGACGCACACGGTGCTGAGCCTTCTCCTAGAGCACGATTGCGAGGAGGCGCGGGCCATCCTCGCGAGGCGGGCGGCCCGGCCCGGCGACGTGGAGCGCATGGCCGAGCTGGCCACGGCGCACGGTGCCCACGAGCGCACGAGGAGCGAGATAGAGGCCCAGGCGGAAGAAGCCGTGGCGGCGCTCGGCGTCTTCGCCCCGTCACCGAGCCGCGCGGCACTGGCAGCGCTGGCGCGGCAAGAAGTCGCTCGCTTGCGCTGAGGCTCTAGCCGGGGCTCTTCGACGCTCGCCGGGCCCGGGCGTCGGCGGCTCACCGGCCGCGACCTTGCTGACGGCCCTTCGACGCTCGACCGGGCCGCGGGCCGGGGACGCGCTACACTACGCCAGATGCCAGATATCAATCCCGACCAGGTACTCAGCTTCTTCTTGGAGCACCCCGAGCGACCCTGGCACGTACAAGACATCCAGCGCCGCTTCGAGGTGGACGACCGCGCCGAGCTGCGACACATCCTTTCCGAACTAGCCGATGCAGGCCGACTGATCCGCACGCGCCGCCGGACCTACGGCCTGCCGCAGGAGATGAACATGGTCCTGGGCCGCCTGCAGGTTGCCTCGGGCGGTTACGGCTTCGTCATCCCCGACGCTGGGGGCAAGGACCTCTACATCCCCGCCGACCGCCTGGGAGGCGCCTGGGATTCCGATCGGGTGATGGCGCGCCCCAACCCCATGAAGAGCGACGACGGGCGCCCCTCCGGCGAGATCGTCCGCATCATCGAGCGCGGCTACGAGAAGGTGGTGGGCACGCTCGAGTACGCCAGGGGTTACGCCATCTTGCGGCCCGACTCCGTGCGGTTGCAGTCGCGGATCCTCCTCACCCCGGAGTCCGTGGGCAAGCTCGAGGGCGGTTCGCGCATCGTGGCGCGCATGGTCTGGCCCGAGGAGTCGGGCGAACGGGAGCCCTTCGGCGAGGTGACCGAGTTCCTGGGCACCGAGGACGACCCCGAGGTCGAGACTCGCGCCGTGATCGTCAAGTACCACCTCAAGGCCGAGTTCGACCCCGCCACGCTGGCCGAGGCCCAGGCCGTACCCGACGAGGTGACGGCCGAGATGATGGCGGGCCGCTCCGACTACCGCAAGGCGGTCACGTTCACCATCGACGGCGAGGACGCCAAGGACTTCGACGACGCCCTCAGCATCGAGCGGCTCGATTCGGCCCGGGACGGCCTGTTGCGAGTAGGCGTCCACATCGCCGACGTCAGCTACTACGTGGCCGAGGGCACGAGCCTCGACAAGGAAGCCGTGGAGCGCGCCACGTCCGTCTACCTCCCGGGACGCGTGCTGCCGATGCTGCCGGAGGACCTCTCCAACGGCATCTGTTCCCTCGACGAGGGCAAGGCGCGCCTGGCCCTTTCGCTGTTCGTGGACATAACGCGCACAGGCGAGGTGAAGGCGTTCAAGTTCAAGGAGACCGTCGTCCAGTCCGACGCGCGCCTGACGTACCGGCAAGTGCAGGAGTTCGCCGACGGCGGTCGCCTGCCCGCGGGCAAGCGCAAGCTCGAGCGCGACATCAAGGTCATGCTCAACCTCACGCAGGAACTGCGCGCCGCACGCATCGGTGCCGGGGCGCTCGACTTCGACTTCACCGAGGCCCGCGTCGAGGTCGACGACCAGGGCGCGCTTCACGTGAACCCGGTGAGGAGCAACTCGGCCCGGCAGCTGGTGGAGGAGATGATGCTGCTGGCCAACCGCCTGGTGGCGAGCGAGCTCAGCCGGCGCGACGTGCCGGCCCTCTTCCGCGTTCACGAGGACCCCAGCCCCGAGAAGGTCCAGGCGCTGCAGAAGGCCCTTGCCAGGCTGGGTTACGTTCTCGACCTCGAGCACTCGAAGCCTCAGGACCTTCAGGCCATCCTCAAGCAGGCCGCCGGCAAACCGGAGGCGCAACTCGTGAACACGCTCCTGCTCCGGAGCCTCAAGCAGGCGCGCTACTCGAGCGAGGACCTGGGTCATTACGGCCTCGCCTTCGAGAGCTACCTCCACTTCACGAGCCCCATCCGCCGCTACCCCGACCTCGTGGTGCACCGCGTGGTGCGCGCGCTCCTGCAGCACCGCCTCTCGCCGACGCTCAAGGAGCGCATGAAGACCGACTTCCCCGCGCTGGCGGAGCACGCCAGCGAGCGTGAACGCGTGGCCGAAGAGGCCGAGCGGGACCTCACGCGCTACTATCACGCGCGTTGGGCCAAGGAGCACGTGGGCGAGACCTACACGGGCATCGTCGTGGGCGTCACCAACTTCGGGGTGTTCGTCGAGCTGCCCAACGCCGTCGAGGGCCTGATGCACGTGAGCCACCTCGTCGACGACTACTACCTCTACATCGAAGAGCAGCTCATGTTGATGGGCAAGCACTCGCGCAAGCGCTACCGGATGGGCGACAGGGTGGAGATCAGGATCCTGGCCGCCAACCCGACGCAACGCCAGATCGACCTCATACCGGCCGACATGCCGATGCCCGAGTTGGAGGCGGAGGAGAAGCCGGCCGATACCCGCCGGCCCGGGAAACTCAAGACGCCGCAGCAGGGCGCCGCCGAGGGCGTGGTGACCGAGATCGCCGGTCGCAACGCGCGGGCCAAGCCGGCGGGCAGGGGCGCAAAGGCCGGCGACGCGAAGAAGGCCGGAGAAGCCAAGAAGGGCGGCGACGCGAAGAAGGGCGACGCCAAGAAGGGCGCGGCCGAGGCGGGGGCCGCCAAGGCAGCCGCGGCCAAGCCCACGAAGGAGCGGACCGGCAAGGCCAAGCAGGCGAAAGAGCAGCCCGAGGCGGCCAAGCAGGCGAAAGAGCAGCCCGCGAAGAGCAAGCCCGCGAGAGAGCAGCCCGCGAAGGGCAAGCAGGCGAAGGACCAGTCCGCGAAGAGCAAACCTGCGAAAGAGCAGCCCGCCAAGAGCAGACCCGCGAGAGAACAGCCCGCGAGAAGCAAGCCCCCGAAGGGCGGAACCGAGGCCCCGGCGAAGCCGAAGAAGAAGCGGAAGGTATTGAAATTCGGGTGAGGTCCACCCCGGTTTCGTCTGGTAGACTTCGCCAACCGCCGAAGAGCCCCGCGCCCCGTCGTCGAGCCCTCGGCCCAGCGACCACACGCACGTGATGACAGGGAGATACCGCATGGCACAGGCATACAGATACCCGCTCACACGCGTTTGCCTGAAGAGCGGGACCATGACCCTGCCGCTGGCCATGCTTCAGTTGTTCCCCGAACAGGGCCCGATCGTGGCGGTCGACAACGAGACGGGCGCGGAGTACGAACTCGAGCTGACCGCACCTCGAGTCCTCGCCGGGCTGGGCGACCTCTTCGGCGCTCACCAGCTGGAAGTCAACGACGAGCTCCACGTGACCCCGCTGGGCGACAACCGTTTCGGCTTCGACGTCATCACCAAAGCCAAGCGCGCCGCCGACTCACGACCGGCTGCGGTCGCCGCCATGCTCGACGAGTTTGCGTCTGCCGGGGTGGCCGCCACCGAGGCGGAGGTGCACGTCCTCTTCCCGACCCTGGCCGCCGGGCTCGACGTCGGTGAGTACCTGGAGGCGGACCCCCGCTTCGAGTTCCGTAACGGACGCTGGCAGAGCGCCAGGAAGGGCGATGACGCGGCGCCCGAAGGCGCGGCGGAGGAGCCGGCGGCGAGCACGCCGGCACGCATCGCCGCGGAGAGCGTCGATCAGGTCGCCGAGTTGGTGGAAACCGCCGCCGGTGTGCCACGCGGCGGCCAGGCGGCTGAAGCCGAAGCGCATGCGCAGGAGAGTGGCGGCCGGGGCGGCGAGCAACCGCCGCTGTGGTCCGGGAACCGCGGCACGGGCATCTGGCAGGACTTCGCGGCCAGCGCCGGCAAAGAAGCGGCACAGGACCGGCCGGCGCAAGGCGGCCACGTTCACGAGCGGCGCGTTCCGGCACCGCAACCGCGGCCGGACCGCGGCGCCGACAACGAGGGCTCCGACCTGCGCGTCGTCGACCTGGCGCAGAGGTTGCGTCGCGTGCTCGAGCCTCTGGGTTTCAGACTGGAACCGCTCGGCGGTGGGCAGATGACCATAGTCGCCGACATGGGGCGCAGGAAGTACCAGGTCCACGCGCAGTTGCTGCCCGCTGGGGAGCGGCTCGACTGGGCCGCCCTGTTAGCGAAGCGGCGCGGCTCGAGCGCCCGGTACTTGGCGGTGATCGGGGACCATCACGACCTCCTGCGTCTCACCAGCCCCGCCGAACTGGCGCGAGCCACGCTCTGGAGCTGGGCCGCCCTCGATCGCCTGCGCGTGCTGCACGGCACCGTGCCGCTGAGCCCCATCGACCTCGAGTCGTACTTCGAGCATGACGGCCTCTTCGAGGTCGGCCTGGAGAGGTTCGAGAACAGCGTCTCCGAGCGCGTCGCCGAGCGTGGCGCCACCTCGAGGGTCCTCACGCGGTTGGCGAACCTGCGGGCGCCGACCGTGTTCCTCCTGGAGGAGCTCGCCGCCGACGCCGACATGAGCCGCGAGGGCGTGTTGCGCATCCTCGAACGGCTCGCGGAGGCCCCGTTTCACCTGGTGGCCCGCGTCGACCAGGGCGAGTTCCTCCTACGCATGCGCGTGGCCGACGCGCTCGGGAACCTCTCCGCCTACGCCGAGTCGTTGAGGCAACACCTGCCGAATCGCAAACACGAGCGACTGACCGGCCTGGACGACGAGGTCGACGTTACGCCCGACGTAGCGGCCAAGGACCCTGATCAGGACGTCGCCGACGGCGGCGTGGACGAGAGCATAGAGGCCTGAAGCGGCCGACTTGGGCCGGCCAGCGTTGATTTCGGCGATCTTAGAGGTCTTGTAGCGCCCTCACCGGTAGCGGCCCTGCGGCGCGCGCCGCGGCCGCCGCGGCCATGGCCTTGACCGTCCAGGTCGCGGCCTCGGTAGTGGTCACGTAGGGCACCCCGTTCTCGAGGGCGCGGCGCGCCTCCGCCGTTTGTTCGACGTCGATCAACAGCGCGTAGTCGGGCTCCGAGTCAGGTGGGACGGGGCCGCGCTCGACGGCGAACCCCAGCCCCGCCAACACCGCGGCTTGGTCGTCCAGGCCCTCACCTATCAGGCGCGCACTGCCCTCGCCGGGCAGCGCGGCCCCGGCGCCGAGGGCCGCACGATAGTACGCGAGGTACGGGTCGTCGTCGATGCCCATGCTCTCACCCGTGGAGCGCATCTCCGGACCCAGGACCGGCGCCACGCCCGCGAACTTCAGGAACGGCAGCACCACTTCCTTCACGCTGTAGTGCTTGGGCCTGGGCGTTGCCACGAAGCCGAGTTCCGCCAGCGTCTTTCCCGCGGCGATGAGCGCGGCGAGCTTCGCCAGCGGCACGCCCACTGCCTTCGACAGGTAGGGGATGGTGCGGCTGGCGCGGGGGTTGGCCTCGACCACCATCACCTCGTCACCGCGCACCACGTACTGCACGTTGATGAGGCCGAGCACGCCGATGGCCTCCGCCAGCCGCCCCGTGTACTCCTCTATGAGGGCCAGCGCGGTTGGAGAGAGGCTGACGGGCGGCGTGATGCAAGCGCTGTCGCCGGAGTGGATGCCGGCCAGCTCCACGTGCTCCATCACGCCGGCCACCACGGTGGTGACGCCGTCGGATAGCGCGTCGACGTCGACCTCCGTGGCGCCGGCGATGAACTCGTCGAGCAGGATGGAAGGGTTGTCGGGCAACTCGGAGTAGACCTC
Source organism: Truepera sp. (assembly GCA_032027045.1). Classification (NCBI taxonomy): domain Bacteria; kingdom Thermotogati; phylum Deinococcota; class Deinococci; order Trueperales; family Trueperaceae; genus Truepera; species Truepera sp. The sequence continues at coordinate 2,073,931 of JAVSMU010000001.1, read as the reverse complement.
GGCCAGGTAGGCCGCCAGCTCATCCGCGCTGCGCACTACCTTCATGGCGCGACCGCCCAGCACGAAGCTCGGCCTGACCATGACGGGGTAGCCGATCTCGGCGGCCAGTGCGCCGGCTTCTGCCGGCAGGCGCGCGACGGCCCCGCGGGGCTGCGGGATGCCGAGGGACTGGCAAAGGGCGTGGAAGGTGTCGCGGTCCTCCGCGGCTTCGATGGCCGCGGCGGGCGTGCCCCAGATGGGAACGCCGGCGTCGGTGAGCGGCCGCGCCAGCTTGAGGGGCGTCTGGCCGCCAAGCTGCACGATGACGCCGTCGGGCTTCTCGTGATCGACGATGTTCGCCACGTCCTCGAAGGTGAGGGGTTCGAAGTACAGGCGATCCGCGGTGTCGTAGTCGGTGGAGACGGTCTCCGGGTTCGAGTTGACCATGATGGTCTCGAAGCCCGCCTCCTTGAGCGCCCACACCGCGTGCACGGTGGCGTAATCGAACTCGACGCCCTGCCCGATGCGGTTCGGGCCCGAGCCCAGGATGACGACCTTGCGCCGGTCGGACGGCGGCGCCTCGTCCTCCCACTCGTACGTGGAGTAGAGGTAGGGCGTGTAGGCCTCGAACTCTGCAGCGCAGGTGTCGACGGTCTTGTAGACCGGCGCGCCGTCGTGCTGCAGCCGCGCGGCGCGGACGTCTACCGGGCTCGAGTCCGTGAGCAGCCCGACCTCGCGGTCGGAGAAGCCGAGACGCTTGACCTCGCGCCACCTCTCCCACGACCACCCGGCTATCCCTGGTCCGTCTTCGACCTCGCGCTCGGCCTGGGTGATCTCCTTGAGTTGGGCGAGGAACCAGGGGTCTATCCCGGTGTCCTCGTGGAGGGAGCGCGTGGAACGGCCGCGCCGCAAGAGTTCGAGGACGGCGGGGAGGCGCGCGGGATTGGCGTGAAGGCGGCCGTCGAGCTCCTGTAGCGTCAGGCCCGCAGTCTCGCTCCGGACGTCGAGTTCCAGTGACCGCAGTGCCTTGGAGAGGGACTCCTTGAACGTGCGGCCGATGGCCATGACCTCGCCCACCGAGCGCATCTGCGTGCCCAAGGTGGTGGAGGCGGTCGGGAACTTCTCGAACGCGAAGCGCGGGATCTTGGTGACCACGTAGTCGATGGTGGGTTCGAACGCCGCCTTGGTCTCTTTCGTGATGTCGTTGGGCAGTTCGTCGAGGTGGTAGCCGACGGCCAACAGCGCCGCGATCTTGGCGATCGGGTAACCGGTGGCCTTGCTGGCCAGCGCAGAGGAGCGCGAGACGCGGGGGTTCATCTCGATCACGATGACGTCACCGTCTACCGGGTTGACGGCGAACTGGATGTTGGAGCCGCCCGTGTCGACGCCGATCTCGCGGATGATGTCGATGGAGTAGTCGCGCAGGCGCTGGTACTCCTTGTCCGACAGGGTTTGGGCCGGCGCCACCGTGATGCTGTCGCCCGTGTGCACGCCCATGGGGTCGAAGTTCTCGATGGAGCAGATGATGACGACCGTGTCGTTCTGGTCGCGCATGACCTCCAGCTCGTACTCCTTCCATCCCAAGACGGACTGCTCGACGAGCACGCTGTGGACGGGCGAGTCGTGAAGGCCTTGCGCCACCGTGGCGCGGAACTGCTCCTCGTCGTAGGCGATGCCGCCGCCGGTGCCGCCCAGGGTGAAGCTCGGACGGATGATGGCCGGGTAACCGATGCTCACCACGAACTCCAGGGCCTCGTCCAGGCTGGTGACCATCTTGCCGGCGGGCGTCTTGATGCCGATCTTGGCCATGGCCTGCTGGAAGAGCCGGCGATCCTCGCCCTTCTGGATGGCGGCGTAGTTGGCGCCGATGAGTTCGACGCCGTGCTCCTCCAGCACGCCGAGCTCGTGGAGTTGCGCCGCGAGGTTGAGGGCGGTCTGGCCGCCAAGCGTGGGCAGCAGCGCGTCGGGTTTCTCCGCCGCGATGACCTTGGTGACGAACTCCGGCGTGAGGGGTTCGATGTAGGTGCGGTCCGCGACCTCGGGGTCGGTCATGATCGTGGCGGGGTTGGAGTTGACCAGCACCACCTCGTACCCGGCGCCGCGCAGGGCCTTGCAGGCCTGGGTGCCCGAGTAGTCGAACTCGGCGGCCTGGCCGATGACTATGGGGCCGGACCCCAGGATCAGGATCTTGTGGATGTCTGTACGTTTAGGCATTTGTCAGGGCCTCGCAACCACCAAAGCGCGAGTCTAGCACTCAGTTGGCGCTAGCGCCCCGACGCGGGCGGCGCCGACCCAGGGGTGCTAAGCGTCTGCCGGGCCAGCGAGCGCATGAAGTTGCGGGCCCGCGCATATTGATGGCATGTCGGTCGACCCGGGTGGCACGCCAAAGATCATGTTCGGCCGCGGTGGTCGCAGGCACAGGGGCGGCGCGGCGCGGGCTAGCGGTAACGAGCCGCAGCCCCGCCTCCTTGCCGCGGCCGGGTTCCTGGCGCACCTGCGCTCGGGCGCCGTGGCCGACGCGGGCAGGGCCGAGCTGCTGGGCGGAAGAGTGGTCTTCCTGCCGCGGCTGCTGCCCGCGCAGGCGGCCGCGGTGCTCGGCCTCCATGCTCGGCTGGCGGCGGCGCTCGGCCCGTGGTCGCCGTCCCGCAGCAGCGGGGCGGCGTACCGGCCACCCGCGGAGGCAATCAAGCGGCCGCTCCTCGGGCTCGGCCCAGAAGACCTGCTCAGGCCCGAGATCGCGGTGCTGGCAACACCTGCCCGTTGGCTCGAAGAGCCCGAGGCACTTGGCCAGCCGCGTGAGCGAGCGTTGGCAGGCGAGAGCCTCGGGTCCGAGGGCGTGGTCCTCGCCGTGGAGCTGGCCATTGCCGGCCGTAACGCCGGGGGTCGCTCGCGAACGGAGGGAGCCGTCACGCCGCGCTTGGCCGCGTACGCCCGGGCGGGCGTACGCGAGGTGTGGCTCCTCGACCTGCACCGGGGTTGGACGGAGGCCTACCGGGCGCCGTGGTCCGGTAGCTTCAGGTCGCGCACGCTCTGGTACCCAGGAGAGGAGGTGCCGTTGAGTTCGTTGCCGGGAGTGACGGCGTTGGCGTTGGAGACGGGCTGAACCTCCTTGCGCGGGTGGGCCGGGCGGTTCCCGGCGCCTACGGTGCTCGCGGTGCTCGCGGTGCCCGCGGTGCCCGCGGTGGTCGCGGTGCGAGAGCCCGCGCCGAAACTGCCCACGCGGGTGGGTCAGCTTTCCGGGGTGGGTTCGAACTCGATCACGAAGGCCTCGGCGCCCACCATCACGCTGTCCCCGGCCACCAACCGGTGCTTGCGGCGCGTCTCCACCACGCCGTTCACCCGCACCTCGCCCCGCTGGATGAGGTGTTTGGCCTGCCCGCCCGTGGTGGCCACGCCGAAGAACTTGAGGGCGTCGTCGAGGCGCAGGGAGGGGGCCTCTGCTGGGCCGCCTCGTTCTGGGCTCGGCCCCGGTTCGAGATCGGGCCTCGCTTCGCGCTCCGGCCCCGGGTCGCGCTCCGGCCCCGGGTCACCGGTATTGCCCATCAACTCACTTCCACCGGGTCGGCCGCGGCGTAGCTGCCCAGGTACTTGACGAACGCGGCCCGCCGCATGAGGTCGGCCATCGCCGCCGCCACGTTCGGCTCCTCGATGTGGCCGTCGATGTCGATGTAGAAGAGGTAGCTCCACGGCTTGTCGCGCCTGGGCCGCGATTCCAGCTTCGTCATGTTGATCTCGTGCAGCGGGAAGACCTCGAGGCACGTGACCAGGTCGCCGGGCCGGTGCCGCGTGGCGACCACCAGGCTCGTCTTGTAACGCGTCTCGTCGCCGGGCGGTCTGGCGCTCTTCGCCCTGGCGTCGGCGTAACCGAGCACGAAGAAGCGCGTGAAGTTGAAGGGTAGGTCCTCGATCTTCTCGGCCACCACTTCGAGGCCGTACTCCTGCGCCGCGCGCAGGCTGGCGATGGCGGCCTTCCCCTCCCCGCCGTTCTCGGCGAGGAGCTTGGCCGCGCCCGCGGTGTCGAAGTCGGTCACGGCCTCGAGGCCGTGCTTCCGGATGAAGCCCATGCATTGGGCCAGCGCCTGCGGGTGGCTGTACACGCGGCGGACTTCCTCGAGCTTCACCCCGGGCTTCACGAGGAGGTTGTGGTGCACGCGCACTATGCGCTCCCCCACGACGTTCATGACCGAGTCGGTCAGGAGGTCGTAGGTCTGGTTGATGGAACCCGCGAGGCTGTTCTCCACGGGCAAGCAGGCGTAATCGCAGGTACCGTCGGCGGCCGCCGCGAACGCCTCCTCGAAAGTGGGGAACCCGACGGCCTGCCCCCCGGGGGCGAAGCCGAGGGCGGCCTCCTCACTGAAGGCGCCTGGAACGCCTTGGTACGCGACGCGGGCCGGTCTGGGATCGGTCATGGCGAGGAGTCTAACGCTACGCGGTCGTCTCGACCTCGCGCCGCAGCTTACTCAGGCGACTCGTGATGGCCTCGAGCTCGGCTTGCAGCTCGTGCAGCCGCGCGAGTTCGGCCCCCACGAAGCGCGTGTAGGGGCTGATGGCCGCCGTGAGCTTCTCCTGTGAGCGCGCGAGTTCGAGGGCGAACTGCTTGCTCACCCCCTCCTCCAAGGCCGCCTGAAGCTCGCTCATCTTGGCGCGTAGGTCGCGCTTGGCGCGCGCGCGTTGGCGGGGGAAGACGAGGAGCCCGAGGCCCATGACGGTGAGCCCGACCGCCAACCCGGTGATGTCGAGAGCCGCACCCGTCATGATGGCCAGCATCGCGGCACTTAGCCCCAGGCCGCCCACCTCGAGCAGGCCCGTCTGGATCACGGCGCCCTGCAGGCGATCGGCGAGCTGCCTCGCCTCGGTGGGCGCGTCGTACTCCATCAAGCCCGATCCGAGCTGCTCGCGCATACCGCGAAGCAGCGCCTGACGGTCGTACTGGAAGCGCCCGCCTACCTCGCCGATGATGCGGTCTTGTTCGGACGCCCGCTTCTCGTTGAGGAAGCTCATGACGTCCTCCCACAACTGCAGGTTGCGTCCGATGAACCAGTCGACCAACTCGCCCAGACCCTTGTCGATCTCGGCCTCCGCGCTCTTCACCACGTCGGCCTCGAACTCCTCCTTCACCTTCTGGGTGTTCATGAGCTTGGCGATGCGGCGCCAGCGGATGGTGTCGTCGAAGAACTCCTCGCCCCGCTTCTCGACGCTCTCGAGCACCGAATTGATGGCGTCTACGTGAAGCTTGAGGTCCTTCTTCAGCTCACTCTCGAAGTGGGCGCGTTGCCGCTCGACCTCGGCGAGGGTGGCGCTGTCCTCGGTCAGCAGCCCGAGGCGGTTCTCGAGCACCTCGGCGTAGTGCTCCGCCGTGCGTTTGGCCACGCCCAGCGGCGTGAGGAGCTTCAGTTTCAGGCGGTCGGCGCCGAGGCGCTGGCGGATGGCCGCCTCCAGCTCGGGCAGGCCGGTCGCCGCCAGAGCCGCATCGTCGCCGGAGCGCCGCGCCTCGAAAGCCTGGCGGGCGCTCACGCCGAACACTTCGGGGGTGGTGCCCAGCGTCTCGCGAGCGTGCTCGGTGACGAAGTCGAGCACGGCGGTCCGCTCCGCGGGCGTGGCCAAGATGTCGATCTTGTTCACGACCATCAGGACCTTCTTGCCCCACGACTCTATGAGCTCGAGGAACTCGCGCTCGCTCTGCGTGAACGGGCGGTCGGCGCTCGTGACGAAGAGCACGAGGTCGGCGCGCGGCACGAAGCGTTCGGTGAGCAGCTGGTGGCGCTCCACGATGGCGTTGGTGCCGGGGGTGTCCACGAACGCCACGGTGCCCAGCAGCTCGCTCGGGTAGGTGCGTCGAACGAGGTCGTGGCCGTCCTCCACCTCGGTGATCTCCTCGCCATGAGTGATGACGGTCACGCGGTCGGTGGTGGGGGTCACGCCCTCGGGCATGACGCGCTCGCCGAGGAGCGCGTTCACGAGACTCGACTTGCCGGCGTTGAACTCGCCGGCCACGACCAGCAAGAAGATGCCGTCGAGGTCGTCGATGGCGGTGCGTACGTCGGCGACGTACTGCGGGTCGGCCTCGAGCTTGGCGAGCAGGATGAGGAGGTCGGTAGCGGCTCCACGCTCACGTGCCACGAGGTCGCTCAGGCCGGTCGGAAGGTCGAGCATCGCAGGCAAGATACCACGTAGCCGACGCGATTCCCGGGCAGCCGGGCCCGGTGGAAAGCCCGCCACGACCCGTGCGGGGGCCCGCTAACTTACACTTGGGCAAGGCGCCGGAGCTACTAGCCGAAGGCGCGGATCGTCGCGTGCAACCCAGACGACCACCAAGCCGCCGGCCGCGGCGTGATATGGAGATGTTCGAATGCACTCCCCAAGGCAAGTCACCCGTCATATCGCAGCGGCGTTCATTGCTACGCTCATCGCTCTGGCGCCCGGGGCCGCCCGGGCCCAGCTCGGCGACTCGCCGCAGAGCCTGCTCGACGCGCTCGTCGAGTATTCCCCCGCCCCCACGGACGGCGGCTACCTCGTTGCGAGCGGTTTCAACTTCGAGATAGAGGCGCAGGGCGACGTCGCGGTGGGAATCACCGGCTCCGGCGCGCTGAGCGACGCCAACATCCGCTTCCTCGGCGACCTCATCGGCGCCGCCAGCGGCTACGGCGCAGGCATCGCCGCGCCCGTGGCGGACTTCTTCCGTACCCGCGCCTCGGAGCTGGTCGGCGGCGGCGAGGTCGCGTTGGAGGTCATGGAGTACCTCATGTACGTCGACATCACGGCTCCTGCCGAGCCGGAACCGTCCGGCGGCGAGGCGGCGCCCGCGACGGCCGGGCCGGACGCCGTCAGCGTGCGCTTCGTGCCGCAACTCATAGAGAGCTCGCGGTTCGGACCGGCCGCTCACGCGCTGGGGCCCGCCGACGCCACGCACGTCGTGCGCCTCTTCACCGACCTGCAGTGCCCGTTCTGCGCCCAGTTCGAAAGCCTCGGCATGCCCATCGTGATCGACGAACTCCTCCCCCGCGGAGACGTGCGCTTCGAGTTTCACCACTTCCCGCTCAAGAGCATCCACCCGAACGCCGTGGCGGCCGCTGAGGCTACCGAGTGCGTATCGGACGAGGTCGCGCAGGCCAGCGGGCATCAGGCGGGCGAGGACGCCTTCTGGGCCTACCAGGCCGCGTTGTTCGATGAGCAGCAGACCTGGGCCAAGCTGCCCGACCCGATCGCCACCTTCGTGACGGTGGCCGACGACCTCGAGCTCCCCTCGGAGAACCTCGCCGCCTGCATTCGCGGGGGTGAGCAAGGAGCGAAGATCGAGGAGGCTTACCGCAGCGCGGCGCAAGACCTCCGCCTCACGGGCACACCCACCGTGTTCGTCGACGGCCTCAAGGTCAGCGATTACCGCGTCCTTGCCGACTACCTCAGGCTCATGCGCCTGAGCACCGCCTTGAGCGAGCGCGCCGCGCAAGCCGACCAACCGTGACGGTCTTAGGGCGGCGGTCGATGCTCGGGTCGAGCAGCGCGCGCCCCGTCCAACCGGGACGCCTACGTGCCGCGATGTGCGATAGTAGACGCCGAAGTAGTAACGCGTATGGATGGCGGTGAGCGGTGTAAGGCCCCGTTCCCGACTTTCCTGGGGCGCAGGAGGGGAGCTTGATGACTGAAGCGAGCCAGTATCCGAGTCTTGTGTGGCACCTCAAGAACACGGAGTTGTTCGAGGACCTGACTCCGGACGAGATCGAGCAGATGGCTCGCATCACGCCCTACAAGCGCTTCGCGGCGGGCGAGATCGTCTATCACATGGAGGACCCGGCCGACGCGCTGTACTTCATCCGCGACGGCATGGTCAAAATCTCGATGTACTTCCCGAACGGCAAGGAGATGATCCTGGGCCTGCTCGGCAAGTACGACATCTTCGGCGAGCTGCTTCTGCTGGAGAGCGAGCGGCGCCCCAACCAGGCAGAAGCGGTGACCGACACGACGCTCATCGTCATGCCCGAGATGGAGTTCCAGCGCCTCCTGCAGCAGCAACCGCGTATCGCGATGAAGTTCATCCAGGTGATGAGCACGCGGCTGTGGCAGGCGCAACAGTGGCAGGCGGAAGTCGGCGCCTTCGACGCCCCGGGGAGGCTCGCGAACCTGCTCCTGCGGCTTGCCGGCGACTTCGGAGTACCGTCGGACCGCGGCACCGTCATCGACCTGACCCTCACCCAGCAGGACCTCGCCAAGATGATCGGCGCCACGCGCGAGACGGTCAGCCATTGCCTCGCCAGGCTCCTCGAGTACGGCGCGGTTCGTCGCCGCCGCTCGCCCATCACCGTCAACGTCGACAAGCTCCAGGAGTTCTTGGACGAAGCTAGCCTCTAGGAGGGCACCAGCAGCGCGAGCACACTGCCCGACTGCTCGCGCTCCGGATCGGTGCGCTCCGAGATCACACGGACGACCTTGCCGTTCACCATGAACAGCGGCACGGCGCGAGACCCCATCTCGGTCAGGTAATCGGCGAGGCTGTACTCCTCGCTTAGCTCCTGTTTGCCGAACACCGCCCCGGCCTCGTGCAGGTCGCGCAGGCGGTTGAACGATAGCTCTTCACTCGAGAGCCAGGTGCCGCGGTTGTCCCCACCCAGGCGCCTCGTGCCGTCGTGGCGCTCTTTCGGGGCGAGTTGGTAAACGTTGGCCTTGCCGAACTCGCGCGCGTACTTGACGGCGGTGAGAGCGTTCGCCTCGTCGTTCGACGTGAGGGCCAGCAACCGTCCGATCCCTGCGAGCCTCACCTGATCGTCGCTGCGGTCCGAGAGCAGACTGCCGAAGTAGGTGGTGAGTCCCAGGGTGCGCGCCGCGGCGACGTTGTAGCGGTTGGTGTCGGCCAGCACCACGGGCAAGCCGGCGTCGGCGAGGGCCTTACCTATCTGCCGCGCCACGCCGTGGGCCCCCAGGATCAGGAAGCCCTGCGGGTTGGGATCGGCGACGCCCAGCGCCACACCCAGTGGCTTGGCGGTGAGGCTCGCGAGCAGCACCGTGCCCACGATGACGATGAACACCAGCGGCACGAGCACGCCCGCGTCGATGATGCCCGCCGCTTGCAACCTGGCCGCGAAGAGCGACGTGACCGAGGCCGCGACTATCCCGCGCGGCCCCACCCACGCGATGAACGCCCGCTCCTTGAGCGCCAGTGCCGAGCGGATGCTGCTCAAGAAGACGTCCAGCGGGCGGATCAACAAGATGATGATCCCGAGCAGGAGCAGCGTGCGCCACGAGAGCACCGCCAGAATCTCCGTCAGTTCGATATTCGCGGCCAGCGTTATGAACAGCATGCTGACGAACAGCACGGTGAGGTCTTCCTTGAACGACAACAGCGAGTCGAGGTCCGGCACCGACGCGTTGGCCACGATGATCCCCATCACCACGGCGGCGAGCAGGCCGGCCTCGGAGGAGACGAAGTTGGTGAGCGCGAAGGTCGAGAAGAGCAGCGCGAGCGCCGACACGTTGATGAGGAAGTCGGGAATGGCGCGCCGCTTGAGTAACCAGGCGAGCGCCAGGCCGCCCAGCGCCCCCAAGCCGACCCCCACGAAGACGAAGCGCCCGAGAAGCAGGGCGATGGTGGCCAGCGATTCGTCGCGGCTCTGCAAGATGATGGCCTCGAAGACGAGGACTGCGACGAGCGCGCCCACGGCGTCGATGACGATGCCCTCCCACTTGAGGACGCTGCTGACCTTCGAGTTCGGCCGCACGATCCGCAGCAGCGGCCCGACCACGGTGGGACCGGTGACGATGATCAGGGCCCCGAAGAGGAGCGACAGCTGAGGGCTGAGTCCGGCCACGAAGTAGCCGACGGCGGCGCCCCCGATCCACGTGACCAGCGCTCCCCAAGTGACCAGGTTCAAGACCACCCGGCGCGTATCGCGGATCTCGGAGAAGCGCAGCGTGAGCCCGCCCTCGAAGAGGATCAGGCCGACGGCAAGCGACACCAGGGGGAAGAACAGGCTGGCGGGGAAGAGCTCGGCCGGACGCACCCAGTTCAGGACCGGGCCGACGAGGAACCCCACGGCGAGGAGGAAGAGGATGGCCGGCACGCGCACGAACCAGGCCAGCCACTGCGCGGCTACGCCCAGCGCGATGATCGCCGCTATGGCCAGGGAGGGTGTCGCCAGCAGAACCTCGTGCATGATGTCAAGTCTCACTTGTCGTGAACGCGGTGTCGAGTCTTTGCGGCACCCGGTGGCGGGCGTGCCTCATGGTAACTTGCCGGAATGTCGGAGCCGGCCGCACCCCCCGCCAAGGGCTCCCGCGAGCCCCGCCGCTACCTCGTTCAAACGGTTCACGCCGACGTCGTCGTGACCGTCAATGCCGACGCGGGCGGGCTCGACGATGACCTGCTGTCGTTCGAGGCCGCCGACGCCGAGAACGTGGCGGACCTCACGATGTCGACGCCGTTGACGGCGTTCGCTGCCAAGGTGGTCGACCTCATCGAGTTGCAGGGGACGGATGACTTCGGTGGCAGCCCGAAACTGCTCGAGATGCTCATCAAGGAGAAGGCGACCTTCGAGCTGAGGCGGCTAGGGCGCTTCGCCGAGGCGCTGGCCTCCCGCGGCGACTGAACCGGCGGGTGAACCGCCGCCACCGCCGCGCACAACCTTCGCCGCGCGGGACCTTCGCCCTACGCGAGCTTCGGTGCACGCGACCTTCGTCGCCATCCTTCCGTCAGTCCTCTTCGTCCTCGTCCTCCTCGACCACCTCGCCGAGGTCGGCGAGGAGTCCCTTGTAGAGCCTGACCGAGAAGTCGTGGATGGCGGCGAGCGCCTTGTCGCCTCGCAGGTCCGCGGAGACGCGCCGCTCGGCGACCTCCACCACGCTGCCGAGCAGGCCCTCGAACATCGGCCAGGGCCCCGTGAACTCGGCGGCCAGGTCGTCATCCTCGAGCTCGATGGGGTCGACGGCGGCCTCGAGCGCCGGCTGCGGGCCGGCCTTGGGGGTCTTGGCGGCCGGGGCAGCGGTGCGCCCGCGGCCCCGCTGGCCGCCCCGCGACTTCGTGCCGGCGGCGCCTCCCTCCGCAGCGCCCTTCTTGACGCCGGCCTTACCGGTGCTGGAGTTCTCTCGGCGTTCGAGGGCGGCAAGGGCCTCCTCGGCGGCCACCTTCTCGGCGTCGCGTTTCGAGTGGCCCTGGCCCGTGCCAAGCACCTCGCCCTCGATGACGACGTCCGAGAGGAACGAAGGTTCGTGTTCTGGCCCCGTCTTGGCAGTGTTGAAGTCGGGCCTCTCGAGCCCGAGCTTCTGTGCCAGTTCGATCAGGAGCCCTTTGGGATGCGCCATGCGCCCTCCTTGGGGGTGTGGTCTCCGGCTTGCAGCGTCGGTCTTCAGGTTCTCCCGGCCGCATGCTCCTTTTCGGCTGCGGTCCGAGTGCAACTGCCGGGCGCCCGTCTCTGACTATGCGCGCACCTGCCATGTGCGGCGGTGAAGTGCGCACCTAGTCGGAGCCGCGTGCCCGGCAGCTGCGCCGAGAAGGCTACCACGCTCGCGGCACCCGGTGAGACGCCGAGGTGGCGGGCGGCACCACCGTGGGCCGGGCTTGCGTTACGATTGCCGCATGACTCGCCTGCTGCTTTGTGACGACCACGCCATGTTCCGGCAGGGCCTCAGGAGCATCCTCGAGACCGAGGACGACTTCCGGGTGATCGGCGAGGCCTCCAAGGGGCGCGAGGCCATCCGCTACGCCCTCGAGACCCGCCCGGACGTCATCCTCATGGACATCCAGATGCCCGAGCTTGACGGCGTGGCCGCCACCAAGGCCATCCTCGCCGAGCACCCCGACGCCCGCGTCATCATCCTCACCATGTACCGGCAGGACCGCTACGTGTTCGAGGCCGTAAAGGCGGGCGCCCGCGGCTACTTGCTCAAGGACGCCGGCGCCGCCGAGCTGGTGGACGCCATCCGCAGGGTCGCCGCCGGCGAGACCCTGCTGAACGCGGAGATGGCCGCCTCCATCCTCGACGAGTTCCGCAAGCTCGGCGACATGCCCAAGCACCCCGAGCACAAGCTGAGCGAGCTGACGGAGCGCGAGGAGGCCATCCTGCGGCTCCTGGCCCAGGGCGCCACCAACCAGGAGATCGCCACGTCGCTCAACGTGAGCGAGAAGACCGTGCGCAATCGCCTCTCCGAGATCTTCTCCAAACTGCGCCTCAACAACCGCACGCAAGCGGCGCTCTACGCCCTGCGCGAGGGGATAGCCAGCCTGCAAGACAGCCAACAGTGACCTCGCGGCGCGGCGCGTCTGCAGACGACGCTGCGTTGCGGGCCTTACTCCTGGCACTGGCACAGACCCCCGCGCCGACCGGCTCAGAAGATGCGCGCCGCGAGGTCGTCAGGCGCTTATGGACCGAGGCGGGGCTCGAGCCGCGCACCGACGCCGCGGGGAACGTGCTCGCCGAGGTCGGGGGCACGGAGGCATCCGGCGCAGGCGACGCTGGGTACGTGATCGTTGCCGCGCACCTCGACAGCGTCTTCGGGCCGGCGGTCGACGTGAGCGTGAAACGGGGCGACGGGCGCTGGAGCGGCCCCGGCATCGGCGACAACGCCGCGTCGCTGGCGATACTGACCCGTTACCTACAGACCCGCGACCAGTCCGGGCGCGCCCGGCCCGCCCTCCTGGTCGCGGCCACGGTGGGCGAGGAGGGCCTGGGGGACCTGCGGGGCGCGCGCCACCTCGTGGCCGAGGCGGGCGGTGGGGCGAGCGCGTTCATAGCCTTCGACGGGGTGCTCGGCACCATCACCGACTTGGCCGTCGGCTCGCGCCGTTACGAGGCGCGGTTCAGTGCCAAGGGCGGCCACTCGTGGGGCGACTACGGCGCCCCCAGCGCCGTGCACGCCGCCGGGTCGGCCATCGCGGCGCTCACGCGCGTCAAGGTGCCGCGCTCCCCGCGCTCGAGCCTGAACGTGGGCCAGGTCTGGGGCGGCACCAGCATCAACGCCATCGCCGAGACGGCGGGCTTCAACCTCGACCTCAGGAGCGTCGACGCCGACTCCCTGGCCTCGTTGGACGCCGCGGCCATGAGCGCCGTGCGGCAGGCCGCCGAGCGCTCTGGCGCGCTGGTGGAGTTGATCCAGGTCGGCGACCGCCCGGCGGGCAGCTCCCCGAACGAGCGGCTCGTGGCGGCGGCAAGGGCCGCCTACGGCGCCGTGGGCGTAACGGCGCACACGTCGGCCGGCAGCACGGACGCCAACCCGGCCATGGCCGCCGGCCTCCCGGCCATCGCGTTCGGCGGTTACCGCGGGGGCGACGCGCACCGCCTGGAAGAGTGGCTCGAACCCGATTCCCTGGCGGTGGGCCTCGAGGCCTTCAGCGAGCTGCTGGAGCGCCTGGCCTAGGCCCTTAACCCCTGCCGCGCGTGCGTCTGGCCGCGAGGGCCAGGGCGTCGACGGCCTCGTTCTCCGGGTGACCGGCATGACCGCGGGTCCACGACCAGCTCACCCGGTGGCGCTTCTCGAGCTCCAACAGTTCCTCCCACAGGTCGCGGTTCTTGACCGGCTGCCTGGACGAGGTGCGCCAACCGTTGCGCTGCCACTTGTCGAGCCAGCCGTCCGTGAACGCCCGCTTGAGGTACTCGCTGTCGGTCACGATCGTCACGCTGTACGGTTCCGCGAGCGCCTCCAGCGCGCGAACGGCGGCCGTGAGCTCCATGCGGTTGTTGGTGGTGCCGCCCTCGTAGCCCGACGCCGTGGTCCTGCCGGCGGGCGTTTCCAGCATGTAGGCCCAACCGCCGTGGCCGCTCGCCGTGTCGCACGAGCCGTCGGTGTACACCTTCACGTGTTCGCGGGGGGTGACTGGCGAGCCCGCCGCGTCCTCCTCGGCACCGAAGAGGGGCGCTTGCGCCTTGGTGGGCTTACGCGTCGGACACATCGCCGGGCTCCTTCGCACGTCGTTCGAGCACGACCACGGCGGCGGCGTGATCGCGGCCGTGGGTGAGCGACAGGTGCACCACGAGGTCCCGGGCCCGGCACGCCTCTGTCAGCTCGGGCGCCAAGCGCAACTTGGGCCTTAGGCCGTCCTTGACGACCCAGACGTCACGCCAGCCGAACGGCTCGCTCCAGCACTTCTGGAAGGCCTCCTTGGCCGCGAAACGCGCCGCCAGCCCGGGCACCATGTCGCCCCGGCCCGCCAGGGCCTCCAGCTCTTCGGGGTGGAACACGCGCGGCACGAACCTGTCCGGGAAGCGCTCGAGGGAGCGGCGGATGCGCCACAGTTCCACCAGGTCCAGGCCCACCGCGACGATCAAGCCACGACCTCGTCCACGCCGGTCCTGCTCGCGATGAACGCGCGTTCCGCCATGCCGAGGAACAGCCCGTGCTCGACCACCCCGGGCATGTCGGCCAGCAGTTCCGCAGTCCGCGTGGCGTCGAAAGGAGTGCTGAAGTGCAGGTCGTAGACGAGGTTGCCGTTGTCGGTCACGAACGGCGCTCCGTCCGCCAGCCGCAGGCGTGGTTCCGCCCCCAGGTCCGCCAGCAGGCGCACCAGGCGCTTCGTGCCGAAGTTCACGACCTCGACCGGCAGCGGCGCCCTCTCACCGAGGTGACCCACGCGCTTGCTCTCGTCGCCTATCAGCACGAAACGTTTGGCGGCGGCCGCGACGATCTTCTCACGCGTGAGCGCTCCCCCGAGGCCCTTGATGACCTGTAGGTCGGCGGTCACCTCGTCCATGCCGTCGATGGCCAGGTCCAGCCCCCCGGCCGGCAGCTCCGCGAGCCCGATGCCCAGGGCGGCGGCGCGTTCCTCCGTCTGCCGCGAGGTGGCCACCCCCGTCACGTTCTTGAGCGTGCCGTCCCTTAGCTTGGCGCCCAGTCCCTCCAGCAGCCAGCGCGCCGTGCTGCCCGTGCCGAGACCCAAGAGCATGCCGTCCTCGACCAGCGCCAGCGCGCGCAGGGCGGCGGCCTGCTTCATGGCTTCCATACCGGTAGGCTTTCCCGTCATGGTCGGAGCATACCGTCAGGTCGGCCGGCGGCGCCGGGGTCAGGCGGGCAGCACCAACGCCGGCGTCCGAGCTGCAGCATCGGCGCCGGAGTCCGGCCGGCACCACCCGCGGCGCGGCAGCCGTTATCCTTGGTCACGTGCTCGCCGTCAACTTCGTCCAACCTCAAGGACGCGTCACCGAACCCGGAGCGTCGCCGCGGCTGGTCCTCGCCAGCGCCTCGCCGCGCCGCGCGCAGTTGCTGGCGAGCCTCGGGCTGACCTTCGAGGTGATGGCGCCGAGCGTCGACGAGACCCCCGCCAACGGCGAGTCGCCCGCTCACCTGGTGGAGCGCCTGGCGCAGGCCAAGGTACTCGAGATCGCCTGGGAGAACCACGAGGCGCTGGTCATCGGGGCCGACACGACCGTCACCCTGGACGGCGTCGCCATCAACAAGCCCAGCGGCTTCGAGGAGAACCGCCGGTTCATCGAGCGGCTGGCGGGCCGCCGGCACGAGGTGTTCACCGGGCACGCGCTCGCCTACGGCGGGCGCCGCGAGTCGTTCGTGGTGCGCACTGTGGTCGAGTTCCGGCCCTTGAGCGAGCCCGAGATCGTCGCCTACTGCCGTTCCGGCGAGGGCCTCGACAAGGCCGGCGGTTACGCCATCCAGGGCGTGGGCGCCACGCTGGTGACGGGCATCGAGGGCTGTTACCCGAACGTCATGGGGCTGAGCCTCGTAAACGTGGTGCTGGCCGCGAGGCGCCTGGGAGTGAACCTTGTCTAGCCTGCTGCGGGCCTGGTACGTGTTCATCGCCCTTGGCCTCTTCACCGTTGCGTTCACGGCGTTCGTCGGCAGGGTGCCGGCGGACGTTACGGCGGCCGTGGCGCTGCCGCACGAACTATTGCACCGTGCCGGCACCAACCTCCGGCTGGCGCTTGAGAGCGCCGTCGACCGCCGCGACCACCGCGCCCTGGTGGCCGAGCTTCAGGTGCAGCTCGAGGCCGAGCGTGAGGCGTCGCGCCAGCTCGAACTCGAACTGGAGCGCTACCGCGACGTCGTCAACGTGGCGAAGACCCAGTCACCCGGAGTGGTCGCGGTGGCGCCGGTCATCGGGGCGGACGGCACGGCAGACCTCGGGCGCCTCCGCGTGGGGTTGGGCGAGAGTTCCGGCGTGGCGCGCAACATGCCCGTGACGGTGGCTGCCGGTCTCGTCGGCATAGTCACCGAGGTGGCAACGAACACCGCCGTGGTGCGCACGATCATCGATCCGCAGTCGCGGGTCGGCGTGACCGTGAGGGGCAAGGGCGGCCAGGGCGTGGCGATCGGCGAGGTGGGCGGGACCGTGCGCGTGTCGCGCTTCATCCTCGAGCAGCCCGTGGCCGTAGGCGACGTCGTGGAGACGTCCAGCTACGGGGGGTTGTTCCCCGCGGGCGTCAGCGTCGGCGAGGTGGTCGAGGTGCTGCCCCCGGACCCCAACGACCTGCGCCGCACCTTCCTCGTGCGCCCGAGCGTCGAGCTGGCCACGCTGCAACAGGTCGTCCTGCTGGCGCCCCAGTGAGGGTGTCTACCTACCTCAACCCTTCACGACGAAGTTGACGAGCTTGCCGGGCACCACTATCTCGCGCACGATGGTCTTGCCCTCCAAGTGGCGGGCGACGTTCGGGTCACCCTTGGCGGCAGCCAGGACGGTCGCCTGGTCGTCGGTCGCGTTAACCTCGACCTGACCGCGCAGCTTGCCGTTCACCTGCACCGCGAGCGTGACCGTGGTGGCCACCAGCGCCGCCGGATCGTAAGTGGGCCACGCCTGCAGGTGCACCGAATCCTCGTGGCCGAGGCGGTGCCACAGCTCCTCGGTCACGTGCGGCGCGATGGGCGCGAGGAGGAGCAGTAAGGACTCCAGGCCGTGCCGCCACGTGTCGGTGTCTGCCAGTCCGCCGGCGCGGGCCTTCTGCAGGGCGTTCTGAAGGGTCATCAGCTCGGCGATGGCCGTGTTGAAGCGGAAAGCTTCGAAGTCGTCGGTCACTTCCTTGATGGCGTGATGCACGGCCCGCCGCAAGTCGGACTCCGGGACGGCGGCCGCCGGCTCGGCCTTGGCGACGTCGACCACCAGGTTCCAGACGCGGGCGAGGAAGCGCGCCTGGCCGTCGATGCCGCTGTAGCTCCACGGCGCGCCCTGGTCCCAGGGACCCAAGAACATGAGGTAGGCGCGCACCGTGTCGGCGCCGTACTGCGCGACGAGGTCGTCGGGGTTGACGACGTTACCGCGCGACTTCGACATCTTCTCGTTGTCGGAGCCCAGGATCATGCCCTGGTTGCGAAGGCGCCTGAACGGCTCGCTCTCGCCCGTGAAGCCCAGGTCGCGCAGGACCTTGGTGAAGAAGCGCGAGTAGAGCAGGTGCAAGATGGCGTGCTCGATGCCGCCCGTGTAGGTGTCGACGGGCGTCCACTTGGCGGCGAGCTCGGGATCGAACGGGCGCTCCGAGTCGTGCGGGCTGAGGTAGCGGAACCAGTACCAGGAGGAGTCCTGGAAGGTGTCCATGGTGTCGGTCTCGCGCGTGGCGCTGCCGCCGCACTCGGGGCAGGTCGTCTCGAGGAACTTCTCGTGCGTCTTGAGCGGCGACTCGCCCGTCGGGATGAAGGCCACGTCCTCGGGCAGCAGCACGGGGAGGTTCTCGAACTTCTCGGGCACGATGCCGCAGGAGTCGCAGTAGACGACCGGGATGGGCGTGCCCCAGTAGCGCTGGCGGCTGATGAGCCAGTCGCGCAGGCGATAGGTGGTCTGGGCGCGGCCGATGCCCTTGCTTTCCAGGAACTCGATGGCGGCCGCGATGGCGGGGCTGTTCCTGCCCTTCTCGCCGTTATGCTCCAGGCCGTCGAGCGGCCCCGAGTTGATCATGGTGCCGGGGCCGGCCCACGCCTCCCCCAGCTCGGCGGCGTTCAGCTCACCGGTGACTCCGGGGGGCTTCACCACCGGGACGATCTCGAGCCCGAAAGCACGAGCGAACTCGAAGTCGCGCTGGTCGCCGTAGGGCACCGCCATGATGGCGCCGGTGCCGTAGCCCATGAGCACGTAGTCGGCTATCCAGATGGGGATGCGCGCGCCGTTCACGGGGTTCACGGCGTAAGCGCCAAGGAACTCTCCCGTCTTCTCCGCCCTGTCGGCCATACGGTCGATGTCGGACTTGTGGCTCGCGCCGTCGACGTAGGCGCGCACGGCGTCCCTACGCTCCGGCGTCGTCAGCTTCGCTACGAGCTCGTGCTCGGGCGCCAGCACCATGAAGGTGGCTCCCCAGAGCGTGTCGGGGCGCGTGGTGAACACGGTGATGCCGTCGCCGGTCTCGGTCTCGAAGGTCACCTCGGCGCCCTCCGACCTCCCGATCCAGTTCGTCTGCATGGCGACGACGCGCTCGGGCCAGTCGAGTCCCGAGAAGTCGAGGAGTTCCTCGGCGTAGTCGGTGATGCGGTAGTGCCACTGGGGCATTAGCCGCCGCTCGATCAGGGCGCCCGAGCGGTCGCCGCGGCCGTCGATGACCTGCTCGTTGGCGAGCACGGTCTGATCGACGGGGTCCCAGTTGACGAACGACTCCTTGCGGTAGGCCAGGCCGCGCTCGAGCATCTTGATGAAGAACCACTGGTTCCACTTGTAGTACTCGGGATCGCAGGTCACGATGCGCTTCGACCAGTCGAACATCGCGCCCATCTGCTCGAACTGCCGTGTCATGTGGGCGATGCGGTCGTAGGTCAACCTGGCCGGGTGCACGGTGGTGTCGCCCGCCCGCGCGGCCCGGACGGCGGCGTTCTCGGCCGGCAGGCCGAAGGCGTCGTAGCCCATGGGGAAGAGCACGTTGTAGCCGCGCATGCGCTTGTAGCGCGCGGCGGCGTCGGCCGGGGCCTCCGCGTACCAGTGCCCGATGTGCAGGTCGCCCGACGGGTAGGGGTACATGGTCAGGAAGTAGTACTTGGGACGGCTGTCGCCTTGCAGGTCGACCTCGTAGAGTCCCTGCTCGCGCCAGCGCTGCTGCCACTTCTTTTCGACGTTCTCGGGTGCGTAGCGCTCGGCGTGCCCTGCTGCGCCGGCGCTGGCTATCGTCTCGGTCATGGTCTCTCCAGTATAGGTCGGGTCCTGTGCCGCTCGGGTGCGGCTTTTCGTCAACCGGCCGGTCGCGGTGTCCCTCAAAGCTCGACCCCGGCAGCCTTGCCGGGGTCGACGCGCGCGGGCGTGGCGACTCGGTCCGGCGGCGCGCCTTGCCTCAGGGCTAGTCGCTCGTCAGCAGCCTTGCGCTTGGGGGCCCGGTTCATGCGCGAATGGTAGGCGGTTGGGCGTGGGCTGTCAACGCCTTGGCCGCGGATTCCACCGGGATAGCCCACACCGATCGGGCCGGAGCGTCGCCCTCGGGCTAAACTGCGGGAGCAGAAAGCCGGGCGCTCGCCTTACTTCGCCGGCGAGCGCGCCACGTTCCGCTGTGGTGTAACCCCTGGGAGGAAGCAATGGACTTCGACCTCATCGTCATCGGCTCCGGCCCCGGCGGCTATCACGCCGCCATACGGGCCGCACAGCTTGGCCTGAAGGTTGCTTGTGTCGAGAAGGACGCGGTCGGGGGCGTTTGCCTCAACGTCGGCTGCATCCCCACGAAGGCGCTGCTTCACGTGGCGTCGGAGTTGCGGGGCGCCAAGGCCGCGAGCGCTTTCGGCGTCGACTTCGGCAAACCCAAGATCGACCTGGGCGCAGTGGAGAGCTGGAAGCTGGCGGTGGTCAAGAAGCAGACCAACGGCGTCGGCATGCTCTTCAAGGGCAACAAGATCACCCTGCTTGAGGGGGAGGCGCGCTTCAAGGACCCGCATACGGTGGAGGTCGCCGGCAAGGCGTACAGCGCCGAGAAGTTCGTCGTGGCCACGGGCTCGAGGCCGGTCGCCATCCCCGGCTTCGACTTGGACGGTGAGCGCATCGTCGACTCAACGGGCGCGCTCAACATCGGCAAGACGGTGCCGGCGCGCATGGTGGTAGTCGGGGCCGGCGCCATCGGGCTCGAGTTCGCCGACGTCTACTCCTCGCTGGGCAGCGAGGTGACGGTCGTCGAGATGCTGCCACACATCGCGGGCGCCACCGACGCGGACGCGGGGAAGGAACTGCGCAAGGCGCTGGAGAAGCGCGGCATTCGCATCCTCACGTCTAGTAAGGTCGTCAGCCAGAAGGCGACGAAGAAGGGCACCGAGGTGACGGTGCAGGACGTGGACGGCAAGCAGGAAGTGATCGCGGCCGACCGCGTGCTGGTGGCCGTCGGTCGCCGCCCGAACGGCGCCGGCCTGGGGCTGGACGCCGCCGGGGTGAAGGTCGACGAGCGGGGCTTCGTGCCGGTCGTCAACGACCACATGCAGACGAACGTGCCCCACGTGTACGCCATCGGCGACGTCGCTCGGGCCCCGCTCCTGGCGCACAAGGCGATGAAGGAGGGCGTAGTGGCGGCCGAGCACGCCGCCGGCCAGCCCAGCGCCTACGACACGGTCGTTCCCAGCGTCATCTACACCTCCCCGGAGCTCGCCAGCGTGGGCATGACCGAGGAGGAGGCAAAGGCGGCGGGGTTCGAGGTCCGCATCGGCCGGTTCCCGCTGGCCGCCTCCGGGCGCGCCGCCACGCTCGGCGTCGACAGCGGCCTGATCAAGCTGGTGGGAGACGCCAAGACGGACCTGCTCCTGGGCTTTCACATGGTTGGGCCGAACGCCGGCGACATCGTGGCCGAGGCGACGCTCGCCATCGAGATGGGCGCCACGCTCGAGGACATCGCCCTCACGCAGCACCCGCACCCCACCATCTCGGAGGGCGTGATGGAGGCCGCCGAGCACGCTCACGGCAAGGCGATCCACATCGCCAACAGGCGGCGCTGAGGCCGGGCTGCCCGCGGAGTGACGGGGCCAGGGGCGAGCACCCCTTGCCCCGCGACTTCCTCAGGTCCTGTAGTCGGCGTTGATCCTGACGTAACCCTCGCTGAGGTCGCAGCCCCACGCCTCGCCCTGCGCGCTGCCCACGCCGAGGTCGGCCTCGAGCAGCACGTCGTCGGAACCCAGGGCCTGCGAGACCTGCTTCTCGTCGAAGGGTTGCGGCTCGCCGTAGTACAGCTCGAAGCCCTGCGCCAGAACGCGCACGTGCGCCTCGTTCAGCGCGACCTGGGCGCGGCCCACTGCCGCCAGGATGCGGCCCCAGTTGGGGTCGGCGCCGTGGACGGCCGCCTTGACGAGGCTGCTCCCGGCGACGGTACGGGCGGCGCGGCGCGCCTCGCCCGCATCCCTGGCGCCCGTGACGCGCACGGTGATCAGCTTGGTGGCGCCCTCGCCGTCGCGCGCCACCTGTTTGGCCAGCGAGACGGCGACCTCCAGGAGCGCCGCCTCGAGGTCGCCGGCGTCCGCTGCCACCAGGTTGGAGGAGAGCGCGATGGCCATGTCGTTGGTGCTCGTGTCGCCGTCGACCGTCAACTGGTTGAACGAGCGCTCGACGACGCGCTGCCACATCTCCCGTAACGCGGGCTGCTCGACGCGGGCGTCGGTCATGACGAACGCCAGCATGGTGGCCATGTTCGGGTGGATCATCCCCGAGCCCTTGGTCACCCCCACCACCTGTGCGCCCCCGGGCAGCATGGCCGAGGCCTCCTTGGCCACCAGGTCGGTCGTCAGGATGGCCCGAGAGAACGCCTCGCTGTCGTCGCTGCGCTGCGCCGCCGCACTGGGCAGCGCGGCCACGAGTTGGCGCAGGGGCATGGCCTGCCCGATGATGCCCGTGCTGGCGCTGAGCACCACTTCGGGGCCCGCGAGGCCCAGGGCGTTCGCGGCTTCCCTGGCGAACTCGAGATCGTCGCGCCCCCCTTGTTCGCCGTTGGCGCAGTTGGCGTTGCCGCTGTTCACCACCAGGGCCCGCACGGCGCCGCCGCCGGCGGCGAGCGCGCGGTTACGCGTGACGCAGGGTGCGACCACGGCGTTAGTGGTGGAGCTGTAGGCCCAGCGGAGCGGAGCGTCGGCGTAGATGATGCCCAGGTCGGGCCTCCCCGAGCGCTTCACGCCGGCCGAGATGCCGGCGAGTTGGAAGCCTTGTGGAACCTTCACTGCCGTCCTCCTTCGGGCAAGAACCTCACGGCCACACGCCGGCGAGGGAGAGGGCAGTCGTCTCCTCGAAGCCGAAGGCCACGTTGAAGCCCTGCACGGCCTGGCCCGAGGCGCCCTTGCCGAGGTTGTCGATGGCGCAGAAGACGAGCGCGTGGCCGGTGCGATCGTCGTAGTGGGCGCTCAGTTGCGCCCTGTCGCTGCCGCTCACGGCCTTGGTCTCTGGCAGCGTGGGGCTCACGCCGATAAGCGGGTCGCCCGCGTAGTAGGTGGAGACGAGCTCGAGGAGCGCGCCGGTCGAAGGTTCCAGCGCACCCCACCCTCGTGGCCTGGTCGAGACGGTGGCCAAGATCCCGCGGGTGAGCGGCACGATGTGCGGCATGAACGACACGGGCACGGCGTCGTAACGCGCGTGAGTCACCAGGCGCTTGCCGTCGCCCCGCGCCGCGGCGGCCACGGCCCTGCCGCCAACGGCCTCGATCTCGGCCGTGTGCCTATGGGTGCCGCTCGGCTTGTAGGGCCGGGCGTTCTCGTTCATCTCACTGAAGTGCAGCGCAGGCGAGGTCGCGCGGCCCGCGCCCGACACGCCGGCCAGAACGTTCACGACCACGGAGTCGCCCAGCAGCCCGGACGCGGCCAGCGGCGCGAGGGCTAGCGAGGCCGCCGTCGCGTTGCAGCCGGGGCTGGCCACGATGGTGGCGCCCGGAAGCTCGTGGCGGTGAAGTTCGACCAGCCCGTACACGGCGCTGCCGAGCAGTTCGGGGTGCGGGTGGGGGCCGCCGTACCAGCGTTCGTAATCGGCGGCGCCGAGGCGGAAGTCGGCCGAGAGGTCCACGACCCGCTTTCCCGCCGCCACGGCCCGCGCCACGATGGGCGCCGTGGCCGCGTGTGGCGTGGCGCAGAAGACCACGTCGGAGAGTGCCAGCACCTCGTCCGTGTCGACGAAGCGCAGCGGGCTGCCTGTGCCAGCGAGGTGCGGCCAGGCGTCCGCCAGCGGCTTGCCGAGGTAGTTGCGCGAGCCGAGCGCCACGAGCTCCACGTGCGGGTGGCGCGACAGGCGCTCGATGAGCCCGGCGCCGCCGTAGCCGCTGGCCCCGAGCACCCCGACCCTCAACCGGCCGGCCTCAAGCGTTGCGGCCACGTCGCCTCACTCGCCGGCCATGAACTGGAAGATCACGGCCTTGTGGGCATGCAGCCGGTTCTCGGCCTGGTCGAACACGACGCTGCGGTCGTGGTAGACGGCGTCTTCGGTGCACTCCTCGCCGTAATGGGCGGGCAGGTCGTGCATGAAAACGCCGCGCGGGGCGAGGTCGTCGAACCACTCCGGCGTGATGGTGTAGCCGGCGAAGGCCTTCTTGCGGTGCTCCGACTCCTCCTCCATGCCCATCGAGATCCACACGTCGGTGTAGAGGGCGTCGGCGCCGCTGATGGCTTCTCGCGGCTCATGCGATACGTGGATGACGCCGCCGGCGCTGCGGCCGGAGGCCAGGATGCCCGGCTCGGGCTCGTACCCCGGCGGGCAGGCGATGGTCAGCTCGACGCCCGCCAGGGCGGCGGCGTTCACGTGCGAGTTGGCCACGTTGTTGCCGTCGCCCACGAACGTCAGCTTGAGGCCCGCCAGTTGCCCGAACGTCTCCTTGAGGGTCACGTAGTCGGCGAGGAGCTGGCACGGGTGCAGGAGGTCCGAAAGCCCGTTGATGACGGGTACCTTGGCGTGCCGCGCGAGCTCGACGAGCGTGCCATGACCGTAGGTGCGGGCCATGATGCCGTCCACCCAGCGGTCCAGGTTGCCGGCGACGTCGCGCACCGTCTCGCGCACGCCCCAGCCGATGTAGTTCTGGCTGAGGAGGATGGCGTGACCGCCCAACTGGGCCATGGCGATGTCGAACGTGGAGCGCGTCCTGAGCGACTGCTTCTCGAAGATCATGGCGAGGGTCTTGTGCTGCATGAGCGCCGGCCTCGTCCCGTTCTTCCAGGCCGTCTTGAGCTCTATGGCGCTGTCGATCAGGCCCGCGAACTCGTCCCTGCTCAGGTCGGACAGGGACAGGAAGTCGCGACCGGCAAGACTCGGGATGCGTGATGGCTTCACCTGAGCTCCAGACTACGGATGCGTGATGGCTTCACTCGGGCTCCAATCCTACGGGAGGTTCGGCGCGGCCGGGGGCCGCGAGGGCCCGGCCATGACGAACGGGCAACATGCTAGCACCCGTCAGTCCCGGCCCACGCCGCGGGGCGGCGGTTCAGGTGACGCCCAGCAGTCCCAGGTACCAGGTGATGACGGCGTCGCCGAAGAAGAGCGCGGCCAGGCCGCCTGCCAGCAGGTAGGGTCCGAAGGGGATGAGACGTTTGCCGCCCGCCAGGCGGCCGACGATGCCGAACAGGGCGCCCAGAAAGACGGCGAACAGCACGGCCACGAGGAGCTTCTCCCAGCCGAGGAGGGCGCCTATCGCCGCGGCGAGCTTCACGTCGCCGAAGCCCATGGCCACCGGTTCGGGGTGCTGGTCCTCGGCCTCCTTCTTGCGCGCCTCCTCGGCGGCCTTCGGCCTGAAGGCGTCGTGGAGCCACCAGTAGGAGGCGCCGATCAGCGCCCAGGCGCCCGCTGCCAGCACGCTGCCGCTCAGCGCGGTCACCGTCGGCACCGTGAAGGAGGTGCTCGATAGGACCAGCGCGACCAGCCACAACCCGTACATGAGGGGCTCGCCCAGGCGGAGGGTGCGGCGCGCGGCGAGGTTGACGATGACGCTCACCGCCCCGGCGGCCAGGCCCCACCAGACGCCGGCCAAGGCGCCCACCACGGCCGCGATGTTCACCTGGTCGAGGCTGATGGGGAAGAGGCGCTCCGTGGTGTCCGTGAAACGCCTGAGGACGAGCGCCCCTACGCGGTTGATGAGCACGAGCACGCCGGCGCCGGCGAGGGCGCCCGTGAGCGCCGCCAGTGGGCCGGGCAGGTCGGTCGCCTCGCCCGTCAGGAACGCCCCGAGCACGCCAAGCGCCACGGCCGGGAGCGTGAGGACGTCGGGGAGGATGTAGTGGTCGACGTCGATGAGGGCCGCCATCACGAGCATGGCCAGCACGGCCCAGAGGGGCAGGAACGCGAGGCCGGTCGTGACCGGCGGCCAGCGCAGCGCGACCGCCACGAACACGGCGGCCATGAGCGCCTCCACGAGGGGGTAACGGGGCGATATCCGCGCGCCGCAGTGGCGGCACTTGCCCCTGAGGGCGAGCCACGAGAAGATCGGCACGAGCTCGAGTGGCCCCAGACGGTGGTTGCAGGTGGGGCAGTGGCTGCCCGGGAAGACGATCGATTCGCCGCGCGGAAGGCGCCAGATGACGACGTTGCCGAACGACCCGATGAGGCTGCCGAGGATGCCCGAGAAGACCGCGAAGATGACGGTCACTGGTGCGGGCCGACGGTTCCGCGGCGGGTTAGGGGGGTTCTCGTGTCGAACACGGGTCAGGGCCTCACAAGGCTTCTCATCATTCCGGTGGTAAGCTTCCCGGCGCTATGAGAAGACTCACCCTCCTAGGACTTGCCGCGGCCGTAGTGGTCGCCCTCTTCGCGTCGTCGCTGAGCGCCCAGTCGCGCCAGACCAAGCTAGTCTTCGTGGACGCGCAGGCCGTCCTGAGGGCGCACCCCGCCGGTCAGGCGGTCGAGGACCTGAGGGCCCAGGCCGCAACCGAGATCAAGGGCCTCACCGACAGCATCTCGGCGCTCGAGAACAAGCTCAGCAGCGGCCAGACGCTCACCCCCGAGGAGAGCGAGCGCTACTCCACGTTGCGCTCCACGCTGCAGGCGGTGCAGGCGCGCTACCTGGACGAGATCAACAAGGCTGCGGCGCCCGCCGTGCAGGCCACCAACGAGGCCATCGCGGAACTCGCGAAGGAGAACGGTTACACGGTGGTGATGGACCGCGTCGAGGCCGCCAACCAGCACCTCGTGGTCTATGCCGACGACGACCTCGACATCACCCAGCTGGTGATAGACAAGGTCAACCAGACCCCGTAAGGGCCGAACATCGCCGGGAACTGGAGGACCGCGACCGAGCAGAGGCCGCGGTCCTTCCGTTAGGGCATGACGCGGCTGCTGCGCTGCCTTTACGGTGCCTAACGAATGCCAACGGTCCGGGGTGAGGCTACGAGACTAGGGTGTTGGACCGCGCTCCGCGCGCCAGCGCGCCACTAACGCGCGCTCCTCGTCACTGAGCGGCGCGCTTTCCAGCAGCTCGGGCCGGCGCTCGAAGGTGCGTCTGAGGGCCTGGAGGCGGCGCCACGCCTCGACGTTGCCGTGGTGCCCCGAGAGCAGCACCTCCGGCACGTCGTGGCCCTGGTAGCTGGGGGGCCGCGTGTACTCGGGGTAGTCGAGAAGGCCCGAGCTGAACGACTCCTGCCGGTGGCTGTCGGCGTCGCCGAGCACGCCCGGCAGGAGCCGCGCCGTGGCCTCGAGCACGACGAGTGCGGGCAGCTCGCCGCCCATGAGCACGTAATCGCCGATCGACACCTCGCGGGTGACGAGCCGCTCCACGCGCGCGTCGAAGCCCTCGTAGCGGCCCGAGATCATGGCGAGGTGGGGCAGGTTGGCGAAGTGCTCCACGAGGCGCTGCGTGAGCGGCTCACCCGCGGGGCTCAAGAGGATGGTCTCCGTCGGTGGGGGCGTGTCTTGCGCCAGCTCGGCCACGGCCTGGCCCGCGACGTCCACGCGCATGACCATGCCCGCACCGCCGCCGTACGGGGCGTCGTCCACTCGATTGGTGCGGTTGCCCGCGAAGCGCCGCAGGTCGCGCAGCTCCACGCTGAGAAGTTCGTTGCGAAGGGCCTTGCCGAGCAGTCCCTCCTGGAGGTAAGGCTCGATGAGGCTGCTGAAGAGGGTGTAGACGGTGAAGCGCATGTTCAGCGCGCGTCCAGGAGGCCCAGCGGTGGGTCGGTGAGCTCGATGGCCGGCTCCCGGGTCACCTCGACGTAAGGCGCCGCCAGGGGCAGCAAACAGGTGCCGCCGGCCGCCAGGGCGACCACGACGATGGCGTTTGGGCCCGAGAGGTCGGCGTCTTCGACGGTCCCGACGAGCGTGCCCGCCAGGCGCACCTCGAGGCCGACCAGCGCCTCCTCCTCGCTCGGCTCGGCCAGCGCCTCCTCGAGCTCGGTCGCCAGCTCGCTCGGCAGCAGGGCGGGGTTCAACCAGACCTCGGCGTTCACGAGCCGTTGGGCGGTGGTGCGGTCGCGTACGCCCTCCAGCAAGAGGAGCGGGGCGCCGGTCTTCTGGTAGCGCAGGTCGCGCACGCGCGCGTCACCCAGGCCGGTGACGAACAGGCTGCCGGCGGCGGCCACGACCCGCGCCGCCAGCGACCGCGGCCCGGGGACGCCCTCGGACTCGAGCGCGGCCGGCACGTGCCAGCGCAACGCACCCTCCAGCTGGAAGGTGCGTCCCAGGTCACCCAGGGGAAGGTAATCGCCGGGTTGTTCCTTGGCGGTGGGGTTAGGCAGCATCCGGAGGCGCCCGGCGCTACTCCAGTAGCTGGACTTCGACGCGTTGGCGCCCGTCGGCCGCCGCTCGCGCCAGGGTCCTGACGGCGTTGATCACGCGCCCGCCCCGGCCGATGATGCGGCCCACGTCCTCGGGTGCGCACGTGATGTCGATATGCACGTTGCGCCCGTCCGAGGTGGAGGTGACCTCCAGGTGCTCGGGATCGGCTACGAGGTTCTGTAGGACGAACGTGACCAGGTCGAGGGGCATGCCGCCTCCGTTCGCGGGGTGCCGGGGCTAAGCCCTCAGGCCTTCGCCTCTTGCCGCTTGACGTACGAGCTGCGGCGCTTGGCCAGCAGGGACTGCGGGAGTTCGACGCCCGTCTTCTCGAGGAGACGGAGTGCCGTGTCGGTCGGTTGGGCGCCCAGCGCCATCCAGTGAGCGGCGCGCTCGGCGTCGACGCGCAGGTGCTCCGGCGTAGTCTCACGCGGATCGTAGTAACCGATCTGCTCGATGTAATCGCCGCTCCGCTTGGTGCGGCCGTCGACCACGACGAGGCGATAGTGCGGGTTCTTGGTCGAACCCATGCGCATCAGACGAATCTTGACCATATCTCCAATATCCTCCAAGAGCCTCGGAAGGCTGCGTACTGCCTGTCAGGCGGGCCCAGCGTCGACGATACGACGAGTGGCCTCTAGAAGCCACCTAGTGTACACGGCGTGACCCGGTCGTTCCAGCCCACCCCGGCACGAACTGGTTCTTAGTTGACACGGCCCGGCGCGCGTAAGGCCGTCGGCCCCTGCCGCCGGCGTCAGCCTCGCAGGCCGCGGCGGCCGCCGCGCCGGGGCGGCCGCTTGCCCATGCGCTTCATGAGCTTGCGCATCTCCTCGTAGTTGTTGATGACCCGGTTGACGTCCTGCACGGTCGTGCCGGAGCCGCGCGCGATGCGCTTGCGGCGCGACGCGTTGAGGATGCGAGGCGTGTGGCGCTCGCCCTCCGTCATGCTGGAGATGATGGCTTCCACCCGCAGAATCTCGCGCTCGTCGATGTTGGTGCCGGCCGGCACGATCTTGTTGGCGCCCGGGATCATGCTGAGCACGTCGGTGAAAGAGCCCATCTGCTTGATGCGCCGCATCTGCGTGAGCATGTCCTGGAGCGAGAAGTCGCCCAGGTTGCGCATCTCCGTCTCGTCGTCCTCGCCCTCGAGCGCGCGCGCCTTCTCGATCAGGGTGAGGACGTCGCCCATGCCCAGGATGCGGCCCGCCACGCGGTCGGGGTGGAACGGCTCCAAGCCGTCGATCTTCTCGCTGATGCCGGCGAAGTAGATGGGCTTGCCGGTCACGTGCTTGGCGGAGAGCGCGGCGCCGCCGCGCGCGTCGCCGTCGAGCTTGGTCATGATCAGCCCCGTGACGCCCACCTGCGCGTCGAACGCGTTGGCGACGGGTAGCGACTGTTGGCCCGTCATGGCGTCGACCACCAGGATCTTCTCCGAGGGAGCCAACCTTTGGCCCAGGTCCGCGAGCTCGTCCATGAGCGCCTCGTCCACCTGTAAACGGCCGGCGGTGTCGACGATCACCAGGTCGCGGAAGTCCTTCTGCAGGTGCTGTTTGAGGCGCGCGCTCGAGGCCGCGGGCTTCTCGCCGTCTTGCACCTCGAACACGGGCACGCCGATCTGCGCGCCGAGCACCTTGAGCTGGTCGCGGGCGGCGGGGCGCTGCGTGTCGGCGGCGACGAGCAGCACGCGCCGGCCCTGTGACTTGTAGCGGTATGCCAGCTTGCCCGCGGTGGTCGTCTTGCCGGCGCCCTGGAGCCCCATGAGGAGCCAGACGTTGCCCTCTGACTTGAGCGTCGGCAACACGGCCTTACCGCCCAACACGGCCACCAGTTCCTCTTGAACGAGGGCGATGACGCGCTGGTCGGGTTGCAACGACATGAGAACGTCGGAACCGACGGCCTTCTCTTGCACGCGGTTGGTGAACTCGCGGGCCACCTCGAGGTTCACGTCGGCCTCGAGGAGCGCCACGCGCACCTCGCGCAGGGCGGCCTTGACGTCGGCCTCGGTCAGGCGGCCGCGGCCGCGCAGGCCGTCGAAAACGGATTGGAGTCTGTCACCTAAAGACTGGAACATCGTCACTGCCAAAGGGCGCTATGGCGCGGGGTCTGTGCCGTCCGCTGCGAGCGAGGGCGGGGTGCGGCGGCAACCTAGAGGGTAGCGGCTGGGAGGGGGCAGGGTCAACCGAGGCCGGGCGGAAGTCCCTGGCGGGCGGTGCTAGACTCTGCGCATGTCAACGGCCACCCGTCAAGCGCCTGGGCCCCGCGGCTCGCGTTACCGGACCCTCTGGTTGGCTGCCCTCCTCACCTTCGCCATCGCCCCGGCGGCCCACGCCCAGCTCCTCGCAGACGTCCTCATGACCACTGCCATCTCGGCGCAGTTCGACGCGGGAGTCAGCTTCCCCCGCGGCACCATGCGAGCGGTCGGCAAGGGGGTCGACGCGCTGGTGGCGCGCATACCGGATTCCGGCGCCTGGACGGACTGGGAGGCCTACGCCCTCGGAGGAGTCGTCGTGGCCCTCGCGGGTGCCAAGGTCCACGAGATCTCGACCGCCTACGCCGTCGCCGGCTACTTCGAGCAGGAGCGGACGGAGCGCGCGGTCTCGGGTCCGCAGGGCCCTGAAACGCATACGCGGATCGTCTTCGTCGGGGAGGACGGGTCGCAGCGCTTGCTGTACCTGATCCGCGCCGGCCAGGAGGTCGTATGGCTCACCGCGAAGGCGCGCTGAGCCCCCGCTTCTCGTTGCTACTTCGCAGGTGGGCGGCGGGCGCTGGGCGCCTCGCCGCCGCCTCCTTGTTGAGCCTCGCCGCCTTCTCGATGTCCCAACAGGGCCTCCAGGTGTCCGCGGTGAACGTCGAGGCGGCAGACGCCGCTTACCACGCGGCGGAGGACGCGCTGGCCTTGGCGCTGGGCGTGGACCTCGGGCGCACGCCCAGTCCGGACGATCCGGCCTGGCACGCTGCGCTCGCCGCGGCCTCCCACGCCTCCGCTCTGGCCGCCGACGCCTTGGAGGCGTCCTCGACCGAAGAGCAAGCTGCCGCACTCGAGCTGGCGCGGCGCGCCTACCGCCTCGAAGCGCACGCCTACGGCCTCACCAACTGGTATAGCCGCGCGTTCGCCGCCTGGGACGCCTTCCTCGCCGCCGGCGGCGAGCTGACCGATTCGACGCCCACCCTGCCGTCCGGGGCCGGCGCGCACCTGAACACCGACCTCGCGGAGTTCCACCGGGTGGTCAGCCAGCTCGCCTTCTCCCGCTACGAGGCCGGCGACTATGCGGGCGCCCAAGCTTGGTACCTCACGCTCTTGGATCAGGAGCCCGACGACCCCGAGGCGCTCCGGTGGCTCGCACGCATGGCCTACGAGCGTGGAGATACGGCCGCCGCAGTGGTCATCTGGCAGCGCCTGGTGGAGGTGGCGCCCGACGACGAGGGCGCCCGCTTCTTCCTCGAGCTCAGCCGCGAGCGTGAGAAGTACGGTGTTGCGGCCAGCGAGGCGTACCGCCAAGGCCTCAGGGCCTACGACGCGGGCCGCCTGGACACGGCCTTCGAGGCGTTCCAGGCGGCCGTGGCTGCCAACCCCGGCTTCACGAACGCCGCCGTTTGGGCGGGCCGGACCGCCCTCGAGACGGAGCGGCCGGACGCCGCGGTGAAGTACTGGGAGCTGGCGGTCGCGCTGGCCCCGGAAGACTCCCGGTCGGCATGGTTCCTCGACTACGCCCGCGTCCAGCAACGCTGGGGCGTCGCGGCCGGTCGCGCCTACTACGATGGTCTGGCGCTCTACGAGGACGGTGACGTGGCCGAGGCCCAGAAGCGCTTCCTGGCGGCAGTAGAGGCGGCGCCCGACTTCAAGGAGGCGAACGTCTGGGCCGCGAGGACCACGCAGGAGTTGGGCAGGCCCGACGAGGCCATCGCCTACTGGCAGGCCGTCTTGCGGCTGGACCCGAACGACGACCGCGCGCGCTACTTCATACATAATGCTCGGCAGGCCGCTCAGTACGGTACCGAGGCCAGCGAGGCCTTCGCGCGGGGGCTGGCCGCCTACCAGGCTGGTGACGGCGATACGGCAGAGGCGGAGTTCAAGGCCGCCACGGCGGCATCCCCGGTCTTCGTCCAGGCTTGGGCGTACCTCGGGCGCGTAGCCTTTCAGAAGCGGGACTACGCCGTGGCCGCCGAGGCCTACGGCCGGGCGCTCGAACTGCAACCGGATGACGAGGACTACGCCTACTTCGCGGGCGAGGCCGCGCGACTGGCCGAAAGCGAGCAGGGCGCGCCGGTCGGCGTGCCCTGAGGCTCGAGGCAACGGCCGGGCCCGGCCGCCGAGGTTCGAGAGTGCAACCCAAAGTTCAAGCGCCCCTTGGCGCAGCGGGAGTGGATAGCATGCGGCAATTCGAGAAGCGTTTCGACGACGACGGCAACCCCTACCTGGCGACCTCGCTCTCCGGGTACCTCCTGACGCGTTTGCCGCTACTTAACAAGAGCACGGCTTTCTCGCGAGAGGAGCGCCGCGAGCTGGGCCTGGAGGGGCTCGTCCCACCGCACCGCTCCAGCATCGAGGAGCAGGTCGAACGCACCTTCGCGAACTACTCGCGCTTCTCTTCGGCGCTCGACAAGCACATCTACCTGCGCGTGCTGCAGGACCGCAACGAGGTCCTGTTCTACGCGCTGCTCGAGGCGCATCTCGAGGAGATGCTGCCCATCATCTACACGCCGACCGTCGCCGAGGCCGTCCAGAAGTTCAGCCTCATCTACCGCTTCCCCAGGGGGCTGGTCATCAGCACCGACAACATCGACGTCGTCGACCGGGTACTGGCCGACGCCCCCGTGCCGGACGTGCGGCTCGTGGTGGCCACCGACTCCGAGGGCATCCTGGGCATCGGCGACCAGGGCTTCGGGGGCATGGCCATCTGCATCGGCAAGCTCTCCATCTACACGGCCGCGGCGGGCATCGACCCGGCCACCACGCTGCCCATCGAGCTCGACGTGGGCACCAACCGGGCCGACCTGCTCGACGACCCCCTCTACCTGGGAGTGCGCCACGAGCGCCTGACGGGCAGCGCCTACGAGGAGTTCATAGAACGCTTCGTCACGGCGTTCAAGGGCCGGTTCCCGAACGCGTTGCTGCAGTGGGAGGACTTCAGCAAGCAGAAGGCCGTGGACGTCATGAACCGTTACCGCGACGTGCTGCCCTCGTTCAACGACGACATCCAGGGCACGGGCGCCGTCGTGCTGGCGGGGCTGCTCGCGGCGGCCCGCAAGACGCACCGTCCCATGACCGACGAGATCTTCGTGGTTCATGGCGCCGGTGCCGGTGGCATAGGCGTGGGGCGGCAGATCCTAGTGGGCCTGCAGCGCCAAGGCATGAGCCGCGCCGACGCGCTCGCGCGCGTGCTCATGGTCGACTCCAAGGGCCTCATACTCTCGGACCGGAGCGGCCTGGAACCTTACAAGCTCGAGCTTGCCCAGGACCCGTCCCGCGTGGCCGGGTGGCAGTTCGCCGGCAGCGTGCCCACGCTCCTCGAGACGGCGGTGAACGCCAAGGCGACGGGCCTCATCGGACTCTCGGGCCAGGCCGGGGCCTTCGACCAGGCAGTCGTCGGCGCCGTCATGGCGAACTCCCCGACGCCCATCGTCTTTCCACTGTCCAACCCCACCGTGAACGGCGAGGCCGTGCCAGAGGACCTATATGCGTGGTCGGGCGGCCGGGCAATCGTGGCCACGGGGAGCCCGTTCCCCAACGTCGAACATGGCGGTCATTCCTACGCCGTCGGGCAGGGCAACAACGCGTTCATCTTCCCCGGGTTGGGCCTGGGCACGCTCGTCGCCGGAGCGAGCAAGGTGACGGACAACATGCTCACCGCCGCCGCCGAGGCGCTTTCGGCGTACACGGATCCAGCGCGCCTGTTGGAGGGCGCCGTCTATCCACGGATAAGCAAGCTGGGCCGCGCGAGCAAGCAGGTGGCCGGGGCGGTCGTCAAGCAGGCGTTGGAGGACGGCGTGGCGCGCAACGAGCCGGACGACCCGGTCGAGGCGGTCGACGAGGCCATGTGGCAGCCGCGTTACCTGCCGATCCGGAAGGCGTAGGCGCACGTGCGCACCGTGGTGCTTCGGGTCGCCGCGCTGGCGCTTCTGCTGCTGCTCACGCTCGTCGCCGTCATCACTCTGCGCACCTTGCAACGCGTGCCGGACACCGTCGTCTACTTCGTGCGCGATGCCGGCATGACGTTCACGCTCGAGCCGGTGAACCGTCGCCTGGGGCGGACGACGGCGGAGGAACGGGCGGCCCTTCAGGTGGGGGCGCTTACGAGGGGACCCACCGCCGACGAGGCGGCGCGTGGGTTGGCAACGGCGGTGCCGCCAGACACGGCGGTGCTGGGCGCCTCCCTCTCCGGGGGCGTCCTCAGCGTCGACCTGTCGGCCGCCTTCGAACGCGGCGGCGGGACCTCGGCCATGCTGGCGCGCCTCAACCAGCTCTACTACACCCTCACCCAGCCCACGGACGTCGACGCCGTACGGCTCCTGGTCGAGGGCGAGCCGGTAGTCGTGTTCTCCGGCGAGGGCCTGATGGTGCAGCAGCCGTGGGTTAGGGGGGAGCAGCCCGAGCGTCCGACGTGGTGAGCGCGGCTCGGGGTCGTCCCTAGCTGGTCAACCTCGCCGCCGCCCAGTAGGCTAGCGCCGCGGCGGCGACGCACAAGACGACGGACAGCAGCGCGTTGGCGAGCGCCCGACCCACGAACCCGGCCCGCAGCAGGTCGACGGTCTGCAGGCTGAACGAGGAGAACGTCGTGAACCCGCCGCAAACGCCGACGAGCGCGGCCAGGCGCCAAGCTTGCGTGGCGGGTTGGCCGGCGCCGCCTACCGTGAGCTCGCCGAAGAAGACGATAGCGAACGAGCCGAGCACGTTGACGACGAGCATGCTGAAGGGGAAGCCCCGGCTGATCGGCTCCAGCCAGAGCGCGAAACCGTAGCGCAGCGCGCTGCCCACGCCGCCGCCCGCCGCCACGCTCAAGAAGGCCGTCAGGGGGTTGAGCGTCGGCGCTTGGTTCACGTGGACTTCCTGGGCCGCCGGCCATTGGGCTCGCGGCTAGTGGGGTGGGAGTTGGTGCGCCCGACAGGATTCGAACCTGTGGCCTTTCGCTCCGGAGGCGAACGCTCTATCCGACTGAGCTACGGGCGCCCGTAGCGACACTGCGCCGCTGAGGCAAAGAGCAATATAGCACCCGCCGCGCACGCGGCTCTCACTCGCCGTTCTGGTACACTTCGGGGCGTGCTCCGAGATGTTCACCGCCCGCATGCCGGTCGATAGTTGGGCCGCACGGGGCAGGTCGTGGTTCGAACGAGTCACCTTTACAGGCGCATCCGCGAAACGGCGCGGGTGGAAAGCGCGCCGGGAGGAAGTCAACTAGATGAAGCTTAGCAAACGCACGAACACCATCATCTTGTGGGGCGTGTCCATCGGCCTCTTGGCGGGCATGGTGGTCATGTTCACGCCGGGGCTCGGCGGCTCTGTCGGTGGCGCCAGCAAGGGCGCGGCTCAGATCGTCGTCAACGGGCAGACCCTATACGACGCCGACCTTCAGCAGATCCGTAGCAATCCGCTCTTCAACACCGTGACCGAGGGCGAGGTCGGCAAGGACCTGCAGCGGCTCATGGTCGACGAGATCGTGCGTAACACGGTCCTCGATCAGGCCGCCGCCCGTGTTGCCATCGGCAACGGTCAGGTGCGTGCCGCCGTCAACGACTTCCGCGCCGAGCGCGGTGTGGACGGTGCCCGCAACGACCAGGCGTACCTCCGGCTCATCGGCAGCTCGGGCTTCAACGACCAGAGCTTCCGCGAGTACATGAAGGGCCAGCTCAAGCTGCAGGAGTGGGAGTCCCGCCTCGTCAAGGACGTTACGGTCTCCGACGCCGAGGTCCAGGCCTACTACGAATCGCACCTTTCCTCCTACCAGTCCGAGGAACGCATTTTGGCGCGCGAGATCGTCGTGGCCGACAAGGACCTGGCGGAGCGTCTGCGCCGTGAGGCGCTAGCGGGCGCGGACTTCGCCACGCTGGCGCGCGAGAACAGCCTGGAGCTGGCCGATCGCGACGGCGCCATCGGCGCAGCCGGCGGCGAGACCGAGCCCAAGCCGGTGGGTCGCCCTGCACTGCCGACGGTCGTCGCGAACGCGGCCTTCTCGCTTCGGGGCGCGGGCGTGACCGATGTGATCACCTACAACGACCGCTACTACGTCATCGAGGTCGAGGGCTACGAGCCCGCCGCCGACCGGCCGTTCGACGACGTCAAGGAGACGGTCGCCGCAGACGCCCTGAACGCCAAGAAGTCGGGCGTGGTCGAGGCCGAGCTCGAGAGGCTGCGTAAGGCCGCTCAGGTCTCGTTCCCACCCACCAGCACGCTTTCCTTCGACAACCCGGTGGTCGCCACCGTGGGAGATCACGAGATCCACGCGGCCGAGCTCGACCGGGCCCTCTACACCAACACGCAGATCCAGCAGGCCCTCTCGCCGCAGACGGCGGACCTCATCGTCGGACTCTTCAAGCCGACGGTCCTCAACCAGTTGATCGATACCGAGGTCGCGTACCAGAGCGCCGGTTCGCTGGGCCAACCTTTCGTGGGTACGCGTAACGGCATCGCACAGGCGGCACTCAATTTCGTTGCCCGGGACGCCACGGCGAGCGAGGCCGACATCGAGAAGTACTACTCGGAGAACCAGTCGCAGTTCACCATCTCGGCAGAGGCCACCGTCACCAAGGCGGAGTTCGCCGAGGAGGCTGCAGCCGAGGCGTTCCGTGAGGCCCTGCTCGCCGGCGACGACGTCACCGCCGCCAACGAGACCCTGGGCGGCACGGTCACCGAGCTCGGCCGCGTGAAGCCGGGCGACCTGCCCACGGAACTCGACACGGCGCTGTTCGGGACCGACGCCTTCGACGACCTCCCGGGCGGCTCTCTGGCGGTCAGCGACGTGCTGGTGCTAGAGGAACCCGTCGAGGCTGCCGCTGGTGACGATGAGGCCGACGCGGCGGCTGCCGATGACACCGCTTCCACTTCCGCCGCCTCGGCTGCCGGCGACCAGGCGTCCGCCGGAGGCGAGGCCACCGACGCCGGCGCGACGGGTGACGACACAACTGCTGCCGACGCGACTGCCGCAGACGCGACGGGCACCGACGCTACAGGCGCCGACGCTACGGCCGACGCCGACGCCGCCGGCGACGGTGAGCCCGACGCGGCGCCTGTCACCACGAAGGACACGTACGTGGTCCTGGTGGCCGATAGGCTGCCCGCCCGTGTGCGGCCACTCGCGGACGTCCGGGCCCAGGTCGAGCAGGCCGTCCTTGCTCAGAAACGCCAGGCCGAGCGCAGCGCCTGGCTCGACGAACAGCGCGCCAAGATCGAGATCGTCGAGACCAGCAAGCCCGATCTCGTGCTGCCCACCGACACGGCTCCCGGTACCGGCGACGCTGGCGGGGGTGGCGAGGCCCCGCCCGAGCAGGCGCCGGACGCCGCGCCCTCCGGGGATTCGGCGCCCCAAGACGAGGCCGCTCCCGGCGCAGCGAACTGAAACAGGTTCGGTGCAACGTGAGGGCGGCCACTTCGCACGAAGTGGCCGCCCTCACCGTTTCATGAGAAGGAGACGACATGCCGCCTACGAGTGAAGGAAAGCGCCCCCGAGCACTGCTCAGCGTGTCGGACAAGACGGGGCTGGAGGGCTTCGCCCGAGGATTGGTCGAGCTGGGCTACGAGCTCGTGAGCACGGGCGGAACCCTGGCGGCCCTCGAGCGCTGGGGGCTGCCGGCCCTGGGGGTGTCCGACGTCACCGGCTTCCCCGAGATCCTGGATGGGCGCGTGAAGACGCTGCATCCGAAGGTCCATGGCGGCATCCTCGCGCGGCGGGACGACGCCCACCTCGCCGAGCTGGCGCGCCACGAGATAACGCCCATAGACGTCGTGGTGGCCAACCTCTACCCGTTCAGGGAGACGGTCGCGCGGCCGAACGTGACCGAGGCCGAGGCGCTGGAGCAGGTCGACATCGGTGGCCCCGCCATGCTGCGCGCCGCCGCCAAGAACCACCCCGGCGTGGTGGTGGTCGTGAACCCGGGCGATTACCCCGATGTGCTCGAGGCCCTGGAGCGCGGACCGACGCCCGAAGAGCGCCGCCGGCTGGCCCTTGCCGCGTTCGCGCACACGGCCGCCTACGACGCCGCCATCGTCGCCTACCTGAGCAAGGGGGAGGAACTGCCGCAGAACCTCGACGTCGCCTTGGAGCGCGCCGAAGTCCTGCGCTACGGCGAGAACCCGCACCAAGCGGGCGCCCGCTACCGCGAAGTCGGCGCCGACTCAGTGTGGGACGAGGCCAAGGTTCATTCCGGCCTCGCGCTGTCTTACCTGAACCTCTTCGACGCGGAGGCGGCCTGGCGCCTCGCGCACGCCCTGGCGGCCAGCGCGCCCGCTTGCGTCATCGTCAAGCATGCCAACCCCTGCGGTGCTGCCTGGGGGACCGACCTCGAGGAGGCTTACGCCAAGGCGTTCGCCGCCGACTCGAAGTCGGCGTTCGGCGGCGTCGTCGCGCTTCCCGGCTTCGTCGACCTTGCTTTGGCCGAGCGCATGGTGGCCAACCCCAAGGCCGACGTGCTCCTGGCACGCGGCTACGCGCCGGAGGCGCTGGCGCTCCTCGCGAGGAAGCGCAAGAACACGCGCGTCATCGAGCTGCCGGCCCCGCGGCCCGCCGGCTTCGAACTGCGACGCGTGGACGGGGGCTTCTTGGTGCAGCGCCCGGACGTCGTGAGCCTGGACCGGTCGGCCTGGCAGGTCGTCACCAGCAGGCAACCGACCGAGGCTCAGTGGCGCGACGTCGAGTTGGCCCAGCTCGTGTGCGCGGCCACCTCCTCCAACGCCATCGTCCTGGTGGCCGGCGGGAGCGCCGTGGGCATCGGCGCGGGACAGCAGAGCCGCGTAGACGCGGCCGAGATCGCCGTGCGCAAGGCGGCCGGCCGCGCGCAGGGCGGAGTGGGCGCGTCGGACGCCTTCTTCCCCTTCAGGGACGGCTTGGAAGCGGTGGCGGCCTCGGGCGTGACCGTGGTGGTGCAGCCCGGGGGCTCGATCGCGGACCAGGCGATCACGGAGGCGGCGGAGGAACTGGGCCTCGCCATGGTGTTCACGGGCGAGAGGCACTTCAGGCACTGATGGAGTCGAGGCCGCCTTCCAGGGCAGCGTCATCACCGTCGCGCCCGCTACTTCTGCACGGCCCGTTCGGTACCACATCTAGTAGGTGAGGCCCGCCGGCTCTCCCTTACTGGTAGCCGGATGGTACTTGGCTGCTTGCCAGGACTCGGCGGTGGGTGGTAGCCTGCCACTCGTCTTCGACGCCTGATTCACGGGGCCAGGGCCCCTGGCATTGGCGCCGCCCAGCAGAAGGTTTTCGCGTCTTGCCGGGGTGAGATATTTTGCTCAAGATGACAGCGGTGGTATGCGCTAGGGTGATCGATACAAGTGCTGGTATCTGACTAGCCGTTTACCAGGGCACGCGTCCGCGTGCAGACGCTCGAGCGAACGGGCGGCAGCGAAAAACGGGCGGGTGGCGCCGGCTACTCGCCCTTCGGGAGGAACGCAATGGTGGACAACTCGTCATCGAACCCAGGGGCCTCGAACGTGGGCTTCGACCCGCACGCCGTGAGCATCGCGAAGCGGCAGTACTTTCAACCGGGTGAGGAGTCGGTCGAGGCCATGTTCCACCGCGTGGCCGCCTGGGTGGCGCAGCCCGAACGCCCAGAGCTTCGCGACGAGCAGGCCGACCGCTTCTACCGGCTGATGGCCAGCAAGAGCTTCTGCCCCGGAGGCCGTGTGCTGGCCGGCGCCAACACGCTTCACGGCAACGTCCTCAACTGCTTCGTGCAAGATGGAAGCCCCGAGCAGCCGGGTACGGACGCGTGGGTACTCAACCTGGCCCGCAAGCTCGCGCTCGTCACGAAAGTGGGTGGCGGCAACGGCGTCAACCTCGATCCCATCGCGCCCAAACGCCACTTCACCGGCACCACCGGACGGCTCTACCTCACCGCCGGCCGCTCGCACGCCGACTACCAGAAGATCAGGAGCGGGACGTTCTTCGACGTCGCCAAGGGCGAGATGGTCACCCGCGGTTACCGCGCCGGCACGTTCGTGGAGCGCGACCACCTCCCGGCGGGCGTGAGCGTCCGCCTGGTAGGCGACTCCGTGGACGACATCTGGCAGGCTGCGGCCGACGCCGTCACGGCGATGCTCGCGGGCCGCGACATAGTCGTCGACCTCTCCGACCTCAGGGCCGAGGGCACGCCGGTGGCCGGCTCCGGAGGCACCTCCAGCGGCCCCTCGTCCTTCGCGGTCGAGGTGTACGACAACTTCGCGGTGTGGGCCGGCCTGGGCGGGGCGCGCTTCGCGGGTCCGGTGGCCACGTTGCGGCACCTGTTCGCACCCACCTTGAGGGCCATCAGGCAGGGCGGCTGCCTCCACCCCGACACACTGGTGAACACCAGCAAGGGCACCCTGCGCCTTTCCGAACTCGTGGACGCCCACCAGACCGGCTGGCAGGATCACTACCTCAAGGTCGCTACGGACGAGGGGTGGAAAGCGAGCCCCCGCGGCTTCAACAACGGCGTGGTAGAGACGCTGCGCGTGACGCTGGCAAACGGCCAGTCGCTCCGCGGGACGCGCAACCACAAACTGAAGGTGATCCGCGAGAACGGGCGCCGCGAGTGGGTCGAGTTCGACGACCTGACAACCAGCGACCGCGTCATCCAGGTCCTCGACCAGCACACCGGCGCGCCGGTCACCCTGCAGCCGGTCGACCCGCCAGAAGGAGGGGCCAAGCTCGGCCTTATGCCGGGGCGCCTAACGGAGCGCATGGCGTTCTTCCTCGGGTACCTCTGGGGCGACGGCTTCGTCGCTTCGGGGCGCGTCGGCATCTCCGTGGCCCACGGGTCACCCATGCAGACGGAGGCGCCGCGCCTGTTCGAGGAGCTCTTCGGGCTGTCGGCATCCGTGGAGCAGGGCCCCGATGCAGGCACAGTGTCGTACGTGGCCGACTGCCCGCACCTCGGCGCCTGGCTCGAGGCCAACGGCCTCGACAAGCCCGGCACGCGTGAAGCGGCCATCCCGAGGGCCGTGCGCATGTCATCTCGGCCCGTGGTCGGCGCCTTCCTACGCGGGCTCTTCGAGGCCAGCGGCTCGCTCAGCCGCGGCGTGCCCCAGGTGAGCACCGCCTCGCCGCTCCTCGCCGAGGATGTGGCCACCATGCTGGCAGGCCTCGGCATCCCAAGCAAGCTGACCGCCTCGAGCGGGACGCATGACCGTAACGCGAGTGGCAAGGTTCACCGTCTCAGCGTGGTGAGCCATAAGGGGCTGAAGCGCTTCGTCGAGCGCGTCGGCTTCCTCGAGGGCTCCCGGTTGGAGGCGGCAGAGGGAGCCGTGCCGGAAAGCGTGGAGCAGTCGTGGCAGCTCCCACACCCTGCAGCGGCGCCTGCCGAGAGCTTCAGGTCCGTGCCGGTGGGAACCACGGGCCGGCCAGCGGTTTTCAGCGCGACGCGCCAGGCCACGCCAGGCGCTACACCCGGCGAACTCCGCATCAGTGTCACGTGCCACGGGCTGCGCACCTCCTCCCACGAGGCCGACCAGCCGGAGTTCGGCCACGACGAGTACTACGTGGGTGTGGCCAGCGTGAAGCCGGCTGGGCGGGCCCTCACGCTCGACCTATCGGTGGACGAGAACAAGACCTACCTGGCCGGCGGCTTCGTCACTCACAACACGCGCCGCGGCGCCGGCATGGCCACCCTCGCCATCACCCACCCCGACCTGCAGGACTTCGTGACGGCCAAGGACCTCGACCGCGAACGCGCCGAGGGCGACATCAGCACCTTCAACATCTCGGTCCTCGTGACCAACGAGTTCATGGACCAGGGGAGCGGCGAGCATGGCCGCGGCACGCTCTGGGAGATCGCCCAGCATGCCTGGGCGACGGGCGAGCCCGGGCTCATCTACGTCGACCGCATCAACGAGCACAACCCCATGCGCAGCGCCATGGGCGACATCCGCAGCACCAACCCGTGCGGCGAGATCCCGCTCTACCCGGGCGAGCCGTGCGACCTGGGCGCCATCAACCTGGCCGCCTACGTCACGCAGCGCGACGTCGGGCTCGCCGGTTACGACTTCGACCGCTACACGGCGGACGTGACGACCTGCGTGCGCTTCCTCGACAACGTCCTCGACGTCAACAAGTTCGCGCTCGAGGACAACCGCGAGATGAGCATGAAGCTGCGCCGCCTGGGCTTGGGCGTCATGGGCCTCGCCGACGCCCTCATCCTGATGGGTTACGGCTACGACTCCGACGAGGGCCGCGACGCCGTGGCGGCCATAATCGGCGCGCTGCGCAACGCCGCCACCCAGGCCTCGCAGGCGCTCGCCGCCGAGCGCGGCGCGTTTCCCCTGTACGACGTCAGCGACCTGACCACGCCGCGCCGCAACGTCGCCATCCTCACGGTCGCCCCCACGGGTACGACCAGCATGCTGATGGGCGTGTCTTCGGGCGTGGAGCCGGTGTTCGCGCCGTTCATCTACCGCAAGATCGGCACCAGCTACCATGCGCTCATCCACCCCTTGTTCCAGGAACTGCTCGAGGAGCACGCGCCGCACCCCGATTACGAGCTGGATGGGCGTTGGGACTGGGAGAAGGTCGTCGCCGCAGTGCAGGGCAACCACGGCTCCGTCCAGGGCCTGCACTTCATACCCGAGAAGGTGCGTGCGGTGCTGGTCTGTGCCCACGACATCAGCCCGGCGGGCCACGTGCGCATGCAGGGGGTGGTGCAACGGGCGTTCGACGACGGCGACCGTGCGGCCAACTCCATCTCCAAGACCATCAACCTGCCGAACCAGGCTACGACGGCCGACGTGTTCGACGCTTACCGCTTGGCCTTCGCCACCGGGTGCAAGGGGATCACGGTCTACCGCGACGGCTCCCGTGACTTCCAGGTGCTCTCGACCTCCAAGGACGCCCAGAAGGAACCGAGCAAGGAGCCGACCATGGAGCCGACCCGGCAGGCCGCGGCTCCCGCCCCAACGACCGACCTCGGCGGCGCCTCCGCCAACGTGATCTCGACCGCCGCCGCGGGCGTATCACAACCGGCCCCGCACGCCATGGCCGCCAGCGCCGACGGCTCCAGGACGGTAACCGCCGCCCAGGACCCGACCCCGCAGGGCCGGCCGGCCACACCGGCACCGAGCGAGGATCGCCTCCCCGGCGAACCCCTGTTCAACCGCCCCACGCGCTTGTCGGGCTTCACCGACTCGGTGAAGCTCATGCTGCCGAGCGGCGAGAAGCGCGGTTTCTTCGTGACCGTCAACATGCAAGACGGGCTGCCTGCCGAGGTGTTCATCGTCTCGGGCAAGGCCGGTGACGAGGCGAACGCCGACAGCGAGGCGCTTGGACGCGTCGTCTCGATCGCGCTGCAGTACGGCGTGCCGGCGGAGGCGCTGGTCAAGACGCTGCGCGGCATCAACGGTGGCATGTTCGGGACTTACCAGGGCCGAATGGTGGCGTCGAAGGCCGACCTGCTGGCGGTCGCGCTGGAGACCGTGGGCGTCAAGAACGTCCTCAACAACGGCAAGGCCTGTCCGGACTGCGGCGCGCCGCTGCGGTTCGAGGAGGGCTGCCAGAAGTGCGAGAGCTGCGGCTACAGCAAGTGTGGGTGACACGCTGGCGCGGTTGACGCTAGCGCGGTTGACGCTGGCGCGGTTGACACGCTGGCGCAGTTGACGGCGCGGGCCCACGCCGAGTAACCCCCCGGAGAGTCCGTGACGAACGGACTCTCCTCTCTATGGCCTCGGGGCCGCCCAGCTTCGCTCGGCGCGTTGACGGGGGTACGGACCTCACGACCCCCGGGGCGAAACGGGCTTAACCTCACCACGTGGCGCTCGGTCGTCACGCGGCCGCTCCGGGGGGCGGCAGCAGAGGGAGGTCGAGTCATGAACGCCAAGGTAGCGGTCCTGGTGGGCAGCCTACGAACGGACTCACTCAACCGGCGGCTCGCGTTCGCACTCGAGCGCCATGCACCGGGGGACTGGGAGTTCGAGCATGCCAACCTCGCCGGCCTGCCGCTCTACGACGACGACCTGCTGGCCAACAGCCCACAGAGCGTGAGGGACTTCAAGGGCGTGATCGCCGGGGCCGACGCCGTCATGATCGTGTCGCCCGAATACAACCGCTCGATGCCGGGCGTGCTCAAGAACGCCATCGACTGGGCCTCCAGGCCCAAGGCCGAGAACGTGTTCGCTCACAAGCCGACGATGATCGCCGGCGCCTCGACCGGCCGCGTGGGCACGGCCGTGATGCAGGCGCACCTGCGCACCAGCCTGGCGTACCTGGACGCCCCGACGCTGGGCCAACCCGAGGCGTACATCACCTTCGACCCGCCCGA
Organism: Truepera sp.; assembly: GCA_032027045.1. NCBI lineage: Bacteria > Thermotogati > Deinococcota > Deinococci > Trueperales > Trueperaceae > Truepera > Truepera sp. The sequence goes on along the minus strand of JAVSMU010000001.1, from coordinate 2,029,998 downwards.
CCTCATAAGCGCCGACGGCACCGTCACTGTGCCCGGCACCGACGAGTTCCTGGCGCGAGTGATGCAGCGCTTCGAGGCCTGGCTTGACGGCGTTCGCGGCTGAGGAGCTGCGTCACCCGACGCGGCCCGGGTGTCGAGGCGGGTCTATCCTGGGGCATGTTGAAGATCAAGAGAGCCTACGAGACTGCTGCCGCCAGCGACGGTACTCGCGTCCTGGTCGACAGGATCTGGCCCCGCGGGGTCAGCAAGGACGAGGCGGACATCGACTGGTGGGCGAAGGAAGTGGCCCCCAGCACCGAGCTCCGCAAGTGGTTCGGGCACGACCCCGAGCGCTGGGCGGAGTTCCAGAAGCGTTACAAGCAGGAACTCAAGGGAAACGCCGAGCTGGAGCGCCTCAAGGCCATGACGAAGAAGGGCGACGTTACCCTCGTCTACAGCGCCAAGGACGAGGAGCACAACCAGGCGCGCGTGATCTACGACCTGCTCAAGGCCTGACGCCGCCTAACGGTCGTCGCCACTCCCGGTGATCACGCCGCGCTCCTTGCGGCTTCGCAGCTTCGCGAGGTTCGTCTCGCCCACGCTTTCCAAGCTGACGCCCAGGTCGGCGGCCAGGTTCGCCACGTACCAGAGCACGTCACCCAACTCCTTCACCAGGCCCTGGTTCTGCTCCTGGGTAAGCTCCTGGCCCGCCTGGTAGCCTTCGTCTCGCATGAGCTTCCCGAGCTTCTCCGTCACCTCGCCCGCCTCGCCTGCGAGCTTAAGGGCGGGGTAGAGGATGCGGGCGTGCCGTGGGTAGACGGCCAAAGAGCGGGCGCTGGCCTGATACTCGTCGAGGGTCATGGCCGGATGCTAACCGACACCCCAGACTCGGCGCACGGGTACCAACGCCCGAGAACCCGAGGAGCCCATCACATTGGAGACGTTCAGGTGAGCCGGACGCTACTACCATGGGACATGGCGACCATCGGGCAGTTGGCTCAGCGCACGCGCGAGTCCGTCAAGACCCTGCGCTACTGGACGGATTCTGGACTGTTGGAAGCCGATCGTGGTGCGAACGGCTACCGCTACTACGGCGACGAGGCCATTACCCGCGTGGAGTTCATCCGCAGCGCACAGGCGCTCGGTTTGACGTTGAGGGAGATCGGTGACGTTCTTCAGGCTCGCAATCAGGATGGCCCTCCATGCCCAGCGGTTCGAGCGGTTCTGGCTCGACACCTGCACGCCGTCCGAGACCGCCTCGCGCAGCTGCGCCGGTTGGAGGAGGAGCTAGCCGCCCGGGTGAAGTGGGCGGAAGAGCACCCGAAGCCTGCTTGCGAAAGCGAGGGTTGCGTGTACCTTGCCGAGCCGGCCGCGTCCCATCACCACCGGGCAGCTTGACTCTCCCCCAAAGGGGAGAGCCTAGCCTGCCGGCATGGCTAATGACGAGTGGTTCGACTACGACCTAGTGATCATCGGCACGGGTGGGGCGGGCATGGCTACCGCCATTCGCGGCGACGAGCTCGGCGCGCGCGTAGCCATCGTCGAGGGCGGCGAGGAGGTGGGCGGCACCTGCGTCAACGTCGGCTGCATTCCCTCGAAGCTGCTTATCGAGGCGGCCGCTAGTTACCACGAGGCCCGCACGTGCCTCCCAGGTGCCACGGCCGATGCGTCGCAGAGCGTGTGGGAACTGGCGCTCGCGCGTAAACGAGCCGTGGTAGGGAAGCTTCGGCAGGAGAAGTACCTCGACGTGCTGCCGTTCTACGCGGGAGTGTCGCTCCTGCGTGGCCGGGCCGAGCTGCTTGGCGCCGGCCGCGTGCGGGTCGGGGACGAGGAGCTGGGGGCGCGCAAGGTGGTGATCGCCACCGGCGCCACGCCCGCCATGCCGCCCATCCCGGGCCTGGCTGAGGCGGGCGCCCTGACCAGCACAAGCGCGATGGAGATCGAGAAGCTGCCGGCGTCGATGATCGTGCTCGGTGCTGGAGCAATCGGCTTGGAGCTCGGCCAGATGTTCGCGCGGTTCGGTGTGACGGTCAACGTGCTCGACGTCGCCCCGCGAATCTTGCCGAGCGAGGATCCCGAACTCTCGCGGGTGCTCGCGGACGCTCTCACGGAGGAGGGCCTGACTTTGCGGACGAGTGTGCGGGTTACGCGTGTTGCTCGCCACGAAGCGGGTTACCGGGTGGAGGTCGAGCGCGGCGGCGCGCGGGAGACGTTGCGAGCCGAGCAGCTCTTGGTGGCAACCGGCCGCCGAGCCAACACGAGCGGCCTAGGCTTGGACCGCGCGGGGGTGGAGCTGGACGAGCAAGGGTTCGTGCGGGTGGATGAGTTCATGCGCACATCGAACCCCGATGTGTTCGCCGCCGGCGACGTCACCGGCGGCCCCCAGTTCGTTTACGTCGCTGCCGCGGGCGGTGGGATCGCCGCGCAGGCCGCCCTCGCCGACGGCATGGGGCGCGGGGCGGCCCAGCTTGATTTGAGCGTAACGCCGCGCGTGGTCTTCACCGATCCGCAACTCGCAGCCGTGGGGTTGACGGAGGCCGAAGCGCGGGCGGTGGGGCGTGAGCCTACTGTGGTTACGCTCCCCGTCGCGGCGATGTCGCGCGCGGTCGTGTCCGGCCGGGACCGCGGGCTCATCAAGCTGGTGGCCGAGGTTGGTAGCAATCACCTACTCGGGGCGCACGTCGTGTCCGCGAACGCCGGCGATATCATCGGCGAGGCGACGCTGGCCGTGCGCTTCGGCCTGACGACGGATGATCTTGTCACCACGCTCCATCCCTACCTGACGTGGGCGGAAGGCTTGAAGTTGGCAGCGCAAACCTCCAGCAAGGACGTGGCCAAACTCTCCTGCTGTGCGTGATGAGCGTGGTGGCCGCAGCGGCCTACCGCGAGTGACGGGAGGCGCTCACCAGCGGGGGTCGGCGCGAATGCTCGCGCCCCATCCGGGTGGCGTTCGGGCAACACGGCGCCTTCGGGGATTTCCTGCGCAGCATGACGACGCCGGCGGCTGCGGTTGCACCGGGCACCCGGTCCGTGCCTGCTTCAGGCGTGCAGCTTGGTGCGCCTGAGCGTCATGGCGTTTATGGCCACCACGATCGTCGAGAGGCTCATCAGCAGGGCACCTACGGCTGGTGAGAGCAGGAAGCCGGCCCAGGCGAGCACGCCGGCGGCTAGCGGCAGGGCGATGGCGTTGTAGCCGGTGGCCCAAGCGAGGTTCTGGATCATCTTGCGGTAGGTGGCGCGCGAGAGCTTGAGGGCGGCGAGCACATCGGCGGGATCGTCGTCCACCAGTACCAGGTCGGCAGACTCGATGGCGACGTTGGTGCCGGCGCCGATGGCGATGCCGAGGTCGGCCTCGAGCAGGGCGGGAGCGTCGTTGATGCCGTCGCCCACGAAGGCGGTGGGGGCGGTGCGCTGCAGTTCGCGGACCTTGGTGGCCTTGTCGCCCGGCAGGACGCGCGCGTAGTAGCGCTCGATGCCCAGCTCGCGCGCCACCGTGGCAGCCACCGCCTCGGCGTCGCCGGTGATCATCACGGGCTCCACGCCCGCAGCCTTGAGGCCGCGGATGGTGGCTTTCGCGCTCTGCCGCACGCGGTCTGCCAACCCGACCACAGCGAGGGCGCGCTCTTCGTTCATGAGGGCGATGGCGCTCTCGCCGCGCGCCTCGGCCTCCTCCAGGGCGCTACGTAAGGCGGGCGGGAAGTCGAGGCCCTGCTCCGCGATCCATTCCGGCCGGCCGACGGAGTACGTGACGCCGTCGATGCGGCCGCGCACGCCCTTGCCGGCCACGACCTCGAAGTCGCCCGAGTCGGGCACGCTGACCTCGCGGGCTCGGGCCTCCTCGACGACGGCCTGGGCGAGCGGGTGTTCGCTGCGGGTCTCGAGGGCCGCCATGATGCCCAAGGCCTCTCGTTCGCCTAAGCCGTCGGCGTGTACGGCGCTCACGCCGAACGCGCCCTCGGTGAGGGTGCCGGTCTTGTCGAAGGCGACGATGCCGATGTTGCGGGCGCGCTCGAACGCCTCGCGGTTGCGCACCAGGATGCCGTTGGCGGCGCTCATGGCCGTGGCGTTGACGATCACGAGGGGGATGGCGAGGCCGAGGGCGTGAGGGCAGGCGATGATCAGCACGGTCACGCTCCGGGTGACGGCCTGTTGCAGGTCGTTGGTGACCAAGAGCCACACGACGAACGTCAAGAGGCCTGCCCCCAGAGCGATGAAGAAGAGCCAACCGGCGGCGCGGTCGGCGAGGTTCTGGTAGCGGCTGCGCGACGATTGCGCCTCCGCCACCAGGCGCTGGATCTGCGACAGGGTCGTCTCGCCGCCGGTGCGGGAGACCTCCACCGTCAGGGCGCCCTCACCGTTCACGGCGCCTGCCACGACCTCGTCACCCTCTTCCTTGGGGACTGGACGCGACTCGCCGGTCAGGAACGATTCGTTGACGCTGCTGCGCCCCTCGAGCACGATGCCGTCGGCGGCCAACTGCTCGCCGGGCCGCACCAGGATGTGATCACCATGCCGCAGGTCGGCCACGGGCACTTCTTCGGTGGCGCCGTTGGTCAAGCGGTGGGCGGTGTTCGGCACCAGCGACGCCAGATTCTCGAGTGCCCGCGACGCGCCCTGCACGCTGGCCATCTCGAGCCAATGCCCGAGCAGCATGATGGCGATGAGGGTGGCTAGCTCCCAGAAGAACGGCATGCCCGGAACACCGAGCACCACGGCCATGCTGTAGGCGTAGGCGACGGTGATGGCCAGGCTGATCAACGTCATCATGCCTGGCTTACGGTCGGCGAGCTCGTGACGCGCTCCCTGCAAGAAGACCAGGCCGCCGTAGAAGAAGAGGACGGTTCCGAGCAGCGGGTTGACCCACTCGCTACCGGGGAAACTGACGGCCCGGTAACCGAGGATCTGCTGGACCTGTTCGCTGAAGTAGAGGATCGGCAGCGTCAGGACGAGCGAGAACCAGAAGCGGTCGCGGAACATCTCGGGCGAGTGCCCCGCGTGCTTGTCGTGACCTCCTTGGTCCCCGTGGCCGTTGTGAGCGTCGTGGGCTTGCTCGGCGCGTGAATCGTGAGCTCCGTGGGCCTGCTCCGCGTGCGCATCGTGAGCGTCATGGGATGGCTCGGCGCTGGAAGCTTCTTCGTGGTTCGAGTGATCGTGGTTCGAGTGGTTCACCTAAACTCTCCTCGGCAGCCACCCCAGGTGGGACGGGGTCCAGGCGGGACTGGGTTTCAGTGTACGCCTGGACACACTTAGGGCGGCCTCGGGCACCTTATCGGGCGGCCTCGGACACCCCATCGAGCGGCGCCGGATGGCAGGCCGTGCCCTTCCCCACGACTGCCACGGGAACCCGCCAACCGGAGCAGCCCGCTAGTAGTCGCCGAAGGCGCGTACGCCCCTCGCGTCGAAGGCGACGACCTGGAATGGCGCGGTCTTGGTGCCGTTCATGCCGGGGGAGCCCGCGGGCATGCCGGCTAGCGCGATGCCGTCAACCTTGGGTCGTTCACTTAGGAGGCGCTCGACGGCCTCGAGGGGGACGTGGCCCTCGACGGCGTAGCCGCCCACCTGGGTGGTGTGGCAACTCCAGGCGCTAGGCGGCACGCCAAACGCGAGCTTCGCGCCGGCGATGTCTTCGGTGTCGATCACCTCGACGTCCACGCCGCGCCCGCGCAAGATGGCGATGTAGTCCTCGCAGCAGCCGCACAGGGGCGACTTGGTCACGCTCACCTGCACGCCCTCGAGTGACGCCGTCGCCAGTGCCGGCCGGGTGGCCAGAACCAGCATGGCGGTGACCACCAGGACCAGGAGGGGCGCAAGCGTCAACATCCATTTCCTCGATCTCATTCTCATGTACCGTCCCTTTCTCGCCTTCGAGCGGGCCCGGCCGCTTCCGCGCGTTAGTTTCGGGCCACTTGGATCCTTCACTAGCTTCAGGTTCGCCCGGCCTCTTCCGCGCCCGACTTGCCGGCCCGGATATCGGCCGTTTCGCCGGTGGTTACACTTTCGGCCAGGACCGTACCGGGCGCTGCGCGCCGGTCGTCACTGGAGAAGTCGGGGAAGAGCGCCCGTACCAGGATGAGAACGAGCAGCACCAACGCGACGCAGGCCAGCAGCAGCCAGAAGCCGTGAGGGCCGACGTGCTCCAGGATCGCTCTCATGCCACTAACGTTAGCGGCGGGTTGTTGCGGCCGTTTAAGCGGCGCGTAAGGCTCACGTAAGGTTGGGCCGTCAGCTTGCTCGTACCGATTCCGGCGGGTGTTAGCTTGGTCGTGATGAGCCGCATCCTGGTGGTGGAGGACGACAGGGACGCCGCGCAGGTGGTGAGCGCCTATCTCACGCGCGAGGGTTACGAGGTCACCGTGGTTCACGACGGGGCCGCCGGCCTACAGCTGGCGCTCCAAACGCCGCCGGCCCTGATCGTGCTCGACTGGATGCTGCCGGGCCTGGGTGGGCCCGAGTTCATCACCGCTTTACGGCGCGAGCAGCGCACGCCCATCATCATGCTCACGGCCCGTAGCGAGGAGAGCGACCGCATCGTGGGGTTGGAGCTGGGCGCCGACGATTACGTGGTCAAGCCGTTCAGTCCCCGCGAGCTGGTGGCACGCGTGCGGGCGGTGTTGCGGCGGAGCCGGGCGAGCGAGTCGGAGGCGGGAGACGCGGTCGAGCACCGCGGTCTGCGAGTCGACCCGCTTCAGCGCCAGGCCACCTTCGGCGGGCGCGCCGTCGACCTCACGACCCTCGAGTTCGACCTGCTATACGCCCTCGTGCGTGCGCCGGGCCGCGTCTTCAGCCGCAACGACCTGATCGACCGCGTGTGGGGGCCCGATTTCGCCGGCGTCGACCGGGTGGTCGACGTGCACATCTCCAACCTGCGCCAGAAGCTGGCCAGCGTCGGCGCCGACACGTTGCTGGTCACGGTCCGCGGCGTCGGCTACAAGGTGGGCTAGGTAACGGCATGACCAGAGCACCCAAGTCGAGCCTCTACTGGCGGCTGCTGCCCGCCTACTTGCTCGTCATCGTGGTCGGCGCCGGCACCACGTTCCTGGCGGGCGAGGCCCTGGCGCCCTTCTTCTTGCAGCGGCATGTGGACGACATGATGGGAACGCTGCAAGCTGGCGGCACACAGTCGTTCGACGTCATGGCCGCGGATCTGGAGGCGGGCTTTCGCCGCGCCCTCACGCGGTCACTGCTGTGGGCGCTGTTGGCGTCCGCAGTCGCGGCCGGCGTCGTCGGGTTGTACGTCACCCGGCGGCTGGTTAGGCCCCTGCGCGCCCTCACGCACGCCAGCCGCCGCATCGCCGGTGGGCAGTACAGCCAGCGGCTCGGTGGCGGGGCTCCTGGCGAGATCGGCGAGTTGGCCGCTGCGTTCAACGTCATGGCGGAGACGCTGGAGCGTAGCGAGGAGCGCCGCGTGCAACTGATGGCCGACGTGGCGCACGAGTTCCGCACCCCCCTGTCGAACTTGCGCGGTTACTTGGAGGGCCTCGAGGACGGGGTGTTCAAGCCCGAGGAGCTGGCGGCGCCGGCGCGGCGGCAGGTACAGCGGCTCGAGAGGCTCGCCGACGACCTGAGCCTGCTGTCGCGCGTCGAGACCGGCCAGGTGCTGTTGAATTTCGCCCAGGCGGACGCTTCCGCCCTCCTGGTCACGGTAGCCGACGCCTTCCGGCCCCGCGCCGAAACCAAGGGCCTGGAACTCGAGGTGCGTGCCATGCCGAACGTCAGCGTTTGGGCCGACGCTGAGCGCACGGACCAGGTGCTGACGAACCTCGTTGCCAACGCCCTGCGGTTCACGCCGTCGGGCGGCCGCATCACCCTCGCCGTCACCGCGCTGCCGGACGGGCACGCCCGCTTCGAGGTGAGCGACACCGGCGCGGGCATCCCCCCGGACCAGCTTGGCATGGTGTTCAACCGCTTCTTCCGCGGGGACCAGGCGCGCGCCCAGCAGGAAGGCGGTGGCAGCGGCATCGGCCTCACGCTGGCCAAGCAGTTCGTCGAGCGTCAGGGTGGGGAGATCGGGGTCAGCAGCCGCGTCGGGCAGGGCAGCAGCTTCTGGTTCACGCTTCCGATGGAGCCAGGGCCGAGGTAGCCGCTTGCGCCCACTGGCCGCGCGGCATTGGCCCCGCCACATCACCGGACGCTTTACAGGAACCTTACACGGGCGTTATCCGCCGTTCATGGACAGCGCCGAACATGCCGAGGAGCTCCGCGCTCTCCCGTCATTCGGCCGAGAACACCTCGCCGGGTGCGTCGTTGGTGGTCGAACGAGCCGGTCCCGCCGGTCTCCAACTCTACGAAACGAGGTGGCCCAAGTTGGCACGAAAGCCTAAGAAGCGCGGTGCCCCGCGCTGGATGACCCTTGCCCTGGTGCTGGGCGTGGGCGGCGTCGCCGCTATCGCGATCTACTCCCAATTCGGTGCGGGTGGCGCCTCACCGCCCACGTACCCCACCTACTCGGCCGAGCAGGTTGCGCTGGGGGAGCAGGCCTTCCAAGCGAACTGTGCGACGTGCCACGGCGTCACGGGCGCCGGCGACGCACGTGCCGGCGTCCCCGCCTTGAACGGCAGCATGCACGCCTGGCACCATCCCGACAGCCAGATCGCCGGCCTGATCCGCCAGGGAGGCATGGTCATGCCCGCCATCGGCCCGGATTGGAGCGACGAGCAGATCACCGCCGTGCTGGCCTACATCAAGGAGTGGTGGCAGCCCCAACAGCGAGCCACACAGGCGCGCATCTCGGGCGGCTGACGCTCGTGGCGAGCGACCGACCACCTCTGGCCTGAGTCAGCTTTACCCTGCCTTTATTCGCGCTTAGCACCAAGCCACTACTCTTTCCTCATGCACCCGTAAGTGGTGCCGGAAGGAGTTCTTCATGAAGAACTTTAGTCAGTCCAGCATGCAGCAGCGGACGAGTACCGGAGGCGCCCGATGATGGGGTACCACGGTTGGGGTTGGGGTATGGGCGCTGGGGGCTTCGGGATGATCATCCTCTGGATCCTCGGCATCCTCGCGATCATCTGGGTCGTTCGTGAGGTGGGAGCCGGGAGGCTCTTCCCCCGCAGCGGCGGCGATCAGCGCAGCACCCCGTCGCAGGATTCCGCGCTCGCCATCCTTCGTGACCGCTACGCACGCGGCGAGATCGACGAGGACGAGTTCGAGCGGCGCAAGCGGAGCCTATTGTCAGGGAAGCCGGAATGAACCAAGGGCGGGCCTGGCGCGCGTCGCGCCCTCTCGAACTCATCGGGAAGCGTGCCAGACGCTTGTTGCCAACCCCCACCCCCTCTGGTACACTACGCTTCGCTTCGACTGCCTAGGCGCCGGAGCGCGTGTTCGGCGGTAGCTCAGCGGCAGAGCGATCGGCTGTTAACCGATTGGTCGTAGGTTCAAATCCTACCCGCCGAGCCAGACAGTTCATCCCCGTCCTGTACGGGAAACTCGAGTGAGCGGACTATCCTCCAGGGTGGCCGCTCGCTCGCTTTGTGTGCGCCCTGTGCGCGCACACGCTGACGGGCTCGTTCTCGCGCGCCTCCCTGTCCGCAAAGGACCCATGGCGACCGGCCGCCCGGCGAGTACGCTGAGGCGTGGAACCTCCCAGCGCCGTGGCCTCGATCCTTTGCGACGGAAAGAGTGCTCATGACTCACACTGAGCAGCATCGGTCCGACCGGATCGGTTGGCTTCGTGCCGCGGTACTGGGCGCCAACGACGGGATACTGTCGACCTCGAGCCTGATCCTTGGCGTTGCCGCGGCCGGTGCCTCGAAGCCGGCCATCGTCATTGCTGGGCTCGCCGGCCTGGTCGCAGGTGCGATGTCGATGGCGGCGGGTGAGTACGTGTCGGTCAGCTCGCAGGCCGATACCGAGACGGCGGACCTGGAGCGCGAGCGTGAGGAACTGGCGGCGGCTCCTGCCGCGGAGCAAGCGGAACTGGCCGCGATCTACGTGTCCCGCGGTCTCGAGCCCGAGCTGGCGGAACAGGTCGCCGTCCAGCTGATGGCGCATGATGCGCTAGGAGCACATTCCAGGGACGAGCTGGGGATTACCGAGGTTCAGAGGGCAAGGCCGCTCCTGGCAGCGGCGGCGTCCGCAGGCAGTTTCTCGCTGGGCGCGGCGCTAGCCCTGGCAGTGGTGTTGCTGGTGCCGCTGGTCCACGTCACGCTGACGGTCGTAGTGAGCACGCTCGTCGGCCTGGCAATTTTGGGTTGGCTGGCAGCCTGGACCGGTGGCTCACCAGTGGTGAAGGGAATGGTGCGAGTTACGGCGTGGGGAGCGGTGGCCATGGCCCTGACGTACGCCATCGGTGCGCTGTTCGGTACCGTCGTGTGAGCCCGCCGTGGGCCGGGGTAAGCTTCTGCCATCCAAGAACGAGAGGGGTCGCCCGCATGCGTCGCTCGACTTCACCCGCCCTGTTCCTGCTTTCGTTGCTAGCCGCTCTGCTCCTCGGCCAAGCGCACGCCCAGTACGGCGGTTGGACCAACCCCTACACGGGAAACACCTGGAACAACCCCGGCAGCTCGCTGCTGGACACCATGATCCAAGGCAGTCGGTTCATGCAGGACCCGGCCGCGGGTGCAGCCGGCAACGGCGGCGACGGTAGCGGCAGTGGCGCCGCCGGCGAGGCAGGTGCGGAGCTGCCTCGGGTCAGCGCCACCAGCTTTCGATCTGCACCGCAGCGGTTGGAGGTCGCGGCCTTCGCCCAGAGCCTCACGAACGACGCGGCCGAGCAGGCCACCTTCATCCAGGCTTTGGAGGAGGGCATGGCGCTGTTCGAAGACGCGGCGCGCGACGCGGGCCGGCCCAACAACGCGGCGATGGCGATCACTTACATGATTGCAGCCAACTACGCGGTCTACACCGGTGGGCTCGAGGTGTCGGACGAGGCGTTCGAGACGCTCTGGGGCGCTGTACATCAGATGCTCGCCGAATCGCTCGAGTTCAGACGCTCGAGTGACCGCTCCCGCCAGTCGCTCTACGAAACGGCCGTCATGATGGCCACCTTGCCGCTCATGGGTTACCTGCAGGCGGTCGAGGCGGGCGATGCGGGCTCCGCCGCCATGTACCAGGAGTTTGCCGGTCGGGTGTTGAGCAGCTCGTTGGGTGTGGCGCCCGACAAGGTGTTGTTCACGGCCACTGGGGTGTCGCTAGGAGACTGAAGGCGCCAGGGTACGGCAGTTAGCTTAGGGACGCAGTCAGTGGTGGTCGTCGGTCTCCATGTCGTGAGCGTGTGTGACTATGAATTTTCCCTGCATGCCGGCGGCGCGGTGGCCGGTGACGCCGCAGTAGTACTCGAAGGTTCCGGCTTCGTCGGCGTGGAATTTCACGGTGGAGGTTTCGCCTTCACTGAAGATGTGGTCAGCCATAGCGCCGAAGTCGGGGAACATGATGTCGTGCTCGAGCCCGCTGGCGTTGATGATGGTCACCGCAACGATGTTGCCCTCAGACGCCGTGAGATCGGGATTGAGGATGCCGTCGATGTCGCCGCCAACGCCGATGTAGCCGATGCCGTCGGCGCCGAACGTGGCGCGCAGCGTGTAGTGGACGTCCGCCGGCTCGGTGATGTCTGCACCTGAGGACATGCCGGCGTGGTGATCCTCGGGCTCGTGCTCGTGTTCTGCTTCGTGAGTGCTATCGGCGAGAGCGACGGGGAGGAGGCAAAGCAGGAGGAACAGCACGGGGAGGCTGTAACGGATGTTTCGTCTGCGAGATAGCATGTCGATTCTCCTTCCGAGTCGTGCCCCAGCTTACCTAGGCCGTGGAGCCGAAGCCCATTACTGAGACGATGGCCGCTCGCCTCCAACTCGCAATGCCGTCCCGCGGAGAAACTGCCCTAAGGCGGGAACTACCCTAAGGCGGAGATCCTGCCATTGGCATGCGTCAGGAGCCCAGGGGCCCGGTCTGTAAGACCATAATGCAGGGTAACGCAAGAACGATAGGTGTCCATGTCGGAGACGCACATTCGCGAGTCTCATCCGCGAGTCTGCGTTATCACGGCCCAGCACGGCCGAGGCGACCGTGCCGCCTGACACCACACACGCATCAGTGATTCAGGGGGCGTTCACGGCCACTGAGTTGTCGCTAGAGGACTGGGCGCCTGGGCACCGGCTTAAGCCCCGTGCCGCTTCCGCGCGGCCCCCAAGGGGTTCGACACCGCATGCCTCGCCGCCGCCCACGCCCGCTTGAGCTCCAGCTCGTGCGGATCGAGGGTGGGCTCCGAGGCGTCGGCGAAGTGCGCGACCTCGTCGCTCTTGGCGTTCAGCACCATGTTGAGGACCGCGTGCAATGACGCGCGCACGGCCAGGCCCTCGCGCAGCATGTCCTGTAGCTCCAGGACGCGGTTGACGAGGTCCTCCTGGCTCATGGCTTCGAGTTCGGCGCGAGTGCGCTGCATGGGCGCATGTTACCGCGGGCGGCCCTGCGGTCCTCGCGGTATCGTCGGGCATGCCCCAGCAGATCACGTCTCTGACGCTCACCGAGCTCGCCCGGCGCTACCGCGACGGGTCCCTCGATCCCGTCACGGTCGCCGAGGCCTACCTGGCCGCCATCGAGACGCATCCCGAGGGGAGAACGGTGTACCGGGTGGTCAGCGAGCAACGCGCCATGGCCCAGGCACGCGCGGCCAAGCGGCGCCTCGCCGACGGCCTGGGCGGCGGGCCACTGCTGGGCGTCCCGATCGCCATCAAGGACCTTGTGGGAACGGCGGGTGACGTCACCGCGGCCGGTTCCAAGGTGCTCGCCGAGCGCGCGCCGGACTCCGAGGACGCCCCGGTTGCCGCGCGGCTAGATGCCGCGGGTGCCGTCTTCCTCGGCAAGACGAACATGACGGAGCTGGCCTACTCGGGCATCGGCATGAACCCGCACTACGGCACGCCTGGTTGCGCGCTCGACCCGAGGCGGATCCCGGGCGGCTCGTCATCGGGCTCCGGGGTCGCGGTCGCCGCAGGGCTCGCCGCCGCGGCGGTGGGGTCCGACACGGGCGGCAGCGTGCGCATTCCCGCCGCCGTGAACGGGATAGTGGGCCTGAAGGTGACCGACGGCCGGGTGCCTACGGATGGCTGCGTTGCCCTGTCGACCACCCTCGACACCCTCGGCCCGCTTGCCCGCACTGCCGAGGACGCCTGGGCCCTCTACCTGGCCATGATCGCCGAGCCCCCCAGGCCGCTTGAGCCGCTACGGCAGAAGCTCATGTTCCTGGCGCCAACGACGCTGCTCAAGGACGACCTCGACGCCGCCACGGCGCGCGGCTACGAGGAGGGGTTGAGGCTGCTCGAGGAGCTGGGGCACGAGGTGCGCCGCGCGCCACTGCCCGTACTGCTAGAGGCACCGGCCGCCTACGAGCGTTACGGTTCATTCGCCAGCCACGAGGTGTGGGCGCTCTACCAGGACGAGTTCGAGAGCCGCGGGGCCGACTTCGACCCGCGCGTCCTGCAGCGCGTCCTACGCTTCAAGGGGCGCCCATCGAGCGACTACGTCAGGCTCGGTTACGCGCGTGCGAGGTTCCAACGCCGCTTCTGGCAGGAGCTCACGGGGGTAGACGCCGTGGTGGGCCCCACCATCCCTCACGTGCCGGTGGAGACGGCAGCCATCCTCACCGACGACGAGGCTTACCACCGGGAGAACGCCCTCATCCTGAGGAACACCGCGCCCTTCAACTTCCTGGGCAGCCCGGCCGTCAGCGTGCCGGTCGCGACGACGGACGGGGGCCTCTCCATCGGGCTGATGGCCGTCACCCGGCCGCAGGAGGAGGAGCTGGCGCTAAGGGTCGCGCGGGCACTCGAGGCTCAGGCCATCAAGAAGTGAGGCGCCAAGGCAACCAAGAGGTAGGGAGGCTCAGGCCACCAGGAGGTACAGGACGTCCGCCACCAGGGCGGGGGTGCTCGCGCCTTCCGCCTCGACGCGGCACGTGAGGGTGGCCAGCCAGCGGCCCTCACCCTTGGGTTCCAGCTTGCTGAGGATCGCCGTGGCCTGCACCGTCGAGCCGGCGGGCACCGGCGCCGGGAAGCGCAGCCTGTCGATCCCGTAGTTGACGATGAGGGACAACCCGGCGGGGAAGAAGTCCATGCTGGCCACCATGTCGACCAGGAGCGACAGCGTGAGGTAGCCGTGCGCCACGGTGGTGCCGAACGGCCCGGTTGCGGCGCGTTCCGGGTCCACGTGGATCCACTGGTGGTCGAGGGTGGCGTCGGCGAAGGCGTTTATGCGCGCCTGATCGATGGTGACGCGGTGCGACGGTCCGAAGGTGGTGCCGATGAGGCCCTGTAGCTCGTCGATGGAGGGGGCTGCCATGTTGGTCCTTCCGGCCGCACGAGGTCGGCGGGTTGGTTGGTGGTTCGAGACTAGCACGCGTCGCCAGGGTGTCAGGCGGCCCCGGCGTCCCGGCCCTCGCCGCCCAACACGCCCCGCAGGAGCCCGATCATCCCCAGGGCAACCGCCATGCCGCTGGCGTACTTCACGAGCACGTCGGTGACGATGACCTGGACCATCCACGAGGTAGTGGCGAACTCCTCGCCCCAGAACGCGAGCAGGGTGAACATGACGGTGTCCAGAGGGGCGCTGACGGCGTTGGACGCGGCAACCCTTGTGAGCCAGCGGCGCCGCAGGAGGCGCTGGTAGATCTCGGTGTCGGCCGTCTCGGCGACCACGATCGTGAGGAACGACACGGCCACGTACCGCAGCGGCGTGCCGAGGGAGGCGGCCAGCGCCACGTTGGCGCACGCCGCCATGAAGATCATCAGGTAGACGGCGCGGCGTCCGTGGCGGTGCACGCGGTCCCGCTGCGTGAACGTGATGCCGAAGAAGAGCGTGCCCACGTTGATCAGGAAGAACCCACCCAGTGGGATGAAGGAGTCCAGGGTGAAGTTCGCCAGCAGCGTGGCGGCCACGTAGACCGCTGCCGCCGCCAGGAGGCTTTCCAGGCGAGGGCCTCCCGCACGGTTACGGATGGTTCGCAGCAACGCTAGCGCCGCCGCCAGGCTGGCCGGGGCCAACAGGTACTCCCAGCGCGCGAGGCCCAAGACGGCGAGCGCGGCGACGACCGCCGCCCCCCCGACGACGACGACCGCGGCGCCGGCGGTGGCGCCGCGCGAGGTCTGCACGCTGCGCAGGTCGGTAAGCGCCCCTGGGAAGAGGAGCCCGAAGAGTGCGAGCGCTAGGAGCGGCAGGTGGTCGGTGGGGGTGGGGCCGAAGGTCGAGAACCAGGCGAGCGCCGACGGCCCCCCACCCAGGGCGAGCACCAACGTCGCCATGGCGGCGGGGCCGCGCCAACCGGTCTCTCGTCTAAGCATGGTCTTCATGGGCGTCTTGCACGCTCGCACGCGCAACCCACTTTACAGTCCGCGCCTCGGTGGGGGTGCGCTCCCTTCACGCGCCGGCGCGCTTGTATCCTGTGGCATGAACTCGGATGACGGCCCAGTGGTCACGGGGCAACTTGCCGATCTGAATGCGTCGTGGCCCAAAACCCTCATGGCCACCTTGGGTATCGAGCTGGGCCACGTGAGCGGCGAGCGCGTCACCGCGACGATGCCCGTCACGCCCAGGCATCATCAGCCACACGGCATCATGCATGGCGGCGCCTCGGTGGCGCTGGCCGAGACGGTGGCCAGCGTCGGCGCCACGGCGGCCCTGCGGCACAAGAACCAGCGCGTGGTCGGGCTCGAGATCAACGCAAACCACGTCGGGGCAGTGAGGAGCGGCACCGTGACGGCTACGGGCACTCCCATACACAAGGGACGCAGCACGCAGGTGTGGGCGGTCGAGATCCGTGACGACGGCGGCCGGCTCGTGTGCGTGTCGCGCTGCACGTTGGCTGTGCTGGACGGCTAGGAGCAAGAGTCGCGGGGCCCCGTTGGAGCCCCGCCAAGTGGTCGGGGCGAGAGGATTTGAACCTCCGACCCCATCGTCCCGAACGATGTGCGCTACCAGGCTGCGCTACGCCCCGACGCAACTTGTGAGTCTACCGAGGCACCGTGCCGGGGGTCAAGCGCACCGTGCGCAGCGAACGCAAACCAAGAGCGCCCCAACGCGGCTCGCACGGCCCTCTTCCGTCAGCACCCACTCGCGCGAGACGAGTGGTGGGTCGTGGCGCACGTGTTGCTGGTGCCCGCACTCCAGGAGCGCCGCCCAGTGCCCCTCGTCGTCCTTACTGAAGCCAACTATCCGGCGCGCCGGGCGCTGGTCAGTCGTCATCATCGAACCAGCCCACCGCCTCGAGAGCACCCTGAGCGGCGTCGACGGTGAACCCCCTCCTGGCCAGGAACGCGAACGCCTTGGAGCGGGCGCGCAGGCGCGCCTCGCGACGCAGCCGCTCCTCTCCGCCAGGCGGTTCCTCGGCGGCATGCGGTTCCTCCCCGGCCTGCGGCTCTTGGGCGGCCTGCGGTTCATAGCGCCAGGCGTTCTTGCGAAGGAGCGCCGTGGCGGCGGCCAGTTGCCCCTCCGGGGTCAGCTCGGTGAGGCGCTCCTCCACCAGCTCGGGGGCGACCCCTTTGCGCGTCAGTTCCCGACGCAACCCCAGGCGCCCGCGGGAAGAGGACCGCGAGTTCACGTACTGGTCGGTGTAAACAACGTCGTCTACGAGCTTCAGGTCCGCCAGCCGCACCACCAGGCGGGCCGCCTCCGCCTCGTCGATCCCGCGTCGCAGCAGCTTGTCAGTCAACTCGGCCGTGGTGTACATGCGCCTGCTCAACAGGAAGAGCAGGTAGTCCCAGGCGCGCTCGGGCGAGAGCGGACCCGGGGGGCGGCGCCGGCGACCGTTGCCCGCCATCAACGCAGGACGGCCACTGGGTCGAGCCTGGCCGCGCGGCGCGCGGGCAGCAGGCCCGCGACTACGCTGGTGACGAACGACACGCCGCACACCCAGATGACGTCCCACGCCTGCAACTGCACGGGGAGCTGGGTGATGAAGTAAAGGTCGCCCGGCAGCGGGTAGGGCTGGAACTTGAAGTACGCCGCCACGGCCAGGCCCAGCAGGGCCCCTAAGGCGGTGCCCGCTCCCCCCAGCAGGAAGCCTTGCAGCGTGAACGTGGCCAGAATCTGCCGCTCCGAGGCGCCCAGCGCGCGCAGTATGGCGATGTCCTCCGTCTTCTCGTTGACCGTCAACACCATTACGTTGGTGATGCCGAAGGCGGCGACGATGACGATGAGGAACACCACCACCCCGATGACCGCCTTCTGGAGCCTCAGCTGCGAGATGAGGCTGGCGAAGAGGCTCTCCCAGCTGATCGGCCTGAGCGAGTACTTGCCCGCCAGCTCGAGGCCGATGGAGTGAGCGGCCCCGGGGTCGGCGAGGCGCAGGTGATAGCCCGTGATGCGGCCGGCGACGCCCAGGTAATCCTGAAGGTTGGCGAGGGACATGTAAGACGTCACCGAGTCGATCAGTTCGTTGCCGACGCGGAAGGTGCCGGCCACCTTGAACTGTGCGGTGGCGCCGGAGATGTCTCTCAGCATGACCATGTCGCCCAACGAGACTCCAAGCGATTGGGCGAGCGTGGAGCCGAGTACCACGCCGCCGGCCTCGGCCAGGGCGTGCGCCTGCTCGGCCAGGACCGGAAGGTCGAGGACCGCCGTTTCCAGCTTGGTGTCTATCCCCACGACCTGAGTGAAGCCTTGCCTGGCGGTCACACCCAACGACTGGCTAGCGCGCCTGGCGATCAGGGCCTGGCCGGACAGGAACGGCGCCACGGCGGTGACGCCCGGCTCGCCTGCAAGGGCCGCCTGGAGCTCACGGTCATCGGGCAGGGTCTCGCCAGGGAGGTAGTTCTGCAGTGTGAGCATCGGGGTGGCCCTGAGGGTGCTCCGGATCAGCTCGTCGATGAACCCGTTGGTGAGCGATAGGGCCACGATGAGCACCGCCACCCCTACCGCCACGCCGGCGACCGTCAGGGCAGACTGCAGGCCACGCCTACGAACGTGGCGCCATGCTAGGTAGGGAACCAGCGCACGCACGCCCCAGGGCTCAGCGTGAGGCCAGCAGGACGGGGGCGGCCTCGAAGTCCAGGTCTGCCTTGGGGTGGGCCGTGCCCCAGCGGCCGTAGCGAACGAGTTCCACCTCGACCTTGCGCACGCCCCAATTCACGGCCTGCGAGTAGCTCTCGAACCAGACGTCCAGCTGACTGGTCTTGCGCGCGTGCATCGTGTCCTCCACGATGAACACCTGATCGTCGAGCAACGCCTGGAACGCGCCGGCCCCACGGCCGGAGTAGTAGTTCCCGAGATCGCGGAGGTACACGAGGGACCCGTAGGGCAGGTCGCCGCCGAGCAGGTCACGGCTCACCGCGACCACGCCGAACTTCGTCCGCGCCCCGGTGGACGTGATGAAGGGCGTCGAGTCCGTCTGGTTCACATGCGAGTTGTAGCCCGTCGCCCGCAACACGAAGCGCGGGTTCGCGGTCGGTCCCTGGACGGCCAGGTCGACCGGCGACGAGATCGAGGTCGCCAGGACCTCCGCGTGCGGCGCCACTTCGAGCGTGACGGGCGGTGGTAACTCGGTGCGCGGCGCACTGAAGGCGGTAATGAGGGCAGAGATCACGAGCCCGAGGGCCACGAGCTTGCCGCTGATGTGCAGAGCCATCTGCGCCTCCCAATCGCGGCATCTTAGCAAACCAAGTGTGAGAGTTCGCACACGTGCGACACTGCGGCGGCCAGCGTTCCTTAACCTCCGATCCTCGGACGCCGGCGACCATGCCTGTCACCCGCGTGGTGGCCGAGAACGCATCGTGTCGGCCACCCCCCTCGCGGGGGCTCCAAGCAGGTAACCTGTGCGCTCGGGGACCGTAAAGATCCCGTCAGTTCTTGCGTGTTACGCATGTGCTGAAGGATTACGCCTGTACTGAAGGACGACCGACTCTTGCCATTCATACCAGGGCTTCTGGCCACCCCCACCGTCATCGCCAACGCTCTACTGAGCCTTGCCAAAGACGCGTCCCTGCCCCTCAGTTGCCCCGACAGGGTAGGGGTCGTGTCGCCCATGTTCGACGAGGAGGCCGGGGCCGCCACGGCCCTCTCCTCGCTGCTGCGACAGAGCACGCCGTTCGACGAGTTGGTAGTAAGCATAAACGGCGGTTCCGACGCCACCGACCGGGTCGTGGCGCAGACCCTGAGCGATCACGGGTACCGTCCCGTGGACAGGGTTCCCGTTCCGGACGCGACCGCGACCTTCGAGCGCTGGCTCATTCAGGGCGGTCCGCCCGTGGTGGTCGTGCACCACGCGCAACCGATCTCCAAGTCCGACAGCATCAACGTGGTCCTGAGTGGCGGTCTGCTCAACTCTGAACGCGTCCTCATAGTCGACGGTGACACGATCCTCGACGACGAGTTCCTGGCCTGCCTGAGGGCGAACTTCTACCGGCTCAGGCGCGTTGGCAGGGGCAAGAACGCACGCTTCGTCATCGACGACTATGCCCTCCAGTCCGGTGCCGTCATGTCTGCGGCCCCCGGTCCGGGAAGGCCCATGGCGGGCTTCATCCACCGCGCCCGCGCCGCCGAGTACGCGATAGCCGCCGTCTTGCGTAAGGGCCAGACGGCGCGTATCGGTGAGGGGAACGTGTTCGGACGCTCACGCCTCTACACGGTCGTCGGCTGCGGCTTCACTGCCCGTCGCGAGTGCTTCCCGATGCCGGCCGATACTCAGACCGAGGATCACGACTTCACTCTCACCGTACAGAACGCTCCCAGCGTCGACGAGGCGGTCACCGTCGAGGCGCTCACGGAGCGCGGTTTCCGTGCGCTCGTAGACGGCGAGGAGGTCGAACTCGGGCCGCTGATCGGCGAGCGTCCCGTGGTCATGCGTCACGGCGGCGACGCTCGCTTCATAACCGAGGCCATCATGTTCACGGAGGACCCGCCGAGTCTCCCGGGGTACTTGCGGCAGGTGGAGCGCTGGAACGGCGGTGGCGTCGAGAACGGTCTCAAACGAGTGTTCGCTCGTGGCGCCTGGAGCAAGTTGCACGCCAACGTGCGCTTCACGGTGGCGACGGCTCACTTCGAGAACTTGTTCGGGCTTATGCTCCTGTTCCTGCTGCTGCCGTTGACTTTGGGGCTCAACTTCGCGCTGCCTGGCCACGGCACGCCCCTATGGGGCCTGCTGATCTGGTTCTGTATCGACCTCGGCGTCGCCGCCCTGCTGGCCGGCTGGGGTTTCGGGCGCCTCGGCCTGGGTCAGGGGATGCGGGGGTGGCGGCTGGCCGGGCTCGTGGTGAGGAACACGGCGCGCTCCGTGGTGGCGTTGACGGCGCTGCGCGGCTTCAACGCGGTCACGTTCGTGACCGGCGCCGTGCGCGCCACCTCACGCTTCCTCAACCGGCGCGAGATAGACGCGCGCGCGACCATCACGTGGACCAGGCCTCGCTCGAGCACCGGCCGGGGACCGCAGCTCCGGTTCTTCGGCGCGACGGCAAGCCTGCTGGCCATGGGAGGCGGCGTCTTCGTGCTCGTCGCCGCGCTTGCCGCCGACTCGCGGCCCGGGTACCGCGCCACGTGGCGCCTCATACACGAGTCGACGCCCGTCCTGCAGAGCATGCACCAGCAGGTCCGACTGCCACTCGGTGGGAGCAAGCTGCTAGACGCGGTAGTCGACGCCGGCCTGACTGCGCCCCCCTCGAGACCCGACGCCACGGCTGACGCCGGCCACGAGACCGCCTTGGGCGGCGTGAACCTGAAGGTGCGGGCGGCCGCCTCCGGCGACTACCACGTCTCGGCCTTCTGCACCGTCAACGACGTGCTGCGACCGGCAAGGGAGCGCCGCACGCTGGAGGTCCCCGCCTCGGATTACGAACCGCTTTCCGGCTGGGGGCTCTTGGTGCTGGCGCGGCTTGCGCCGTTGGTGGCCAACATCGAGGAGGCGGCGACGGCCTACGACGTGCCCGCCGACCTGCTCCTGCGCGTCCTGATCAACGAGTCGTACCTGGACCCACTCGCCGTTGGACCCACGGGCGACCTCGGGCTGGCGCAGGTCACGACCGACGCCCTTACCCTCATCAGGGCCCTCTCGACGGACCCCTTGTCGCCTTTCGCGAACCCCGGCTTGTTCGCGGGCACCTTCTCCGCCTTCGATCCCGACTTCTCTGTCTGCGCCGGCGCCGTCAAGCTGGCTTGGGCGCGGTCGCAGCCGGGCGGCAACGACGAGCACATCGCCTATGCGCGCTACATCAACCCCCTCGAGGGCGTGGTGCGCGGGAAGGTCAGCGACCGCCACGCCGCTCTGGTGGCGGCCATAACCGACCTCGAACCACTGGCGCACTCGCTGGAGGCGACGATCAGCGCCTACCGCGCCGACCCCACGTCCATCGCGGACAAGGAACGCGCCCTACTGGGCGTCACGAACCTGGTAGCCGACGGCAAGATCACCGTCGCTCAGGCGTACTTCGTCACGGCCGGGCTGGTAGAGAGCTTCGAGATCGCCGATCTGCCCTTCTACGACGCCATCCGGCACGAGCTCTACGGCGACGACGGCGCAACGCCCGAACCGCATACCGGCGGCGACGTCGGCTGAGGGGCCAGCCGCAGGCAGCGACGTCGACCGGGGGGCCGGCCGCAGGCAGCGACGTCGACAGGGGGCCGGGTGCGGGCTAGCGCGCCTCCGCCAAGCGGGCCAGGGTTCCGTCGATGCCCAACACCAGCACCTCTCCCTTGGGGCCGTCCACGATGCCCGAGACGGGCCTCGCGGTCTGCAGCAGCAGCACCACCTCACCGGAGTCGAGGTCGAGTGACCACAGCCGGCCCGTTATGAAGTCTCCGAACACGTATTTTCCGAGCAGGTCCGGTAGGGCGGCGTCGGCAACCACCGTCCCGCCCGTAACGGAGAACCCGCCTTCGGGGTCGATGTTCGGGTGCCCGTAGTAGGCCACGGGCGGCACCAGGTCGAGCTCAGCGCAGTCTGGAACTACCAGCACTCCCGTGTCCGGGTGAGCCAAGCACGTGGGGCCCTCGCGGGCCGGCCAGCCGTGATCGCCCCCTTTCACGACTACGTCGATCTCCTCCCACGTATCCTCGCCGACGTCCGACAGGATGATGGCCCCGTCGGATGGGGCGAAGGTGAACTTCCAGGGGTTGCGAAAACCGTATGCCCAGACCTCGCCCCTTGCCCCGGCGGCCGCCGCCTCCGGGTCGTTCGCCGCCGTGAAGGGGTTGTCGGCCGGGATGGCGTAGGGCTCGTCGCTTCCGAGGGGGAAAGGGTCGATACGCAGAACCTTGCCGCGTAGTGACCCAAGGTCGCGTGCGGGGTGCGGGTGGTCGTAGAGGAACCGCGGGTTGCGCTGGCCGTCACCGACGCTCACGTAGAGCATGCCGTCGGGCCCGAAGGCCACGTGACCCCCATGGTGGAACGGCTCGGGCACCCTTATCCGGAGGAGGACGGTCTCCTCGCTTGCTTCTGCGCCGCTCAGGTCGGGGAGGACGGGGTAGGCGGCGACGACCAGGTCGTTGGTACCCCGCTCCGTGAACGCGGCGATCAGGTGGCGGGGCGTGCCCCGGGCATTCGCCCGCTCGGCCGGCTCGAGCGCGACCGAGAAGAGCCCCTGCTCACCCATCAGGCCCGTGACGCGGCCGGCGAGCGACGGGAAGTACTGCGGATCGACGGCCCCGTCCTGGTAGCGCTGTATCACGCCGTCCAGCGCCACCAGGAGGAGCGCGCCGGTGTCGTCGAGCGGCACCGCGTCCACCGGCAGCCTGAGGCCCTCGGCGAGGGTGTCCAGGCGGTACTCCACGGCGCTTCGCCCGCGGGGCCTGACGTACGCGGCGGCCGGTGGTTCGGGCTCGGCGAGGGCCACGCTCAGGATCGACGCTGCGGCGAGGACCGAGAAGAGACGGCACGCAAGGGAGCCGCGGCCGAAACGGCCGCGGCTGGACATGGCGGGGAGCTGCTTACGCTTCATCGCTCGCGGAGAGTACCTCGCATGGAAAGGGAAGCCGGAACTGCCGAAGCACTGGCTGGGTCGATCTCCTGCCCAGCGGCCTCGGTGGGTTCCGTGGCGTGCGAGGCGAAGTAGTTGCGAAACGCCTCCAGGGAGCCGACGGAGCTCTCGATGCGCCAGTCGGTCTCCTTGTTTTCATTGAACCAGACCATGGCCGCTACCCGCGGGAAAGCCGTGGAGAGGAGCATGTCTTCGACCCACTCGGCCTTGTCGCCGCCCTGTTCACTGGACGCGACCTCTGCCAACCAGACGGGCTGGTCACCGAGCTTCGTGATGCGTTCGTAGCCGGACTCGAAGACTTCGTCGAACGTCCGCCACCCTATCGCCGGTCTGGCGGTGCCCCAGTTGTAGCCGTCCAACCCGATGACGTCGGCGAACTCGGCACCCGGGTAGTAGAGCTCCATCGCGTTCTCCTTGGTCCGGGGCTCGTCGGTGACGTTAGGGGTGAACACCCAACGCACGTTGGCGGTCCCCTCGGCGCGGAACACGCTCACGACGTGCCTCCACGCCGACTTCAGAGCCTCGGGGTCGCCATTCCAGGGCGTCCACTCACCGTTCATCTCGGGGAAGAGCCGAACGTATACGGTTCCGGGAGCGGCGCCGACCCCACGTGCCCAGGCCCTGATGTAGGCGTCGTACCGCCCCGCGGCTATGTCGGCGGGCGTCTGCGTATGCGACTGCCAGGTCACCAGGGGCGTGCGCCCGTGGGAAAGCAGGTCGTTCACCGGGACGGGGTCGTAGGGCACGTCCCATGACGTGTACCAGTGGGCAACGGCGAAGGTCCCTCCCACGCGGCGCTCGAGGTCTTTCAGGGGACCAAGGTCGTTCCACACCCCGGAGGGTACGAAGGCGCCTATGGCCGGCCGCCCGCCGGCCTCTCTCACGCTGCGCGCCGCGGGCGGCTCGGAACACCCGGTGACGACGGCCGCAACGAAAGCGACGGCGAGCACCAAGCGCAAGAGCGTCCTTCCGGGCCCAGGAGGGCCCTTGGGCAAGGCATTCGTCGAAAAGTGCAAGGTCAAGTCGCAGCTCGCTTCGGCGGAACGGGATCCGCTGTGAGATACCTCACGAAGCTAGCACTTGTCGGTGGTCTTACTCAAGCCGCCGGCCGGGCGTTGCCGGACCGGGCGTCAGCGCGCAGAGGCGGTGGTGGTGCCGACTGCCAACGATGCTCGGAACGCCTCCAAGGTGGCGGTGTCGGAGTCTATGCGCCAGTCGGCTTCCTTATCTTCGTTGAACCAGACCAGGGCCTCGATGCGGCCGAAGCCGGTCGTGGCGAACATGTCGCGCACCCAGGCGCTCTTGTCGCCGCCCTCGTCCGAACTCGCCAGTTCCGCCAGCCAGACGGGCTGATCGCCCAGCGCCGTGATGCGGTCGTAGCCGGCGCGGAACACGTCGCCGAACGAACGCCACCCGACCTCCGGCAGCGTGTCACCCCAGTTGTAGCCGTCGAGCGCGAGGACGTCCACGTAGTCGTCGCCGGGATAGTAGCGCTCCATGGCGTTCTCCGGCGTACGGGGCGAATCGGTCACGTTGGGGCTGAAGACCCAGCGGACGTTCGACGCACCCTCCTGCCGGAACAGCGTGACCACGCGGCGCCATGCCGCCACCAGCGTGTCCGGATCGCCGTTCCAGGGCGTCCAACTGCCGTTCATCTCCGGGAAAAGCCTGACGTATAGGACGCCGGGGGCGGTGGCGGCGCCACGCGCCCAACCGCGGATGTAATCGTCGTACAAGCCCGCGGCGATGTCGGCGGTCGACTGATGGTGGTTCTGCCAGCTGATCATCGGCCTACGACCGCCCTGCGACGCCATGGCGACCAGTTCGGGGAAGTAGGGGTTCTCCCAGTTGGTGAACCAGTGCACGACGTCGAGCCGCCGTCCAAGGTTCATCTCCAGCCTGAGCACCGGCTCCATGCCCTGCCAGATGCCGCCGTACGTGAAGGCGCCGAACATGGCGGTGCTCTCCAGGTTCTGATCGGTCATACCGTGTGGGACACTCGGGGCTGGTTCCAGGGCACTGTTGCAGGCATTGAGCAGGAAAGCGGCCGCGAGGGCCGATAGGGCCGCGCGGGCGGACACCGAGCGGGCGCGTGAGTGGCGCCTGCAGCGAGCGTACCTGCTTCTTGCCTCAAGCCGTTCGGTCATCGCATCCCCGGACCTCTCGGTCCTGGGGCGCCTGCTCGGCCGTTGCTCTAACGGTCACCCCTAGGGTGGCGTAGACGACAGTCCCTTGGCCGGTTGCGCTACTCGCTCCATCTGTTCCAAGCGCCCAAATGCAGAACAGACTTCATAGCTTCCAAGTCCGACCCGCCGAGGCCGGTCGTGGCCAGTGCGGTTCGGTGCCCGAACGACTCGGGCTGCGGGCCACGTGAGAACCCGCGCTCGGACGTTGACGGCTTGAGTAGATGAGGGGACACTCACCTTGGCCGGTTGCGCTACTCGCTCCACCTGACTCAAGCGCCCATTTACGAGCCAGGTTTCTCAGCGTCCAAGCTAGGGGCCGAAACCCCTACGGCTGAATCTTAGCACGGTACGCGTAAGCGAGCGTGAAATCCCTTCCAAGTCCGTCTGGTAGCATTACGGGCCTGCGCAAGGCGCGACCATGTCGGAACCGAACGCCAACACGCTAACGACCGTGCCCGAGGGCGGCCTGAGCTTCGAGGTGACCCTACGGCGCGGGGCCGCGCGAACCGGGACGCTGGTCACCGCCCACGGACCCGTCCAAACCCCGGCCTTCGTGGCCGTGGGTACCCAAGCCGCGGTCAAAGGGCTCACACCCGGCGCCGTGGTGGACACGAGCACCCAGTTACTCTTCGCCAACACCTATCACCTCTACTTGCGACCCGGCGCCGACGTAGTGGCGGCCCACGGAGGCCTCCACCGCTTCATGGGTTGGGACGGGCCCATCCTCACCGACTCGGGAGGTTTCCAGGTGTTCTCCCTGGGCGCCTCGATCGAGCACGGCGTGGGCAAGATCGGCAGCATCTTCCCCGGTGAGGACGCTGGTGCCGGCCAGAGGCGGCTCGCCTCGAGGACCGGCATGGTGAAGGTCGACGAGGACGGGGTGGAGTTCAGGAGTCACATCGACGGCTCGAAGCACCGCTTCGACCCGGAGACGTCGATCGGGGTGCAGCGCAAGCTGGGCGCCGACATCGTCCTGGCCTTCGACGAGTGCACCAGCCCGCTCCACGACGAGGCCTACACGCGCAAGTCGCTGGAGCGCACCCACCGCTGGGCGCGGCGGAGCCTGGCGGCGTTCAAGGCCGGTGTAGCCCTCCACGGTTACCCGCAGGCGCTATACGGCATCGTCCAGGGGGGCGCCTTCGAGGATCAACGCGTGGAGAGCGCGCAGGTGGTAGGCGGCATGGGCTTCGACGGCATCGCGATCGGCGGCAACCTGGGGTCCACCAGGGCCGACATGTACCGGATCCTCGATTGGACCCTCCCGCTACTACCCCCGGCCAAACCGCGGCACCTGCTGGGCATCGGCGACGTGCCCAGCATCTTCGAGGCGGTCGCCCGCGGCATCGATACCTTCGACTGCGTGATGCCCACCCGCAACGCCCGAACGGGCAGCCTACTGGTGCGTCCGGACTGGGCCCCGGTCGAGCCGGGCGCGCGCGCCTCGCGCCTGAACATCATCAACGCGCGTTTCCGGACCGACCTCGGCCCCATCCAGGAGGGCTGCGACTGCTACACCTGCGGCAACTTCAGCCGCGCCTACCTGCGCCACCTGTTCAAGGCCGGAGAATCGCTGGGGCCGCAGTTGGCGACCGTCCACAACCTGCGCTTCATGGCGCGGCTCATGGAGGACATCCGGGCGGCGCTGCGTGAGGGCACGTTCGATGCACTGTGGGCGCGGGTCGTGCCGCGGGCCTAGAAGCTCTTCTCGATGAGGTCGATGACGGTGCCGTCCTCCGTGACGAAGCGGACGATCCCCACGGTCGGCACGAAGAAGATGTCGAGCTTGGTCTGACCGCCGTTACTGGTGAGGGTCGTCTGCCTGATCAAGAGGGCATTGAAGCGGCCCGCCGCGGTGGCCACGCCGC
This sequence comes from Truepera sp., assembly GCA_032027045.1. Classification (NCBI taxonomy): domain Bacteria; kingdom Thermotogati; phylum Deinococcota; class Deinococci; order Trueperales; family Trueperaceae; genus Truepera; species Truepera sp. Next base: position 2,003,079 of record JAVSMU010000001.1, on the reverse strand, counting down.
GCAGGCCTACCACCTGCGAATCGAGCGTGAGGCTGAAGGCAGGTAACTGGGTGGTGCTCGTCCACTTCGTGCCGGGAGCCAGCGGGCTCGGTGGATAGACCAGTATGGGCGGGTCGTAGGTGAAGACCTGACCGCCCGAGGCCGAGCCGTAACTGGTGACTCCTTGCGGGCCGTAGTCGAGGTAATCCTCAGAAACCGGCACACCCTGGAGGTAATGCGTGAGGACCATGACGCTGCGGCCCTGCAGGTCACGCGGGCCGCTCAGGAGCTGGGTCTCGCCGGACGAGTAAGTCCAGCTGTAGCCGGCCTCCGAGGGGTAGTAGTCCTGGGCGCCCGCTAAGCCGACCAGGCCGACAACGGTCAAGGCAAGCAGGACGCGCAGGTTCACTTGCCGTTCTCCTGGCTGAGCTCGCCGGCTCGCTTCGTGGCCTCTTCGATGGCGGCCATCAGGGCGAAACGCAGGCGGTGCCGCTCGAGCGTGCGCACGCCCGCGATGGCCGTGCCGCCCGCGGAGGAGACTTCGTCCTTGAGCTCGCTCGCATGCTTCGTTTCCAGCAACCTGGCCGACGCGAGCAGGACCTGTCGGGCGACGTCTCGTGCCAAGCTGCGGTCGAGCCCTACCCTCACGCCGCCGTCGGCCAGCGCCTCGGCTACGACGGCCACGTAGGCGGGCCCGGAGCCGGCCATGCCGGTGAACGCGTCGAAGAGGTCCTCGCGCAGGTCGTACACGCGCCCGACCGCGCCGAACAACTCGCGCGCCATGCTCACGTCCTCCGGCCTGGCCTCGGGCAACCATGCCAGCGCCGTGGCGGCAACCCCTAGGCCGGCGCCGAGGTTCGGCATGGCGCGGATCACGCGCATCGAGCCCACGCGCCGAGCGATGCTCTCCGCCGTGACCCCGGCCATCAACGAGATGAACGAGGCATGACGCTGGGCGACGATGGGAGCCACCTTGGCGAACGACTGCGGCTTGACGGCGAGGAGCACGTTCTTGGCGTCGTGCAGGCCGGCGTCGTCTACGCCCGCCACGCCGTACTCCTCGCTGAGTGCGGCCAGCCGCTTGGAGTCGGGATGGAAGATGGCGACCTCGTCTGCTCGAAGAGCGCCCGCCGCCAGTGCGCCCCGAAGTACCGCGCCCCCCATCTTGCCGGCGCCGACGATCACCAGGCGCGGGCCACGAGGGGCGGGAGAATGTTCGCTCATGGCGTCATTCTAATGACTTGAAGTAGCGCCTGCGCGCCAGAAACTCCACGGCGAGAGCGCCGATGGCGCCCCCCAGCGTGTCGGCCACGAGGTCGAGCACCTCCGAGGCGCGGCCAGGCACGAACCACTGGTGGATCTCGTCCGAGGCGCCGTACAAGAAGGCGCACACCACGGCCAGGACCGGGTTGCCGCTACCCAGGGCGACGAGCGCGCCCAGCAGGCCGAACGCCATGGCGTGCACGACCTTGTCGCTTCCGGGCGGGAACGCGGCGAGGAACGAGCCGGCGGTAGACGAGCTGGACTGCAGGAACAGGAACGCGGCCCAGGCCACGGCCGCGCTCCAGCCGACCCATCTGAGCCACGTCGGGCGGCGGCGCCAGGGGAACTGGCGCCCAGGGCCGGCATCGGGCATCAGGTGCGCGGGTGCTCGACCAGTTCGATGAGGACGCCGTCGCCGAAGCGCGGGTGCAGGAAGGCGACCCTGGTCCCGTGGATGCCCGGCCGCGGGGTGGAGTCGAGCAGGGGCACGCCCTCGCCCGCCAGCCGCGCCAGCTCCCCCTCGATGTCGTCGACCCGAAACGCCAGGTGGTGCAGCCCCGGACCCCGCCTGGCGAGGAACCGCGCCAAGGTTCCGGAGTCGCAGAGGGGCGCCAGCAACTCGATCAGCACGTCGCCCGCCCGCAGGGTGCGCACGGTCACGTCTTGGGAGGGCACGTGCTCGTCGGGCCCCTCGCGTTGCAGGCCGAGAAGCTCGTAGGGCGCGGCGCCCTCACCCAGGTGCGGCACCGCGATGCCCACGTGATCGAGGCGGGTGTGGCGCAACTCCGGCGGGCCGGCCGTGGTTGAACGAGGGTCGAACACGCCCGCCAGCATAACCGTGGCGCGGCCGGTTCAGGGGATACCGGGCGGCACCTGTGCCGGGGGCGGGGTGGGCAGGTTACGGGGCATGGGGATGCCGCTCAGGCGCTTCACGACCCCGTTCTCGTTGCAGCCGACGTAGAAGGGGCAGCGCAGGCATTCGGACCAGACGCGAGGGTGCAGGTCACGGGTCTTGTCGATGAGCGTGAAGCCGCACCGTTCGAAGAACTCCACCTCGTAGGTCCAGGCGAACAGCACGGGGATCCCCAGGCGGCGCGCCTCTACCTCGCAGGCGGCCACGAGGGAGCGGCCGACGCCGCGGGAGCGCACGCCTGGCGCCACCGCCAACCCGCGGACTTCGGCGATGTCGCCCCAGAGGATGTGCATGGCGCCGTTGCCGGCGAAGCGCGGACCGCTGCCGTCGTCGACTTCGGCGACGAAGAAGTCGCGCAGGTTCTCGAAGATGTTCTGCATGGGCCGTACCAGCATGCGCCCCTGGCTGGCCCAGTAGCCGATGTTCTCGAAGATGAGTGGCACGTCCTCGGCGCGGGCGGGACGCACGTCGAGGTGCAGGGCTTCGCGCTCGTCCGTCCCGGCACGGGACTCGGTGTTCTGCGGGGGGGTGGAACCAGCCATCTGATTCACTCTTGCTCCTCCTGCGCCCGCGGCCAACCGCGGGCTGTTTCCAGGTCGAGGTCGCCCGTCGCGGCGGCCACCTGCTCCAACACGCGCCGGCGGGCAGTTCCGCCGTACGAGTCGCGCGCGTCCACCACCGACTCCAGGCGCAGGGCGTCGAACACGTCGGGCCCGATGCGCTCGTCTTCGGCCCTGAGGTCGGACAAGGGCAACTCCTCGAGCGCCACGCCGCGCCTCACGGCCAGACCCACCAGCCGACCGACGACGTGATGCGCGTCCCGGAACGGCAGGCCTTGGCGCACCAGGTAGTCGGCGAGGTCGGTGGCGTTCGAGTAACCGCGCCCGGCAGCCTCGCGCATGCGCGCTGAGTGGACCTTGATCCCGGGCAGCATCCCGAGGTAGAGCCGGACGCTGTCGATCGCCGTGCCCAGCGCGTCGAACAGGCCCTCCTTGTCCTCTTGCATGTCCTTGTTGTAGGCCAGCGGCAGCCCCTTCATGACCGTGAGGAGTCCGACCAACGAGCCGTAGACGCGCCCCGTCTTGCCGCGCACCAGCTCGCAGACGTCCGGGTTCTTCTTCTGCGGCATGATGGAACTGCCGGTCGTGTAGGCGTCGCTGAGGGTAACGAAGGCGAACTCGGCCGACGACCAGAGGATCAGTTCCTCGCTCAAGCGCGAGAGGTGCATCATCAAGATGGCCAGTGCCGACAGCGTCTCGAGCATGTAGTCGCGGTCGGAGACGGCGTCCAGCGAGTTGGCGGCAACGTCGCGGAAACCGAGCAGCCGCGCGGTCATGTGGCGGTCGATGGGGAAGGTCGTTCCTGCCAGCGCACCGGCGCCCAGCGGCGAGACGTCGGCGCGAGCAAGGGCATCCTCGAGGCGCCCCTGGTCGCGCTTGAACATCTCGTGGTACGCGAGCAGGTGGTGCGAGAAGCGCACCGGCTGCGCCACCTGCAGGTGGGTGTAGCCGGGCATCACGACGTCTATGTGATCGCGCGCGAGGTTCACGAGCAGGCGCCTGAGCTCCACGAGCAGGCCGCGCAGTTCGCCGCCCTTGCGGGCCAGGTAGAGGCGGGCATCGGTGGTCACCTGGTCGTTGCGGCTGCGGGCCGTGTGAAGCTTGCCGCCCAAGGGCCCCAGGCGCTGGGTGAGGAGCGACTCGAGGTTCATGTGAACGTCTTCCAGTTCATCGAGCCACTCCACCTTGCCGGCCCTCACTTCGGTGAGGAGTTCATGCAGGCCGGCGGCGATGGCCTCGCCCTCCTCCTGCGTGAGGATGCCCTGGTGAGTGAGCATGCGCGCGTGGGCCAGCGAGCCGAGCAGGTCCTCCTCGGCCATCGCCGAATCGACGGAGACGGACGAGTTGACGCGCTGGACGAGGGCGTCGGTGGGCTCGTCGAAGCGCCCACCCCACATGCGAGTGTCGGGCTTGCCGCCGTCCTTGCTCATGCGCCACCGCCGTGCCGCTGCCACATCCCACCGACGCGTTTCACGAGGGCGAGCGGATCGGTGCCGGCAGCGACGTAGCCCAGACGCCGGTAATACGGCAGCACCTCGGGATTACTGAGCGTGACGGCGAGGAACGGCACGTTGGTGCGGATGGCGTCGGCCTCGAGGGTGGTCATCAGCCAGCGGCCGTAGGCCTGGCCCCGGTGGTCGGGGTGCGTGACGATGGGGTCCAGGCGCCAGCCTTCGCCCTCCTCGCCGTACCTGAGGGCCGCGAGGACCTTGCCCGCGTCGTTCTCCACCAGCAGGGCGTTGTGAAGCCCGAGCCATTCGCGTAGCCCGGCGGCGCTGACGCCCTTCTCCGGCCGGGCCGCGGCGTACAGGCGGGCCAGCCCGTCGGCGTCGGCGGCTGTGGCCTCACGCAACCGCGGCTGCGCGTAGTCGGCCCCGGGCTTCTTGGGGAGTACGGCGGCGCTCGCCACGTCCGGCTAGCCCCTCGCCTCGGTGCTCAACTGCCGGGCGATCCTGAGCCTCAGGGCGTTTAGCTTGATGAAGCCGTCGGCGTCGGCCTGGTCGTAGACGTGGTCCTCCTCGAAGGTCACGACGTCCTGGCGGTAGAGGCTGTTGGGCGAACGGCGGCCGAGCACGCTTACCCCGCCCTTGTAGAGCTTGAGGCGGGCGTCGCCCGTAACGACCTGCTGGATGTCGTCCATCAGGTTCTGCATGGCCAACCGCTCGGGTGCGAACCAGAAGCCGTTGTACACGGCCGCCGCGTAACGGGGAACGAGCTCGTCGCGAAGTTGCAATACCTGACGGTCCAGCGCCAGCGATTCGACGGCCTTGTGCGCGTGGAACAGCAGCGTGCCGCCGGGCGTCTCGTAACAACCGCGCGACTTCATGCCCACGAAGCGGTTCTCCACTATGTCGGCCCGGCCCACGCCGTGCCTTCCGGCGATGGCGTTCGCTTTGGCGAGGAGCCGCGCCGGCGAGAGGCGCTCGCCGTCGATGGCGACGGGGTTACCGTTCTCGAATGACACGGTGACGACCTGAGCTTCGTTGGGCGCCTCCTCCGGGTCGACGGTCAGCTTCCACATGCCGCGTGGCGGCTCGACCCACGGGTCCTCGAGGACGCCGCCCTCGTAGGAGATGTGGAACGAGTTGGCGTCGGTGGAGTAGGGCTTCTCCTTGGTGACGGGCACGTCGATGCCGTGTTCCTTGGCGTACGCTATGCAGTCCTCGCGGCCGCGGAGGTTCCACTCACGCCAGGGGGCTATCACGCGGACATCGGGCTTGAGGGCGTAGGCCGAGAGTTCGAAGCGGACCTGGTCGTTGCCCTTGCCCGTCGCGCCGTGGGCGACGGCGTCTGCGCCCTCCGACTCCGCTATCTCGATCATCTTCCTGGCGATCAGCGGCCTGGCGAACGACGTTCCGAGCAAGTAGTAGCCCTCGTAGATCGCTGCGGCCCGCAGGACCGGGAAGACGAACTCCGCCGCGAACTCCTCCTGCAGGTCGACGGCGTATGCCGCCACCGCGCCCGTGCGCAGCGCTTTGGCCTTGGCTTCGGCCACCTCGTCACCTTGGCCGATGTCGGCGGTGAACGCCACTACCTCGGCGCCGTACGTGGCCTTGATCCAGTGAAGGATCACGGAGGTGTCGAGACCCCCCGAATAGGCCAGTACGACCTTATCGACTGCTTTCGGCTTGCCCTTGCTCACGGTGCTCTCCTAACGTGGTTCCTCGTCCTTGCCTTCGTAATGTTCGCATGCACTTCCGCCATGCAACGTGGCGGCCGAGCAGGCCGGCAGCCACCATGGAACGGCCGTCCCAGGTAGGTGCCAACGCTCTCAGCCGCGTCTGGCTCGTCGGTTGTTCGGGTTACTCGAGTGGTGGGGAAGCGGAGTGCTCGGCATTCTCGTCGGGGTGAGTTACCGAACGGATGCTTATGCATGCGCGTTGATAACGATGCAACCATAGCACCGGTTTCGGGTGTCGTCAACGCCCGGGCGGGCGGGTCGCGGCGCTCCTCGTTCCTGGTCGTCCAGGGCGCGGGGGCAGTGCCGACAGCATGGCGGCGCCGACGACGAGTGCGCCCCCGATGATGCCGAGAACACCAAGGCGCTCGCCGAAGAGCCAAGCCGCCAGCCCCGCTGCCACCACCGGCTCGATGGTGGCCACGAGCACCGCGCGTGACGCCTCGACGCGCTTCAGACCCGTGTAGTAAACGAAGTACGCGACGTAGGTGGACAGCCCGGCCATGAGCAGCAGGTAGGCCCAGGTCTCGAGAGTCGCGCCCTTGATGGCGGCGAACGGGGTGAAAGGAGCCAGGCCCAGGGCGCCGAGTGGCAGCACGAGGGCGTAGATCGTGGCGGGTCTGTAACGCCGCAACACCCACTTCCCGAACAGGTAATAACTGGCGTAAGAGGCCCCGGCGACGAGGCCCCACGTCACGCTGCGGACGCTGACGATCATGCCCGACTCCCCGCCTTGAGCGACGAGGACCACGCCCAAGATCGACATGCCCACGAGCGCGGCCTTGAGCGGCGTGAGCCTCTCGGCGAGGAAGATCGCGGCGAGAACCGCCACGAAGGCGGGCGCCGAGTAGAGCAGGATGAACGCGAGGCTCACTCCCCCGGCGTCGATGGCCAGGTTGAGGGCCGTATAGAAGAGCGTGACGCCCACCAGCGCGAACGCCACGAACGCCAAGGCGTCGGAGCGTCTCAGGAGGCGCAGGCGTCCCTCGATGGAAGCGTGTACGGCGAACAGCGCGCCACCCAGGGCGGCGCGCCAGAAGGCGATCTCGATGGCGCCGATTCCCGCCGCCAGCAGGTTCTTGGAGAACACCCCGAGGAGCGCCCACAAGAGTGCTGCGAGCGCGACGAGGGCATACCCCGTCAGCGCCGGGCGTTGCTCGGCCGGCACGCGGACCCGGTCAGCCCGCTTTCATGCCGTAAGCGCGGGCCGTTTCGGGGTCGTTGGCCCGCAACGCCCGCATCCTCCGCTGGTACGAGCCGAACTCGACGAGGAACGCGACCAGGTTCACGAGGTAGATGACGCCAAGCGCGATCAGGTCCGTCATCAGGCCCATCGCCGGACCCACGCCCAGGGGCATGTAATGCAGCAGCAGGTCGACACCGAAGATCGCCCACGGCACCGACAGCAGCACTCCCCACAACTCGTCCGCCTGCCCCGTGCCCGGCAGCAGGATGGCCAGCAGGTGATAGAGCGGCGTGCGGGGGGCGTTGCGCGCGACTCGGGGGCGCGGCAGCACGAGCATGACCACGTTGACGAGCGTCAACAGTAGGAACGCCACGACGACGACGAGCCATAACCACTGCGCCAGTCCCACGCCGGCCACCCCGGTGAGGGTCTGCCAGGGGTTGGTGAACACCGAGGCCAGCGCGGTCTGGAACGAACCGGCCACCGCGCTACGGAGCCGCGATTCGTCGGGCACCACCAACGCTTTCATGTCGGGGGCGAAGGTCGCCATCAGACGCGACGGATTGCTGCCCTGGCCGAGGTTGAAGGCCGCCGCCGGCAACCCTGGCTCTAAGTCCAGTGCACGGCGGAAGAGCGAGGGGTCGTCCAACAACACGCCCAGGTTGTTGACCGCCGCTGCCACGTTAGGCACGCTGCGGTAGGCCTCGGCGGCAGGGTCTTCGGCGCCGGAGGTCTGCTCGGCGTAGCCCCGAACGAACGCCATGTCGGCGCCGTCTTCCGGCATGCGGGCCAGCGCGTCGAGTGCCGGCACCGACTCCAGGGAGCCTGAGCCCCAGGCCGCCGGCAGCGTGTCGCCATCTCGAGCCCACCCCTGAAGCGACGCGAGGCACGCGGCTGCGATGAGCAGGAGCACGGCCACCAGCCTCTCGGTGAAGGTGGCGTAGCGGAGGAAGAAGAAGCGCGCTCCACCCCCCTTGCTCGACTGGCGGCGAAGGTTGAGGGACTGTGGGCGCCAGTACTTGGCGGCGAGGGCCACGTAGAGCGCCAGGAGCGCCACCAACAGCGCCGCGACGCCGTACCAGCCCGTGCGGCCCACGTCTAGCGCTACCTTCCGGATGGCGGACGCCAGGCCGAAGCCGGCGCCTTCGCGTGAGCGCTCGAGCCATTGGTCGGCGGCCTCGCGCTGGCCGTCCACTCTCAGGTAGGAGGAATACTCCCTTAGCGCTGCCTGCGTCTCGGGAACGGCCGGGGTGGCGAGCAGGTACACCCTCTCGGCCCAGAACGCGGCAGCCTGCATGTCGCCCTTGCCAAGGGCCGACTCGAGGGCGTCCAGGGGGAAACCGTAGGCTTGTGCCAGATCTCGATCGAAGAGGAGTTCCGGGCGGTAGCCGCGGGCGACGAAGTCGTCGAAGGCGCCATACATGGCCGTAGCGGCCGCCTCGCGGTGAGGTGGTGAGAAGCGCATCAACTCGCGGGCGAGCTGCGCCCGCTCGTAGAACGTGACGGCGTTGGATTGGGCCCCTTCGAGCGCCTTGGACTCCTCGGAACTGCCCGGCGCCGCGGAGCGCATGGCCTCGAGGTATAGCCAGGGGTTGGTGGGATCCTGCTGGAGGCGCGAGGCCGGATCTGCCACGGCGGCCTCGTTGCGAAGCCAGCCGTAGAGGTCCGGGTCGACATCGAACGGCTCGGCGTCCTCCGGACCAGTGGACAGGATGGCCGCGCGGCCCTCGGCGCCGTTGGAATAGCTGAGGGTGACCAGCGGTACTCCGCCCGACAAGGAGATGGCGGACACCTGAGCGGGGAGGCGGTGGCGCTTCTGGACTACCCCGGTGCGCGCGTCGATGAGCAGCACGGCGTTCCCGTGGCCGACGTATACGTCGAGGCCCTTCTGAAGCAGTCCCGCCGTCTCGCCGCTGCGGGGCGGGAAGCTGAGCGACCACACGGTCTCACCGCCCCGTACCCCCTCCACGGAGCCGTCGACGAGCTGCGCCGTAGGGTAAGCCCCGCTCGCGGCGCTCCCGGGCACGCTGCCAGGGGTGCCCTGAGCCCCTTGGTCGCCGGGTTCCTGTGAGTTCGGCTCGGCGGAGGCCGGAGGTGTGGGAACCGGCCCCTGCGGCGCGGCTCCCGGTTGTTCGGGCGTTCCTGGCTCGCCCGTGACTGCGGGCGGCTGTGACGTTCCCGGGCTGCCCGGCTGCTGCGACGGTTCCGTGCTGCTCGGCTCCTGCGACTGTTCCGGCGTGCGGACTGGCGGCGGTGTGCCGGACTGGCCGGCCTTGGGCGCAACGGAGACCGTGAAGCTCGCGTTCAGCCCGGGCCCTTCCACGTGGACGATGTGATCGCCCGGTGCCTCGAGGCTGGTGCTGTAGCTGATCGAGCCCGAGGCGTCGGCTCGCTCCACGCTCACGAGCGGGGCGCTGCCAACCGGGCCGACCGACACGCGGTAGGCGTCGCCGGGACCCAGGTTGTCACCGGTCAGGTGCAGTACGTCCCCTACCTCGTAATCGAAGGCGTCGAGCCCGACCATGGGTACGGACTGGGCCAGCGCGACGCTCAAGGCGATCGCCAGCGACGAGAGGAGTGCCGGCAGCAGCCTCGAAAGGGTGGTGGAGTGCAGCGCTTGCGGCACGCCTGCACGTTTCTTGGCGGCGCGGAAGGAGAACATGGCATCACATTACCGCAACGTGGGCTCGGCCCCTCACGCGCTTGCCAAGCGTGGTTTCCTTCCCGTCGTGGCCGCTGGGGGCGTTGATATAGTGCTGTCGTGCAGCCCGAAGCCGGTGCCAGCCCGACCATGCCGATGGCCCCAGAAGCCCTGCGGTGGCATGTCGCCGAGTTGGACTCCGCCGGCAGAGCCAGGCTCGAAGCGTACGCAGACCGCGAGGCCGTGGTCAGACGCCTCGACCAGGCCCATGGAGCGGGGGGTTGGTCGTTCACCCTCGCACCCCTGGGTGCCGCCGCCCTGGTCGGCAACCTCACACTCTCGGGTGTCACCAGGGCCGAGGTGGTGAACGCGGCCGGCGTGAACCCCGAAAGCGCCGCCGCGGTCGTGCTGGCGCGTTGCGCCGAGCTCTTCGGCCTTCGCCTTCCGTTCGCTACACATGACCCGAGCTACTGGGTCGACTACGACCCCGAGGCCCAGGTGCCGCTGTACGAGCCCGAACCGGTTGGCGTCGCGCACCTTCCCGAGGGCCTTCCCTCGGCCGGCCGTCCCGCCACGGGGCAGACTGCGCAAGCAGCCACCTCCGGCTCGGCGCAAGGAGGCATCGGCGTCGGCGCCGCCACGGCACCGCCCGACGATGAGACCTTGTCGGCGGACGCTACCCAACGGCTCGCCGGCGTTGCTGTGGTCCAGAACTCCGGACATGAGGTCATCGAACGGCTGGTCGAGCGCCTCAAGGCCGCCGGGCAGGGCAGGGAAGCCGCGCGACTGGTCGTTCGTTACAACGGCTACGGCAGCACGGCGGAGGAGTCTCGCGAACTGTACGGCCGCCTGCGTGCGCTGCTGAAGAGCGGGGCGGAGGCGACGTGACGCGCGCCAGTCGGCTAGCCGGCGGGAGCGGGGCGTGATCAAGGTGATCGCCATCGGCGACGTGCACGGGCAGTGGCCGGAGTTGTGGCGCGTCCTCAAGGCCGCCGCGGCCGCCACCCCCACGCTTGAACCCACCCAAGCCGTGATAGAGGGGCGCTACAAGGTGGTCTGCGTCGGCGACCTGGTCCACTACAAGGAGGCCCGTGATTACGCCAACGCGGTGGGTGAGGAGCCCTACGACCCGACCGACTCCGATCACCTGAGGCGGGCGGCCAAGGCGCAGATCCGTGAGCTGTACCGCTTCAAGCGCTACGTCGATCAGGCGGGTGGCAACGTCTCGGTCATCCTCGGCAACCACGACGAGGCCGCGCGCGACCACCGCTACCAGCTCTCCACGCGGGGCGGCATGAACCACGTCGAGTTCGACCCGTCCAAGGGTGGCCTGGAGCTACCCGCCGACCTCAAGGAGTGGTTCGGCGCCATGCCCAGGGAGGTCGTCTTCCATGGCGTCCAGTTCGCCCACGCGGGGCCACTGCCGGGCATGCAGGTGTTCGACGACTTCTTCTATCACGACCCCGACACCAAGTCGTGGTGGTTCAACAAGCCGGAGCTGGTCAAGCAGGCGGGCCACCGCTTCGGGGTCTACGGCCACACCGTGATGAAAGAGGGGGTCTACGTCGACCGCGAGAACGGCTTCGCCATGATCGACGCCTTGGGGAAGCTGCAGTTCATGGAGCTGTTGCTGGACGACGACCGGCTCGATTTCAGCGTCATGCAGCTCTGAGCAAGCCCTACAGCGAGTACCCGCCACGCGCGTCGTCGCGAACCAGTTCGCCGTTGCGCAGCACCAGGGTGCGGCGCTTGTAGCTGTCGACCAGGTCTCTGGCGTGGGTGGCGAGCAGGATGGTCGTGCCGCGCAGGTTGATGTCGTCGAGGAGTTCCATGATCTCGAGGGCGGTGTCGGGGTCTAAGTTGCCCGTGGGTTCGTCCGCGAGGAGCAACGGCGCGTCTGTCACCAGCGCGCGGGCGGCGGCCACGCGTTGCTGTTCGCCCAGGCTGAGTTCGATCGGGAACGCCTTGCGCTTATGCGCCAGGCCCACTTGCCGTAGGGCGGTCATGGCGCGCTGCTCGTGGTTCCCGCGCGCCCCGACGGCGCGCAGCGCGAACGTGAGGTTCTCGAGTGCAGAGAGGTGCCCCAACAGGCGGTGGTCCTGGAAGATCATGCCGATGCTGCGCCGCAGGTATGGCAAGCGCGATTCCGGCAGCCGCGAGACGTCGTTGCCCGCCACCGCGACCGTGCCCTCGGTGGGCACGATGCGTCTGAGCATCAGCGCGAGCAGCGTCGACTTCCCGGCCCCCGAGTGGCCGGTAACGTAAACGAACTCGCCCTTGGCGATGTGAAAGTCGACGTCCTTCAGCGCGTGCGTGTGCGTGCGCGGGTAGGTCTTGGTTACGTGGCGGAATTCGACCATGCTTTTACTGACCGCCTGCGGGCCACGGGCGCCACCGGTGCGGGGTCTCATCTGGAGGCCCCCAGCGCTTCCATGAGGACCTGGAAGGCGGCCTCGTCGTCGACCTTCGTAAGCAGCTTGGTGTTCGGCTCCTGCACGCGGGGGCCGGTGCGCCTGTCGATGACCGTCATGCCCCGGGTGTGCTCGCCCGCGCACTCCACCACCACATGGCGGGCCTCGGACTCGAACAGTTCCGGGTCGGTGACGGCCAGGACGGAGCAGGGGTCGTGCAGCGGGCCCTGTGGGGTCCCGCCGTAGGAGCGGCCGTAAGCAGCCGCGAAGTAGTCGAGGAGATCGGCCGAGAACTCCGCGGTCCGCGTGCCCAACGCCCTTATTTGGGCTATGCGGCCGCGCCCCATCATGAACTGGTGGGTGACGTCGAGCCCGGCCAGCACGAGGTTGGCGCCCGATTCGAACACGATCTGCGCCGCCTCCGGGTCGGCCCAGATGTTGAACTCCGCCGCCGCGGTGACGTTGCCCGGGCCGTAAGCGCCACCCATGATGCTGATGCCCTCGAGGCGTGTTGCCAGGGCGGGCTCGAGCATCAGCGCCAGTGCCACGTTCGTGAGCGGGCCTATCGCTACGAGCCACAGGTCGTCGCGCTTCTCCGCCGCGTCGAGCAGTGCCCTGACGGCCGGCATCCTGGCGGCCTCGAGAGTGATGGACGGGATAGTCGGGCCGTCCAGGCCCGTCTCCCCGTGGATGTATTCGGCGTGCTCGGCGGGTCTGACGAGCGGCTTGGCGGCGCCGACGTGAAGCGGCGCCGCGACGCCCGCCACCTCGCAGGCGATCAGACCGTTGCGCTCGGTGAAAGCGAGCGGCGCGTTCCCGCTTACGACGCTGATGCCGACGAGCTCGGAACGCTGCGCGGCCAGGAAGATGGCGATGACGTCGTCGTGGCCGGGATCGCAGTCCAGCCATATGGGTATGGGCATCGCGACATGTTACCAAGACGCCCATAAGCCTGGCCGCGAGACGCCCGCAAGTCTGGCCGCGAGACGCCCGCAGGTCTGGCCGCGAGCCGCCCGCAAACCCAGGAGTGATGGGCCCCGCAGACGGCGCCGCGGCAAGCCGTCAGCCGACCGCGGCGCCCGAGGTTCGGGTCAGATCTTGTCGAGCTCGTCCTCGCCTGGCAGGACCATGGCGCCAACGACGCCGTCGCCCTCGCCCACGCGCATGATGTTGACGCCCTGGGTGGCGCGCCCGTACGAGCTGATCTCGCTGACCGCGGTGCGAATCAGGATGCCGTTCTCCGAGAGTACGAACAGTTCCTCGGTGCCGGTGACGCGAGCGAGGGTGACCATGGCGCCCGTCCGGTCCGAGAGGCGGTGCCCGATGACGCCCTGGCCACCGCGCCCCTGGATGGGGAACTCGGCGAGCGCGGTGCGCTTGCCTAATCCCTGCTCCGTGACGCTCAGCAGCTCGGCGTTCTCCTTCTGGCCCTCGGCTATCGCCTCGAGGCTGACCACCGCGTCTCCCTTGCGCAGCCTGATCCCGATGACCCCCTGGGTGGCGCGCCCGGTATCGCGCGCGTCGCTCTCCGGGAAGCGGATCGCCTGACCCTTGTGTGTTCCCAGCACTATGTCGGCCTGGCCGTCGGTGATGCGCACGGCGACCAGCTCGTCACCGTCCAGCAGGTTGATGGCCACCAGCCCGGAAACGTTGATGTTGCCGTACTCGCGGATGAGCGTGCGCTTGACGAGGCCGCCCTTGGTGGCGAACACGAAGTAGCCGTCGCGGTCGAGGCTCTTGAGAGACAGCACCGTCTGCACGTTCTCGCCCTCGGTGAGGGGGAGCAGGTTGCGGATGTGACTGCCGCGGGCGGCGCGCTCGAACTCGGGGATGTCGTAGATCTTCTCGCGGTAGACGCGGCCCCGGTCGGTGAAGAAGAGGAGGAAGTCGTGGGTGCTGCCTACGAGGAGGATGGAGTTGACGTCGTCCTCCTTGACCTTGGCGGCGGTTGCGCCGCGGCCACCGCGCGCCTGCTGCCGGTAGGCCGTGATGGCCGTGCGCTTGATGTAACCCCCGCGCGTGAGCGTGACCGTCACCGTCTCCTCGGCGATCAGGTCTTCCTTGCCGATGTCGTCCGTCAGGTCCGTTATGGCCGTGCGGCGCGGATCGGCGAACTGCTTCCTGACGTCGAGCAGCTCCTGGCGGATGACGCGCCAGAGCTCGACCTCGTCGGTGAGGATGAGCTCGAGGCGGGCTATCTCTTCTTGCAGGTCGCGGTACTCGTCGTTGATCTTCTCGCGCTCGAGCCCGGTGAGGCGCTGCAGGCGCATGTCGAGCACGGCCTGCGCCTGCGGGTCCGACAGCTCGAACTCGCGCATGAGGCCGATCTTGGCCTCGGGCCCGTCCTTGGACGCGCGGATGAGGGCGATGACCGCGTCGAGGTTGTCGAGCGCGATGAGGTAGCCCTCGAGGATATGGGCGCGCTCGCGCGCTTTCCTCAGCTCGAAGTCGGACCGGCGCCGCACGACCACTACGCGGTGGTCGAGGTAGTAGCGCAGCATCTCCTTGAGGGAGAGGATGCGCGGCGCGTTCTCGACGATGACCACGTTGTTCACGGCGAACGTCGTCTGCAACTGCGTGAACTTGTAGAGCTGGTTGAGGACGAGCTGCGGGATGGCGCCGCGCTTCACCTCGAACACGATGCGCATGCCGTGGCGGTCCGACTCGTCACGGATGTTGCTGATGTCCTCGATCTTCTTGGCGCGAACGAGCTGCGCCACCGTCTGGATGAGCGAGGTCTTGTTGACCTGGTAGGGGATCTCGGTGACCACGATGGCGGCCTTCTGCGTGTGGTCCTCGATCCGCGCCCGGCCACGCACCCTGATGCTGCCGCGGCCCGTCTCGAACGCCTGCCTGATGCCGTCGCGGCCGATGATGCCACCCGTGGGGAAGTCGGGGCCCTGCACGTGCTCCATGAGCTCGGCCGTATCGATGGCCGGGTTCTGGATCATGGCGACGAGCGCATCGACTATCTCGCCCAGGTTGTGAGGGGCCATGTTGGTGGCCATGCCCACGGCAATGCCCGCGGCGCCGTTGACGAGCAGGTTCGGTACGGCCGAGGGCAGGACGGTGGGCTCCTGGAGCTGGCCGTCGAAGTTGTCGCGGAACGAGACCGTTTCCTTCTCGATGTCCGCCAGCATGGCTTCGGAGAAGGCGGTGAGGCGGGCCTCGGTGTAGCGGTAGGCCGCGGCCGGGTCACCGTCTATCGAGCCGAAGTTCCCCTGCCCGTCCACCAGCCGGTAACGCAGGTTCCAGTCCTGCGCCAACCGCACCATGGCGTCGTAGATGGCGCTGTCGCCGTGCGGGTGGTACTTGCCGATGACCTCGCCGACCACGCCGGCGCTCTTCGAGTGCTTGCGGTTGGACGCCAGGCCCATCTGCCGCATGGCGAACAAGATGCGGCGCTGAACCGGCTTGAGCCCGTCGCGAACGTCGGGGAGCGCGCGCTCCACGATGACGGACATGGCGTAATTGATGAAGCTCGTCTTGATCTCGTCCGTGATCTGGACCGCGACGACTTGACCCTCGTTCAACGTGACCTCCGTTGCCTGCCGGCCGGCGCCCCACCAGCGCCCCGTGGGGGTATCCCCTGACGGGTGCCTCACGAGCCTGCTGGAGGCCTACCCGGGCCCCGGAAGCGGGGTTCGGAGGGTGGTTGCTGGGTGCCGCGCGCCGGCAAGCGGCCTGACGCACGATTCTACCACTTGTAGCCGGCCGACTCGGCGGGCCAGGACCCGTGCCTAGTGGGGCCAGGCGCGTGCCCGACGCTGAAAGGGCGTGGTAGTTTGCCGTCACATGCTAGAGCGCTACTCCACTCCCGACATGCGCCGCCTGTGGAGCGAGGCGGAACGCTACCGCACGTGGCTCGAGGTCGAGCTGGCGGCCATGGAGGCGTGGGAGGAACTCGGCGAGGTGCCCCGTGGCACGGCCGGCGGGTTGCGCCGCGCGGCCCTGGCCAACCCTCTCGACGAGGCCTTCGCCGCGCGCGTGACCCAGATCGAGGAGGAGACGCGGCACGACATCGTCGCGTTCACCCGCGCGCTCAGCGAACGTCTGGGCGAGGGGGCGCGTTTCGTGCACTTCGGCCTCACCAGCACCGACGTGGTCGATACGGCCCAGAACCTCATCCTGAGCCGGGCCCTCGACACCGTCCTGGAGGCGGTGCGGGCGGTCCATCGGCGGCTCCTCGACCTCGCCCAGCGCCATCGCCACCTGCCGGCCATCGGTCGCACGCATGGCGTCCACGCCGAGCCGATGACGTTCGGGCTCAAGTTCCTCAACTTCGCCGCCGCCTTCGAGCGCGACGAGCGGCGGTTGGCGAGCGCGAAGCTGGGCATCGAGGTGGCCATGCTCTCGGGTTCAGTGGGCACCTTCGCGCACGTGCCGCCGCAAGTTGAGGAGGCGGTCGCGCGCTCACTGGGCCTGGCGCCCGACCCCATCACCAACCAGACGGTGGCGCGTGACCGTCACGCGGAGGTGATGGCGGCCCTCGCAATCCTCGGCACCAGCGTCGAGCGCGTGGCCCTCGAGATCAGGCACCTGCAACGCACCGAGGTGGCGGAAGCGCAGGAGGGGTTCGGCAAGGGCCAAACGGGCTCCTCCTCGATGCCGCACAAGAAGAACCCCATCGCCAGCGAGAACCTCATGGGCGTCGCCCGGATCATGCGCTCCAACCTTCAGGCCGCCCTGGAGAACGTCGCTCTGTGGCACGAACGCGACATCAGCCACTCCTCCGCCGAGCGCGTGATCCTCCCGGACACGACCATGCTCGCCGTCTACGCCCTCAGGCGCCTTGACGCCGTGCTCGAGGGTCTCGTGGTGCACGAGCGGCGCGTGACGGAGAACCTGGACGCCCTGCATGGGCTCGTCTACTCGCAGAGGGTGCTGCACCTGCTGATCGAGGCAGGCATGAGCCGCGAGGCCGCCTACTCCTTGGTGCAAGACGCCAGCCTACGGTGCTGGGAGACGGGCGAACACTTGCGTGACCTGCTGGCGGCCGCACCCGGCCTGCCCCTCAGCGCCGAGCAGCTGGCCGCGGCGTTCGACCCCGGCTGGTACCTCCGCTTCGTGGACGACATCTTCGCTCGTAACGGCCTCTGAGCGCCTGCTATCATTTAGGCGTGAGCCCTACGCGAACGGCACTTCGTTACGAGGGGAAGGCCAAGAAGGTCTTCGGAACCACCGACCCGGCGCGCTACATCGTCGAGTACAAGGACGACGCCACGGCGTTCAACGCGCAGAAGCGCGGCACGGTAAAGGACAAGGGCGTGGTCAACGCCGCCGTGTCGGCGCACATCTTCGAGTTCCTCGCGCGGGCAGGGGTCCCGACTCACTTCGAGGAGCTGCTCTCGCCACGCGAGCAACTCGTGAGGGCCGTCACCATCGTGCCCCTCGAGGTCGTCGTGCGCAACCGCGCCGCCGGCTCCTTCGCGCAGCGGTACGGGGTGCCCGAGGGGGGCGAGCTGTTCCCCGTCGTGGTGGAGTGGTGCCTCAAGAACGACGCCTTGGGCGACCCGCCCATCAACGACGCCGCCGCGGTGGCGCTCGGCATCGTTTCGCCCGAGGACTTGGAGGAGATGTTCGAGCTGACCGTTGAGGTCAACGAACTCCTGAAACCGTACTTCGCGGCGCGTGGGCTCGACCTGGTGGACTTCAAGCTCGAGTTCGGGCTCGACGACGACGGCAACGTTGTGCTGGCCGACGAGATCAGCCCCGACACGTGCCGCCTGTGGGACGCTTCCACGGGCGAGAAGCTCGACAAGGACCGCTTCCGGCGTGACCTCGGCGGGGTCGAGGAGGCCTACCAGGAGGTCCTCAGGCGCGTATCGCAGAGCGTGGAGGGGGACGACGAGATCGTCGCGCGACACGTGGCGGGGCGCGACCACGAGCTCGGGCACGGTCACGGCGAGCACGACGGGGATGGCCACGCTCATGGTGAGCATGCCCATGATGACCACGGGCACGGCGAGCACGCTCATTACGAGCAAGCCCATGGCGAGCACGTCAGGGGCCTTTCGGCCGGCCGAACGCTCCGGGCGGAGGTCGACGTCATGCTCAGGCCGTCTATCCTCGACCCGCAAGGGCGGGCGGTGGAGGCCACGCTGCACCGCCTGGGGCACGGCAACGTGAGCAACGTGCGGATCGGCAAGCGCATCTCGCTTGATGCTAGTGGCGACCGCGGGGCGGTCCTCGCCCAGGTCGAGCAGCTCGCCAAGGACCTGCTCTCGAACCCGGTGATGGAGGACGTGACGGTCATGGTCGAGGGCGGGGAGGGCTGAGTCATGACGCCCGGCCCGGCCAAGGAGAGGCTCGTGGGGCGCGACGGCGTCGAGCTGGCGCTCTATCGCCTGAGGCCGGCGGGCCGGCCCGAGGGCGCCCTCATCATCGTCCACGGTTACGCCGAACACGCCACGCGCCACATCGACCTCGCGCGCAGCGCGCAGGAGGTGGGCTACGACGTGTTCGCGCCCGACCTGAGGGGACACGGCGAGAGCCCCGGGGTGCGCGGCAGCGTGCCGGGCTTCGGACCGTCCCTGGCCGACCTGCACGAGCTCTTCCGCCTGACGCGCGCAACCGACCCGGAACTGCCGGTGCTCCTTTTCGGCCACTCGATGGGAGGCGCCATCGCCCTGCGCTACGCGCTCGACCACCCCACGGAGGTCACGGCGCTGGCTCTGTCGTCCCCCTTCCTCAAGGACGCCGCCACCCGCCCGGCCTGGCTGAACCGGCTGGCGGGCGTGATCGCGCGGCTGTTGCCGAACCTGCCGGTCGCCAGCCTCGACCCGGCGTTCATCTCTCGCGACCCCGAGCAAGTGGAGCGCTACCGCTCCGACCCGCTCGTGTACCACGGCGGGGTGCGCGCCAACGCCGGCCACGCCATGATCGAGCAGGGCGAGGCACTAAGGGCCCGCGCCCACGAGCTCGTGGTTCCCACGCTGGTGATCGTCGGAACGTCGGACAGCATCGCCGACCCCGAAGGCAGCCGCGAGCTCGCCGCCGCGAGCGACACGGTGAGGCTGGAGGAGATCGCGGGGGGCTACCACGAGCTGCACCACGACGACGCCGCCACCGGCGTGCCGCAGAAGTACCGCAGGCTCCTGGTCGAGTGGCTTCAGGCCAACACTCGCAGCGCCAAGAACTTGAGGTAGCGCCCCTCGGGGAACGACAGCGGCACGGGATGATCGGTGGCGTGCCCGTTCTCCGCTACCACCTGAGCGCGCACCCCGGCCGCGAGCGCCGCCTCGGCCACCACTTCCTTGAAGGCCTCCGGCCCGACCTGCGCGGTGCACGACGACGTCACCAGGAAGCCGCCCGGCGCCACCAAGCGGAAGGCGTCGCGGTTCAGCTTGAGGTAGGCACGCCACGCCCGGCGCCTCTGCGTGACCGCGTTCGCGAGAGACGGCGGGTCGAGGATGACCAGGTCGTAGCGCGGCTCGGCCTCGGCCCACACGGGCAACGAAGCGAACACGTCGGCGGCGAGGGCGCTGTGTTCCCCCTCGAACGGGCCGTTTAGCCGCACGTTCTCCTCGGCGGCCTCGAGTGCCGCCCGCGAGACGTCGACGCTGACGACCGACCTGGCCCCGCCCGCGAGAGCGTAGACGCTGAAACCGCCCTGATACGCGAACAGGTTCAGAACCCGCCGGCCTGAAGACAGGCTCCGCACCAACTGCCGGTTGTCGCGCTGATCGAGGAACATCCCCGTCTTCTGCCCGCGCCACGGGTCGGCCACGAAGCGTAGGTGGTTCTCGCTGACGGTCAGCTCGGGCGGCGGCGCCTCGCCCCACAAGGCCGTCAGGTCGTGAGCGGGTCGGCCGCCGTCCTCGACCTCCTCCCGATCAGGATCATCGCGGTCACTCCTCAGCACCACGCCCTTGAGCCGCAGGCGGGTTCCTATCTCCTTGGCCACGTCAGGCAGCAGGGCGTCGAGCGACGCCGCGTAACTCTTCATGACCGCGTAGCGCCCGTAGCGGTCGCACACGATGCCCGGCAGGAAGTCGCCCTCGCCATGCAGCAGCCTGTAGGCGTCGTTGCCGGCGGCGGGGAGTTCCGCGCGCAGCTCGAGCGCCACCTCCACCCGGCGGGCGAGCGCCGCCGGCGTCAAGCGCTCCGGGCCGAAGAGGCGCACGCCGATGGCGCCGTTGGCGTCGTAGAGGCCGTAAGCCGCCGCCCGTCCGGCCTCGACCCGCACCCATTCGCCACCCTTGAGGCGGTGCTCGGGCAGGTGATTGCGATAAAGCCACGGGTGGCCGGAGCGCAAAGCAGCCTCGAGCCCCGGCGCAACGCGCAGCGTGGGTTGGTCGCCGCTCCGTTTCACTCGCTGCACGACCGTCGGCTCCGGCTGGTGCGAGAGGCGCTCAGGCCTGCTCGCCCAGGACGCTCGCCAGGCGCTCCAGCGCCAGGCGCAGGATGGGGCGTGAGGTGGCGAAGTTGAGGCGCACGAAGCCGGCTCCACCAAGGCCGAAGTCGGCGCCCTCGTTCAGGCCCACCTTGGCGCGTTCGGCCAGCACGGCGGCGGGCTTGTCGCCCAATCCCTTGGAGCGCAGGTCGAGCCAAGCCAGGTAGGTGGCGGCCGGAACGTGGAGGCCCACGCCGGTAAGGTTCTCGTTGACGAAGCTCACGACCAGCTCGCGGTTGCCGCGCAGGTAATCGAGCGTGTAGGCGAGCCACTCGCTCCCACCGCGGTAGGCGCCCACGGTCGCGACCTGAGCGAGGACGTTGGGTGCGGGCACGAGGCCCTTGCCTGCGGCGCTCAGGCGCTCGAGCAGACCGGGGTTGCTGGAGACGGCGAAGGAGATCTTGAGGCCGGGGATGTTGAACGCCTTGGTGGGCCCGTAGAGAGTCACGGTGCGCGCGCCGATCTCGGGCGAGATACTCGCGATAGGAACGTGCTTACCGTCGAAGAGCAGGTCGGCGTGCAGTTCGTCGCTGACGACCCAAAGGTTGTGGCGGAGCGCGAAGTCGGCGAGCCGTCCGAGCTCCTCACGCGTGAAGACCTTGCCCACGGGGTTGTGCGGGCTGCACAGCATGAGCAGCCTGCTCGCGGGAGAGACGGCCGCCTCGAGGGCGCCGAAATCGATGGAGTAACCGTCGTCGCCGTTTACCAACTCCACCTCGACCGGCACCCTGCCGGCGTTCTCCACCGCGTGCTTGAAGGGCGGGTAGAGGGGGGTGAGCAGCAGCACTTCGTCACCCGGGCCGGCGAACGCCCGGGCGGCCAGGCCGAGGCCGACGCCGGTCGTGGGTAACAGGGCGACCTGGTCGGGCTCCAGGGGCAGGCCGTGCTTGACGGTCAAGCGCTCGGCGACCGCGTCACGCAGGCCGGGCACGCCGACTCCGACGGTGTAGCCCAGGTCGTTGGCGCTCAGGTTCGCCCCGATCGCCTGCTTGATGGAGTCTGCGATGGGGAAGTCCATCTCCGCTACCCAAAGCGGCAGCACGTCGCCTGGGAACACCTGCCACTTCGCGCCTGGCCGGGCCCGGAGCGACTCGAGGGAGACGTCGTCGTAGGGGTGATGCGTCATGGGTTCGAGTCTAACCCCGGTCCGTTTTCGCTCGGGGGCTAAACTCTCCCTATGCGAGCGAACGTGGAGGTGCCCGACTGGGCGCGGCGACTCGTCTCCGACGACACCGACATGACACGCGCGGCAAGGCCGCTTAACCCGGCCACGACTCCCCAGGTCGAGTTCGACTTTCCCGATGACGGCTACTACGAGTACGGCTTCATGGATGAGCGGGGCCGGTTGCACGCCGACCCGGGGAACGCGCTCAGGGCGAACAACCCCTGGTACCCGGAGGTGAGCGCGCTCACTGGGCCCCGCTACGCCGCCGACCCGTACGCCGCCCTCGACCGGTCCCTGGAGCGCGGTCACACCTCGAGGCTGAGGCTGACGAGCACCGCGTTGAACGGTCAGCTCAGGCGAGCGACGGTGTACACGCCGCTCGGTCACGAGGGCGCCGAGTTGCCCCTCGTCGTCGCGCAAGACGGCGTGGCCTTCAACCGCCTGGCCGGGCTCCACCTGGTGGGCGAGCAACTGGCGGCGCGTGGCGAGTCCAGGCCGGCACGCTTCTTGTTCGTCGAACCCGTGGACCGGAACAGTGAGTACGCGTACTCCACCGAGTATCTGGACTTCCTGTTCGAGGAACTTCTTCCCAAGGTCGAGGCCGAGAACCCCGGGACCGGCGAGCGCGTGTGGCTGGGCGCGAGCTTGGGCGGGCTGGCGGCGGCCGCGGCCGCCCTGGCGCGGCCGGACCTGGCGACGAGCGTGGTCACGTTCTCGGGGGCGTTCGTGGGCGATCCGGAGAGCATGGACTTCTACTCGTCGCGAGACTCCTGGCTCCTGGAGCGCCTCGCAGATCCGCAAGCCGCACCGCCGCCGCGCTGGTACCTCGAGGTGGGCACCATCGAGTGGCTCAACGACGTCAATCGGCGCGTGGCGGCCGCGCTCGACGGCCGCGGAGTCGACGTGGCCCTCACCGAGCGCCACGCCGGGCACAACTGGACAAACTGGCGCAACGGCATGGCGTCGGCGCTCAGGTTCGTGCTCAGGCCCTGAGCCGCGACGGTGAGTTGACCTCGGGCCGCGCGTTCCGAGTGGGTACCATGGCGGCAACAGGGCGTCGTCGGCGACGGCGCACAGACGGAGGCGAGACGACATGGCTTACCGCATCGAGAAAGACACGCTCGGCGAGGTCCGCGTTCCCGAGGAGCGCTACTGGGGCGCCCAGACGCAACGCTCGCTGGAGAACTTCAAGATCGGCGGGCAGCGCATGCCCACCGAGGTCATCCGCGCCTTCGCGGTGCTGAAGAAGGCGGCGGCTCTCACCAACGCCGAACTGACCGACTTCCCCCAGGAGAAGGTAGACCTCATCGCGCGCGTGTGCGACGAGATAGCCGAAGGCAAGCTCGACGACGAGTTCCCGCTGGTCGTGTGGCAGACGGGCTCCGGCACACAGTCGAACATGAACGTGAACGAGGTCGTGGCGAACCGGGCAAGCGAGCTTGCGGGCGAACCCCGCGGCAGCAAGAAGCCGCTCAACCCGAACGACGACGTCAACAAGAGCCAGTCGTCCAACGACACGTTCCCGACGGCCATGCACATCGCCGCCTACCGCGTGCTGGCAGGCCGCACCCTGCCGGAGCTGCGTGCCTTGCAGGCCTCGCTCGAGGCCAAGTCGCGGCAGTTCGCCGACATCGTGAAGATCGGGCGCACTCACCTGATGGACGCGACGCCGCTGACGCTCGGCCAGGAGTTCAGCGGTTATGCGGCGCAGGTGAGCAAGAGCGTCGAGGCCATCGAGAACGCCCTACCGCACCTGGCCGAGCTGGCGCTGGGCGGCACCGCCGTCGGCACGGGGTTGAACACCCCCAAGGGGTTCGCCGTGAGGGTCGCGGAGCGCATCGCCGAGCTCACGGGGCTGCCGTTTCGCACGGCGGACAACAAGTTCGAGGCGCTCTCCGCCCACGACGCCGTCGTGGAGGCCTCGGGCGCCCTCAAGCGCACGGCCGTGGCCCTGTTCGCGGTCGGCAACAACATCAGGCTGCTCGGCTCCGGCCCGCGCTGCGGGATAGGGGAGCTGCGCCTGCCCGAGAACGAGCCGGGCTCGAGCATCATGCCGGGCAAGGTCAACCCCACGCAGGCCGAGGCCCTCACCATGGTCTGCGCTCAGGTGATCGGCAACGACGCCGCCGTCAGCGTTGCCGGTACCCACGGCCACTTCCAGCTCAACGTCTTCAAGCCGGTGATGATCTACAACCTGCTCATGTCGGCCAACCTGCTCGCCGACGCCTCCAGCAGCTTCCGCGTGCACTGCGTCGACGGCATAGAGGCCGACGAGCAACGCATACGCATGCACCTCGATAACTCGCTGATGCTCGTCACGGCCCTGAACACGAGCATCGGCTACTACAAGGCCGCCGAGATAGCCCAGAAGGCCCACCACGAGGGCACGACCTTGAAAGAGGCGACCGTGGCCCTCGGTTACCTGAGCGCCGAGGAGTTCGACGCGGCGGTCGTGCCCGAGGACATGGTCGGCTGAGGCGCGGTCGGGCGGCCGCCGCCGCCGACCCCGGCTAGGCGCAGGTCGCCGACGCCGTCTCAGCGCCGGTTGTCGATGACCTCGGCGTCGTCGGGCAGGTGGCGCACCTCGGCGGGGTCGAGCCCCTGATTTGTCACGAGGTCCTCGGCGTTCAACTCGGCGAGTACGTGGCCGTCCGACTGCGTGAAGACGAGCTGCCGCGGGAGCCAGTCCGACGAGTCGACGCGCGCCGTGACGTTGAGGATCTGCGCGGTCGGGTCCTTGTTGACGAAGTCGATCACGTAGACGTCGCCGTTCGGACCCTGCTCGACCGACTCGAGGGTGGCGTCGAACCCGGCGAAGATGGTGCCGAGGTCGAACGAGATCTCGGCGCTGGCGCCGTCTTCGCCCTTGGGCAGCAGGCCTCCCAGCGCGTCGGGGTCATCGGCGTCGAAGATCATCACCTGGTTGGTTAGGAAGGTGTAGTTGTAGACCGCGTCGCCGTCCAACACGATCTCGTTGTCGGCCAACGCGTCGGGCTGGATGATGTACGCCTTGGCGAGGCTCTGAGGCGGCACCACTTGGATCTCGATCTCGAGCGCGATCGTGGTTCCGTCGGTGTCGATGAGCTTGCCGGTCAAGGTGAAGGCCGCGTCCTGCAGCCCGCGGGCCGCGCTAGCGACCTTGTCCAGCACCGTATCGACGTCGAGCGGCTGGGCGAGCGCGGGCGCGGCGAGCAGCGCGAGGGCGCCCAGGGTGGCCCAGGTACGGGCCAAGGCCGAGCGGCCGCGGTGCTGTGGCATCGTCTTATCCATGCCGTGATGTTATCCGCCTGGGCCCACCGGAGCATGAAGAACGCTTTAAGGGCGTCATCATGCCAGTCAGGAAGTCGGTGCTACGCTTCGGCCAGAAAGGGGGCAGGTCATGAAGAGACTCTTCGGAGCAATCCTGCTGCTCGTCCTCGCTCCAATGGTAGCCGCTCAAGGGTTCGTGGTGAGCCCTCAAGCCATCGTCGTCAACCCCGCACCCAGCTTCGGTGTTCAGGTCTGGTTGGATCGCGACCCCTCGGGCGACGCCATCCCTACGTACCAGGTCGGCGAAGACGTCAAGATCAGCGTCCGCGTCGACGACTCCTCGTGGGTCTACATCTTCGATGTGCGCCCCAGCGGCGAGATCACGCAGATCTTCCCCAACCGCTACAGCAGCGATAACCGCCTGAGTGCCGGCGAAACCCGCACGTTCCCGCCGAGTGGCGCTCGCTACGTGTTCAGCATCGAACCCCCGCTGGGCCTGTCGAAGGTCATCGCCATCGCCAGCAAGTCGCAACTGGACACCTCGACGCTCGCGCGCTTCCAGCGCGAGAGCGACATCTTCGCGCAGAGCACCATCGGCGAACAGGGCTTCATCCAGAGCTTCGCCATCGTCGTGAGGCCCATCCCGCAACGAGACTGGGTAACCGACACGGCGCTTTACAGCGTCGGTAGCGAGCCCGCGACGCCCCAGTTCGGCACGATCGACTTCGCGTCCACGCCCAGCCGCGCCTCCGTCTACCTCGACGGCCAGTTCATCGGTTACACGCCGCTGAGCTTCGGCGCCGCTAAGGGCAGGCACGACGTCAGGATCGAGCTCGACGGCTACGATCCGTACACGACCACGGTCGACGTGCGCGCCGGTCGGACGCAGTCGGTAACCGCGCGCCTCAATCAACAGCGCCGGGCGGGCATGGTCGAGTTCACGAGTTCGCCGAGCGGCGCAGACGTCTACGTCGACGGCCGCTACGTGGGCACCACGCCCACCGGGCAGGTTCAGTTCGACGCCGGCAGCTACACGGCCCGCTTCGATCTGCCGGGCTACGACTCGATGAGCGTCACCTTCAGGGCCCGCGACGGCGAGAACCGCAGCGTCAGCGTGCAGTTGGTGGCGCAGAGCGGCACCGCGGTCGTGCAGGGCAACATCGGCGGCGCCCTCGTGTTCATCGACGGTCGCCAGGTCGGCACACTCCCCAGTGGTAGCGGCCGCCTGCAGGTCAACGACGTCTTCCCGGGCACCCACGAGCTGGTGGTCATCGCTCCCGGTTACGCGACGTACGTGACGAGCTTCAACGTCAGCGCCGGCAGGACGGTCACCCTGAACGTGCGCCAGTCGCGCTTCTGAGGTCCGCCTGACGGCCCTAGGCCGCCAACGAGTAGGCAGCCCACCGCGTTTTCGCAGCGGTGGGCATCTTCTTGCGCCGCGGGCGCCCGTGCGGCCGCTAACGAGTGGCGCGATAGAATCGGTGCGTGCGTGAGAATGGAGCCCTGATCGCGATAGTGCTCGCCGGCGGCGGCCCAGGCGACCGCCTGGCGCGCGAGGTCGGGGCGCCCTCCAAGGCGCTGGTCCCACTGGGTGACAGGCCGCTGGGAGAGTACGTCCTCGCCGCGCTGCGCGCCTCGGGGGTGGTCGACAGGGTCGTGCTGGTGGGTGACCCGCAGGGTCACTTCGAGGGCCTTTACGACGTGACCGTGCCCGCCGGCCTACGCCTCGTGGACTCACTAGCCCTCGGCCTCGGCGCGGCCATGTCCCAGCCCGACGCCGGCGACCGCCTGCTGGTGGTCACTGCCGACGTGCCCTGGTTGACGGGCGCGGCCGTGGCTCGCTTCTTGCGCGCGGCGAGCGACCTTACGGGCCCGGACGGCCGTCCGGCCCAACTGGTCTACCCGATCGTGAGCGAGGCGGACGCGCTCGCAGCGTTCCCGGACCAGAGCCGTACCTACGCAAGCCTGGCCGACGGGCGCTTCACCGGCGGGAACCTGGTGCTGCTGCGCCGCAGCGCGGTGCCCGCGCTTCTCGCGCTGATCGACCGCGTGTTCCGCAACCGCAAGAACCCCCTGGCGCTCGCGAGGACCGTGGGCTTCGGGACGCTCGTCCGTTTCGTCCTTGGCCGCGCCCGGGTATCAGGGCTCGAGCGGCGCGTGAGCGCTTTACTCGGGGTCGCCGCTCGGGCGCTTCCCACCGACGACGCCTGCGTGGCGGCCGACGTCGACAAGCCCGCCCACCTGCCCGGGACCACACTGCCCGACTTCCCCACGCTAGCCCTGAGGAGGGATCCTTGAGACGACCAGGCCAACTTCGCGTAGCCGCCTTGCTAGGGGCCTCCGCATCCGTCGCCTTCGCGCTGCTCGTCGCCCTGCTCGTGTTCTGGGCGTTGGGCCGCCGTGGTCAACTGGGGTTCAGTGACTTCAACGCCGCTGGGATCCTCGAGGGCCTCTGTTTCGTGCTCGCCTACTCCGGCGCCCTCATCTACGTGCGCACCGCCCTGCGGCTGCCCAGCCCCACCCTCCTGAGCTTCGGGCTCTTGGCGCCGCCGACCACCGGCCGCTCGGCCAGCAAGGTGCCCGTCGTGGACGCCGCGCAGGTGGCCCAGACCATGATGGCGAACCGCATCGTCATAGTGCAGGACTCGGGGGTGCCCGTCGGGGTCACGGGGCTAAACCACGACCGGATCACCTCCTGGGAGGAACTCGTCAAGGTCGAGGCCGACACGGCCGTTACAGACCTGAGGCGGCTGCTGGCACACGAGCAGCTCGTGGTGGTGCTCGACGCCAACGAGGTCAAGGGCGTCATCACTCAGGAGATGTACTTAGCCGGCCTGTGGGGCAGCGTCCGCTAACGGCAGGTACGGCTCGGCGTCGGCACTGAAGGGAGACTCGGGGAGGCGCCCCGCAGCAAGCCTCAGGCCGCCGGCCAGCGCGATCATTGCGCCGTTGTCGGTCGTGAGGGCGGGTGGCGGGAAGGCCACGTCGATGCCGGCCGCCGCGAACTCGCGCCGGAGCCTCGCGTTGGCGGCCACGCCACCCGCCACCACGAGCTTCGTCATGCCCGTCCGCTCGAGGGCCCTGAGGGAGACGCTGAGCAATGAGCCGACGACCACGCGCTCGAAAGACGCCGCCACGTCGGCCGGATCGAGTGTCTGGTTCCTCTCGACCAGCAGAGCCACCGCCGTCTTGAGGCCACTGAAGGAGAACTCGAGGCCCTTGTCGCCCTGCATGGGCACCGGCAGCGAGACGGCGCGGTCGTCGCCCGCCTCGGCCAGCTTCGCAAGCGCGGCCCCGCCGGGGTAACCGAGCCCCAGAAGGCGCGCGACCTTGTCGAACGCCTCGCCGGCGGCGTCGTCGCGGCTGCGACCAAGCTCCTCCACCCGGTCCCAAGCGTGCACGGCGAACAGTGCGGTATGGCCTCCGGACGCGAGCAGCGCCACGAACGGCGGCTGCGCGTCGCCCGCCGCCGCGATGTGGCCCTCCAGGTGATGGACGGGCACGAACGGCACCTGGAGCCCCCAGGCCAGCGCCTTGCCGTAGTTGAGCCCCACTAGGAGCGCGCCGACCAGGCCCGGACCCCTGGTGGCGGCCACGGCCCCGATTTCACCGAGGCCGACCCCGGCCGCCGCCAGCGCGCGCTGCACCACCTCGTCGATGACCTCCAGGTGCTCCCGGCTGGCGAGTTCGGGCATGACGCCGCCGAAGCGGGCATGAAGGGCGGTCTGCGACTCCACGACGTTGGCCACCACCTGGCCGGCGCGTGCCAGTCCGACACCGGTGTCGTCGCACGAGGTGTCGATGCCGAGCACCAGGGGCGGCTCGGTTGCGGGGCGCGACTGGTGGCCGCCCGCCCCGTCGGGGCCGCGCCCGGCTTCCCGACCTAGCACGGCTCCACCGAGTAGCCCCGTGCCGCCCGCAGTTCGAGCACCTCGCCCCCCGCCACGAAGCGCTCGAGGGCTGCTCTGCAAGCGGGCAGGGCCTCCTCGCTGGTCACGGCCCCGACGGTCGGGCCGGCGCCGGATAAGAAGGCCGCGTAAGCGCCGGCCTCGCGGAGGTCGGCGATGGCGCTCTCGAAGCCGGGCACCAGGTGCGCGCGGTAGGGCTGATGCACGACGTCTAGTGCCGCGGCCCTCAGGAGCTCCGGGCGGTCGAGGGCCACGGCCGCGACCCACAGCGCCGAACGCGCTGCGGTTATCACTACGTCCTGGCGCGGGTAGGAGGCTGGTAGGGCCGCGCGGGCCTCGTGGGTCGCGAGTTCGAAGGCGGGCACGCCGAAGAGGAAGCGCCAACTCGCCGGGGGCTCCAGGGTGGCCTGCAAGAAGGCGCCCGCCTGGTCTACGGCCGCCACCGTGAAACCGCCGAAGACGCATGGACCGACGTTGTCGGGGTGACCCTCCAAACCGGCGGTGAGCGCGAACACGCCACGGCGTCCAAGCTGGTTCCCGGTCAACGCGTCCGCGAGCGCGGCACCGGCCACCAGCGCCGCCGACGACGAACCGAGGCCGCGAGCCAAGGGGATCGGGTTGCGCACGGTGAGGGCCACGGTGGGTGTCGGGAGGCCGAGGCTACCGAAGACCGCTCTGAAGCCGGAATGGACGAGGTTGTCGGGCGTGTCGGGCACTTCGCCACGCCCGCGATAGTCGAACGAATCGGCAGCGGCGGGGGCGAGTGTCACCTCGAGTTGCAGGTCGAGTGCGAGGCCGAGCGCATCGAAGCCCGGCCCCAGGTTCGCGCTGCTGGCCGGCACGCGGACACGCAACATGGAGGGCACGCTACCACCGGGCGCCACGCCAGGAGTGGAGTCAGGGCCGCTCACCCTCTAGCGAGTGCTGCCGCCGCGGGGAGGGCGTCCGCCAGGTCCGACGCCACGAGGCCGAGCCCCGCCTGCTCCGCGGCCAGCTCCCCGGCCACGCCGTGGAGCCACACCGCCGCGCAGGTCCGTTCGAACGTCCGCTCACGGCCACCCGTGGGCGCGAGTAGTGCGGCGATGACGCCCGCCAGCACGTCCCCGGTGCCGCCCGTGGCCATGCCGGGGTGGCCGCGCTCCGACACGGCCACCCGGCCGTCCGGCGAGCTGATGACGGTGGTGGCGCCCTTCAGCACGACGGTGGCGCCGAAGCCGGCGGCCAGCATCGCGGCGGCATCGAGCGGGTCATGAACCACTTCCTGCGGTTCTGCACCGAGCAGCGCGGCGGCCTCGCCCGCGTGTGGGGTCATGACGACGCCGCCTCGTGCGCCGAGTTCGGCGCGGGCCGTGGCCGGCCACGCCGCCGGGCTCAGGGCGGTTGCGTCCAGCACGACCGGGCCGGGAGCGAGCCGAAGCAGGGTGGGGAGTAGCCCCAGGGCGCCATCCGCCAGCCCCGGCCCGATCAGTGTCGTGGCGGCCCTCTTCGGCGCGAAAGCGTAGCGAAGTAGGGCGCGCAGGTCGGCCGGGGCGTCCTCGGGGAACGGGAACTCCTCGAAGATCGTCTCCGGCCACGCAGCCGGGTGGCGCACGGGTCCGAGAAGCGTCACCAGCCCGGCGCCGGCGCGCCACGCACCGCGGCAGGCCAGTTCGCCCGCGCCCGAGTACCGTTTCGAGCCGCCGACGACGGTAACCGTGCCCGCCGTGTACTTGTGGGCGTCGGGGGGCCTCTCGGGCAGCCAGGGGCACACGGTTTGCGCGTCCAGCAGCAGCACGTGGCCGCACGCGTCCATGATGGCCGGCGGCATGCCGATGGCCGCCAGAACGCGTTCCCCGTACGCGCCGCGCGTAGGGTAGAAGGCGCCGGCCAGCTTGTGCCCGGCCAGCTCCACGGTCACGTCGGCGGTCACGTGGGGACCCATCGGCTGCGGCGCGTCGGTGGGCAGTCCGCTCGGCACGTCGACGGCCACCACGGGGACGCCGAACCCGCTCAGGCGTGACAGGAGTTCGCCCAGCCGACCCTCGACCGGCCTGCTCAGGCCGCTGCCGAAGATGGCATCTACGATCACCGCGGAGGCACCCGGGGCCAGCGACTCCCAGGAGTCCAGGGGCTCGGGCGTGACGCCGCCGGCCAACAGTTCCTCGCGCGCGCGCCGCGCGTCCGGCCGCCCCGGCTCGGCGCTCAGCTCCAGCACGCGCACCGTCATGCCCTGCGCGGCGAGGTCCCTGGCGCAGACGTAACCGTCACCACCGTTGTTCCCCTTGCCGCAGAGCACGATGGCCGTGCGGCGTGCCGGGTAACGACTCTGCACCTCCTGCGCCACGGCCTTGCCGGCCGCCTCCATGAGCCGCCAAGTGCTCACCCCGGCGGCCGCGGCCAAGCGGTCGGCCTCGCGCATGTCCGCGGCTCGGTAGAGCTTCATGTTGCTCCCTTGCTAGGGCGTCGGCTGCCGGGCAGCGTCTCGGCTGTCGTATAGGGCCTCGTCCGCCGTACCCTGCTTCGGCGGCCGGCCAGGGCCTCGGCCGAAGACCCAGGCCTCAGTCGCCGGCCAGCGCCTCGTCGATCCTGCTCAGCGTGTCTTCGTTCAGGGTCAACCCTGCGGCGACCACGTTCTCCTCGAGCTGCTCCACGCGCGTGGCGCCCGTGATCACGGAGGAGACGTTGGGGTTCCTCAGCACCCAGGCGAGCGCCAGTTGGCTGCGCGTGACCCCCAGGTCGTCGGCAACGCCCTTGAGTGCGCGGACACGGGCCACGGCGTCCTCGGTCAGGTGGCGCTTCCGGAAGCCCTCGAAGTTGGCGAAGCGCGAGCCCTCGGGGACTCCCGAGTCGTACTTGCCGGTGAGCAGGCCCTGCGCCAGCGGGCTGAACACGACCAGACCAACCCCCTTGGCCGACGTGGTGGGCATGATCTCGCCCTCGACCCGTTCGCGGCGCAGCATGGAGTACTCGGGTTGTTCGACCACCGGCGCCACCAGGCCGTTCGACTTGGCGAATGTGACGGCCTCCGCAATCTGTGCGGCGCTCCACATGCTCGTCCCCCAGTAGTGGGTGCGGCCCGAACGCACTACGTCGGAGAACGCCTCCACCGTCTCCTCGAGCGGCGTCTCGTCATCGAAGCGGTGGGCGAAGTAGATGTCGAGGTAGTCGAGCCCCATGCGGTCCAGGGTCAGGTCGATCGACTCCATGATGTGTTTGCGGCTCAGGCCGCGGTCGTTGACGTTCTCGGACATCGGCCAGTACAGCTTGCTGCTCACCACCAGGTGATGCCGCGGCCCTACCTCGGCGAGGGCCTCGCCCATCATCTCCTCGCACTTGCCCTTGGCGTAAACGTCGGCCGCGTCGAAGAAGTTGACGCCCAGCTCCACGGCCCGATCGATTATGCGCCTGACCGTGTTCTGCTCCTCGATCGTCTGGCCGTACGTGGTCCAGCCGCCGAGGCTGACGCTGCTGACCTTGAGGCCGCTGTTGCCCAACCTGCGATAAGTCATCTGGTCACTAGACATGCCCTAGGCTACCCTCTGGGCACCCCCCGACAAGGACCACACGCTGCCCGCCCGTATGATTGAGGCATGGAGCCCATCTACGACGCTCCCCCTCCGCGCCTCACCGAGCGGCTCGGGCGACCGGGCGAGTTCCCGTTCACCCGCGGCGTTTACCCTGCCATGTACTCGGAGGGCAGGCTCTGGACCATGCGGCAATACGCCGGCTTCGGATCCGCGCGGGAGTCGAACGAGCGCTACCGGTACCTTCTCGGGGAGGGAGTCACCGGCCTCTCCGTCGCCTTCGACCTCCCCACCCAACTGGGGCTCGACCCGGACGACCCCCTCGCCGCGGGCGAGGTGGGCCGCGTGGGCGTAAGCGTGGCCACCATCGACGACATGCGGGAGCTGTTCGACAACATTCCGCTCGACAAGGTGACGACCTCGATGACGATCAACGCGCCCGCCATGATGCTGCTGGCGCTCTACGTGCTGGTGGGCGAGGAACAGGGCGTTGCGCACTCGCAACTGGGCGGCACCGTGCAGAACGACATCCTCAAGGAGTACGTGGCGCGCGGCACCTACATCTACCCGCCCGGTCCCTCCATGCGCCTGGTGACCGACCTCTTCGCTCACTGCGCCCGTGAGCTGCCCAACTTCAACACCATCAGCATCTCCGGCTATCACATCCGCGAGGCCGGGGCGACCGCCGCGCAGGAGCTGGCCTTCACGCTCTCCAACGCGCGCGCCTACGTAAGGGCGGCGGTAGGGGCAGGCCTGAAGGTCGACGACTTCGCGCCGCGCTTGTCCTTCTTCTTCGCGTGCCACAGTCGGCTGCTCGAGGAGGTCGCGAAGTTCCGGGTGGCGCGGCGCATGTGGGCCCGGATCATGCGTGACGAGTTCGGTGCCAAGGAGCCGCGGTCGCAGATGCTGCGCTTCCACACCCAAACGGGGGGAAGCACGCTCACCGCGCAGCAGCCCGAGAACAACGTGGTGCGCACCGCGTACCAGGCGTTGGCGGCCGTGCTGGGCGGCACGCAGAGCCTGCACACCAACGCCCTCGACGAGGCGCTGGGTCTGCCGACGCCAGAAAGCGCGCGCCTCGCGCTGCGCACGCAGCAGATCCTCGCCTACGAGACGGGAGTCCCGGAAGCCATCGACCCGTTGGCGGGCAGCTACTACCTCGAGAACCTGTGCGACGAGCTGGAGGCGGCCGCCACGAAGCTCATGGACCAGGTCGAAGCGCTCGGCGGCTCCGTTCGCGCCATCGAGGCCGGCTTCCTTCAGCAGGAGATCGATGATTCGGCGTACCGGTTCCAGCAGGAGATCGAGTCGGGCGAGCGCGTGGTGGTGGGCGTGAACCGTTTCAGCGAGGGCGGCCACGCCGACGTGCCCCTCCAGGTCATCGATCCCGAGCTGGAACGTCGCCGCGTCGACACCCTGGCGGCGTTCCGGGCAGCGCGTGACGGCGTGGCCGTATCCGCGGCGCTCCTGGCCTTGCGGCGCGCGGCCGAAGCCGGCGGGTCGGACGCTAGGGTTTCGCTATTCCCCCTCGTCAAGGACGCGTTGGCGCGCCACGCGACCCTGGGCGAGGTCTGCGGCGTGCTGCGCGAGGCCTGGGGCGAGTACCACGGCTGAGCGCGGGCTCAACCGCTGGCGAGCGAGCGGACCAGTAGGGGCCCCAGGGGTCTGCCGCCCAGGAGGTGCATGTGCAGGTGGAAGACCTCCTGATGCGCGTGGTCCTTGCAGTTGACGATCAGGCGGTAGCCCTTGGTGAGGCCCTCCTGCTCGGCCACCTTGCGCGCCACGGTGAACATCCGCCCCAGCGCGGCCTCGTGCTCCGGCAGGACGTCGTCGGCCGTGGGGATGATGGCGTTGGGAACGATCAGGACGTGAACGGGCGCCTTGGGATCGATATCGCGGAACGCCGTTACGAGGTCGTCTTGGTAGACGATGTCCGCGGGGATCTCGCGGCGCACGATCTTGGCGAAGAGCGTGTCTTGGGTCATGCCCCAGTCTAATTGCGCGGCAGGAATTGCGCGGCAGGGACTCTTTCAGGCCGACTTGAGTTCGCTCATGGTGAATAGCGCAGTGAGTTCCACGCCCTCGGCAGCCAACGACTCCACGCCGCCGGCCTGGCGGTCGATGACGCACAAGGCATGGCCGACCCTAGCGCCGGCCTCGCGCAGGTCTCGAGTAGAGAGGACCACCTGCCCACCCGAGGTGACCACGTCCTCGATGACGAGCAGGCGCCGGCCCGCCGGCTCGCCGCCCTCGGCGAAGCGCCGCGTGCCGTACTCCTTGGCCTTCTTGCGCACGAACAGCGTGGGCAGGCCCGTCACCTGGGAGAGCATGACGGCCAGGGGGACGCCGCCCAACTCGAGCCCGGCGAGGGAATCGATGCCGGCGGGCACGAGCGGGGCCATGGCCTCGGCGATGGCCCGCAAGAGCTTGGGGTCCGACTCGAACATGTACTTGTCGAAGTACTCGCTACTAGTCGCCCCCGAGCGCAGCAGGAACTCGCCATGGAGCAGGGAGCGACTGGCGATGGCGCGGGCTAGTTCGGTGCGCTGCATGCCCAGATGTTACCGCCGGCCGCCCCGCGCCCGGGCGTTCGGCGGCAGGACGCCACCCGGGTGCGCTTCGTATCTGCGGCTAGGGCGCCCCCAAGGCCGGAACCTGTGCTAGACTCAAGCGCTTAGCAGCGGGGCGCCTTGGGGTTCCCCGCCGAACTCCACTCACGAGAGGGGCACGTCCAGCGGCCCCGTAGCAACGGAGGAAGTCATGCCGCGCGTATGTGCCATCACCGGGAAGCGCACCCGCAGCACCACCACCAGCATCCGCAAGGGCTCCGCCAAGCGCAAGGGCGGCGTCGGTCTCAAGCAGGTGGGCGTGCATAAGCGCACCGTCAAGCCGAACCTACAGAAGCGCACGGTCTGGGTCGACGGCCGCCCCATGCGCGTATGGTTGAGCACCAAGGCCATGCGCCAGCTCGACCCGACCATGTTCGTCAACCCGAACAAGCTCGGCTGAACGAGCCGCGCATGAAGGGCACGGCGCCGCTCCCTGCGAGCGGCGCCGTCGTCTTGCACGTGCACCAGGTGACAGTTCGGTTCGGCGACTTCGTCGCGCTCAAGGACGTGACGTTCGACCTGAAGGCCGGCGCGCTGCTCGCCATAGTCGGACCCAACGGTGCCGGCAAGTCGACGCTAGTGAAGGTCATCCTGGGGCTGACTGCGCCGCTGTCGGGACACGCCACGGTGTTCGGTGAACGGCCCGGCGCGAACCCCGAGCGCATCGGCTACGTCCCGCAGCTCAAGACGTTCGACCGCACGTTCCCTGCCACCGCCTTGGAACTGGTGGTGACGGGGTTACGGGGCGCGTGGCCCGGACGGGTGGTAGCAGGCGAGCGCGAGCGGGCCTTCGCGGCCCTGCACCGCGTTGGCGCCGCGGAGCTCGCGGGCCGGCCGCTGGCGCGGCTCTCGGGCGGCGAACTGCAACGCGCGTATCTCGCGCGCGCCTTCGTAAGGGGGCCGCAGCTCGTGCTCTTGGACGAACCGGCAACGGGCGTCGACTACTTGGCCGAGCGCGACATCTACGACCTGCTCGAGGAGTACCAGGCCGATTCGGGCGCCACCGTCGTCATGGTGACGCACGACCTGACGGCCGCCCGTTACCACTCCGACGACGTGTTGGTCCTGAACCGCACGGTGCACGGGTACGGCCCGCCGGAGGACGTGATGCGCGAGGAATGCCTGCAGGCGGCCTTCGGACACAAGCGCCACGACCACGGGTTCACGCTGTGA
This sequence comes from Truepera sp., assembly GCA_032027045.1. NCBI lineage: Bacteria > Thermotogati > Deinococcota > Deinococci > Trueperales > Trueperaceae > Truepera > Truepera sp. The sequence continues at coordinate 1,966,946 of JAVSMU010000001.1, read as the reverse complement.
GGTCACGACCACGGGTTCACTCTCTGGGACTACGCCCACGGGTTGACGCTGTGAGGTCACGTTCGTGACCATCCTCGAGGCGCTGGCGCTGCCGTTCTTCCAGCGCGCCGTCATCGCCGGGCTCGCGATAGCCGTCATGGCTGGCGTGCTCGGCGTGTTCGTCGTGCAGCGGCGGCTCTCCTTCTTGGGCGACGGCCTTGCACACGCGGCCTTCGGCGGCATGGGCATCGGGGCGTACGTGATCGTCACCAGCGGCCTGATCGGTTCGGGGGTAGCGCTGCTCGAGCACCCGCTCTGGATAGCCATGCCGTTCAGTCTGCTGGCGGCGCTCGTCATCGCCGCGCTGCGCAAGCGCACGCGCCTCAGCTCCGACACCGCTATCGGCGTGGCCTTCGCCGTCAGCGTGGCCCTCGGCGTCATGTTCTTCTCTCTCATCCCGCCCGACGTCAACCTGGGCGTCTCGGTCATGGACCTGCTGTTCGGTTCGATCCTGGGCGTGCGCCGGGGAGACCTGATCGTCATCGTGGTCGTGGCCGTGCTGGCCGTCGGCGCGCTGATGGGGCTATGGGGAAGGCTCGGCTACGCCACCTTCGACGACGAGCTGGCGCGTAGCGACGGCCTGCACACCGACCGGCTGGAGCTGGTGCTGTTCCTGCTGGCCGCCCTCGTCATCGCCGTAAGCGCCAGCGTGGTCGGCATCGTGCTCATGGCCGCCTATCTGGTGATACCCGCGGCCGCCGCTAGGCTGCTGGCGCGGACCCTCGCACAGATGACGCTCCTGAGCGTGCTGTTGGGCGTGGTCAGCACCGTGGTGGGGTTGGGGCTGTCCTTCTACTGGGACGTGCCGAGCGGCGCCACCATCGTGCTCACGCAAGCGGCCCTGTTCGTGCCCGCTGCGGTCTTCGGGCACCGGCGCTGACCTCGGGGGCCGGACCGCGAGGACGCCGGAGGCGGGACCTTGGACGACTCGGAAGGTCGCCACGGCGACGAACTCGCGGCCCGCTACTCGAAGATCTCGGGCCACAGCTCGTCCACCTTCCGCTTCACGGCGGTGGGCATCACGAGCTTCTCGGGCCAGTCCCGTGCGAACCCCTCCGACCTCAGCTTCGGAGTGGCGTCGACCGCGAAGATCGGCGCGGCCGCGAAGGTGTCGTCGACGATCTGCACGTCGCGCTCGGGGTCGATGTTGTTGAGCATGGTCCAGATGCAGTCGTCGAAGTCCCGCGGGTTGCAAAGTTCGTCCACCACGGCTATCAGGCGTACCCCCTTGGCCACGCCCTGGCGTGCCGCCCACTCGGCCAGGTGCCGCCCTTGCCCGGGGCGCTTCTTCTTCGTGGTAATGAACCAGAAGCCGCCCGCCACCTGGTGCTGGTCCTCGATCTCGGCGTGCACGGGCAGCTCGCCGGCGGCACGCTCGGGGTTCGGCGCGAAACTCACGTCGCCTCCCTCCTCGGGCGTCTTCCGCGTGCCGTCGAGAACGAGCTTGCTGCCGTAACTGAAGGCGCGGCTCGAGTGGTCGAGCACGTCCATCGGACCCTTCGCGAACTGACTGTCGCGGCCCGGAACGGTGCCGGCCAGGACCTTGCGCCAGAAGCCCAAGTGATCCTTCGGGTCGGCCTCGGGGTCGTCGCTCACGAGCAAGACCTTCGCCAGCATCATCTGGCCCAGCCCCAGGAGACCGTTGGCCACCTTGAAGGCCTGGCCCGGGTAGCTCTTCTCGATCACCACGTTGACGAGGTTATGCGCGATGCCGGCCGGCGGCAGGTGGTAGTCGACGATCTCGGGCAGTATGAAGCGCGCCGGCTCGAGGAAGATCCTCTCGCTCGCCTCGATGAGGTAGGCGTCCTCCATCGGCGGTCGGCCCACGACGGTGGCGGGGTAGAGGGGGTCCTCGCTCGTGGTCACGGCCGTCACGTGGAAACGCGGGTACTCGTCGGGCAGCGTGTAGAAGCCCGTGTGGTCGCCGAACGGACCCTCCATCACGAGGTCCTCGTTCGGATCGACGTAGCCCTCCAACACGATCTCTGCGTGAGCGGGTACCTCCAGGTCGACGGTGACGCCCTTGACCACCTCGACCTGCCTGCCGCGCAAGAAACCGGTCAGCGAGTACTCGTTGAGGCCCGGCACGGGCGGGAGTGGCGCCGTGGCGGCGTAGGTGAGGGCGGGGTCCCCGCCGATGGCCACTGCGACCTCCAACCTTTGGCCCAGGCGCGCGGCCGCGGCCATGTGACGCGCCCCGGTCTTGTGGCGCTGCCAGTGCATAGCAGTACTGTTCCGGTCGAGCACCTGCATCCTGTACATGCCGATGTTCAGGTCGCCCCGCTCGGGATCGCGCGTGATCACGAGCGGCAGCGTGATGAACGGCCCACCGTCCTGCGGCCAGGTCGTGAGGACGGGGAGGCGGCCGAGGTCGACCTCGTCGCCGCGCAGCACCACCCGCTGCGCGGGCGCCGTGCGCACGCGCCGGGGCGGCAGCGCCGCCACCTCGCGCAGTTTGGGCAGGTTGGACACCAGGCCCAGCAGCCCGCCGCCCAGTTTCACGTCGAGCAGCGAGCGGATGCGCTCGCCCACCTCGTCCAGGTTCTCGACCCCGAGGGCCAGCGCCATGCGCTCGCGGGTGCCGAAGAGGTTCATCACCACGGGCGTGTCCAGCGCTCGACCGTCGCGGTCGACGGGCCTCTCGAACAGCACGGCCGGGCCGCCCGACTTGACGAGGCGGTCGGCGATCTCGGCCATCTCGAGGTAAGTGGACACGGGCACGGCGACGCGCGTCAGCTGGCCGCGCTCCTCGAGCCTGGCTACGAAGCCTTTCAGGTCGGAACTCATGCCCACATGCTAGCCACCGTGGGCGCCGCCCTCCCGCTGGGCCGTCAACGCCGCCCACTCGGGGGCGGGAGCCTCTACGCCGGCGTCCAGGAGGGCGCGGGCCAGAGCGGCCTTGAGCTCGTCCATACCCGCCCCCGTCACCGCGGAGACGATTCGAGCGTCGTAACGCCTGGCGAGCTCGGCCACCACCTGGGGGTCGGCCGCGTCGGCCTTGTTGAGCACCACCTGGCGGGGCACCTCTAGCCCTAGGTCGTCGAGGACCCGCCTCACGGCGTCGACCCTGTCGGGTGCGCCAGGGTTCGCGGCGTCGACCACGTGGAGCAGCAGGTCGGCGTCGTGCAACTCCTCGAGGGTGGCGCGGAAGGCGTTCACCAGCTCCTCGGGCAGTTCGCGGATGAACCCCACCGTGTCGGTGTAGACGACCTTGCCGCCGAACGGCCCGAGGCCGGGCAGCCAACCCTCGCGGCTGGTGGGGCGCAGGGTGGCGAAGAGCTTGTCGCGCGCCAGCATGTCGGACTTGGCGAGTGCGTTGAAGAGCGTCGACTTGCCGGCGTTCGTGTAACCGACGAGCGCTACCGTGGGCGTGGCGCTCCGCAGGCGCTGCTTGCGGCTCTCGCTGCGGCGGCGGCTGATGGCGTCCACCGCGGCCTCCAAGCTCGCTATGCCGTCACGGATCTTGCGGCGGTCGACCTCGAGCTTGGTTTCGCCGGGACCGCGAGTGCCTATGCCCCCGCCGAGGCGGCTCATGGCGACGCCGCGGCCCGCCAGCCGCGGGAGCTGGTAGTGGAGTTGCGCCAGCTCCACCTGCACTTGCGCCTCGCGGCCGCGCGCGTTCTGCGCGAAGATGTCGAGGATGACCTGAGTGCGGTCGAGCACCTTCAGCTTGGTGAACGCCTCCACCTCGCGCGCCTGAGCGGGCGACAGTTCGCGGTCGAAGACCAACAGGTCGGCGTCCTCGTGGAACGCCAGAGCGACGACCTCTTGCAGTTTGCCTTCGCCCACCAACGTGCGCGGGTCCGGTTTGTCGCGGTGCTGCAAAGTGGACGCCGCGACGTCGGCGCCGGCGCTGCGCACGAGTTCCGCGAGTTCCGTCATGCGCGACTCGGTCTCGAAGGCGCCCTCCCTACCGGCGAGGCCCACCAGCACGGCGCGCTCCGCGCTCGTCCGGTGCACCTCCCGCGCGGCGGAGTCGCGCGCCAGCTCCTCCTCCAGCGCGTGCACGCGCTCCAGGAAGTTCAGTTCCTCGAGCTGGCGTACCGTCATCGGCGCCTCCACCAGCCAGTCCTCCTGGTCGCTCCCTGCGGGCGCAACGAAGGCGAGGTGGGCGGGACCAACGACGACCGCGTCGGCGGAACCGGCGGCGGGTGTCACGTCCAGCGCCACCATGGCGTCGAGGCGGTTCATGAACAAGGTGGTGAGGTCCGCGCCGGAGAGGCCCCCTGGCTTGAGGTGCGTGTGAGCGAGACGCAGTCCGTAAAGGCGCGATTCGGCCTCGCCGTGCACCGGTGGCAAGGGGGTGTCGGAGGCGTCGCCCACCGCCACGGTGAGCACGCGACCGCGGCGGTCGATCAGCAGGCTGACGCCACGTTTCAACTCGACGGTCAGCCGGCCCATCGCACGGGCCAGGTCGACCGTCACGGCCGCTTCGGGCGGCACGCGCCGCCGGTACAAGTTGCTGAGGCGCTTCAGTTGGTTGCTCTTCAGGCCGGTAGTGCGGCCGTGGACCTTCTCTATGGTCGCGGCTCCTCTCGCCGAGGGGCATCTGCTTGGCGCATGCCCGCGTGAACAAGGGCATTCTAGCCCTCGGGGGCCGCATGCTAGGCTCGCGACGATGCCGGCCCCAACAACCGTCCGTGGCGCGCTGATCGCTTTCCTGACGGTCTTGCTCGTGAGCCTCACCGGCCCGGTGCTGGCCCAGTCGGGCGGCGCCGTCAGGGCTTCGAGCCGCTCGGGAACCGTGTTCGTGGAGCTTACCGACCTCGCCCGCGCGGCTGGGGTGGTGGCAACCGGGAGTGGCGACGTCTTCACCTACCGGGGACCCTTGGGCGTGGTGACCTTCTTCGCCGGTTCCTCCGCGGGCCTCCAGCAGCGGCCGGGCGACGGCGGTCCGACGGAGGTCTCGTTCTCCGCGCCCGTCATCCGCACGGGTGAGGAGTGGTGGGCGCCGTTGGACGCCCTCGAGCTGTTGGGGGTGGCGCCCGACCCTACCGGGGTCGCGGTCGATCTGGCGACCGGGGTGAGGGTAGCCCTCGCGCTCGAGGCCTTGCCCGGAAGTAGCCCGAACGACGCCGCGGTCCAACTGGAGGGCGATGACGCTGCGTGGGAAGTGGGGGAGCTGGCCGCCGGCGTGCCGGTGCTGCGCTTCTTCCACGACGGCGTGGGGCTCACCCTCGTGGACCTGGCACTGCTGCCCCTGGCGCGTCCCGAGCTGACCGCCCAGGTGGACGCCGCGCTCGACGACGCCTGGAGGCAGGACGGCGCCCGCGACAACCTGCTCCTGCTGCAGGTGACCGCCGTCGAGGAGTCGGCGTGGGACAACACTCTGCGCTTCGCTCAAGGCAGCCGGGAGCTAGAGGTGCGCTACCCGTACCGGCTGCTGCTTCAAGTCGGCTCCGCCGAGACGGTAGCGCCTGACGCCCCCGTGTCGGGTGTGGTGCTGCTGCCGGCGGGCTTCGACCTGTACCGCCCCCTGAGAGTCGAGTGGGCCGGAGTATCCGCCGAGGTCTCCTTCCGACGCTGAGGGCGCCCGCCGACCTGTACGCTTGGAGGCGTTGGGGGCCCATGGCGGGTCCCCGGTACTACGGAGGTAACTGGATGAAGCTGGTCATCTCGAGTGCCGTGCGCACTCCTCTCGGCGCCTTTCAGGGCGCCTTCGCCTCGCTGCCTGCCGCGCGCCTCGGAGCGGCCGCGGTGGCCGGGGCCGTCGAACGCGCCGGCGTGGCGAACGACGCGGTGGACCTCGTCCTCATGGGCAACGTGCTGCAGGCCGGCCAGGGGCAGGCGCCGGCACGCCAGGCGGCCATCTACGCGGGCCTGACCAGGTCTACGCCCGCAGTGACCATCAACAAGATGTGCGGCTCGGCTCTCGAGGCGGTCATACAGGCGGGCCGCGCCATCGCGGTCGGCGACGCGCAAGTGGTGGTGGCGGGCGGCATGGAATCCATGACTAACGCGCCCTACCTGGTGCCCGGCGCGCGAGCGGGATTGCGACTCGGCGACGCCAAGCTGATCGACTCGATGATCCACGACGGCCTTTGGGACGTGTACGGCGACAAGCACATGGGCTCCTGCGCCGAACTGTGTGCCACCAAGTACGACTTCACGCGCGAAGAGCAGGACGAGTTCGCCAAGCGCTCCTACACCCGGGCGCAGAACGCCGGTGAGGACGGCACGTTCGCGGCCGAGATCGTCCCCGTCGAGGTGCCCGGCCGGCGCGGCACGGTGGTGGTAGAGCGCGACGAGGGCCCGGCCCAGGCCGACTTCGAGAAGATGGCGCGCCTGCGCCCCGCCTTCGAGAAGGAGGGCACGATCACGGCCGCCAACGCCAGCACCCTCAACGACGGTGCCGCGGCGCTGGTCATCACCTCCGAGGAGGTCGCGGCCGCCCGCGGCATGCCGGTGCTGGCGACCATCGAAGGCTGGGCCGGTTTCGCCACGGAGCCCGAATGGTTCACGTTGGCGCCACTGGGGGCCATGCACAAGCTGTTCGAGAGGACGGGCTGGGGTGCCGACAGCGTCGACCTCTTCGAGGTCAACGAGGCGTTCAGCGTGGTGCCCATGGCGGTCATGCGCGAGTTCGGGATCGGCCCCGACGTGATGAACGTCCATGGCGGTGCCGTGGCTCTCGGCCACCCGATAGGGGCCTCGGGCGCCCGGATCCTGGTGACGCTGCTCAACGCCCTGAAGCTCAAGGGCAAGAAGCGCGGCGTGGCCAGCATCTGCATCGGCGGCGGCGAGGGCCAGGCGCTGGGGCTGGAACTGGTCTGAGCCGGACTTCAGGCGGGGCCGTCACCCATGCCGCCCGCCAGCTTCTCGGGCAGGCGGCCCATCTGCACCGCCTCGGCCACCATGGGCGAGATACCCCACGCGACGATCTCGAATGCCACGGCGGCGAAGTCGTATTCGACCTTGTCCATCTCGATCTCGACGCTGTCTTCGCTGACCGTCAGCAGCGCGTAGTCGGCGCCGGGCTCGCCGTTCAGCGACAGGCCGACCGAGCCGGGATTCACGACCAGGCCGTTGGGGCCCACGCGGCGGAAGAACGGCACGTGCGTGGCGCCCGAGGCGAGTATCGAGCACCGGTGCCGTTCCAGCATGCGCGTCAGCGAGTGCGGGTCCTGGTTGAGGTTGAGGCGTTCGTTCGTGTTGTCGACGGTGCCGTGGAAGAACCGCAGCCAACCGGCCGGGGTCTGTATCCGTTTCTGAACGGGCAGGCCCTGCAAGAAGGCCAGGTGCGAGGGTTCGAGGACGCCCCGGGTCCAAGAGAGGATCTCGTCGGCCACCCCGTGGCGCTTCTTGGACGCGGAGATGAAGCCGAAGGCGAGGCGTTCGTCGGACGCCCCCAACGTGCACTCGATGCCCTCGGAGCGGATCAGGTCGATGGCCTCATTAGGCGCCGGGCCGTAGCCCACCAGGTCGCCAAGGCAGAGGATGGTGTCGACGCGGCGCCGCTTGAGCGCCTCGAGCGCCGCCTCCAGCGCGATGACGTTCGCATGAACGTCGCTGATGAGGCCGATGGTCATGGGTCCGCCGCGGCGTTCGGCGCCGGCCCCCACCCCGTCAGCGGCGCTCATGCTTGGTGGAGGTGATCAGACGCGTTCACCCAGCTCGACGCCCTCTCGCATGAAAGCGGTGAGGAGTTGCACGGCCCCCTCCAGGTCTGACTTGGAGACCATCTCGGTGACGGTGTGAACGTAGCGCGACGGCGTGGAGATCGTGAACGCGGCCGCACCGCCCCGGCCCTTCTGCAGGGCCGCGGCGTCGTTGCCGCCGAGCGGCAGCACCTCCAACTGGTACTTGATGCCGTGTTTCTCCGCCAGGGCGATGAAATGGTCGAGCAGCCAGCGCGTGCTCACGATGCTCGAGTCCATCACCTTGAGGGCCGTGCCGTGGCCGAGTTGCGTGACCCTGAGGTGGTCGCCGATCTCGGGAGTGTCGACCGCCAGCGTGGTATCCAGCGCCACGCCCACGTCCGGCGCCACCGAGAACGCGCCCGCCTGAGCACCGCGCAGGCCGATCTCCTCCTGCGTCGTGAAGACCGCGTAGAGGTCGGCGTTCATGCTCACGCCACTCAGGCGCTTGATGGCCTGGATGAGGATCCAGCAGCCCGTCCGGTCGTCGAGCGCCTTGCCCGTCACGACCTCGCCCAGGTCCTCGAACTGTTGGCGCAACGTGATCATGTCGCCCAAGCGCACCTTGGCCTTGACCTGGTCGGCGGGGAGGCCGAGGTCCACGTAGAACGCATCGAGCGTGGGCACCTTAGCGCGCTCCTCGGTGGTGCTGATGTGGATCGGCTTGCCGGCGGGGTTCATGACGCCCACCAGCGTCTCGCCGGAGATGGAGGCGTGCACGTGAACCTGCCGCGCGAAGAGGTTGCGCGGGTCGAAGCCGCCTAGTTGCTGCACCCTCAGGAAGCCCTTGTCGTCTAAGAAGCGCACGAGGAAGCCGATCTCGTCCATGTGCGCGGCCACCATCACCTTGGGCGCGCCTTCCTTACCGGCGCGCTTGAGCGCCATGAGGTTGCCCATGGCGTCGACCGAGACCTCGTCGACCAGGCCCTCTATCTCGGCGCGCACGATGGCGCGGACCTCCTCCTCGCGCCCCGGCACGCCGGGCGCCTCCGACAGACGCTTCAATAACTCCATGGTCGCGAGTCTACCGCGCTATGAGACCGCCGGCGCCCGTTAGCCAGTCGGCAACGAGGCCGAGGAGTTGGCCCGGGCACTCCTCCTGCGGTAGGTCGCCGCAGGCCTCGAGCTTCACCAGCGTGGGATCCTGCAGCTCCTCAGCCAGTCGTTCCGACTCGGACAGCGGCACGCTCCCGGCGGCGGCACCGGCCACCACGAGGGCGGGGGCACGCACCTGCTGCACGCGTCCCTCGAGGCTGACCGGGGGGCCCGCGAGGGTGACCTGCCACAGCCCCTGGTCCCAGCCGGCGACGGTGGTGCCGATCATCCGCGCCTCGCGCTGAGCGTCCGTGGCCTTGGTGCCGTCGAACCAGGCGCCCGTGTACATCTGCTCCCCCGGAGGTCCTGCGACCTGGCGCATGAGCATGGGCCCGACCCGCCGCAGCTGAGGGGTGGCGAGCAGCCACTTCGGCGCCCCCCCGCCCTGGCTGAGGAGATAGGCGGGTGTCGCCACCAGCACGAGGCCCGCCACCAGTTCGGGATGCTGGAGGGCCACCTCGAGCGCCAGGACGCCACCCGAGTTGTCGCCTACCAGCACCACGCGCTCGAGCCCGAGGCGGTCGATGAGGTCGACCGTCTGCCTCACTTGCGCCTCCGGGCCGTAAGGGTTCTCGCTGCCGCGGAAATCGTCCGGCTGCGGCCGCGAGGAGAGGCCGAAACCGGGCCGATCGAAGGCCACCACGTCACCGAAGGCTGCGAGGCCCTCCCTGATGGCGTCGAAAGAGAAGGCGTTGGAGGCGTAGCCGTGCAGCAGCACGAACGCCAGCGGCGCCTCGCCCGTGCCGGAGTACGGGGTGAAGGTGGTGTAGAGCTGCACGCCGTCCACGTCCAGCAGCCGCCCGTCCGGGCGGTCGACGGCAGCCACCGCGGCCTCGAGTGAGAGGGTGTTCGCGGGCGGCGGGATCCTGACGACGAGGGGCAGGAAGACGACCAGGAGCACGAGCAGGGCGATTATCGCCAGCGATACCTTGATGCGAAACGGCATGCCGCATGTTAAGCGCGGCACGCCGCTCGCTTGGCGTCTTGGCCCCAGCTTCAGCTCAGCTGTCTGACCACTTCGCTGAGCGCTTCTCCAAGAAGGCGCTCGTGCCCTCACGCATGTCGGCGGTGGTGACCACCATGCCGAAGAGGTCGGCCTCGATCTCGAGTCCCTGCTGCAGCGTCACCTCGAGGCCGCGAACGACGGCCTCCTTCGCCAGGCCCAGCGCGATCGGCGCGTTCTTCGCAGCCTGGCGCGCGAGCGCCACGGCCGCCTCGAGCGCGTCCTCGGCAACGCGGTTGACGAGGCCCAACTGCAGCGCCTCGTCGGCCGCGACGTGGCGCGCCGTGAGTATCAGGTCTAGGGCCCGGCTCTGACCGATCAGGCGGGGCAGGCGCTGCGTGCCGCCGAAGCCCGGGATGAGCCCCAACCCCACCTCCGGCAGGCCCATGCGGGCACCTGGCGCCGCCACCCGCAGGTCGGCCGCTAGCGCCAGTTCGAGGCCGCCGCCGAGCGCGAAGCCGTTGATGGCGGCGACGGTGGGGAAGGGCAGGGAGGCGAGGGTATTGGCCACGTCCTGGCCGCCAAGGGAGGTGTCGCGGCCCGCGAAGGAGTCGCCAAGGTCTCGCAGGTCGGCGATGTCGGCGCCTGCCACGAAGGCGCGGCCGGCGCCGGTGATGACGAGGGCGTGTACTTCCGTGTCGGAGGCCGCCAGGTCGAAGGCCAACCCCAACTCGTACAGCACGTCCTGGTTGAGGGCGTTGAGGGCTTGCTGGCGGTCGACGGTGATGATGGCTACCTCGCCGTCGAGCTCGTAGCGCAGGTGCTCGAAGGAGACCTCGCCCAGGTCTTCCAGGCCGTCGGTGTTCGGGTCGTGCTCGTCGCTCATGTTCCAGCTCCCTGTCGGGTGGGCCACGGGGCGCCACGGGTCGGGCCATGGGGCCCCTAAAGGTGGGTGATCGGTTCGGTCAGTAGTTGTAGAAGCCCTCGCCCGACTTGCGGCCGAGCTTGCCGGCGCGGACCATCTGACGAAGGAGCGGCGCCACCCTGAACTTCGGATCGCCGAACTCGGTCAGCAAGGACTCGGCCGCCGCGAGGCTCACGTCGAGCCCCACCAGGTCGGCGAGGGCCAGCGGCCCGATGGGCATGTTGGCGCCCAGCTTCATGGCCCGGTCGATGTCCTCGGCGCTGGCCACCCCTTCCGAGAGGGCGTGGATGGCGTCGTTGATGTAAGGCACCAGCAGGCGGTTGACGATGAAACCCGGCTTGTCCTCGCACACGATGGGCGTCTTGCCGATGCCCTCGGCGAACGCCCTGGCCTGCTCGACGGCTTCCTCGCTGGAGCGGAGCCCGCGGACGACCTCTACCAGCGCCATCATCGGCACGGGGTTGAAGAAGTGCATGCCGCAGAAGCGTTCGGGGCGCCCGCTGAACTCGGCGATGGCCGTGACCGAGAGGCTGGAGGTGTTGGTGGCGAGGAGCGCGCCCTTCGACGTGATCGCCGCCAGCTGACCCCAGACCTCGCGCTTGACCTCGAGCGACTCGAAGACGGCCTCGATGATCACGCCGGCGTCCTCGAGCCCGCTGATCCCGTGCCTGGCCGTCACTCGCGTCATCGCCTCGTCGGCTGCCGCCTTGTCGATCGTCTCCTTCTTCACCATGCGCGCCAAGCTGCCGCGCATGGTCTTCTCCGCGCGCTCCAGGGCCCCGTGATCGGTGTCCAGGAGGGTTACCTCGTGCCCGGCCAGCGCACAGGTCTGTGCGATGCCCGAGCCCATGGCGCCCGCTCCGATGACCGCTACTTTCATCCGTTTACTCCTCTCGCCGAACGCGCGCTGCCTCAGGGGGCCACGCAGGCGTTCAGGGTCGCCTCGATCATCTCGAGGATCGCCTCGTCCAAGATCTCCGGTGCGACGAACGAGGCGTCGCCGATGCGGTTGCTGGCCACGAGCATGCAGCCGGTTCTGACGCTTCTGAGTTTGCCCAGCATGAAGAGGGCCGAGGCCTCCATCTCCAGCGCCAGCACGCCTTTGGCAGCGAGCTCGACCGTGGCCGCCTGGGTAACGGCGTAGAAGGCGTCGTCGGTCTGGATGAGACCGACGTGCGTGGCCGGTTTCCGGCGCTTGGCGGCGGCGACCAGAGTCTGGGTCAGCTCGAAGTCCGGGACGGCCGTGTAGCTGGCTGGGCCTAGGTACTGACGGGTGGTGCCGTCGTTGGCGACGCTGCCGGTGGCGACGATCAGGTCGCCTGGAGTGATACCCGCGCCGACGACGCCGGCGGTGCCGATGCGCACGAGCGTCTTCGCGCCCTCGCGCACGAGCTCCTCGACCACGATCGCGAGGCTCGGGCAGCCCATGCCGGTGGCCTGGACGCTCACGCGGACGCCCTGGTAGGTGCCCGTGTAGCCGTACAGGTGCCGGTAGGTGTTGTAAGGCTCCGGGTTCGTCAGGAAGCGTTCCGCCACCAGAGTGGCTCGGTCCGGGTCGCCGGGTAGCAGGACGATGGGTGCTACGGCGCCCTCGGGTGCGCGAACGTGAAGTTGCGTCATCGGTTCTCATGATAGCAGGCAGGGACGTATGAACAGCCCCACGCCGAAGGCGTTTGGCGAGTGCTAGAGTGCCGCCGATGATGAACCTCGAGGACGTCCTCGCTGGACTCTGGTCCCGGCTGCCCGGGTGCCGGGTCGTGGCCGTCGTGGGCATGGACGGGCTCCTCGTCGAGCGCCACCCCAACGACGCTCAGGCGAGCAAGCTCCGCTCGGCGCCGGGCGCCGACGAGCTGGAGCGCGTGGCCGCCGACCTCACGTCCGTGCTCACGATCGTGGCGGGTGAGATGAGCCAGCAGTTGGGCGCACGGATCGACGAACTCGTGGCGCTCTCGGAGAGCGGCGGCTACCTCGCTCGGCGCGTGAACGGCGAGCTCTTCCTGTTCGTGGTCGTGGGCGCCAGCGCCGACCTGGGCTCCGTAAGACGCCTCGCCGCCGAAGTGGCTAGCGAACTGGCCGGGGCGTTCGCATGAGCGGTATACCGGCGTTGGAAGCCGTGCTGGACGAGCTCCTGGCCGTTCGCGGCGCGACCGTAGCAGCACTGGTCGACGGCGCCGGCGACATGCTGGCTGGCCGCAGCCACGACGATGCGGTCATGGCGCGTGCGGCCGGCGTCATGACGACCACCCTGGCCGCCGCCACGGCCCTCGGCGAGCTACTCCCCGGTAGCGGCGACGGCGATTCGGGCGCCTCACGCCCCAAGCAAATGATGCTCGACCTCGACACGGGACCCCTCCTGTTCGTGCCGCTCACGAAAAGCGACCGGGTGGTCGTGATGGCCTTGGAATCGGACGCGGACCTGGGTCGAGCCCGCTTCGCGGTCAGGAACCGCTTGACCAGGTTGGAGGAGCTGGCGGTCGAAGGCTGAGACCCGCCGGCCGCTCCGCGGTTAGCCTGTGGCATGAACCCGCTCAAGCTCGAGATCGACAAGGAGACGGCCCGCGGTCGCCCGACGAACGGGGCCGTGATAGCCCACACGCCGGATGAGTTTCTCCTCGACTTCGTGCTGGTGATGCCCGGTCAGCAGCCCGTCGTGACCGCGCGGTTGGTCACCAGCCCGCGGCACGCCAAGGCGCTTCTTAGGAGCCTGGAGGACAACATCCGCCGCTACGAGGGCCGCTTCGGCGTCATCCCCGAGCCGCCGGCCCGGGACGACGGGACGGGCCTTCAGGCCCTGCCTGACGACGGTAGCGAGGATCCCAACTGACGACTCGGCTGCTCGACCTTCGGTGCTCCTGTGTCGGCCACTACCCAAGGGCGCCGAGCCCGATGATGCAATGACGGCATGCCAGAGCGCGTCACCGTGTATTTCGATTACATCTGCCCATTCTCCTGGCGCGCGGCGGAACTCTTCGCGCTCATCAGCGAGCCGCTTGGCTTGGACGTCCGTTGGGAACACTTCTCGCTCTACCAGAGCGAACACGCTCGTAGGGCCCCGGGGGCGGTGAACGCGTGGCAGCTCTGGAACGAGCCGCTGGACAGGGGAGATGGGGGAGGGTGCAAGGGCCTGCTACCGTTCCTGGCCTCGCTGGCCGCTCGCAAGCAGGGCGCCCAGGCGCACGACGCGTTCCGCCTCGCGCTGCAACGCGCCAACCACATGCGTTACCAGCCTTTCAACGGGGCCACGGTGGCGGGCGTTGCCAACGAAGTGGGCCTCGACTTGGCGTTGTTCGAGCACGAGCTCGCCAACCCGGAATGCCGCACGGTGCTGGCTCAAGAGCACATGCGTGCGGCGGCCAGGGACATCTTCGGCACCCCGACCGTGGTGTTCCCGAGCGGCCACACGGCCTACCTCCGCATCCAGGAGGTGCCGCGCAGCGTGGACGAGGGGGTGGCGCTGTTCCAGGACGTGCGACGGATGCTCGAGCGTTACCCGTACCTGCAGACGGTGCGCCGACCGCGCACCAAGGGAAACTGAACCCTGACGGCCCATAGAATGTAGACTCGTGTCGTGCGTCTCGGACATAACGTGGGCCACGGCTCCGATGTGGGGCGGGTCAGGCCCTTCAACGAGGACTTCCACCGCGTCTGGAAGTTCCCCCTGGACGTTGGGGAACTGACGCTTCTTGCCGTCGCCGACGGCATGGGTGGCGCGGCCGCCGGCGAGGTCGCCAGCAAGCTCGCGACCGAGGTGCTCGACGAATCGTTCTCCCGGTACTCCGAGGAGATCCGCGCGCACCGCCCCGTGGTGGGCATCGGCAGCCTGATAGACAAGGCCATGCGGCTCGCCAACCGGCGCGTGTACGCCGCGGCCACCAAGACCCTCAACCGCCGTGGCATGGGTAGCACCCTCACCTGCGTGGCCATCGTGGGCCGCAAGGCCTACCTGGGTCACGTGGGTGATTCGCGAGCGTTCCTCGTTCGTGGAAGCAAGATCTACCAGCTCACGAAGGACCATTCCTGGGTGGAAGAGCAGGTCGAGAAGGGCCTCCTGGACGAGGCCGAGGCCGAGGAGCACGAGTGGCGCAACCTCATCACGCGCGTGCTCGGCACCCGTCCGCAGGTGGCACCCGACGTGATCGAGCTGGAGGTCCAGCCTGGTGACGTGCTCGTGCTCTCGACCGACGGCTTGCACGGTCAGGTGAAGCCCGAGGAGATCCTCGCCGAGATCCAGAGCAACTCCGATCGCCAGATGAACGTCGAGGTGCTGATCGCGCTGGCCAACGAGCGCGGCGGACCCGACAACATCACGCTCGTCATCTTCGGTGTGGAGCCATGATCGTCCTATGGGTCGCCGGAGCCATTCTGGTCGCCCTGCTCTTGCGGGCACCCGTCTGGGTGCTGGGCGCACTGCTGTCGCTGGCCGTGCTGCTCACGGTCGGCGTGCTGTGGCTCGGTGGGGTGGAGCGCGCCATCACGCCGATCGTCCTCGCGGTCATCGCGCTCGGCCTGCTCGTCCCGGCAACGGTGCAGAGCGCCAGGAGCAGCCGAGTGGCGCCCGCTAGGAGGCGGCCGCGGCGCCCCGCCGACGGGCGCACGGCCGACGGAACGGGGTCCCAGCAGTTCGAGGCGGCCGACGTGCCCGGCTACAGCCTGCTCGAGAAGGTCGGTTCGGGCGGCATGGCGAGCGTCTACCGTGCACGGAGGCTGAGCGACGATCAGGTGGTCGCCCTCAAGATCCCGATGGAACAGTACGTGGCCGACGCCAAGTTCATCCGCCGCTTCCACCGCGAGGCCGAGGTGGCGCAACGCCTCAACCATAGGAACATCGTCCGCACCTTCGAGCACGGCGCCGTCGGCGTGCAGCACTACATGGTCATGGAGTTCGTGGACGGGCGCTCCCTCGAGGGCTACATCGAGGGGCACGAGCTCGACATCCCGTTGTCGGTCGAGATCATGCGGCTCGTCGTGCGGGCCTTGCAGCACATCCATTCGGCAGGCATCATCCACCGCGACATCAAGCCGGCCAACGTCATGATCACGCGCGGCGGCATCGAGCCGGGCGACGGTAGCAAAGCTGCCCGGCTGAGGCCCGACGCGGTGAAGCTCATGGACTTCGGTATCGCCGGTGGCAAGGTGCTGTCGAGGCTCACCATGACGGGGGCCAGGGTCGGTACGCCCGTCTACATGTCGCCCGAGCAGGCGCGCGGTCTGAAGATCGACCACCGCTCCGACATCTACTCGCTGGGCCTGGTGTTCTACGAGATGCTGACGGGCCAGACGGCGTTCAAGGGTGGCTACGAGGCCATCGTTCACCAACAGATCTTCCAGACGCCTCCGCCGCCCAGGCAGGTGGACCTGCGGGTTCCCAAGGCGCTCGATCAGCTCGTCATGCGTATGATCGCCAAGGACGCCGACGAGCGGCCGACGCTCGACGAGGTCTACGACACGCTCGAGGACGTGGACTTCGAGGCCGACGATGCCGGCAACCTGCCCACGCGTCTCCTCCTGACGGTCTCGGCGCGCCAGGGCGTGCTGCGCATCCTCGACCCCGACGGCAACCTGCACACGTCGATCGGCGACATCGGTGTCGGCAGCGGCAACTTCTCCGCCGCGCCCCTCGCCGTCAGCGTCGACTCCGGCGGGGACGTGTTCGCAGCCATCTTCGAGTACCGCGTGGGCCAGCAGAGCCACAAGATGATCCACAAGCTGGCGCCGGACGGCACGGTCAAGACGTCGTTCGGCCCCTACGGCATGCAACCGGGCGAGTTCCTCTACCCGCTGGGGCTGGCCGTTGCGCCCGACGACACGGTCTACGTGCTCGACAGCGAGACGTTCATGGTGTCACGCTTCAGTAACGACGGTCGGTTCATCGCGCGTTTCGGTGGGCGCGGCAAGGGCCACGGGACCTTCGACGATCCGCGGGCCGTGGCGGTCGACTGGCGCGGCAGCGTCTACGTCCTCGATTACGGCAACCGCCAGGTCCAGCGCCTCAGCGCCGACGGCGACTACCAGACGCGCTGGGCGTTCAAGGTGTCGGCCGAGCAGCCCGGCCTGCGGCTGCTGGACGGCATGACCGTGGACGCCGATTGCAACGTCTACATCTCCGACGCCAGCGCCGGCAAGGTGCGGAAGGTGACGGCCGACGGCAAGGTAGGCGTGTCGTTCAACTTGGACGCTCGCCAGGGAGAAGGCACGGACACGCTCGTCGACCTGGGCGTCGACGACTCGGGTTACCTGTACGTGGCGCGGCGCGGGGGTCACCTGATCCGCAAGTTCGACCCCGCCGGCCGGCTGATGGAGACGTTCGAGACGTACGCGCCCCTCGTGCAGATGGTGGTGGACGTGCGGGAGCGGAGTAGTGAGGCGGCCGAGGCGGAGGCCTGAGCATAGGGGTGCTTCAGAGCATGGGGGTGCTCTGAGGGTGGCGCGTTCTGACGGTGGCGTGGTCTGAGGCCGGGTAGGGCGTATGGCCTTTAGGCGGTCTTCGAGGTGTTCCGAGGATCGGCCCGTCCGCTAGGTCAGAGTCCCGGGATGAGGCCGATGATGTTAGAGAACAGCCGTTCGACCAGGAACATGATGCGTCCTATGACGCCGGTGGCGCTGAGTACGAAGAAGAAGACCATGAAACCGAGCACGCCGAACTGCGCGATCTGCATGATCACGCGCCTTACGTCGGGGTTGCCCCAGGCGAGCGCGGCGCGGCCCATGTCGAGCGGGAGCAGCGGGAACAGGTTGACGACGGCGTGCAACACGGCGTAACTGGCGGCCACCTCGAACGAGAGGTACAGCACGGGGCTCTCGAGGGAGCGGAAGACGGCCGCGATCAGCAGGCTGACGAACGCCACTACGAGGTAGGAGCCGATGCCGGCCAACCAGACCCACGCCTCGGTGCGGCGCCGGTAGTTGCGCGAGTTGACGGGCACGGCGCGGGGCCAGCCGAAGCCGAGCAGTAACAGGAACAGGACGCCGAAGGGGTCGAGCTGGCGCTGCGGTTCGAAAGCGCCGAAGCCGGCCAGGCGCGGGCTGCGGTCTCCCAGCCTCTCGGCCACGAACGCCTGAACGATGTTGTGAAAGATGAGCGCCATGACCATGACGATGGCCGAGATGACCAGGACGGTGGGTTGGCTGATGAGCCTCAGGAACATCGGTTCACTCCAGACCGCCGGCGTTACCCTGCGCCTTGACCAGCCGCCGGGCCAGGTCGAGTTCTTCCTCGAAAGTCGCTACCTCGTGTTCGGCCCTGGCGCGGGCTACCTCGTCCAAAACACGCCCTACACGGGGTCCGGGCAGCACCCCCAAACCTACCACATCGCTCCCGCGGAGCCTCCTGCGGGGCGTGCCGGACTCTATCCTCTCGACCCTGAGGCCCAGTTCCGGGTCGATGACGCGCAGTAGCAGCCGCGCGGCCGGTTCCAGCGCCTCTAAGTCCTCGTCGCGCAGTGGCTCCGGCCGCCCCTCGTGGGTGGGCCTGAGGCCCGGATCGAGGGCCTTGTGTAGCCGCGCCAGGGTGGCGAGGTGCCGCCGGGGCCAGTTGAACTCCTCGACGTGCTTCTCCAGGTCGGCGACGGGTACGCCCACGAAAAGGGCGAGGAGGTAGGCCTCGGTGGGCACCGGCCCGGCCTCGCGCAGGGCGTCGAGGGCGGCTGTCAGCTTCAGGGGGTCCAACCTACCCTCGGCGCGGGGTAGGCCGAACATGGCCTCGAGGCCGTGCAGCTCGCAAAGAACGCTTAGCGCGGGTGCCACTCGCGGCTCGTCCAGCGTGATCTCCAGCTCGGCGCGAAGGCGCGAGCGGCTGACGTTGCCCAGGAACCGCGGGTCGAGGGCGGCGCGTGCCTGCGACAGCGTGCCGCGCTCGAAGTGGAATCCGAGCCGGCCGGCCAGCCGAGCGCCGCGCAGGATCCGCGTGGGGTCCTCCACGAATGAGAGCGGGTGCAGCACCCTGAGTTGCCGCGCCGCCAAGTCCGCCGCTCCACCGAACGGGTCGATTAGCTGGTGCGGCTGGGGCCGCAGCCTGAGGGCGAGGGCGTTGACGCTGAAGTCGCGGCGGCCGAGGTCCTTGCGCAACGAGCTGGGCGTGACGGCGGGCAGCACCCCGGGGCGGGCGTACGTCTCCTCGCGCGCCGTCGCCAGGTCGAGCATGGCGCCGCCTTCGAGCGCCAGCGTGCAGGTGCCGAAGTCCACGTGGCACGACAGTGTGCCGCCAAGGCGCGCCTGGAGGCGCGTACCGAAGCTCTCGGCGCTTTCGCCCTCGATCACGAGGTCGACGTCCTTGACGCCGGCGCCGAGCATCAGGTCGCGCACCGTGCCCCCCACCAGGTAGAGGGCCCTGCCGCTGGCCACGGCCGCGGCCTCGTCGAGGATGCGCTTCACGCGGCTGGGCAGGCGCGCGAGGAGGCCGCCCGCAACGTCCGCTCCGGTCGTCTCGCGGTGGCGGGCGCCGATCAGGTCGGTGCGCGTGACGATTCCCACCAACCGCCCGTGGTCGACGATGGGTATGCGGCCGATGTTGTGATCCAGCACCAGCGCCTCGAGTTCGGGGAGGGTGGCCGTCTTTGGGGCGCTGATCACGTCGCGGGTCATGAAGCCGCTCACGCGCGAGTTGGCCAGGCCGTGGCGGTTGGCGCGGTCGAGGTCGCGGCGCGAGACGACGCCGATGACCTGTCCGGAGTCGTCGAGGACGGGCATGCCGTTGTGCCCGAAGAGGAGGAGCTTGTCGGTCGCCTCCGCCACGGAGGTGTCGTGCCGTACCGTTCGCACGGGCGTGCTCATGAGGTCTTCGGCTACCAGCGTGGGGGCCGCGTGCAGCGCGAGCGCATCCAATACCCGCTCCAGGACCACCGGAGGGGGGTCGTTGGACTTGCCGTAGGCGGCGCCGGGGTGGCCCGCGCCTCCGATGCTGCTTGCGAGCGCCGCGGCGCAGTCGAAGCGCTCGTTACTGCGGGCGAACACCAGGGTACGGCCGCCCATCTTCACGGCCACGATGGCGGCGTCGGCGGCGAAGAGGTCGAGGAGGTCGTTGACGGTGCCGCTCACGCCCGCCACGTAGGTCGGGTGCTCGAAAGCGGCCGCGGCAACGGGCCTGTGCGCCACGAAGCGGACCTCGGTGTGGGCTAGGAGCGCGTCGCGGAAGGCCGACTGGGCGGCATCGAGGGCCGTGTGCGCGAAGCGCCTGACGACCTGGAGGTTCGCCCCGCTGGCCAGCAGGTGTGCGGCGGCGCGGTAATCGTCAGCGCTCGTCTGGTCGAAGGTGAGGTTGCCGGTGTCTTCGTGTATGCCCAGGAGCGCAAGCGTGGCGACGGGCGGGGGGATGGTCACCGCCGTGGCCATCAGCTCGCGAGTAAGCAGGGTGGCGGTGGACCCCAGCCGTTCACTGATGCCGCGCGCCGCCGCTATGCTCCCGGCCATCTGAGGATGGTGGTCGTAGAGCGTGACCGGCACGTGGCCGAGGAGCGAGTCGAACGGTCTGATGCGGCTCGGGTCGTTGGTGTCGACCACCACCAGCTCGTCGACGTCTTGCAGGTCGATGCGTTCGACCGGCGTGAGGTCGAGTTCGTCGCGGTAGAGGCGCAGGAAGGCATTGAGCTGCCGGCTGAGACCGCCCTGGATGGTGGCGGTGGAGCCGGGGAAGAGCAGCCTGGCGAGCGCCAGGCTGGCCAGGGCGTCGAAGTCGGGCTGCTCGTGCGTGACTATCAGCCGCAAGCCGCGCCTCGCGCCGTGCAGCCACGCGCCTCCCGGTTACTCGGCGCGGCTGAGTGACCCGGACGCACGTTTCAGCCGTGCTCCTGGGGGTCGGCCTTCGTGGGCGCCGGAGTTGTGGGCGTCGGCGGCGTGGGGGCAACGCCAGGTGGTACTTGCGCGGCCCGTACGGGCGCCGGGCGCCTGCGCGAGTTCAGGTAGAGCATGACGGCGCCTATGACGATGAGTGCGATCGGCAGGTACCAGCGGATGAAGGCGCTGCGGCTGCCGAAGATGAGGAGCTCGAAGAACAGGCCGAGGCCGATGGCCACCAAGACGCCGTACGTGGCCGTGCGGACGCCGGCCTTCCGCAGCTTCGGGTTGTCGGTGATCATGCCTTGCAGGTATGTGCCGACGCCGGATGCCGCCAGGATGAGGGCCCAGGCGTAGGCCCAGCCCTGCCAGTGGCCGCTGAGCGAGAAGACGAGGAGGATGATGCCTATGGCCGTGAGGACGGCGCCGGGGATGGCAAGGGCACCGTTGCTCACGGAAGAGGTGAACGCCACGAACAGGAGCGCAACTCCGGGGACTATCACGAAGAACGGCCAACCGACCTGGGCGAGGTCGAGAGCCGGGCCAGCCAGGAACAGGGCGCCGAGCAGGATGAGCCCGATGCCGATCAACAGGTCGCGTTGCTTCATAGCTTCGACCTCCTGTCCGGATTCTAGCGCCCCGGACGGGTTCCAGGGGCGTGGACGTCCGTTCGGCGTGGCGAAAGTGGTGTAGCCGCTCCTCGGCTCAGCCTCGGATGGCGCTCAGGCCGGGCTCCCCGACCGCGGAGGCGCGCTCACCGCTCTGCTTTGCGATGCGGTTGGCGATGGTGGTCAGCGCGACCTTGGCGTGCACTAGGCCGTTCTCGATGAAGACGTCGGCGGTGCGCGAACCCGAGCCCGCGGAACCTATGACGAACAGCCCTTCCACGTTGCTCTCGAAGGTTCCGGCGGTCAGCTCCGCGGCCAGGGTGCCGGGGTCGATCCTCACGCCGGCGCTCTCGAGCAGCTCGGGTGGGGCGTAGTAGCCGGTCAGCAGGAACACCCGGTCTGCCGGTAGGCGCAGTTCGGCGCCGCCCTGGTCTATCACCACCTCCGCCGGCTCGACCCTCTTCACCGTGGCTCCGAAGTAAGCGTCGATGGAGCCTTCCTTGATGCGGTTCTCCAGGTTCGGCCTCACCCAGTACTTGAGGCTGCGCCGGAAGTCGTCGCCCCGATGGACCATCGACACCTTTGCACCGGCCCGGAACAGGTCCAGGGCCGCGTCGGCGGCGCTGGAGCCGCCCCCCACGATCACGACGTTGCGGCCGTAATGAGCATGGCCCTCGTCGTAGTAGTGGGAGACGTGGGGCAGGTCCTCGCCCGGAACTCCCAGGAGCTTGGGGTTGTCGAAGTAGCCCGTGGCGACCACCACGTACCGCGCCAGTACGACGTCGTCCGGTACGTGAGGTTGCAGCCGCCAGCCCTCCGCCGGCCTGGTATGGACCTCGAAACCGCGTGAGCCGCCCGGGCACAGGGTGGGTGCCAGGCCGACCACCCGCGTGTACGCCATCACCTCCAGGTTCTCGTTCGCGACCACCTTGCGGTAGTAGTCCAGGGCCTCCTTGCGGGTAGCCTTGTCGGTGGTGGTGACGAGGGGGTGGCCACCGACTTCGAGCCGTTCCGAGGACGTGAAGAAGAGCATGGAGATGGGGTAGCGGCGGATGGCATCGACGACCGCGCCTTTCTCGAAGACCCGGTAGGTCAGCCCTGCGCGCTTGGCCAGGATGGCGGCCTCGATCCCGATGGGGCCGGCGCCGATTATCGCGAGGTCGATCATGCTGTCAAGGTACCAGGGGAGCCTTGGCTGGGTCTGGATGGTCGGTACTCGCGCCTAGGGTTCCTAGGCAAGAATCGATCGCCGGCTTCCTGGTACGCGGCGGCAATGCAAACTGAAGGCGAGCCCGGCGATGACGGGTTCAGACCTTGCCGCACGAGGGGCAGTAGCGGCACAGTGTGCAGTGTTCGCAATCGGGCTTGCGGGCGGTGCAGACGCGGCGGCCATGCAGGATCAGGGCGTGGTGGAGGAATATCCACTCGCTTTCGGGGAAGACCGCCCGCAGGTCCGCCTCCACCTTGTCGGGGTCGCGGCTCGTGGAGAACCCGAGGCGCCGCGCCAGGCGACCAACGTGCGTGTCCACGGCTATCGTGGGTACGTCGAAGGCGTTGGCCAACACCACGTTGGCGGTCTTGCGGCCCACGCCGGGCAGAGCCATGAGCTCCTCCCGGGTGCCCGGAACCTCACCACGGTGCTCGGTCATCAGGAGTTTGGCTGTGGCCACCAAGTTCTTCGCCTTGGTGCGGAAGAGGCCGATGGTCTTGATGTAAGGCTCCACCTCCTCCGCGGTGGCCACCGACAGGGCGGCGGCGTCGGGGTAGGCCGCGAAGAGGGCGGGAGTAGCCAGGTTCACGCTCACGTCGGTTGCCTGAGCCGACAACAGGGTTGCAACCAGCAGCTGGTACGGGGTTGTGAAATCCAGCTCGGTGCGCGCGTCGGGGTAAAGCGCCTTGAGTTCCGTAAGGACCTGCAGCGCGCGCTGCCGCCGCGCCTTGAGGGATTCGCGGTGAGTAACGGCCATTGCCCCGATGCTACCCCTGCCCGTGATAAGTGACCTATCCACCAGCTTCCATGGCGGCTGGTCGGGTACGCTCATGGACGCCTGGGCCGCGCATTATCCGCGAGTTGGCGGATGTGGAGCCCAAGCGGGTACGAGGGAGGCAGGATGCCGGTTTTCGAGTACAAGGTCCGTGACCGTAGCGGCAAGGTGATCACGGGTACTACCGAGGCGCTCTCGCAGCGAGACGTGGCCACGGCCTTGCGCCAGAAGGGCTACTTCGTCACCGAGATCAAGGCTCCTAAGGCCGGCCTGCAGTCCGACATCAAGCTACCCAAGTGGCTCGACTTCGGCAGTATCCCGACGGTTCGCGACATCACGATCTTCTCCCGCCAGTTCGCGACCGTCATCAACGCCGGCCTACCGGTGGTTCAGAGCCTCGCCATCCTTCAACGGCAGTCACCCAAGCAGGGCCTGAAAGACGCCCTCAAGCGAGTACGTGAGGACCTCGAGACCGGCCAGCAGCTCTCCGACGCACTGGCCAAGCACCCGCGGCTCTTCAACAGGCTCTACGTCTACCTCGTTCGCGCCGGCGAGGTGTCGGGCAACCTCGACGGCATCCTTGAACGCATCGCGGCGTACATGGAGAAGCAGGCCGCCTTGCGCGGCAAGATCAAGACCGCGCTGACGTACCCGACGGTGGTGCTCGTCATCGCGCTTGCAGTGACGTGGTTCCTCCTCACGGGCATCGTGCCGCAGTTCGCCCAGATCCTCGACCAGTTGGGTGGCGACCTACCGGTCATCACCAAGGCGCTGATCGCGGTCTCCGACTTCTTGCGTTACCAGTGGTACATCCTCATCGGCATCATCGTGGTGGTGGTGGTGGGCCTGGGCCTTTACTACCGGACGAAGAACGGCCGTAGGGTGCTCGACGGGTTCGTGTTGCGCATGCCGGTCGTAGGCACGCTCGTGCAGAAAAGCGCAATCGCGAGCTTCTCGAGCACGTTCGGCCTGCTCCTGCGCTCGGGCGTCAACATCATCGAGTCGATCGAGATCACCAAGGGCACCGCCGGCAACGCCATCATCGAGGACATCCTCGACGAGACGAAGGACAACGTCCAACGCGGCGAGCAGATCAGCACCACGCTCATCAAGTACCCACAGGTCTTCCCGCCCATGGTCTCTTCCATGATCGCCATCGGCGAGGAGACGGGCGCCGTGGACGGCATGCTGGAGAAGGTGGCCGACTTCTACGAACGCGAGGTCGACGAGGCCGTCGACAGCCTCACCGCCGCCCTCGAGCCCATGCTCATCGTGTTCCTCGGCGTCATCGTCGGCTTCATCGTGGCCGGCATGTTCCTGCCGATGTTCTCGATAATCGGGCAGTTGAGTGGGTAGGTATGTTGTTGTAGAGCGGTAGTTAGAACTGAGAACACGGAAGTCTAGTTGAGAACAAACTGAGAACGGACGGAACTTGACCTGAGAACGCCGATAGAAGCCGATACCCGCTGGCGAAGTCTTAACGGCGTACCTGAAGGCGGGACTCGGTCGCTTCAGCCTTTGTCGGTTTGCGGCGCTCGACCGAGGGGAGCTGGTTCTTCTCTATGTGTCGTCCGGTTTGCTTAACACCTGACAATTCGCCAGTTCTCTAGTTCTCGACATCCCTTCTACTTCTGGATGTAGCGCCTCAACTGCCTGGATGTAGCGCCTCAACTGGGAGCCGAAATCGTCTCACCGTCTCGAATAAGACACCTCGTGCCTCAGAGTCAACTAGTGATCAGGGGGAGCATCCGAGGGTGATAAGGATTGCTGGCGCTTACGCAACGAGCAAACCTAGTTCAAGGGGTGCCAAGAGGCGATGGGCCGCTCATTAGTCGGACACGCAGTGCGAAGTCGAGCAAATGGCTCAGGCCCGGTGCGTCATAGAACTTGGTCCTTGCGGCGCTCCCGAGTCGCCTATCCCTTTAGGAGCGATGGGGATAGCAGCGGCCTCACGGCGTCGTTGGCGAGTCGGTAGTACGCCATGCGGCCATCCTTGCGGAAGGCGACGAGCCCGTGGGCGCGCAGGAGCCGCAGTTGGTGGCTCATGCTGCTCTCGTTGACGCCGGCGACGGCAGCCAGGTCGCAGACGCACAGCTCCTCTCGCGCGAGGGCGCTGAGGACGCGGTAGCGGGTCGGGTCGGCGAGGAGCTTGAGGCGCTCGGTGGCGGCCTCCACCTCCGCGGCGCTTGGGAGGGCAGCTTCGACGCGCGCGACGGCGTCGGGGTGCATGAGGCGCACCTCGCACTCGCCGGTGGTGTCGATTGACGGGCTAGGAAGCGTGCTTGTGGTCATCTCGTCTCTTTCACGGAACTCCGCTATAGCGGTGTCGCTCGCTGGCGCTTTTGTTCGCCCGGCGCCGCGTCAGCGGCCACCTGGGGCCATGCCGAGCGCGCGAAGCATCACGCCCAGCGCGCCGCACTCCCAGAGGATGAACGCGCCGAGGCCAATGAGTACGAACGGCACCAGCACGTCGCCGTAGCGGCTGATGGTGCGGGCCACGGCGGGCAGCTTCGCTAGGCGCGCACCTGCGAAGCACCAGACCGTGACCAGCGCGAGGAACACCAGCACCATGACGCCTAACTGGGTGGGTGGCGTGGCGGCGAACAACGGCACGTACACGCTGAGGTTGTCGGCGCCGTTGGCGATCGTCACGGCGGCCACCGTCCAGGTGGGAGGCGCGAACAGACCACCACCGCGACTGCCGCTTGCGCCGCTGATGCGCTGCATCACGCCCTCCTCTTCCTCGTCCTCTCCACCGCGGCGCAAGGCCAGGATGCCAAGCGCGATGGGCAGGAAGCCGAGGAAGCCGATGTACTCCCGCGGGAGGAGGAGCGCCCCGAGCGCGCCCAGCAGGCTCACTGCGACAAGCGCCGCGAACCCCAGGTACTGGCCGGCGACTATGTGTCGGCCCTGTAGGCTCCCGCCGACCGAGCCGAACCACATCGTGAGCAGCACGATGTCGTCGATGTTCGTCGCGGCGAACGCCAGCAGGGCCGTGACTATGGTCGTGAGCAACGTCAGGCCGGCTCGGCGGACGACGTGGGCCGGAAGCGCAGCAGCCGCAGGGCGTTGGCGGTCACCACCACGGTGGCGCCGGTGTCGGAGAGGATGGCGGGCCACAGGCCGGTGATGCCCAGGAGGGTGGTGACGAGGAACACGGCCTTGAGCCCCAGGGCGAACGTCACGTTCTGGCGGATGTTGCGCATGGTGGCGCGCGAGAGCTCGATCAGGTCGCTCACGCCCGTGGCGTTGGCGCGCAGCAGCGCGGCGCCGGCCGTCTCGAGCGCCATGTCGGTGCCGCCGCCCATGGCGACGCCCACGTCGGCTCGCGCTAGGGCGGGGGCGTCGTTGATGCCGTCGCCCACCATCGCCACCTGGCCGTGGCGCTTGAGGTCGTCGATGGCGGCGAGTTTGTCCTCGGGCAGGAGCTCGCTCCGCGCCTCCAGGCCCAGGCGCGCGGCGATGGCCTGGCCGGTGCGGGCGTTGTCGCCGGTGAGCATCACGCTCCTGACGCCCAGGCGCGCCAGGCGCTTGATGGCTTCGGCGGCGTCGGCGCGCGGCTCGTCGCGGATGGCGATGAGCCCGAGCGGGGTGTCGCCCTGCAGCAGCACCACCACGGTCTTGCCCTCGTCTTCGAGGCGCGCGGCCTGCGCTTGGGCTGCGGGAGGCAGCGGGGCGCGCTCGGCGGCGTAGCGGGGCGAGCCGACGGCGTATGCCTTGGATGGTGGCGGTGACCGCCTGGCCGGGCACGGCGCGCGCGTCCTGCGCGGCGGGGACCTCCAGGCCCGCGGCGCGCTCGAGGATGGCCCTGGCGAGCGGGTGGGCGGAGCCCGTCTCGACCGCCGCCGCGAGCCGGAGCACCTCGTCCTCGCTCGCGGCGAGGGGGACGACGTCGGTGACCTGCGGGCGGTTCTCGGTGAGGGTGCCGGTCTTGTCGAACGCCACCGACCTGACGCCGCCGATGCTTTCGAGCACGGCGCCGCCCTTGATGAGCAGCCCTCTGCGCGCGCCGGCGCTGATGCCTGACGTGACCGCGGCCGGCACGGAGAGCACCAGCGCGCAGGGGCAGGCGATGAGCAGGAGCGCGAGCGCGCGGTAGACCCACTCCTCCCACGAGGCGCCGAACAACAGCGGCGGTACGACGGCCACGAGGGCGGCCATCAGCATGGCGGCGGGGGTGTAGACGCTGCTGAAGCGGTCGATGAACCTGGCCACGGGCGCCTTGCTGGCTTCGGCCTCCTCGACGAGGTGGATGATCCTGGCGATGGTGCTGTCTGAGGCGGGTTTGTCGACGCGCACGCTCAGCACGGCGTCGGTGGCGATGCTGCCGGCGAACAGGGTGTCGCCGGGCGCCTTGGTGACGGGCATGCTCTCGCCCGTGACGGGCGCCTCGTCGATGCCGGCTGAGCCCTCGACGATGGTGCCGTCGGCGGGCACGCGCCCGCCCGGCTGCACGCGCACCAGGTCGCCCACGGCCAGCGCCGCCACCGGCACCTCGCGCGCCCTCCCGCCTTCGAGCAGCAGCGCCACCTTGGGCGCCAGCGCCGCCAGCGCGTGGATGCCGGCGCGGGCGCGGCCGGTGGCGACGTTCTCGAGGAGTTCGCCGATGGCGAAGAGGAACACCACGATGGCGCCCTCGGGCGCCTCGCCGATCGCCACCGCGCCCAGGGCGGCCAGGGCGATGAGGGTGTTGATGGTGAAGGGTCGCCCCAGCCGAGCGCTCGCCCACGCCTTGCGGGCCAGTGGCGCCACGCCGATGAGGGTGGCGGCGGTGAAGCCCCAGGCCGCCAGGCTCGGGAAGGTGAGCGCGAGGAGCGCGCTCACGGTGAGGAGCGCGCCGGTGACGATGACGAAGCGGCCCTTGGGCGTCCGGTGCCAGGCACGGTCGGGCGCGAGCGGTGCGGGTGCGCCGGCGCCCGCGTCGCCGCCCTTGCGGAGCGGCGGGTAGCCGAGGCGCGTCAGGTCCCGCTCCAGCGCAGCGCGCGGCGTGCGCGCCTCATCCAGGGTGAGGCGCAGCGTCTGGGTGGTGAAGTTCACGCTCACGTCGCTGGCGCCGGCGAGGTTGCCGATGGCGCCCCTCACGGTGCGGGCGCACTCGGCGCAGTCCATCTCGGACACGAAGTACTCGAGGGTCGCGGCTGGGGTGGCGGGGCGCTCACTCATGGTGCCGGGAGCCTATCATCTGTATACCTGAGCAGGTATAGAGTATGTCGGTCGGCGGCGTCCGCGCAGGCGCCCGCACGATGCCGCCGCCCCGCCCCGGCGCGCAGGAGGAAGAGCCCGTGAGACCACCACGCCAGCAGGGCCGCTCGCCCTGGCTAGAGCCAACACCCGCATGCCTGGCGCCGCGGGCGCCCACCGCGCGATCAGCCCGCGCGCGCCTCCGGGCGCTGCTCGCCGCCATGGTGCTGGCGCTGAGCGGCGGCGCCCTGGCGCACGCCACCTTGGTGTTCGGCACGGTCACCACGCAGCCCACGCTTCCGCGCGCCGGCGAGCGCATCACGCTGAACCTCAAGATGCACGATCCCGTGAGCACGCCGGTCGAGGACGCCATCGTGTTCCTGGAGGCCGAGCCTCAAACGGACCTGGCGGACGCGCCGGGCGAGAGCGCGGAGAGCCTGATCATCGCGGAGCCGGTGGTGAGCACCGAGCGCTTCACCGAGGTCGCGCCGGGCGTGTACCAGACGGAGTTCGTGCTGCCGGATGGGGGCGCGTGGCGGCTGGTGTTCCGCGACCAGACCTTCCGCCAGGAGGAGGCGCGCGCCGGCGTCACCCTAGTAGTGGGCGCGGGCGCGACGGCCGAGCCGCTTTACTTCGTGTTCCCGCCCACCGCCACCGGGCCCGAGAGCCTGGCGACCTGGCTGGTGTTCGTGGTGGGCATCCCGCTGCTGGCCGGGGTAGGCATCACCGTGGCGGCGCTGCGCAAGGGGGCAGACGAGGCGC
Source organism: Truepera sp. (assembly GCA_032027045.1). Lineage (NCBI taxonomy): Bacteria > Thermotogati > Deinococcota > Deinococci > Trueperales > Trueperaceae > Truepera > Truepera sp. The sequence goes on along the minus strand of JAVSMU010000001.1, from coordinate 1,938,003 downwards.
CCACGCGGGAGCCCGCGAGCGCAGGCGAAGCCGACGCCGACCCGCCGGAAGCGCCGTGACCCGGGCCGCCAGCCTTCCCGCCGCCTCACGCTTCTGAACCCGCGCCACGATTGGAGCCCTACCCCGTGACTCAGCGCCGCCTCACCCTCGCCACTATCGCCGTCCTCGCCCTCATCGCCGGCGGCTTCCTCGCCTACCGCCAGTTCTTCGCCCCCGCCGCCACCGTGAGCGCCCCCGCCAGCGGCTACGCCGGCCAGCCCACCCTCGGGCGGGCGAACGCGCCCGTGAAGCTGATCCTGTTCGAGAACTTCCTGTGCGAGCACTGCAAGGCGTTCGAGGAGGGCGTGTTCCCGAGGATCAAGAGCGACTACATCGACACGGGCCAGGTGCAGGCGTACTACGTCAACCTCGCCTGGGGCAGTGAGAACGCCACCAGCGCCGGTCTCGCCGGCGAGTGTGCCTACCGACAGGACGAGCTCGCGTTCTGGGAGTACAAGCGCGTCCTCTACGCCGCGCAGACCGACGAAGCCGGCGACTGGGCGAGCACCGACAACCTCGTGGCCATCGCGCGGAGCGTGCCCGCCCTCGACGCCGAGGAGCTGCGCGCCTGCCTCGCGGACGGGCGCTACCTGAGCGAGGTGCAGCGCGACCTGGAGCTCGGCGACCGGGTGGGCGTGCGCGGCACCCCCTCCATCGTGGTGGACACGCAAGGCTTCGAGGCGCCCAGCTACGAGACCCTCGCCGGCGCCATCGAGCGCGCGCTCGGCGAGCGCTGACGCATGGCCAAGCGCACCATCCTGCTGGCCGCGCTGACGGTGCTCCTGGCCCTCGCCGCCGGCGCTGCGCTCTACGGCCTGCGGCCGGGAACCACGCCGCAGTGGCGCGGCGTGCTGCTCGACAACCCGCCGGCCATGGGCGACGTCACCCTGGCCACCACCGGCGGCGCGCGCGTCGCCCTGGCGGACCTCGACGCCCCCTACTTGCTGGTGTTCTTCGGCTACACGAGCTGCCACGACGTGTGCCCGCTCACCATGGCGCGCCTGGCGACCGCCTACCGCGACCTGGGCGAACCGGACGAGGTGCAGGTGGTGATGGTCACCGTCGACCCCGCCACCGACACGGCCAAGCGCCTGCAGGCCTACGTGGAGGGCTTCCACCCCGCCTTCCTGGGCCTGCGCGGCAGCAACCAGGAGGTCGCCGGGGCCGCCCTGCGCTTCTACGTGGGCGTCAACGCCCTGGGCGACGGCTTCGTGGCGCACTCCGATCCCGTCGCGCTCCTCGGGCCCGACCGCACCATGCGCCTGCTCTACCCGCAGGACCGACTGGCGGGTCTGGAGGGGGACCTGCGGGCCGTGCTTGCAGGCCGGGCGTGGTGACAGACGCCCTCGTCACGGCATCCGCCGCTCAGGCGGCAGGGTCTTGTGTCGGCTGGTAGAAGGTGATGAGGTTGCGGTCGGGGTCGAGCACCCCGAACTCGCGCGCGCCGTACCACTCGTCGCGCAGCGGCGCGTTGGGGTGCAGCACGCCCAGCGGCCGCAGCGCCGCGTGGAGCGCGTCCACGTCCGTGACGGCGATGCGGCAGCTCGCCGTGCCGGCCAGGAACGACTCGGCGCCCGACAGCACCGGCGCTGTGGCGTGGCGCTGGCGCCAGGCCTCGTCGCCGGCCGTCCACAGGTGCAGCTCGACGGCGTCGCGCCGCAGGACGGCGAAGCCCGCCTCGCCGTGAAGCAGGGCGAAGCCGAGCTGGTCGCGGTAGAACGCCACGCTCCGCTCCAGGTCGCGCACCGGCAGGGCCGGTATGGCGTGCAGCATCCTCAAGTCCCGCCCCTCCCTCGTGAACCGGTCGACCTCGTCATCCTACCCAGCCCGCGTGCTGGCCCAATGGGGCGCGCTCCTCAGGCGCAGCAGGAGAGCTTGGTCACGTCCTGGGTGAACGCCTGCGCCGCCAGCTTCACGCCCTCCGCCCACGTCAGGTAGGGGTGGAGGGTGGTGGCGAGGTCGGCGCTGGTGAGGCCGAAGCGCACTGCCAGCGTGGCCTCGCCGATGACGTCGCCGGCGTTGGCGGTCAGGAGGTGCGCGCCGAGCAGGCGGCCGCCGGGCGCCTCCGCCACCAGCTTGATGAGGCCACGGTCGGAGCCGGTGACGGCCGCGCGCGGGATGGCCGCCGCCGGCAGCGTCGCCACTTGCACGGCGTGTCCCGCCGCCCGCGCCTGCGCCTCCGTCAAGCCCACGGCGGCGAGCTGCGGGTCGGTGAAGGTGACGCGCGGCACGGTGCTCGCGTCGAGCGGCGCGGCCGGCGCGCCCGTGAGGTCGGCGAGGGCGGCCTGCGCCGCCACCCGGCCCGCCGCGGCGGCGAGGTAGACGAACTGCGGCGCGCCGGTGACGTCGCCGGCGGCGAACACGCGCGGGTTCGAGGTGCGCATGAACTCGTCGACGCGCACGAAGCCGCGCGCGTCGACCTCCACCCCCGCGCCCCCCAGGCCGAGGCCGGCGGTGTTGGGGCGGCGGCCGGTGGCCACCAGGAGCTGCTCGGCGTGCAGCGTCTCTTCCGCGCCGCCCTGCTCGACCTCCAGGCGGTAGCCGGCCGCGTCGCGCTCCACGCGCGTCACGCGCGCGCCCGGGCGCAGCTCCAGCCCTTCGGCGGAAAGGGCGTCCGCCAGTGCGTTCGAGAGTTCGGGGTCCTCGCCGGGCAGGATACGCGGGGCGACCTCGAGCACGCTGACCCTGACGCCGAAGCGCGCGAACGCCTGCCCCAGCTCCAGGCCGACGGCGCCGGCGCCGAGCACGATCAGCGACGCCGGCAGCGCCTTAAGCTCCATGGCGCTGGTGCTGGTGAGGGCGCCCGCTTCCGCCAGGCCGGGGACGGGCGGCAGGGCGGGCGCCGCGCCCGTGGCGAGCACCACCCTGCGCGCGCCCACCACCGCCTCGCCCACGCGCACGCGGCCCGCCCCCAGGAGCGCGGCCTCCCCGCGCAGGAGTGTCACGCCCTCGTAGCCGGCGAGCACGTCGAGGTACTTCTTCTGCCGGAGGCGCGCGATCACATCGCGCTTGCGCGCCTGCGCTCGCTGCCAGGCGGCTTGCGCCTCGCCGGCGAGACTCGGGAAGCTGGTGCGGGCGGCGTGGAACTGAGCGGCCGCCTCGAGCAGGAGCTTGGAGGGGATGCAGCCGACGTTGACGCAGGTGCCGCCCACCACCGCGCCCTCGGCGATGGCGACGCGCGCGCCCAGCTCGGCGCCGCGGATGGCGGCGGCGGTGCCCGCCCCGCCCGTGCCGATGATCAACAGGTCGTAATCGGAGTTCTCTGCCCTGGCCATGTGCGCAGGCTAGACCCTCCAGTGCGGGGAAGGGTCAAGCGGCCGCGCCCGGGCGCGCGGCGGGCGTGTCGGCGAGGTAGACGCAGCCTTCGCCCTCGCAGGCGGGGCGCGGGTGCGCCTCCGCCCACGCCAGCCGCTCGGCGAGCTCCGCCTCCAGGCGCGTCCACTGCGCCAGGCGCTCGCGCACGTCGCGCAGGTGGCGCGCCAGGACGTCGCGCGCCGCCTGGCAGGGCGGGTGCGCGTGCTCGCGCGCGGCGAGGACGTCCCCGATCTCGCGCAGCGTGAGGCCGAGCGCCTGCGCGGCGCGGATGAACTGCGCGCGCTCGGCGGCCCCGGCGCCGTAGTAGCGGTAGCCGTTGGCGCCGCGCTCGGCCGCCAGCAGGCCCAGGTCCGTCCAGTACCTGAGGGTCTTCACCGACTCGCGCGTGCGCCGCGCCAACTGCCCGATCGTCGTCATGCCCCATGGTAGCGGTGACGCTTCCGCCCGCACGTCGCCGGCTTGAGCGGCCTTCCTCGCCGCCGTCATCAGTCTGGGTTTCCCCGCTAGGCGCGGGCCGGGGTCGTGCGATAAACGGAGGGATACTGTTGGCGAAGTCGACTGGCGAGTAGGCCGCGTCCCAGCCGGGTTGGCGGCTCATCCGTCTCGCCGCTCCTGCTGCTAGGTGCGCTTCAAGATGCAACAGGGCAAGTCGATGACGACGCCATCGTGGCTGGCAGCGGCAACGTCTTCGCCGGCTTCGGCCTCCCTAACCCCGGGAGCGCCGCCTCAAGGCGCGCGTGGCGAGCCGGAACTACGAGGGGAGCAAAGCGCGCGGCTGGACGGAGGTGCAGGTGGCGGCCGCCCTTGGCGCTGAGCGCTCCGAAGCCCCACCGTGGCTGAGGCTCAGCAGCGGCCACAGGCTATGTGAGGAGCCACGGCGCGCCTTCGCCCAGGTGAGGGCGGTGGCGTTTTCAAGGGGTCCGAGGGCGTGGCTGCCGTGTTCTGGGCGTCAGCGCGCGGCTCCGGGCGCTCACCAGCCCCGGCGCGCCAGAAGCTGGTCCTCCGCGAGCGCCTCCATGCCGATGCCGACCATGGCCTCGCCCAGGTTCTTGGAGACCTCCGCGAGGGTGGCGGGGTCGTCGTGGTGCGTCACGGCCTTAACGATGGCCGCGGCGCGGCGCTCCCAGGCTTGATGGCGGCGGCCCTCGTCGGTCTCGCTGGCGGCGGCCTTGAAGATGCCGGAGCCGACGAACACCCCGTCGACACCGAGCTGCATCATGAGGGCCGCATCGGCCGGGGTGGCCACGCCGCCGGCCGCGAAGTTGGCTACCGGCAGCTTGCCGTGCTCGTGGACGTAGCGCACCAGCTCGTAGGGGGCGCCATGCTCCTTGGCGTAGGTCATGAGTTGCTCGCTGGCCATGCCCTTTAGGGCGCGGATCTCGCCTATGACGCTGCGGGCGTGGCGCACGGCCTCGACCACGTTGCCGGTGCCGGCCTCGCCCTTGGTGCGGATCATGGCGGCGCCCTCGCCGATGCGCCTGAGCGCCTCGCCGATGTTGGTGGCGCCGCACACGAACGGCACGCTGAAGGCGCGCTTGTCGATGTGGTAGGCGTCGTCGGCGGGGGTGAGGACCTCGGACTCGTCGATGAAGTCGACGCCGATGGCCTGCAGGATCTGGGCCTCGACGAAGTGGCCGATGCGCACCTTGGCCATCACCGGGATCGACACGGCCTCGATGATCTCTTCGATGAGGCCGGGGTCGGACATGCGCGCCACGCCGCCTTGGGAGCGGATGTCGGCGGGCACGCGCTCGAGCGCCATCACCGCCACGGCGCCCGCCTGCTCGGCGATGCGCGCCTGGTCGGGGGTGACGACGTCCATGATGACGCCGCCCTTGAACGTTTCAGGAGATCCCGCTTTGCTCGTGGGCGTGCTGGCGGTGGCGCGCGTCGCGCTCCCCGCCCGGTTTTCCTGGTGCATGCTTACCTGCCCTTCTCGCTCTCATGCTACGCCCTGGCCGCCCGCGGCCGCGCCGGGGCGGCGGCGGTTGGCGCGCGGGCGAGGCAACACCAGCTTTGCATCAGCTTTGAACGCCCTGAACATCCGTGCGGGAACATGGGGTATCGGCGGTGGGCGCTGGCTCGGCCCGGGTGGACGCCCGTAGTCCGACGCCAGCAGGGCTCGCCATCGCGCTGGGAGCGAACGGGTCCCGGCGCCACTAGGCGCCGCGCGGGCGGCGCTCCCACGTGGCGCCGAACCCCGGGCTCGCCGCCGGCCCTTCAGGTCGACGAGAGTAGAAAAGGAGCTGAACTTCTATGAACGTGCGCCACATGCACCGGCACCTCGCTTGGGCCATCGCGACGGTCGCGCTGGTGGCCGTCCTCTTCACGCGCGAGTCGCTGCCGATCTGGGTGCCGCTCGCCCTGCTGGCCCTCTGCCCGTTCGCCGTGCTGCTCATGATGCGAGAGGCGCGTGCTCTCGACGAGCGGCTGCCCGAGCGGCGGCCGGCCGAGGCCCAGGTGGGGGAAGGCGCCGATGACACCTCGCGGCGACGGCTTGGCCCGCCCTAGGCGCCTTCGCCACGACCGACCGGGCGCGGCGAATTGGGGCGGCGGCCAGCACGCGCATTCTTGGGGCCCGAAACGTTTCGGGGCCGCGACCGCCGCCCGACCCGAGCCCACGCGAAAGGAGTTGCGCTCATGAGAATTGCGGCCTGGCTCGGCAACCTGGCGGGCGCAGCCGTCGTCCTTTGGCTCGTCCGCGAAATGTGGCTCGCCCACCGCGAAGGCGCCATCGTGCCCGAAGCGGCTGGCGTTCAGGCGGCGCGCATCACCGTGCAAGGCGGCTACGGCCCCGATGCGGTCTTCGTCGCGAAGGGCAGGCCGGTGCGCCTCGACTTCACCCGCCGCGAGGCGAACCCCTGCAGCGAGCTGGTCATCTTCGACGGCGTCAACCGGCGCGCCGAACTACCCGAGAACTAGACCGTCAGCGTGGAGTTCACCCCTCAGCGCGCCGGCCGCATCGCCTTCGGCTGCCACAGGGGCAGGCTCCGCGGCCATGTGATCGTCGTCGACTGAGCAAGTTAGTGCTTGGCGCCCGCGGGCGCCGGAAAGGATCAGTGCATGAAGCACGAGCATACAACCCCCTGCACCCAGCGCAGCCAGGGGCCCGACGACTGCCACCTGGCGCCCGTCGCGGCCGAAGCGGCCCCGCAAGTTGGAGGCACGCCGGCGCTCCTCTCTCTCGACGTCACCGGCATGGGGTGCCCCGCGTGCGCGGCGCGCGTTCGCAACGCGCTCGTCGCCGTGCGAGGTGTGATCGGCGCCGAGGTGCGGCTCGAAAGCGGGCGCGGGAGCGTCGTCTACGATCCACGGCGCGCCTATCCGCTACGGCTGCTCGAAGCCATCGAACATGAGGGCCGGCGTAGCCGCCACGCCTACCGGGCGACGGTCACCGGCGTGCGTTTGCTGGCGAGCCCATGACCGCGCCGACCGCCTTGGACGAGACCCGGGGCGCGCCCGCCCTACCAAGGGGTTATGGGCTTCCCGACGACACTGACCTGAGGATCGACCCCGTGTGCGGTCAGGTCGTGAACGCCGGCTACGCCCCGTACTCCCGGGCGCGCGGCGGTGCGACCTATCACTTCTGCGGCCCAGGCTGCCGGGCGCGCTTCGACGCCGAGCCCGGCGCCTTCACCGGGGACCGCGGTAACGTCCCCCACTGGTAGACCCGGCGGTCGGTGGCGCCCGCGAGTTACCCCGGCTGAGCGAGCGCGAGACTCGTCGTGACCCTCGGCGCACCACCAACGCCCACTCCGCCCCGCGCGGTAAGGCTCGACGGCGTGGCGTGGGCGGGGCCACGCCCGTGCCGGGGCGTCGAACGGCGCCGCCGGGGGTGACCGGGGAGCACTCGCTGGCCCGAGCCACCCCGGCCGCTCGCGGGGTCGCTCGGGCGCTGCGGGAGCTCGGCTCCGCCTTCAGGCCCGGGCGCGCGTCGAATAGGGGCACGCGCGAACTTGAGCAGCGCGCTGCTGCAGAACGGCGCCCTGGAAGCCGTGACCGGGCTAGCTTCCAGGGCGCCTGGGCGCTTGTGGGGCGGGCGGCTAGCGTCCGCTGGTGCGCGCGGAGCGGGGGCTCACGCGGCGGAGAGGTCGGTGCGGCGCAGCAGCATGGCGTTGAACGCCACCACGATGGTCGAGACGCTCATGAGCACGGCGCCCACCGCCGGCGAGAGCAGGAAGCCGATGCCAGCCAGCACACCGGCGGCGAGGGGGATGGCGACGGCGTTGTAGCCGGTGGCCCACGCCAGGTTCTGCATCATCTTTCGGTAGGTGGCGCGTGAGAGCTTGAGGGCGGCAAGCACGTCGAGCGGGTCGTTCTCGATGAGCACCAGGTCGGCCGATTCGATGGCGACGTTGGTGCCGGCGCCGATGGCGATGCCCAGGTCGGCCTCGAGCAGGGCCGGGGCGTCGTTGATGCCGTCGCCCACGAAGGCGGTGCGCGCGCGTTTCTGCAGCTCACGCACCTTCTCCGCCTTCTCGCCCGGCAACACGCGGGCGTAGTAGCGCTCGATGCCGAGCTCGGCGGCGACGGTTCGCGCCACGGCCTCCGCGTCGCCGGTGATCATCACGGGCTCGACCCCGGCGGCCTTGAGGGCGCGGATGGTGTCCTTCGCCCGCTGGCGCACGCGGTCGGCGAGGCCGAACACGGCGAGGGCGGTCTGCTCGTTCATGAGGACGATGGCGCTCTCGCCGCGCGCCTCCGCCTCCGCCAGGGCGCCCTTGAGCGCCTCGGGGAACGCTAGCCCCTGCTCTTCGACCCACTCGGGGCGGCCGACGGTGTAGGTGACGCCGTCCACGCGCGCCTTGACGCCCTTGCCGGCCACGACCTCGAAGTCCTGGGACGCGGGCAGGCTCAGGCCGCGCGAGCGCGCCTCCTCCACGATGGCCTGCGCCAGGGGATGTTCGCTGCGCGTCTCGAGCGCGGCGGTGACGGCTAGCGCGTCGCGTTCGTCCATGCCGTGGACGTGCGCGGCGTTGACGCCGAACTTGCCTTCGGTGAGGGTGCCGGTCTTGTCGAAGGCGACGATGCCGATGTCGCGGGCGCGCTCGAACGCCTCGCGGTTGCGCACCAGGATGCCGTTGGCGGCGCTCATGGCGGTGGCGTTGACGGTCACGAGCGGGATGGCGAGGCCGAGGGCGTGGGGGCAAGCGATGACCAGCACCGTGACGGTGCGGGCGATGGCCTGCTGCAGGTCGCCGGAGGCGGCCAGCCACGCCACGAAGGTGATGACGCCCGCGGCCACGGCGATGTAGAAGAGCCAGCCGGCGGCGCGGTCGGCGAGGTTCTGGAACCGGCTGCGCGACGCCTGCGCCTCCTCGACGAGGCGCTGGATCTGCGACAGGGTGGTCTCGCCGCCCGTGCGGGCGACCTCGACAGTGAGGGCGCCCTCACCGTTGACGGCGCCGGCCACGACCTCGGAGCCTTCCTCCTTGGGCACGGGCCTGGACTCGCCGGTGAGGAACGCCTCGTTGACGCTGCTGCGCCCCTCCGTCACCACGCCGTCGGCGGGGAGCTGCTCGCCCGGGCGCACCAGGATGCGGTCGCCGTGGCGCAGCTCGGACACGGGCACGTCCTCGATGGCGCCGTTCACGATGCGGTGGGCGGTATGGGGGATTAGCGAGGCGAGGTTCTCAAGCGCCCTGGAGGCGCCCTGCACGCTGGCCATCTCGATCCAGTGGCCCAGCAGCATGATGGCGATGAGGGTGGAGAGCTCCCAGAAGAATGGTATGCCGGGCACGCCGAGTGCCACCGCCATGCTGTAGACGTAGGCGACGGTGATGGCGAGGCTGATCAGCGTCATCATGCCGGGTTGCTTGGCGGCGAGCTCGTGGCGGGCGCCCTGCAGGAAGACGAGCCCGCCGTAGAGGTACAGCACGGTGCCGAGCACGGGGTTGACCCACTCGGAGCCGGGGAAGCTTACCGCCTGGTAGCCGAACCAGGCCTGGAACTGCTCGCTGAAGTAGAGGATGGGCAGCGTCAGCACGAGCGCGACCCAGAAGCGGTCGCGGAACATCTCCGGCGAGTGGCCGGCGTGCTTGTCGTGCCCGCCGTGGCCGGCGTGCGCGCCGTGAGCGTCGTGCCCGGCGTGGTCGCCGTGGCCAGCGTGATGACTGTGGGCGAGCTGGGCGTCGTGCTCAGCGTGGCGGACGTGCGGCTCGCTCTCTATCGCCTCAGTCCAAGGGTCTTCGGTGCTCGTGGCCGAGCCGTGGTGGTCGTGGTGGTCGTGGTCGTTCACTTGGCCTCCTCGCGGGCGATGTCTGGCGTGAGGGCGGCGGGCGCGAGCGGGCGCGCTTGCGGCCTGAGGAAGTCGTCGGTGAGGCCGAGGGTCTCGTCGGTTAGGCGCATCGACTCGTCGGCGTCAGCGGTGGCGGTGAGGGCGCGCAGGGCGTCGATGGTCTCGGGCACCACGATGGCCTGGTTGTCGACCTGGTAGGCGTAGTAGAGCTCGTCGCCCTCGACGGTGAGGACGTCCTCCCAGAGGGCGACCTCCCACATGTCGCCGCGCGGGCGGTGGAGGTCGCGCATCAGCTCGATGGTGCTGTTGAGCGCGACGATGCCGTCGCCCATGCGCATGAGCGCGATGCGCGGCGCGGCCCTGAAGGCGTCCAGCACCTCGTCCCTGCTCGCTTCGCGGGTGAGTTCGGCGATCCAGAAGTGGCCGTGGCCCTGGGTGTGCGCCGCCTTGGCGGCGATGGTGACCACGTCGAGCGCGGGCATGACGGTGCGCGCGTCGGGCCCCTGGTGGCTGGGGATGACGCGTTCGGGCACGACGGTGTTCATGATGCCGGAGTGGTCCGACTCCCACGGGTCGGTGGCGCGGCGCACCAGCACCCCGCGCGCCTTCTTGAGCAGGCCGGCGGCGTGCAGGGCGCCCAGGGTGCGGACGGTGCTGGTGGTGTTGCAGGAGACGACGCGGGTGAAGTCGCGGCCGACGGCGCTGGCGTAGTTGGCTTGCGCCACGAACGAGTGGCCCGTCACGTCGTGCTTCTCGCCGCCCTGCAGCGCTGCCTTCACGCCCGCGCGCCGGTAGAGTTTGAGGTTGCTGGCGCCGACGCCCTTGGGGGTGCAGTCGGCGACCACGTCCACGCGCTCCAGGAGCGCGCCCAGCTCGCCCGCCACGGGGATGCCGGCGGCGCGCATGGCCTTCGCGCCTTCAGGCGTGGAGGCGTAGACGGGGACGTCCTGGAGGGCGGCGGTCTGGAGGCGGTAGTCGGCGACCACGTCGGCGACTCCCACGAGCTCCATGTCGGGCTGCAGGCGCACCGCGTCGGCGATGCGCTTGCCGATCACGCCGTAGCCGTTCACCGCCACGCGCGTTCTTGTCTGGGTCGTCATGTTGTCGTCCTTTCCGGGCTCGCGCCCTGGCCGGGAGTCAGGCGAGCGCCTGGCTGATCGCCGTCAGCAACTCCTCCTTGCGCTCGTAGGAGGGGCGTAGGAACACGAGCGTCAGCGTGGTCCAGTCCTGCACGGCGGCGATCTCCTGCCCGCCGTCCTCGAGCTTGAGGTGGGGGTAGGCGCCGTACTCGACGAACATGCCGAAGCGCGCGGCGGTGCGCTCGAGCCGCTCGAGCTTCGCGTCGTCGAAGCGCACCACGTAGGGGAGCTGGAAGCCGGGCTTGCCGCAGCTCCCGCCCAGGCCCAGCATGGGCAGGCCGGCGAGCTGCGGGACGTCGTGCTTGCCGGCGCTGCGCTGCAGGAAGGCGTGGCGGTCGCGCACGAGCTCGCGGGAGCCCTTGAAGCTGCCCACGAGCTGGCCGAGCGTCTGCGGTGCGGTTTGCATGGTGTCTCCTTCGGGGCTTGGGTCCGTCACGGCGTCACGCGGCGGCCAGCCGCGCAGCCGGCGCGCCGCCCGGGTGGGCGGCGCTGGTGATGGGGGGCGTGAAGTTGCGCAGGCGCAGGGCGTTGGTGAGCACGAAGACGCTGGAGAGGCCCATGGCGGCGGCGGCCAGGATGGGGCTGAGGAGGATGCCGAAGGCCGGGTAGAGCACGCCGGCGGCGACGGGGATAAGCACGGTGTTGTAGAAGAACGCCCAGAATAGGTTCTGCTTGATGTTGGTGATGGCCTTGCGCGAGAGGGCGAGGGCGTTGGTGATGCCGCGCAGGTCGCCGGCCATCAGCACCACGTCGGCGGATTCGATGGCGATGTCGGTGCCGGTGCCGATGGCGAGGCCCACGTCGGCCTGCGCCAGCGCGGGCGCGTCGTTGATGCCGTCGCCCACGAACGCCACCTTGCCGCCCTGCGCCTGCAGGCGCTTCACGGCCTCCACCTTGCCGTCGGGCAGGACTTCGGCGAGCACCTCGTCGATGCCCAGGCGGCGGGCGATGGCGCGGGCGGTGCGCTCGTTGTCGCCGGTGATCATCACCACGCGCAGGCCGAGCGCGTGCAGCGACTCGATGGCCTGGGGGGTGGAGTCCTTGATGGGGTCGGCGACTGCGATGACGGCGGCGAGCCGGCCGTCGACGGCGGCGTACAGGGGCGTCTTGCCCTCGTCAGCCAGGCGCCCGGCGTCGCTGGCGAACGCCGTCACGTCGACGCCCAGGCGCCGCATGTAGCGGTCGGCGCCCACCTGCACGAGGCGGCCGTTCACGCGGCCCTCCACGCCGTAGCCCGGCACCGCCTCGAACGCGTCGGCGCCGCCTAGGGCGGCGCCCTGCGCCGTGGCAGCGTCCACGATCGCCTGGGCGACCGGGTGCTCGGATGCCTGCTCCACGCTGGCGGTCAAGGCCAGCACCTCGAGCCGGTCGAAGCCCGGCAGGGTGACGAGGTCGGTGAGCTCGGGCTTGCCCTTGGTGAGGGTGCCGGTCTTGTCGAGGGCGACCTGCTTGGCCTCCTGCAGCGTCTGCAGCGCGGCGCCGTTGCGGAAGAGGATGCCCAGCTCGGCGGCCTTGCCGGTGCCGACCATGATGCTGGTGGGCGTGGCGAGGCCCATGGCGCAGGGGCAGGCGATGATCAGCACCGCCACGGTGTTCACCAGCGCGAAGGTGAGGGCCGGTTCGGGGCCGAACAGCATCCACACACCGAAGGTGACGAGCGCGATGACGATGACTATGGGCACGAAGACGCTGACGACCTTGTCGGCCAGCGCCTGGATGGGCAGCTTGGAGCCCTGGGCGTCCTCGACCATCTTGATGATCTGCGCCAGCACGGTGTCGGCGCCGACCTTGGTGGCCTCGAAGGTGAAGGCGCCGGTGGTGTTCACCGTGCCGCCCACCACCTCGTCGCCCGTAGCCTTGCGCGCGGGGATGGGTTCGCCGGTGATCATCGACTCGTCCACGAACGACGCGCCCGTCAGCACGCGCCCGTCGACGGGGATCCGCTCGCCGGGGCGCACCAGCACGGCGTCGCCGGGCACGACCTGGTCGACAGGCAGGGTGAGCTCCTGACCGGCGCGCACCACGCGCGCCGTCTTCGCCTGCAGGCCCAGCAGCTTCTTGATGGCCTCGCTGGTGCGGCCCTTGGCGATGGCCTCGAGGTACTTACCGAGCAGGATGAGGGTGATGATCGCCGCCGACGCCTCGTAATAGACGTGCACCGTGCCCGCCGGCAGCAGGCGCGGCAGGAAGGTGGCGACCACCGAGTAGCCGTAGGCGGCGCTGGTGCCCAGCATCACCAGGCTGTTCATGTCCGGGCTGCCGCGACGCAGGCTGTTCCAGCCGGGACGGTAGAAGCGCCGACCCGGCCCGAACTGCACCACGCTGGCGAGCACGAACGAGACGAGGTTGATCGCCTGGGCCGGCACCAGCGCCAGCAGCCGCGCCTCCAGCGCCGGCACCAGCATGGGCAGCATCACGAACACCACCAGCGGCAGCGTGAGGGCGCCAGCGAGGACGACGTCGCGCCGCAGGGCGCGCACCTCCGCCTCACGCGCCTGGCGCTCCCGGTCGACGCGCTCGCCGCTCGCGGCCGCCTCGCGCGCCTCGTAGCCGGCCGCGGTCACCGCCGCGCTCAGGTCGGCGGGGGTCAGCAGCCCGGGGAGGTAGGTGACGCTGGCGCGCTCGGTGGCCAGGTTGACGCTAGCGTCGACGACGCCGTCGAGGCGTTTGAGGCTACGCTCGACGCGCGCCGTGCAGCTCGCGCAGGTCATGCCGCTCACCGCCAGGCTGGTGCGTTCGGTCACCGGGTCGTAGCCGGCCCGCGCGACCGCCTCGAGCAGGGCGGGCACGCCCGTCTGCTGGGCGTCGAAGCGCACGCTGGCGCGCTCGGTGGCCAGGTTGACGGTGGCTTCGCTCACGCCCGCCACCTTGGTCAGGGCCCGCTCGACGCGCGCGGTGCAGCTCGCGCACGTCATGCCGCGGATCCCCAGGCTTACGCTTTCCATGACTTCTCCTGTTCACTATGCGAGGCGGGCGACGCTTTCACGTCGCCCGGCGCTCAGGTGCGGTACTTGAGGGCTTCCATCAGTTCCGTGACGATGTGCTCGGTGTCGCCGCGCTGGCTGGCGGTGGCGACGTGGTCGCGGATGTGCGACCTGAGCACGGCGTCGCTGACGCGCGCCAGCGCCCCCTGCACGGCCTTGACCTGCTTGAGGATGTCGACGCAGTAGACGTCCGGGTCCGCGAGCATGCGCAGGATGCCGTCCAGGTGGCCGCGGGCGCTCTTCAGGCGGAGCTGAACATCTTCGCGCGTGGCGGGGTCGAGGTGCAGGTGCTCCGCGGTGGTGGTCGCCTCGGCGCCGCCCGCGGCTGCCGAGCTCACGTGGCGGGCCGCGCGCTGTAGCCTTCCTCCTCGACCGCGCGGATGAGCGCCTGGACGTCGGCGTCGCCCTCGACCCGCGCCGAGCCGGCGCTCAGGTCGACGGCGGCGCTGGTGACGCCGGGGACGCCCTCGAGTGCGTTCTTGACGGACGCCTGGCAGTGCGCGCAGGTCATGCCTTCGATGATGAGCTTGTTCATCTTCGCCTCCTAGGCTTTACCCCACCCCAGGGGGGGTGGCATGTGGTTAGTATAGCAGAGCGAATGTCATGGAAGGATGTAGTCGAGCATGCGAACGCAAGGTTCACGACGTAAACGCGCTGGTCGGTGGTGGCTCATCGGCCTCCTGGTCGCGGCGGGAGTGGTGGCCAACGTCATCGTGTGGTTCAGGCCGTTCGGCTGGCCGCCGGCGCGCGTGCGCTACGAGTACCCGACCTACTCAGCGGCGCAAGTGGCGGCGGGAGAGGCGCTATACCGCGTCACCTGCAGCGCGTGCCATGGCCCAGCCGGCGAGGGCGACGCGGCGGCGGAGGTGCCGGCTTTGGACGGGAGCATGCACGCGTGGCACCATGCCGACAGCTTGTTCGCGCGCTACATCCGCGAGGGCGGCGTGTACATGCCGGCGGTGGCGCCCGAGTGGAGCGACGAGCAGGTGACGGCGGTACTGGCCTACGTCAAGCAGTGGTGGGAACCGCGCCAGCGCGCCTATCAGCACGAGGTGTCGGAAGCGAACCCAGCCACTCCTTGAGTTCTAGGGTCACTGACTCGGTCTCGGCATTGCGCCTAACCTCCAGGAGCGGACATCGGAGGTGCCCCGTGAAGGACCGGCCGTACGCGACCCTAGGGCTCGCCGTCGCTATTCACTTCCTGATCATGTGGACCCTTACTTACGTGGGCGTGGCCGCGTTCGAGCACATTCACCTCAACTTGAACCGCTTCTACATGGCCGTGGTGATGGTGGCGCCCATGATCGTCGTCATGCTCGTCGCGATGCGGCACATGTTCAAGAACAAGCGCCTCAACGCGGTGCTTTATACCGTTAGCACGTTGGTGTTCCTGGGTGCGTTCACCGCTATCCGAACGCAGGCGTTCGTGGGCGACGCGCAGCTCTCCCTGTCGATGATCCCGCACCACTCCATAGCCATCAAGAACTGCGAGCAGGCCACGCTGCGAGACCCGGAGACCGTTCAGCTTTGCGAGGAGATCATCCGCGCGCAACGTGAGGAGATCGCCCAGATGGAGGGCATCCTGGAGCGGCTATCTCGCTAGCGCGCTGAACGACTGCCCTCCATCTGGCGCCGACGGTTGAGAACAGCAACCTGATCCGGCAATAGCAAGCGACCGCTCTCTCTGCTGCTTATCGCACTGCTAGTAGTTTCCGAAGAGGCGCACGCCGCCGGCGTCGAAGGCGACGACCTGGAACGGCGCGCTCTTGACGCCGTTCATCCCGGGCGAGCCGGCGGGCATGCCGGGCAGCGCGATGCCGGTCACGGCGGGGCGTTCGCTCAGCAGCCGCTCGATGGCCTCCAGGGGCACGTGGCCTTCCACGGCGTAGCCGTCGACCTCGGTGGTGTGGCAGCTCCAGGTGGTGGGCGGCACGCCGAGGGCCAGCTTGGCGCCGGCGGTGTCCTCGGTGTCGATCACCGTCACCTCCATCCCGCGCTCGCGCAGGATCTCGATGTAGTCGCCGCAGCAGCCGCACCAGGGGGACTTGGTGACGGTCACCTGCAGGCCCGCCAGCGGGACCGCGGCGTGGGCGGGTTGGCCGCCCAGCAGCGCGGTGGCGGTCACCGCCAGCGCTAGCAGCGGGGTCAGTGTCAGTAGCCATCTCTTCACGTTGGTGCACCTAGCCTTCCTCGTCGCGGGCGGCCTGCGCCGCTCCCGCGCGTTAGCAACCGAGAAGCAACCTCTTCTGCGCGCGGCATCTCAGCCCCGCCGTCCGGGCGGCGGCTCCGCGGCGGTAACGCCGGCCGCCGACTCCACCGCGCTTGGCGCCTGCCGGTCGGGCTGGGCGCCGGGGGCGGTGCTGATGTCGTGGCGGGAGAAGTCGGGGAAGAGCGCGCGCAGGAGGCCAAGCGCCAGCAGCACCAGGGCGACGGTGCCAAGAAGCATCCATAGTCCGTGGGGTGCCATGTGCGTCAGCGGCGCGCTCATGTCGTCCACGGTAGCGGCCGGTTGTTTCGGTCGCTTAAGCGTCGTGTAAGGTCCGCGTAAAGTCGCGTTGGGCGGATTGGTGTCCCGGAAACGGGTGTTAGTTTGGTGGTCATGAGCCGCATCCTGGTGGTGGAGGACGACGCTGACGCCGCGCAGGTGGTGAGCGCCTACCTGACGCGCGAGGGTTACGCCGTCGAGGTGGCGCACGACGGCGCCGCCGGCCTGCAAGCGGCGCTTACGGCGCCGCCGGCCCTGGTGGTGCTCGACTGGATGCTGCCGGGCGTGGCCGGCCCCGAGTTCCTCACCGCGCTCAGGCGCGCACAGCGCACGCCCGTCATCATGCTGACGGCCAGGAGCGAGGAGAGCGACCGCATCGTGGGGCTGGAGCTGGGCGCGGACGACTACGTGGTGAAGCCGTTCAGCCCGCGCGAGCTGGTGGCGCGCGTGCGCGCGGTGCTGAGGCGCAGCCAGGCGCGCGAGGTGGCGGAGGCGGACGAGGCGGTGGAGCATCGCGGCCTGCGCGTCGATCCGCTGCAGCGCCAGGCGAGCTTCGCGGGGCGCGAGGTGGAGCTGACCACGCTGGAGTTCGACCTGCTGTTCGCGCTGGCGCGCGCGCCGGGGCGGGTGTTCAGCCGCAACGACCTCATCGAGCGCGTGTGGGGCCCCGACTTCACCGGCGTCGACCGCGTGGTTGACGTGCACGTTTCAAACCTGCGCCAGAAGCTCGCCAGCGTGGGCGCGGACGCCCTGCTGGTGACCGTGCGCGGCGTCGGCTACAAGGTGGCATGACTAGCCCGATGACCCGGCCGCCCCGCTCGAGCCTCTACTGGCGCCTGCTGCCCTCCTACCTGGTGGTGGTGGTGGTGGCGCTGGGCACGATGTTCCTGGCGGGCGAAGCGCTGGCGCCCTACTTCTTGCAGCGCCACGTGGACGCCATGATGGAGTCGCTGCACGCCCACGGCGACCAGACGCTCGACGCCATGGCCGACGACCTGACGGCCGGCTTCCGGCGCGCCCTGACGCAGTCGCTCTTGTGGGCGCTGGTGGCGTCCGGGGCTGCCGCCACTATGGTTGGCCTTTACGTCACGCGGCGGGTGGTGCGGCCGCTGCGGGCGCTGACGCGCGCCAGCGGCCGCATCGCCGGCGGGCGCTACAGCCAGCGTCTGACGCAGCGGGCGCCGGGCGAGATCGGGGAGCTGGCGGCGGCGTTCAACACCATGGCGGCGACGCTGGAGAAGAGCGAGGAGCGGCGCGTGCAGCTCATGGCCGACGTGGCGCACGAGTTCCGCACGCCCCTGTCGAACCTGCGTGGCTACCTGGAGGGCCTCGAGGACGGGGTGTTCGCGCCCGAGGAGCTGGCGGCGCCGGCCCGGAGGCAGTTGCAGCGGCTGGAGCGCCTGGCGGACGACTTGAGCCTGCTGTCGCGCGTGGAGACCGGCCAGGTCGACCTGCACCCGGCGGAGGTGGCGGCCGTCACCCTGCTCGATGCCGTGGCGGAGGCGTTCCGGCCGCGCTTCGAGGCCAAGGACGTGACGCTGGAGGTGGCGGCCGCGCCCGACGTTCGCGTATGGGCCGACGCCGAGCGCAGCGGCCAGGTGCTCACCAACCTGGTGGCCAACGCCCTGCGCTTCACGCCTGCCGGGGGCCGGGTCAAGCTTGCGGTTTACGCGGTTGGCGAGGGGTGGGTGCGCTTCGAGGTCAGCGACACGGGCGGCGGCATCCCACAGGGGCAGCTCAGCCTGGTGTTCAACCGCTTCTACCGCGGCGACCAGGCGCGCGCCCAGCAGGAGGGCGGCGGCAGCGGCATCGGGCTCACGCTCGCCAAGCAGTTAGTGGAGCGCCAAGGCGGCGACATCGGCGTCAGCAGCCGCCTGGGGCAGGGCAGCACCTTCTGGTTCACGCTGCCGCGGGCGCCGGACGCGGGCTGAGCGCCGCTCCGCGTCCTGGGCGGCTTTACCGAAACCTTACACGGGCGTTATCGCCGGTTCACGCGCGCGCCCGAACATGCTCCTCGACAGGAGGAGCGCCATGACGCACCGCAAGACACTCTTCGCCGCGCTGCTCGCCGCCGCGCTGACCACCACCGCCCTCGCCAACCCCGACCACCACCCGCCCGGCACGACCACGCCCCCCGGCGCCGCCCCCATGGGGATGGGTGGCGCGATGATGGGCGCCGACGCGATGGGCGGCATGCACGGGCCCATGATGGGCCACATGCCAAGCGGCATGATGCGCCAGATGCACGAGATGATGGCCCAGATGCACGGGATGCCCGCCGGTCAGACGCCGGGCATGATGCACGGCGCCGCCGGCACGACAGAGCTGGGAGGCTTGGCTGGCGAGGAGTTCGAGGTGGCCTTCATGTCGATGATGATCGCCCACCACCAGGGCGCCATCGCCATGGCCGACTGGGTGCTCGAGCGCGGCGACGACCCCGAGGTGCTGGCCGCCGCGCGCGCTGTCAAGGCCGCCCAGGCGCCCGAGATCGAGCAGATGACCACCTGGCTGCGCGCGTGGTACGACGCCGAGGTCGACGGCGCCTCGGCGGCGACGATGGACGCCGAGATGAGCGGCATGATGACGGCCATGGCCGAAGGCCCAGACCCGGATGCCGCCTTCCTGACGGAGATGATCGCGCACCACCAGGGCGCCATCGACATGGCCCAGCTCGCGCTCGAGCGCGCCACGCACGCGGAGCTGCGCGACCTGGCGCGCGACGTCATCGTCACGCAAGCCGGCGAGGTGCACCAATACCAGGCGTGGCTGGCCGACTCCGCCGACTGAAGCCAGGGGCGTGTCCGGTCGCGGCGCGCTAGCGGCCGACCCGCCCCCACTCCTCTAGCCCGCCCGCTGCCCGTACGGCCGCTGCGGCCGCCATCCCACCGAACGAGGTTGAAGACATTGTCCCGAAAGCCCAAGCAACGCCGCCGCCCGCGCCCATCCACCATCGCCCTCGCATCGGGCGTCGTCATCATCGTGATGCTCGCCGTTTACGCCCGCATCGGCAGCGGCGGTTCCGGGCCGCTCACCTACCCCACCTATCCGGCCGAGCAGATCGCCCGCGGCGAGCAGGCGTACCAGGCGAACTGCGCCACCTGCCACGGCGTCACGGGCGCCGGCAACTCGCGCGCCGGCATCCCAGCCCTGGACGGCACCATGCACGCCTGGCACCACCCCGACTCGCAGATCGCCGCCATGATCCGGCAGGGCGGCTTCATGATGCCAGCCGTCGGCCCCGACTGGAGCGACGAGCAGGTCACGGACGTGATCGCCTACATCAAGGAGTGGTGGAAGCCGCAGCAACGCGCCGCGCAGGCGCGCCTGAGCGGGACGCCCTAGCGGGAGCGCGCTGGCTATGGCTCTGGGAGGGCTGGAACGGATTAGGAGGAACGCGGTGATCACCACGGCGGCGGAGTACGCCCGCGCCACGCGACGCTTGCGGGACGAGAGCGAGCACCTGGATCGACTGCGGGAGGCCTTGAGCCGCGCCGACCTGGCGGCCGAAGAGGTCGAGCGCCTCATGCGGCCGGCCCTTGACTATCACTCGGAGCTCCGCAGGGAGGTCGAGGCGTACGAACGCGAGCGCCCAGTGGAGCTCGAACCGCTCAGCCGCCTAACCGACATCGGCCGCTGGCTGACCGAACTGCGCTCTCAGCGGGGGTGGACGCAGCAGCGCCTCGCCGCCGCGCTGGGCACGAGCGCCCCGCTGGTCTGCCGGGACGAGCGCAACGGTTACCGGAACATCAGCACCCAGAGGGCGCAGCGCATCCTCGACGCTTTCGGGGCGCAGATCAGCGTGCGGATCGAACGCCTCGCGCCGGTCGAACAGTTGCCGGGCGCGTCACCCCTGGAGGTAATACGCGAGAGCCTGGCGCGGTTCGTTGGCGCCGACGAGGAGGGCCTGGAGCTGTGGCTGACGTCGCCGCATCCGCAGTTGGGGGGCACCTCGCCGCAGGAGCTGCTCGAGGCCGGCGAGGACGAGTTCGTCGCCCAGTTCGTGCAGGACATGGTGGCGAGCGCAACTACCAGCGGGGCCGAGGTCCATTAGATGCACTCCCGCCCGCTGGACTATGAACGCGGACGGTGCCCGGCCGTCTGCTCACCGCCCCCGCCAGGCGTCGGCCCGCGCGCTATTGGGCGCGGCCTTACGGCACCCCTGGGAGGAAGGGCAAGCAGGTATTGAGCGCCGTTGGTCGCGGTGAGGCGGCGGCTATCAGGCGCACCGTTTCGCAGCGAGCGCTCACCTCAACTCGCGCCCCGCACGGCGGGAGCCCCCGACGCCAGCGCACAGCGCCCGCGCGGCCGCTAGTGGTAGCCTCGACCAGGACGACAACATGCCACCGATAGGAAGGTTCGCCCCACCCACAGGCCTGCGGCCACCCACTTGCCTGGTTGCGCGCCCCTCGTCGCTCGCGCTAACGAGAGCGTGAGAGGGCGTCGTGATCCAGGCGGCCGCTGACGCCCAGATCGAGCAGGCCGCGGCCGGCGCCGGGCCGCGCGTGCTGCTGGTGTCGGACAACCGCGACAACGCCAACTGGGGCAGCCGCGCCACCACCATGGCGCTGCTCGAACTCATGGCCGCCGCCGGCCTCTCGCCTTCCGACCGCGTGCTGGACGCCGAGGTGCGCTCGCGCGTGGCGCTGGCCGACGGGCCGGTGGCGGGCCGCCTCCTGCGGCAACCGGCCCTCGCCCGGCTCGCCGTGGCCGGCCTGGCGCGCGGCGGCCGCACGCGCCTGTCACTGGAGCGCCTGGGCGTCCGCGACGCCGTCAGCGACGACCCCGCCGAGACGGTGCGCCGCTGGCGCCGCTCAGGGCGCGAGCCGCTGGCGGAGTGGATCGCGCGCGTGGAGCGCGCGGACGCGGTGGTCGTCAACGGCGAGGGGAGCATGATCTTCACCACCCCCTCGCGCCTGGAGCAGCGCTTCCACCTGGCCGTGATGCAGCTCGCGCACGAGGCGGACGTGCCCTTCGCCTACGTCAACGCGCTGGTCGCCGACCCGGCCAACGGGCCCCGCAACGCCGCCACCGTGGCGGCGACCCGGCGGCTGCTGCCCCAGGCGCGCCTGGTGACGACGCGCGACCCCTGGTCGCAGGCGTTCCTCCGCGAGGTGGCGCCCGAGGTGGCCTCGGTTTACGTACCCGACAGCGTCTTCGCCTGGAAGGGGCGCGTAGGGCGCGGGCGCGACCTCCTGGCGCGCCCCGAGTACCTGACTCCCTTCCACGAACGCCCCGATCGGCTGGGGACCTGGGACTTCCAACGGCCGTACATCTGCGTGGGCGGCAGCTCGGAGGCCGCCAAGGACCCTAAGCGGGCGGCCGCCTCGTACCGGCGCCTGCTTCAGGCGCTGCCGGAGCTGGGGTACCCGCTGGTGGTGACGGTGAGCTCGACGGGCGACGCCTTCCTGGAGGAGCTGGCGCACGAGCTGGGCCTGCCGCTGGTGCCGGCGGACACCAACGTCATGGTGGCCACCGAAATCCTGGCGCACGCCGAACTGGTAGTGACGGGCCGTTACCACCCCGCCATCCTGGCGGGCTTGGGCGGCGTGCCGGGCGTGCTGCTGGGCGCCGACTCGCACAAGACCGCCAGCGTGCAGCAGATGCTCGGCTACCCCGACATCCACGTGTTCGCCGAGCAGCCCACGGCCGCTGACGTTAGCGCCATCTTGCAGCGGGCGCGGAGGGTGCTCGCGGAACGCCAGCGCTGGCAGGAGGCCATCGAGACGGCGTTGGCCCTCCGCGCGGCCGAAGCGCGCCGCCTGACGGGTCACCTCGAGTCGCTCGGGCAGGTCAGCGCCTGACGAGCCAAAGCATCTTCAGCATTGACTTATGGGCGCACGGCTCGCAGCACACCCTCGCGTCCATGGCTCAGGCCGGGATGGCGTCCAGCAG
Source organism: Truepera sp. (assembly GCA_032027045.1). Lineage (NCBI taxonomy): Bacteria > Thermotogati > Deinococcota > Deinococci > Trueperales > Trueperaceae > Truepera > Truepera sp. The sequence goes on along the minus strand of JAVSMU010000001.1, from coordinate 1,915,911 downwards.
GGCCTGGCACGCCTGCTCGCACGCGCGGCAGGCCTCGGCGCATACGCGGAAGTGCTCCATGTGCCCGGCGTGCTTCTCGCACTCGGCGCCGCACACCTGGCAGGCCGTGAGGCACGCCCGCACCTGCGCGCGCAGGACGCTCCAGTCGGCCTCCGTCACGCGCGAGAGCATCTCGCCCGTTGCGAGGCACGCCGCCTTGCAGTCCTCGTTGAGGCGGATGCAGCGCACCAGCTCAGCCACGTTCGCTTCCCCTAGGCAGGCGTCGGCGCAGGCGGTGCAGGTCTGAGCGCAGGCGTAGCATTCGTCGACGCACTTCGCCAGCACGGAGATTTCGACCTGGGATTGGCGCGGGTGGGTTCGAAACATGTCGGCTGCTTGCATCATGGGTTACCTCCCGAACAAACACTAGCGGTGCAAACATTGGAGTGGGGTACGAGTGTGGGGGGCGGAAATCGCCTTGTCCGGCTTCAGCAGGGCACGGACGAGTCGAGCTGCGCGAAACTTGGTTGCGCACCGACCCGGAGTGCCTGGAGGCCCGCGAGCGCGCCGCCTGGCGCGACTTGCGCAGCGTGGCCCAAGTGCGCGGCACGCGCACTACTGATGGGCAGGTGAGCGTGCAGTAGCGTTACTTCCTCACGAACCACACTAATGCGGAGAAGGTGGCGTACGCGGTGCGGCGGCATCGGGGCATCGACAACGGCCTGCATTGCGTGCTGAGCATCGTGTTCGGTGAGGACCGGAGCCGTGCGCGGAAGGAGAACGCGCAAGCGAACCTGGTGATCGTACGCCACCTCGCTCTCTCACCGTTGAAGCGAGTGCCCAGTAACGGCGGGCTCAAAGGCAAACGCAAACGAGCAGGCAGGGACGACGCCTGCTTCCTCGCCGTCCGACATGGGTAAGGCTTGGTTCGGCTCTACCAGCCGAGTTGCGCCCTGCGCCGGTACCTTATAATCTAAGGTATCCTTACATTACGCGGCTTGGGGGCGCACATGAAGATCTCAGTTTCGTTCCTTGACAACCGACTCGTGCTTCACGAAACGGTCCCTATAAACGACGCTGCTGGCCGCGACTTTATCGGGTATCACTCCATTCGCAAGATTCCCGCCTACAAGGGGCAGGGCCACCTTCCCGGCTTTTACTGGTTCAGTGGCCTCAACCAGCTCGTGCCCTACGAAAGTCGTCTCGAGATGTTCACCCTGATGGGTTTCGATTTCGATGGCGAAGTGATCGGCGTACTCGCCCAACCTCTCATGCTTCATTTCGAGCGAAGTGGGGAGACGTTTAGGCACGTGCCCGACTTCCTGGTTTGGCGAGAGGGTGGTGGTGTCACGGTGGTGGACGTGAAGCGGTCAGAGCAGGCAGGCGCGAGCCGGAACCGGCGAGCTTTCGAGAGCACGGAAGTCGCGTGCCAGCACCTGGGGTGGGGTTTCGAGGTGCGCACCGAACCCGATGACACTTACCTCGCCAACGTGAAGTGGCTGGCCGGGTACCGGCGCCGCCCACCGCGGTTCGAGGCGACGGCGAGAGAGTTGGTCGGCGGCTGTGCCGATGGAGCGGTGTCCGTACGCCAACTGCTCGCCCAGATGGAGCAACCGCTCCTGGCGCGCCCAGCGTTATTCCACCTCCTTTGGAAACGGGTCCTGAAGTTCGACATGACGGCGATCCTTGAAGAAGGTTCGCTGGTCTACCTGTCTACGAGCGAGTTGATGGCATGAGGTACCGAGCGAAGCTCGAGGTCGGCGCCAGGATCTGGTGGGATGGAAAATCCTGGACCATCACGGGCTTCTACGCCGGCGAGGTCGAGGTGCAGGACCCGCGCGGCAAGCGGGCGCGGATCCTAATGGGCGTCCTCACCGAGGCGCCCGACTTCAAGGTCCTGTCGGACGTTGAGCCCGGGGAGGGGGAGTCGAGCCCCGTCTACCTGGATACGGTGCCGCCGGAACTGCTGCGGGCAGCCGAGGAGCTGGAGCGGCACCTCATGGAGGCCCTAACCGGGTTCCAGCACGGCTCCAGGGTGCTGGCGCTCGAACATGAGCCGAGTCCGCAATACGATCCTGAGTTCACTACCGTGCGGCAGCGGACTACCGCCAAGGCTCGCGAGTTGGGGATCGGTTTCAGCACGCTCTGGCGCTACAAGCAGAAGTACGAGGAGCGCGGCCTAGTGGGCCTCGTGGACGAGCGCAAACTGAGTCCGCTGAAGGACTTCGCGCGGGTGGACGACCGCGTCAAGTTGGCTCTCGGGGCGGTGCTGGACGAGTTGACGGACGAGTCGAACATCCCCAAGACGCAGTTGCGGCGGCGCACGAGGCGGAAGCTCAAGGACTTCTTCCCGGACGAAGCCGTCGAGTTGCCGTCCGAGAAGACGTTCAACAAGCTTGTCGACCGGATGGCGGCCGGGCGCGGCACCTTCGGGGCGGCCAAGGCGCGCCGCAGCATCGCCAACCGCCCTAGCAACCTCTACCGCTACTTCCAGGTGGTGCGTCCGGGCGAAGTCGTGCTGATCGACTCGACCTCCTTGGACGCGTTCGCTCTTGATCCGTTGACCTTCAAGTGGGTGCAGGTGCAGTTGACCATCGCCATGGACTTGTACACCAACTCGCTTGTGGCGTGGCGGTTCACGCCCGTCTCCACCAAGGGCGTGGACGCCGCGCTGTTGCTCTACGACGTGGTGAGGCCCAAGTTCATGCGTAACGGGTGGCCAGAGAACGCCCGCTGGTCATACGTGGGCCTGCCGGAAGCCATCGTGGTCGAGCTATTGGGCGATGCGGATCAGAACCTCGACGGGCAAGCGCTAGGCGGTCTGGCTGGGGTTCCGTTCCTCAACCCGGAAGCCGTGTGGGTGGACCGGGGGCGCGTGTTCATCTCGCGGGCGTTCCGGGACGCGTGCGTGCGGCTTGGGATAGACCTGCAGCTCGCCCGCCCCTACACCCCGACGGACAAGGCGCAGGTGGAGCGGCTGTTCCGCACCATCCGCGATAACTTCGTGGTGAACCTCAAGGGTTACAAGGGCCCGGACGTGTACTCCCGCGGCAAGGACGTCGAAAGCGAAGCGTTCTTCTTCATCGACGAGATCGAAGCCGAGTTCGCCGGCTGGGTCGCCACCTACTGGCAGAACCGCACCCACGACGGTCTCGAGATCCCCGACCTTCCCAAGATGGACCTGAGCCCCAATCGGATGTACGAGGAAGGGCTAATGCGGGCGGGCTTCACGTACGTGCTGCCAGATCCCAACCTGTACTTCGAACTGCTGCCGACGGAGTGGCGCAAGATCCAGCATTACGGCATCGACCTGCGCGGCCTGCGTTACAACAGCGAGGTCCTTGACGAGTGGCGCGACGCGCCCTCGCCCTACCCAAACATCCGCGACGGCGCTTGGCCGATCCGCTACGACCCCCGCGACCTGTCCGAGGTGTTCTTCCACGATCCTACGCTGGGCGAGTGGCATGCCATCCCCCGGCATGGCGCTTCCCCCGTCAATCGCCCCTTCAACGACGCCACCCTCAGCTACGCGAAGTCCTTGGTCATCGCGCGCGGTGGCGCCACGGCGGCGGACCGCCGCAGGGAGCTGAACCAGGCGCTCGACGACCTGCTGGATAGGATCGCGGCGCTGGAGGTCGAGGGTCGCAAGGAGCGCCGCCTTGCCGCCGTGCACGCCATGCGCACCATCGAGGCGCATGAGGAGCGGCGGCGCGCCGCGCCCCAGCGGCAGGTTGACAGCGTGATGGAGCCCGACGCGGAAGCCGACCTCGATGACCTCTTCGGCCCCGACGAGCCCCTGCAGAATGCGGGCTCACTCGGGCCCGAAGGCGCGACCGTTCAGGGCTTCCCGGCCGCAGGCGAGCTCGACCCTGAGCCTGAGGAGCCCGGGAGCGAGCCCCGTAAGCGCCTCGCCGTGCTGGACCCCGATGACTTCAGCGTCTAGCGGGGGGCGCCGCCTGAGAGCGGCACTGGGAGGTTGATGACCATAGCCGACGTGGTGGACAACATGCTTGCCAACTTCTCCGACCTGTTGGCCGAGGACGTTCCGTTCGCGCGGGAGAACCCCGAGAACTACGTGGCGTGGCGCGAGTTCGTTGCCAGGCCCGATCCGAAGAAGCCGCTCTTGCCTTCCATGGCGCAGTACCAGGCGATGAGCGACGCGGAGAAGGCCTCGTTCGACCTGGCGCGGAAGATGTACCACAACACCTTCGGGCCGCTCACCTCCCGCACCATGAAGAAGGTTCACGACCAGGTGATCCGCCTCGCGTGGGACAACCTCCGCACCGCTCCCGGGGCCCGTCAGGGCGCGATCGTGGACGGGCAAGCCACGCTCGGCAAGACCACCATCGTGCTGCACATGGGCCGCATCTACGAGGGGCTGGCGCAGCGCGCCTACGAGGGCAAGGGCCTGCACGGAACCCACGTCGAGTTCATCCCGGTGGTCTACAGCAGCGTTCCCTCGAGCACCACGCCCAAGAAGCTGCTGCAGGCATTGAACAAGTTCTACGGCAATCCCTTCGCGGAGCGCGACTCCGAAGCGAAGCTGAAGAGCCGGCTACACGACATCGCCGTGCAGTGCGGCACCAGCCTGTTCATCCTCGATGACATCCACAACCTGCACCGCGGCAACAAGAGCGCCGACAGCGTCAACGACCTCATCAAGGAACTCGCGAACCTGATCCCCGCGACGTTCGTTTACGCCGGCATCAACTGCGAGGACTCGGTGCTGCTGATGGACAGCCGCACCGGGGGGAAGGGCCGCTTCACCCAGACCCAGTACCGCTTCGCTCTGCACAAGGTCGACCCGTTCCCGTACGACGTCCATCTGGCGGGCAAGTCGGCGTGGCTGGAGTTCCTCGCGAGCGTCGAAGAGCACCTGTGCCTGATCGAGTACAGGCCCGGCTGGCTGGTGCAGCAGGAGCGCTACCTCTACCTCCGTACCGAAGGCGGCATCGGCAGCCTGATCCGGCTGGTGCGCGCCGCCGCCAACGCGGCGATCCGGGACGGCAGTGAGACCCTGTCCCGGGCTGGCCTTGAAAACATCCGGCTCGCGGAGGGCGCCGAACGCTACTACGCCGAGAAGAAGGCGGCCCTCGCGGCCATCAAGGACTCCCCGGAAGCGGTCGCGCGCCTCCTCAATTCCTCATGAACCCACTGCCACCCGCGCCTTCGCGGCACCCCATGCCGTTACCGCGTTCCCTTAGGCCAGTGGCGGGGGAATGGTTCGCCAGTTATATCGACCGCTTGGCTCACCACCTCGACGTTCCACTCATCACCCTCCTCCAGCGCGTCGGCATCACGAGCACCGAGCGGATGAGCGACGTGCCATCCGGCTACGGGGCGTACCTCGCTCCCGAAGCCCTGGCGGCCTTCGCGCGCGCCACGCATCTCACCACCGCCCAAGCGAGGGCGCTGCTGTTGGAGCGGTACCACGATGTCTGCCTCGACTTCAGCGCGCTCTACCGGGGCGAGGTGACGCAACTCGGGGCCCTCGGGCTTAGCGAGTGGGTGTACGCCTCCGGCTCGCACCTCTGTCCTGCTTGCATGGAGGAGGACGGCGGCGCGTGGCGGGTGGCGTGGAAGCTGCCGTGGTCGTTCATGTGCGTGAAGCACTCGAACCTCCTGGCGGCAGAGTGCCCGCAATGCGAGCTGCGCTTCGCCGCCTGGCGGCGCGACGGTCAACTGCGGCCCATGTTCGGAAGCCAAGTTCCCAAGCCTGGATTGTGCACGAACACGGGCCCCTCGAGCGGCAAGCGCGGCGTAAGAGCGGGCCAGTGTAGGCACGACCTCAGGACGGTCGACGTCGTACCAGTACAACCCGGGTCGGAGCTATCGCGGGTGCAGGCTCGGATTGACGAGGTCTTGGAGGCGGGCTCGGCGACGCTGGCGGGTACCACGGTGGCGGCGCCAGAGTTCTTCCGCGTGCTGCGCGGAACGGTGGCGTTGATCATGTACGCGGCATCGGCCAAGGATGTGTCGAGCCTGGTCGGAGAGACAGCGCCACGCGAGGTGAAAGAGAGCCTGGAGCGCTGGTTCGACACGCGGGATGCGACTCTCGCTAGGCTGCAGCGAAGCAAGGAGGTCGCCGCCCAGGCCGGCGAGAAGCGACGCATCGCGCCGCAGAAGATGACTGCCTTCGCACCAGCCGACCCCGCCTTGATGGGCGGGCTGCTGAGCGCAGCCACCGCGTACCTCGATGCTGGATCGGTCATGGAGGCCGCTCACAGAATGGCGCCCTTGCTCGAGATGGGTAGCGCACGTGGCGGCGGGACCTCGAGCTTCATCACCCGGCTGGGATTGCCGCCGTTCTTCATGCAACTGTATTCGCTCACGTTCGACACGAAGCGCGAGTACCTGTTCGATCCACGCCGTCCCGCCCAGACGGCCTCCAAGGGCAGCTACGCGTTCGAACCGCGCCACATCCCCCAGCTCTTCTGGCGCGGCGAGTACGCCTCCCGGTTCCGGAAGTTCTTCGATGGCCTGGCCCTCAGGGAGGAGACCGTACGGCTAACCCTGTCAGCCCTTCTCGCGGAGCTAGTGGTCGGCGGTTCGCGCGCGGAAGCGCTCAAAGCGCTCGGAGTAGAAAGAAGCGCCGTTCGCGGCGGTGTCGATAAGGCCATCTTCCTGTTACGAGAACGGGGCGCGGCCCTTGAGGCGTTCGCTGAACTGCACGCCGTGGCTGAAGCGCTGTCGACGAGCGAGCGGCTAGTGGACTATGCCCAGCGCCGGACGCGCTTCGCCACCTTCACGTGCGTCCCGCCGGTGGACTGGGCCTTCATCGCCAAGCGGGCGACCATGAACCCCGGTCTAGCGGGCGGTCGAGACGAGTTCGCCGCAACGATGGCGTGGGAGCAGTTGACGGGCAGCGATTGGCGCGGCGCTCCTGCGTTGCGCTTCCGTACAGGGAACGAAGGGGCCTCGCGCGAGACTTACCTCCGCTTCGCGAACTCCGCCACGGCAGAGTTCGCGGCCATGATGGCGCTTTACGTGCAGTACCTCGCCGACGGCGGTGAACTGGACGGGTTCGTGTACTGGGCCAGCCCGGAGATCCTGGAGCGCCACGGCATGGAAGGAGGGTACGGGTTCGGGCCAGTACACGTGCCTCAACTCTTCTGGCGGGACCAGTACGACGCGCACTTCGAACGGTTCTTCCAGGCGCTTGGCGTCTCTGCGCCCACCGGACGCGCCGCGGTCTCCGTGGCGCTACTCGAACTAGTTCTGAGCATGCCGAGGGCTCAGATCGGCGCGCTGATCGGCATCGACGAACGAAACATCAGAGGCGGCGTTTCGGCGGCATTACAACGGATACGGGCCGGTGAGCATGCGGCCGCCTTCGAGGAGCGCCTCACAGCCTCTGCTGCGGCATTGGGGCGCAACGAAGCGAGAGTGGACTTTAGGGAGCGCGGTGCTCGCCTTGCCGGCTTCACGAACATTCCGGAAGCCGAGTGGCGGGACATCTGCAAGTGCGCCGGCGTGCATGTCGGCCGAAGGAACGTACGTAGCGCACACGCGGCCGCCTGGATCTGGGCAGAACTTATGCAACAGGACGTACGTGACTCACCAGCGTTCAAGGCGCTGGTGCGAAACACTCACCAGGACTACGGCATCCATCAGAAGTTCGTTCGCGAGCAGGCCCCGATCATGAAAGGCACGCTCCTGGAGTACGGCGAATCCCTTCTCCACCCTTAGGTCGTGGATGATGTCTGGATGACGACGGTCGCAAGGCCACGCCGATCGCTGCTTCGCTGTGTTTCACGGCGAAGCAGAGAAACACCTGGTGTTTCTCTCGCCCTGGAACCGCTTGCCTTCGCGGGCGTTGATTGGTCGGGTGCCTTCGAGAGTAGGAAATCCTCACTTCAAGTTCCGGGTTGTGCTCTCAGATCATCTTCGGGGCTTGCCTGAAACTTCGTGATTCATCGCTTGTCTGTTCTAAGTTCTAGCGTCATGTCTACAGTTGTTAGGTCCATTAATGACGGGCTTTCTGTCCAGCTTGTCCGGAAACCTCTTCTGTCAGACTTGAAACGTCTGCGGAGGTGGAAGCACACAGCCGTAGCATGGATAGTTGAGAATGGCCTGGTTTGATTGTGCAATCGTTGCCTTCAGGGGTAGGCACTTGATGATGGGGTTCGGGTCGCGGGATGACTCTGTTGGCGGTGCGAACACACCGGCGGGGTGATTGCTCAGAGACTCAGATCGAATGACGAGAATACCGAGCGCTATTTGCGTGCCTGCCTCGTGACACCGTGTTGGGGTTTTTCGCCCTGGGAATGGGCCGAATTGGTTCTTGCCTAGTCACTGTGGGCTTGAGCCGAGCTATTGGAGTCAAGGCGGAGACGCTCGGCTAGTGTGGGGCATGTCGCTTGAGGACCTTATAATCGCTCACCAGGTCGTGAGCTGGTTGCCGCCCGACGAGCTCGCAGCGCTCGAGGACCTGCTGGAGCGCCCGCCGCTGCCGGCGCCGGCTTATTGCAGCGTGCGCCTCGCGGAGTTCAGGCGCCTGGTGGCGGCGGAGTTCGGGGAGGAGTGCCACGCCGTTAGGCAGCTGGAAGCGCTCATACTCTAGGGCGGCCCGCCGACCCCCCACGGCGGGCCGTTTTCCGTTGCGGCAGCCCGGCCGCGGCCGTGACAGGTGGGCTGTTTCCGAAGGGGGTGCTGGTGCGGCAGGTGAGTGTTACCGAGGCGCGGAGGAACTGGTCGCGGCTGCTGGCGGCAGTAGAGGCGGGCGAGTCGGTCATCATCACGCGTCACGGCAGGCCGGTGGCGCGCCTGGCGCCGCCCGGGGGCGCGGCGCGTTTCTTGGACCGCGCTGCCCTGCGCGCCGGCGTGCCGCCCATGCGCGATAGCGCCGGCGAGTCCATTGCTAAGCTACGCGACGACGAGCGCTACTGAGGGGCCGCGTCCGCTCGTGCGGGCGCGGGAGGGGTCCTGGGCGCAAGCGAGGGGGGGAACGTGATCACCCCAGGCAGCGCCAACGTGTTCGCCGACCTGGGGCTTAAGGATCTCGAGGAGCGCCTCGAGGAGGCGCGCCTGGCGAGCCGGACCCTGGACGGGCTGGAGGCGCGCGGCTGGGCCCCCGGCCAGGCGGTGGAGGCGCTGTCTTCGAGCGAGGTGGAGGCCGCAAGGCTCGTGGCCGGCAGGCTCAAGACCTTCAGCGTCGCGGACCTGACGGGGCTCCTGGCGCTGGTGGAGCGGGGCGCCTAGGCGTCGTCGTCTTCGTCGCCTTGCTGGCGTTCGTCGTGAGCGCGTTCCTCGGCGAGCAGGCGGCGCTTGTACGCCTCGATCGCCTCCTCGTTCAGGCGCCCTTCCTTGATGGCCTTGGCGCGCACTTCACGCCAGGTCCTGGCCTTCTGCTTGCTTTGCTTCTGGTGCGGCATCCCCATCACTCTAGACCGGCCTCAAAGGATAGGGGATGGGTCCGGCCGCGCCGGTGCGGGTCATGGCTTCCACCGTGACCTGTTGTTCCGGGTGCGGTGCTCTCAGGGTCTTGATCGCTACTCGGGCGCGGATCGTCGGAAGTGACCGTGGCCCGCGAGCGCTTGGCTCGCGGGCCACATTCCTCTTGCGAGGCATACCCGAGATTCATCACCGGCGCTAGGCCCGGCCAGGAGAGGAAGGCCCCGGGACTCCTAGGAAGGATAACAGGAAGCGCCCAGGGCGCTTAGGCATCGTCAGGGCCGGAGCGCGGCGTGATCGCCTCGAGCTCGTGGCGCAAGCGTTCGCGCTCGACCTCGAGGTCGTGCTGCGCTTGCAGGTTCAGCCAGAACTCGGGGGTGGTGCTGAAGTAGCGCGCCAGGCGCAGGGCGTCGTCGGCGGTGACGCCGCGCTCGCCGCGGAGCAGCTGCTCCAGGTCCTCGGCGCGCAGGCGCAGGTGCCGGGCCAGCTCGCTCGGGCTGAGGGCCAGTGGCTTGAGGAACTCGCTGCCTAGGATCTCGCCGGGGTGCACGGGCGCCAGGCGAGGCTCGTTGCCTGCGGCTTTCTGCTTCAAGCGCGCGTCCGCGCGGGCGCGCAGCTCTGGGGTCATGGCGTCTTCTGACAAGAACTCCTGCACGCGCTCGGTGGCGTAGGCCTCGGCTTCAGGGGCGGCGTTGGGCTCCTGGCCGGGCTGGCCGGCACCGTCCCGCAAGTAGCCATGACCCTGCTCCTGGGCTTCGCGCGTGAGTTCGTCGAGGACCGCCTGGCGCTCTTGGTCGTCGCGCGCCTTGTAGGCGAGCAGGGAGTCGCGGTCGACGCGCAGGCGGGCGCCCTCGCCGTGGTTGGCGATGAGCCCTTGCTCGAGGAGTCCCTTCACGTGAGTAGTGGAGGCGTTGAGCGCGTCCGCGGCCTGGTGAAGGGTGAGCTTCTCGGGCGGTCCCTCTTTTGGGTTCATGATCCCCCATAGTAAAGGGGGCGCGGCCCGTGTGATGCGGGCCGCGCCAGTGGCTTACCCGAGGCTCATGCACCGGCGCTTGTCCGGGAGGGGAGGCAATCGGGGCTACACGACGATGGTACCCCTTACATGCCAAGACCTCCGGCCCGGACCAGGAAGTAGTAAGCCTGCACGATGCCATGTGCAGCGAGGCTTCCTGCGGCGCCAAGCATTATCTGGCGCAGGCCTTCAGAGAAACCGGAGCCCGCATTGATAACGGTATCCAGATGCTGCGCAACCTCAAGGTTCGATGCCTCTTGCTTGCCGTTGGCGACCTCAACCAAGGCATCGATAGCAGCACCGGTCGCTGCCGCATCTGCCTCGGGCAGGTCACTCAAGCCCTGCTTCAGTGCAGCCAGTTCGTCAGCAAGGTCGAAGGTATTGTTGATCGTTACGGTGGAGTAATTGACGTCACCACCCGCCATTATCCCGTGGAACGAGCCGTGGACATGCTGCTGAACCGCGACGGGTTGGCGGGGGGTAGCTGCTTCGATCCTGCCCTGCAGCGCATTGAGATGGTCGCTCAGCACGTCGCCTAGGGCACGCCAGAAGCGTGAGAAATGCAACCTGTTGAAGTCGCTTACCAGTTCCCGGAGATTCGGACTCCAGTTGTTAGCAAAGTACATAATCTTGATGAGTGAATCGCTCCCTCCTACTGCCGCAGTTATGAGGCGGTAGTGGTAGGCCGTTGCCGCGTCCAGGCTTTCGGTGGGAGCCCGTCGCTGCGGGCGGCCATCCACAATCTGAGGGTCGGCCTCTGGGTGGTCCTCAAGCAGCTCAGCCAGCCATGACACTGCGGGTTCGCATGCGTTCAGCGCATTGAGGAAGGCCTTTATCTCGTTGCTGGCGTGGTCTACGTCGGTGTTGCTTGTAACGTTTGCTGCCAGCATCCGCAGTTGCCTGACCTGCTTTGACAGCGCGGCGCGCTCCTTCGTAAGTTGCTCCAGGTTCACGCTTGCTCTCCGCAATAGGGGCAATAGAGACCTAGAGACTCGTCGAGGGTGTTGACCTTGGCGCTTCTACCGCAGCATGCGAACTCGTGCAGGTCTAGCTCCTCATCAGCGATCGGCTCTAACTCGGGCTCGCGCTGCAGCTTGAAGTTCCTGTTCGGCTTGAGCGTGAAACCCGTGCCGCTGGCCGGGCGCAAGCTCTTGACGCTTCGCTCAATGGCCTCGCGCGCCATATTCCTGAGGGCCTCGTTCAGATACTGCGTCGTGTCGGGAGTCATGAAGTTCACGGGAGTGCCACGGTGGCCGCAAGCAACACAGAAGAAGACTTTCTCCTCGAGGGCGTACAGCTCGTTACTGGATAGTTTGAAGTTGGCTGTACAACTCGGGCACTGGAAGCGAATATAGCCGTCCGAGTCCGTCGGCAGCGGAACAAGCTTCTCTGGATTCGACATGCACCAATTGTAGATCGTACCTACCTGCCACTCAGGCGCTACAAGCTAAACCACTTGTCACCGTTTGTCGGTAGAAGAGCTGCTGGACTGCCCTAACGCCGAATAAATTCGGGGCCTAGGAAAACTCGGCCTGGCGATGTGTTCCGCCGGCGTGGGGAGTCTCGCTAGCGGAATAGGGTGTCCGGTAAACGGTGGTTGCTGTTACGCCTACTCAAGACCCTCAGGGCGGTCCCGGTTCCCCTAGATCGTCGTATCGCGTGATGGCTCGTTCTGTTCAGGGCGAGATCGTGGGCCTCGCGTGTAGGCCGTCAGGCCGATCATCAGCAGGAACAGGGCCAGCATGAAGAGGTGGGGTCCCGGTCGCGGCTCGGGCAGTTGCCTAGTGAGCACGAGTTGGCCGAGGCTGAGCATGACGGACACCGTCACGACGAACACTAGGACCCGGTGGTTCCAGTCATGGAACGTCATGCTGTCTTCGCGCGCGCCGAACTGGCGCTTCAGCGCCAGGTGGTTCACCACCACCATCAGCAGGCCGGCCAGGAGGGCCACGATCAAGCCAACAGCGAAAGGTGTCTCGGACGCGAAGCGTTCGGCGAGCAGGTAGTAGGTGCCGCCGATGACAGCGATCGCGATGTAGTTGATGAATATCAGCACGTCTGCCCCCGATCTGCTTCCGTGTTCGCGCCCTTGCCGTGCGTCCTAGAGCTGCGGGACCCGTTTCGCCGGCAGAGCGGCTGGTCGCTGGTGGAGCCTGGCCGGGTTTGGTCGCTGTCGACTCATCTTAGACCGCGAGCCTGCCGCGCAATGATCAAAGAGATTTTGACATTTGGGTAGATTGGCGTTGATGATCGCTCGGGCCGACCCTCGAAGCAAGCTCTACGCCGTCGCAGAACGGCAAGCGGGCTACTTCACCGCCGCCCAGGCGCTGGAGGCCGGCTACAGCCGCGCCTCGCAGCACTACCACCAGAAGGTCGGCAACTGGCGGCGCGAGGGCCACGGCGTCTACCGCCTCGAGCGCTTCCCCCGCACGCCCGAGGAGCCCTACGTGCGGCTCATGCTGTGGAGCCGCGACCGCGGGGGCAAGATCCAGGCCGCCCTGTCCCACGAGACCGCCCTGCAGGCCTACGAGCTGAGCGACGTCATGCCCGCCAGCATTCACCTGAGCGTCCCCAAGGGCTTCCGGAAGGAGCCGCCTGCCGGCGTCCGGCTGCACCGCCAGGACTTGCCAGCGTCCGACGTGACCGAGCGCGACGGCTACCGAATCACCACGCCCCTGCGCACCCTGCTCGACGCCGCCGCGTCCAGCCTGAGCGCCGAGCAGCTGGAGGCCGCGGTGCAGGACGCGCTGGAGCAAGGGCTGGTGCGCAAGCGGCTGCTGGAGGAAGCGATTGCCGAAGCCCCAGTTGACGTCAAGGCGCGGTTCGCCAGCATCGAGCTGTCGTGAGCTACCGCACCGCCGGCGCCTTCGCCGGGCGGGTGCGCGGACCGATGAGGCAACGAGGGCCTACCGGGCGTGACTGGGTTCCCGTTCCAACCTCCATCCGTGCCAATAACGGTCGTCTTATGGTGGGCTTAGCTAGTCCGTAAGCATGGCTGACCGGCATTATGACCGCCTCCCCAACGCTGTGTGCTTCGGCGCGTCCGCAAGATGGCATGTTGCGTCCAGGCGGTCCGTGTTTTGGCTTCGCGCCGGCCCGTCTCCGTGCTCCATCCCTTGACCATGCCTAGCGCGTCTACGTATGTTCCGGTCAATGGCGAACGCAACGCCCTCCAAGGAGCTGGTTGCTGCTTCCTCGCGGCCGCTGGTGCTGGCCGTGCTGGCGCGCGGCGAGAACTACGGCTACGCCCTGTTGCGGGAGGTGGAGCGCCTCTCGGGCGGGGCACTCACCTGGCAGGAGGGCATGCTCTACCCGGTGCTGCACCGCCTGGAGCGCGAGGGGTTGATCGAGGCGGCGTGGCGCGTGGCGGAGTCGGGGCGACGCCGCAAGTACTACGCCATCACCGAGCGGGGCGAGGCGGCGCTGGCGGCCGAGCGCGCGTCGTGGGAGGCGGTCAACGCCGCCCTCCGTAGCGCCTGGGGGCCCGCGTGAGCTTCGAGCGCGAGGCCGCCGTGCGCCAGTGGCGCCTCGCCATCCTGAGCCGGGGCGGGCTCACCGTCAGCGAGGTCGACGAGCTCGAGGATCACTTGGAGCACGTCGAGAGTGGGTTGCGGGAACGCGTGCGGCCCGAGGAGGCGTTCTGGCTGGCGGCGCACCGCTTGGGCACGCCCGAGGCGTTGACACGCGAGTTCGGCCTCGTGCGGCCGAACCTGGGTTGGGAGCTGCGGGCGCAGTGGGCGCTGTTGGGCCTCCTCGCTTACTGGCTGGTGGTGCCGCTGATGCGGACGGCGCTGCATCTGCTGGCGGTCGTGCTGGCGGGGGTGGCGCCGTTGAGCGGGGTGGCGGCCGCGCTGGTGCTCTACGCCTCCCCGCTCGGTCTGGTGCTCACGCTCCTGGGGGCCGCCTTGGTCGTGCGGCGATTCGGCGCCTCGCCCGCCAGCATCGAGGCGGCGGTGGGCTTCCTCGCGGCCAACGCGCGGCCCGTGCTCCCGCTCGCCGCTCTTGGGGTCATCGGATGGCAGGTCGGCGTCACCTTCGTGGGCTCGGAGCTCCTTTCTCGGGCTCGCGGGTTGCTGTATAGTCCCGGCCAGATCGCGCCGCTACAGTCGGAGCTGTGGTACTCGCTCTTTCCGATAGTCAGCTACGCCCTCCCGGCGTTGGCCTTGGTGCTGGTCGTCTGGTTGCGGCGGCGCCTTGAGCGCGCCAGCGACACCGAGGCCTGAGTAGCGCCTCGAGGGAACCCGCCGGTCCGCGGTGGGCCCGGGCGGCCCGCCGGCCGAGGCCTCCTCCTAGGGAGTGCCGACGAGCCGGTAAGGGGCGACGAGGTCTTGTACGGAGCTCAGGTCGAGGATCTCGCTGAGGCTGGGCGGCGGCCCGTCCGGGAAGGTGGTGCTGTTGCCGGTCAGGAACGCCACCTGGACCGCGAACGCCTGATCGACGGGCAGCGCCAGCTCGCCCGCTCCGACGTCGAGCAGCCAGGCGTGGAGGTAGACGGGCGTCCAGGCCCCCAGCGCTACCGGCTGCTCCCGGATCACCTGGTAGATGCCGTCCGTCAGGTCGGGGGTTGCGGGGTAGGGCACGCAGAACGGCGTGTGAGCGAGCGGTTCGTCACCCATGCCGGTCACCTGGCTGGCGAAGACCATGGCTAGGCCCGTGTTGGCGCCGCACACGCCGCTGCCGCCGGGCTCCTCGGGCGGCACGACCACGACCCGCAGCAGGTTCACGTCGTTACCGAAGGGTTCGCGCAGGAAGGTCGACCAGCCCATGGGCGTGGTCCCGTCCCCGAAGTCAAGCGCGAGCACGGTCGCGTCAGGGGGGATCGCGACCTCGATGGCAGCGCCACGTGCGAGCCAGCCCGCGAGATGTACCCCGTCGACGGGGACTTCCGCCACGCCCTGGGCGTGCGCCCCAGCAGCGAGGAGTATGAGAGCGGCGATTCCAAAAGCCTTCAAGACTGCCTCCTTGCGCGCACGAAGTCGGCCCTGACCGCTGGCGGGGCATGCCCCAGCACGCCAAAGGTCTCGGGGCGGCCAGGGATCTTCGTTCGTGGGCTGACTCCAACCTAGCACGCCTTGTGGTGCTAGGTATATTGCGGCTTCAGCCTTCCTGGGACATCGGGCATGTGCCTGGACCCCATGGCTCCCGACAGTGAACAGCCTCAGGGAGATGAAGCTCGGACCGGCCGGGATGGCCCCCGCGCTTTTGCTCCCCGCTCCATAAACGGTCGGATACTGTTGGCGAAGTCGAGAACATGGCACAAGAGCGTAGCCCATCGCTACACCAGATTGCATCGAAGGGTAGGGGCCCTTCCTGACGTCGCCTACACACAAGATGGGCCCTCGTCAGCCAGGTTCCATCGTTCATGCGACAAGACACAAGCGCGTAACTGGGCAACCTGAGGGGCCAGCGGCTCCGAACCCTGAAATCTGCCTCGCCAGCCGGATCAGCCGACCTCCCGCAGGAACCGCTCAATGACTCGCATGAAGCGCTCGTAGTCCGGTCGAAAGACCTCGTGACCAGAGTCTTCGAAGACCTCGAGCTGGAGTCGAGGCCACGCAGTCCGATAGCGCGTCAGGTCCTCTGCAGTTACGGAGGGGCTCTGCCCACCAACGATGAGAAGTATCGGGCAAGTGATGCGCTCGATGTCTTCCCAGAGCTCAACGGTTGTCGACTCTGAGATCATCGCACGAATCACGTGCTCTGGAATGCCACGACTCGCCGCGAACGGCTTGGCCTGCTCAGCCCATCTATCGGTGAGTTGCCTACTAACCGCAGGGTAGTCCAGAAGAATCAGGGCCGTTACTCGATTAGGTCGCTGCAACGCGTACGAAAGGGCGATGGGCACGCCCGCCGAGAAGGCCATCACACACGCAGGCGCCAGTTGGAGTTGGTCTAACACCGCCTCCAAGTCTCTAACTCGATCCTGCAGAGCGTAGCCAGACTCCGGAGCGCTCGAGGCGCCTACACCGCGAGGGCTGATTGCCACCGTGGTCCTAGGTGCGAGCCGGCTCATCTCGGCCCGGAAGTCGTCAGCGCCGCCCAACGAACCAGGGACATACACCAATGGCGTAAGGACCTCATCGCCACGTTGCATCAAGTAATGAAGGCGTACTGATTCGCGCTCGACATGGCCTTCGGTAATCACGGTGAAATGACCATACCAAACCCAGGAACACAACTAGCGGTGTATTCAAGAACGGCACGGGTAGGTTAACGAAGTCGGACCGTCATGCTCTGAGCGCCGCGAAGCGTGATCTTCGGGTGCGCTCCACCGGGCGGCCCGCCAGGAAGTTGGTAACCCGGTCGATGTTCATGGCTGCTGCCGTGGCGACGTGCTGCAGATGCACTCTTGCAAGGCCGCGGTACCTAGCGCGCCGCAGGCCCAGGGCGCGTACGCCCTGACTAATGGTGCCCTCCACGCCTGCCCGCAGCGCGTAGAGTTCCCGCCCGGCGTTGCTGGCGAGGCGTTCGCGCATGGCGCCGATGGCCTCGTGCGCGTCGCGGGGATGTAGATGGAGGCTGCGCCCTTGCTTACCTGAGCGGGTGCAATGCGATCGCAACGGGCACGCTCTGCAGGTGGCAGTTGCGAAGCGCGCCACCACGTACGCGCCGCGCGCGTCGTCCTCGTACTCCCGCCAGGAGTTGCTCTCGTGCCCTTGCGGGCAGCACGCTCGCTTCTTGTCCCAGTCGATGGCGAACGCCTCGTTGGTGAAGCCCCCGGCGGTGCGCGCCTGCCAACTCGCATCACGGCGCGGCGGGCCGATCATGCTCACGCCGTGCTCCTCGCGCACCTTAACCAGTAGTTTCGCGTCGATGTAGGCCGCGTCCGCCAGGTGCTCGCCGGGCAGCAAGTCCTTGGCAGCCAGCGCGTCGTGGACGGCTTCCACGCGCCTGACCTCGTGCACGGTGGCGGCGGTGGTGTCCACGTGCGTGATCAGGTGCGGCTCGTTCTCCTCGCACGTCTCGGTCAGGTGCGCCAGGTAACCGGTCCACTCCACTTTGAAGCGGCTGCGGTAGCGCGCGTCGGGATCGTAAGGCGACTCGGTCGCCTCGGCAGCCTTGGCCAGCTCCCGCTCGGGTCTGAGGTGCACCCGACCGCCCTCGCCGTGGTCGTTATCACGGCTGAAGTGCCGCTCCCATACGCGCTTAAGGACCGCCACCGCTGGTAGGTCGGCCAGCCCCGGCGGCGCAGTCTCGAGCAGGTCGAGCAGGTGGAAGCCGTCCTCCCCGACGCTAGTGGCGTACGCCGCGCGCGCCGCTTGGCTGGCCGGCAGGCGGCTGTCCTCGATGCGGCGGGCGTAGCGCTCGTACCAGGCGGCCGGCGCCACCGCGGTGAGCCAGGCGGGTGCGGCGCGCGCCAGCTCGTTGAGGGCGGCGCGCAGCGTCTCCGCCACCAGCTCCAGGCGGTTCATGACGCGCACGGCGGCCAGCACGCGCGTGGCGTCGGTGCGGGCTCGCTCGCCGGCCCGCACCAGGCCCAGCTCACGGCAACGCTCCAGCAAGCGATCGAGGAGCGTCGCCTCGCTGCCCCCTTCACGCAGGCGGGCGCGGAACTCGCACAGCACCGAGAAGTCGAAGCCGGCGTCCGCCAACGGCAAACCCAGCAGGTACTTAACGTCGATGCGCGCCCTCACCGCCTCCGCCGCCTGCCGGTCGGAGAGGTTCTCGCGGTACTGCACCAACGTCACCAACGCCAAGCGCCACGGCGGCAAGGCGGGCTGGCCCAACCGCGGGTAGAGGTCCGCGAAGTCCTCGTCCCGGAAGACGCCGCCGAGCTCGTCTCGCAGCGTCAAGTAGGGGTTGCCCTTAGGGAAGGCGGCGCGCGCGACGCGGGCAGTTTCGGGCGGAACAGCCTGGGCATCACTGAGTCTCAACATGCCCCAGTATGCTGCCAGCTCATGAGCCGACTTCGCCAACAGTATCCGGTCGTATTCGAGACACTCGCGCGGGGGTGCGCTGCCACGGGTTTTCCGGGGCGTCGGAGTGTTGCAAAAGCCGTCCCATAATCTATGTCTCGTAAACCCGCTAAGTTTGTCTTTCTGAACTCGGCCAGAGTCCGAGAGCGCTCAGGCCGGTCCGTTACTCTTCTGGCGCTGAAGCGATACTCTGAAAAAGCGGAGGAATACCATGGAGGAGGAGTTGTTCGAGGATCTTCTCGAGAGCGTGGCGGAGGCCGGTTCTGTGCTGCGCGGGGAGCGTGAAGCGGCACGGCGCACCACACTGGGGAAGGTGACGGCCCAGCTCGGGAGCGTCGCGTACCGCTCGTTGACGCGGGTTTGGAAGACTCGGAAACGTGAAGCTCTAGGCGCCTGCTGTATCCGAGGCCCCAAGGTAATGCCGGGGTTGAAGTCGCTCAATCTACAGATGTAATCCGCCGCGATTTGGCGCCTCAAAAGGCGTAGGACATAGTTGAGCCTCAGGCTCTTCACTGGTATCGGTCTGGCCGAGGTGGCATTTAGTTGCTCGTAGGTTGCCAAGAGCAAGGATTGGAATTGCTGCGGTGCTAGTTTGGCGCCCCGCGTGTCCAAACCGCAAACCGGCCCGTGAGACGCAAACCTGTACCCTGGCTGTAATCACGCGTTTGGACTACTTGCGAGTAGATATGTCGAGAGGGGGACAATGTGTCGGTAGAAGTTGGCTTCTGGCGGGTCGACGGCGACCAACGAAAGATTCACTTCACTCCCATGCCAGACGAGCGGCGGCTGGAGGACATCATCACGAGAGACCTCGACGTCGTCGACCCAAACTTGTTGCTTATCGGCCGGCAGGTCAGCACTGCGTTCGGCACCCTGATTGACCTTCTCGCGCTCGATGCCGACGGGAATCTGGTGGTGATAGAGCTCAAGCGCGCCAAGACACCGCGCGAGGTCATCGCCCAACTCCTCGACTACGGCTCCTGGGTGCGCACTCTAGAAGACGACGACATTGCACGCATCTTCGCCGACCACCAGCGCCGCTACAGCCCTGGGCGCGAGGAGCTCTCGCTCGACGACGCCTTCAAGGCGCGCTTCAACGTTCCCGACCTGCCGGAGGAACTCAACGAGAGCCACCGGCTGGTCCTCGTGGCAGGCGAGCTCGACGCGGCCAGCGAGCGCATCGTCACCTACCTCAACGAGGAACACGGGGTCGCGATCAACGCTGTGTTCTTCCGCTTCTTCCGCGACGGAGATGCTGAGTACCTTAGTCGAGCCTGGCTCCTTGACCCGAGCGAAACCAGTCAGGTCGCACGTGAGACCCGCGGTGAGGGACCTTGGAACGGTGAGTACTACGTGTCCTTCGGTGAGGGCCCGCGTCGCAGTTGGCAGGACGCGATGAGGCACGGCTTCATCTCCGCCGGCGGTGGCGCCTGGTACACCAACACCTTGCGGCAGCTCGCGCCCGGTGACCGCATATGGGTGAACGTCCCCGGCCGCGGCTACGTCGGCGTTGGGAAGGTCACCGAGACGGCTACGTCCATCACTGAGTTCACGCTGCCAGACGCCGAAGGCGTGTCGCGGCCCGTCACCGAAGTGGTTTCAACGGCGCCGGACCCCAGCGAGTCGGAGGACGAGCTAGAGCACTATGTCCGTGTCCAGTGGCTTCATACTGTTCCGCTTGGTCATGCCGTACGTGAGAAGGGCTTCTTCGGTAACCAGAACACCGTGGCGCGCCCCCGCACGAGCAAGTGGCCCCACACGGTTGAACGCCTGAAGGTCCGCTTCGGCTTGCAACGCGACGAGACAAAGGAGCCAGGGACGCATGTCAATAAGCCCAGGCAACCCGAAACAGGACTTTAGAAGGCCTGACGCCTGACGCCCGGGAGAACCGACTAGGCCTCGATCGCGGATGCTGGGTCACTGTCATAATCCAGGTTCTTTTCGTCTAGCGGCGGAAGCGCGTTGACAATCCGTACCGTCTCCAGGCTCACGTGGATGATGCGCTGGAGCAGGTCCAAGATGTAGCTGGGATTATCGCTCCACTCGTTCGGGTCGTTCTTAATGCCGCTCTTCTTGTCGACCTTGACCTGGTAGCGGTCCATGATCCACTCGACGGCGCTCTTGCCGTTCACCTCGTACTCGTACGCCTCGAGCGGGATGTCGCTGATGGTGACGTGCTTGTTGTAGATGATCGCGCTCTTGTCCGGCTGCTTGTCCTTGCGTGGGAAGCGCATCTTATCGACCCGCAGGGCTTCAGCGCTGTCCGGTGAGGAGTGCGTGTTCGTAACTGTTACGGGGTGCTTTGTCTGGCTCTCGTAGTTGACGTGGATCTCACCGAGCTCGCGGCCCGCGCGCGAGAAAGCCCAGAAGTCCTCTGTGAACGGGATGCGCGGGAGTTCCTTTCTAAGTTCCGCATCGAAACGCTCACGGTACTCAGGGCTATGGAGAACTCCATACACGTAATAGAAGATGTCTTCCTTCGTGATGCTCGAGTCGCCGTATCTATCGCGGTAGGACACCAGTGTGTCGTCCGTGATCGCGCTGCGCCGGACGTAGCGACCAGCAACCCCTGGCTTTTCAGAGAAGAGGCCTGATTGATCGCCGTCTGCCTCATCGTAGTAGTAGAGCGGGAAGTTCTGACCTTTCTCTAGGCGATCAAGGTTTGGTAGGGAGTCCGTCATCAAGGCTGAGAACGGCTTGCTGGCGCTCACTCCCGTGACGCTGATTAGGCGGTTCTCGGCATCAGGTGTCGGGAACAGCCGAGGTGTCAGCCCGGGACGCTCGTTCAAGTCCTTATCGAAGTAGACATGCTGCTTCGTGAATGGCCTGTAAGAGCCTCGGAATACCCGGGACCTCTTGAACGAGAGCCTTCTGCCCGCCATGAGATCCTTCTTGAGATTCACGGACCAACTGATTCTTGCAGCGTCGTTGCTGACGACCTCGAGCGCCTCTGATGGCTCAGCGCCTGCGTGGATGGCGTCTTCGTAGAGGTCCACCTGCGTGTTGTAGAAGTCGATCATCCGGTCCACGTTGCGTGCGAGCTCGTCTTGAGAGAAGTTGTAGACCCAGGCGTCCCGATTCGTTGACAAGCCTAGGGAGTAGGTAGCGAAGATCGGGCTCTCATCCTTCCCTCTCTTGTCGCCGAGCACCTGGAAGGCCTGGAAGTCCTCGCCCCGCTGGTTGATCCAGTCGTGCCTAGCGTTGGGCGTCACCTGGCGCCAGGGGATACCAGCCACGCTTCCGAACTCCTCGATGGCGGCGAGCTTCTGGTCACGGCTCAGGTAATCCCCGATGTCGTAGTAGTGAAGGTTCCCCGGCGTTTGCTTCGCAGGGTTCTTCACGAGGAGGGTAATGGCGATGGTTGCTCGGCTTCCCGAGTCGAAGATTTTGCCGCCTTCGCGACGTGACGTTTCACCGGATGTCCGCTGATTGCCACGCAGGTTGAACACATAGATGCTGCTGAACTCGTCTACTAACGTCTTACGCATTCCGTCGGCAGCGTTGCCGTCGATGAAGGAGCCGTTGGTGACGAAGCAGATCACGCCTTTGTCCTTGATCCGGTCGCTAGCCCAGCGGAAGGCGCGGATGTCGAGTCGTAAAGGCTGTTCTTGTAGCCGGCGGTGGAGTGGGCCGCGTACGTGTTGGCGATGGCTTCGTCGAGCCTCGGGTACTTCAGGTTCTGGTTGTCATCGTTAGCGCTGTCTTGACCGGCGCTGTAGGGAGGGTTGGCGATGACCACCCGAATGTCGTGTGCCTTCTGTTTCTCAGCGCGCTCACTATTCTCGGGCAGAACCGGGAAGATCGCGCCCGCCTGGCCGTTGGCTGGGTCTTCCGTCATCTGGAAAGTGTCGGTCAGGACGATGCCCTCGAAGGGCTGGTACTCGCCGCCAGCTAGGCTGTGGTAGGTCTCCTCGATGTTGATGGCAGCGATGTAGTAGGCGAGCAGCACGATCTCGTTGGCGTGCAACTCGTGGCGGTACTTGTGGGCGAGGTCCTCGGGCTTGATGAGGCCACTCTGGAGGAGCCTGACCATGAAGGTGCCGGTGCCGGTGAAGGGGTCGAGGACGTGTACGCCTTCGTCGCTGATGCTGGCGCCGAACTCCTCGCGGAGCGCGTGCTCGGCGCTGTGGATGATGAAGTCGACGACCTCGATGGGGGTGTAGACGATACCGAGGCGGTCGGCCATGCGGGGGAAAGCGGTACGGAAGAACTTGTCGTAGAGCTCGACGATGATGCGCTGCTTGCCTTCGGCGTTGTCTATGCCCTTGGCGTTCTCGCGCACGCTCTCGTAGAAGCCCTCGAGGGACTCGGTCTCCTTCTCCAGTGCCTGTTCTTCCAACAGGTCGACCATTCTCTGCATGGCGGCGCTGACGGGGTTGTGCTGCGAGAAGCTGTAGTCCTCGAACAACGCCTCGAACACGGGTCTAGTGATGAGGTGCTGCGAGAGCATCTCGACGGCCTCGTCGCGGCTGACGGCGGGGTTGAGGTTGCGGCGCAGGCCGGCCAGGAAGTCCTCGAACGCCTTAGCGTGCTCCGACTCCTCGTGCTCGAGCAGGGTCTGGATGCGGTCGATGTGGCGCTGGGCTATCTGCGCAACGTCCTTGGCCCAGCTCTCCCAGTAGCGGCGGTTCCCGACCTTCTCGACGATCTTGGCGTAGATGGCGTCGCGCCACTCGCCGATGTTGTCGAGCTCGAAGGCGAAGCCGTCCTGCACGGAGGTGTCGCCCTCACGTTCCTCGCTGCCGCCACCGACGCCGATGACATCGATCTGCTTGGGCTTCTTCTTGTTGAGCTCGATCTTGTTGACGGTGCTGTCGAAGCGCTCGTCGTGCGCGCGCAGCGCCTGGAGCACCTGCCACACGACCTTGTACTTCTGGTTGTCGGCCAGCGCCTCACTAGCGCTCATGCCGGCGGGGATGCCGATGGGCAGGATGACGTAGCCGTACTTCTTGCCGGGCGCCTTGCGCATGACGCGGCCCACGGCCTGCACGATGTCGATCTCGCTGTCGCGCGGCTGCAGGAACATCACCGCGTCCAGGCTGGGGACGTCGACGCCCTCGCTGAGGCAGCGGGCGTTGGTGAGGATGCGGCAGGTGTTGTCGGGCGTGGGTGCCTTGAGCCAGTCGAGGCGGTTGTTGCGCTCGAGCACGTTGAAGGTGCCGTCGACGTGCGCCGCCTCGCAGTAGAGCAGGTCGTCGTCGTCGCCGGCGTGCTCGAGGTACTCCTCAACGATGTCGGTGAACATGCCGGCGATGCGCTTGGAGGTCTTGATGTTGCCGGCGAAAGCCACGGCGCGCTTCATGGCGGCGGTGTCGCCGGCGAGGCCGTCGTCCTCCACGCTGTCGGGGGTGCGCTTGGCGAGGCCGTTCCAGCAGCCCACGATCTTGACGGCGTCGTCGAGGCTGAGTTCGTTGTTGGCGTCCGCCAGCTGAGCCTGGAAGGTCTTGGTGACGTGCTTCTCGTCGACTGCCAGGATCATGACCTTGTAGTCGCTCAGGAGCCCCTGAGCGACGGCCTCCCCGAAGTTGAGGCGGTGCAGCTCCTCGCCGTAGTGCTCGGGGTCGTCCATGCTCCACAGCAGCGCCTCCTTCTCGGCGGCCCTGGTCACCTGATCGTCGCTATAGAGGCGGGGGGTGGCGGTCATGTAGAGGCGCTTCCTGCCGCGCACGATGTCGTTGTCGTGCACCTTGGTGAAGTGGGAGCGTTCCTCGCCTTGCAGGGTGGCGCCGGTGGTGCGGTGCGCTTCGTCGCTGATGATCAGGTCGAACTCGGGCATGCCGAGCGCCTGCGCGTCACTAACCACCTGGATGCTCTGGTAGGTGCTGAACACCACCGTCATGCGTTCGGGCGCGAGCGTGCTGGCCTGCTCGTGGAGCTTCTGGGGGTCGGTGGTGCTGGGGAAGGCGAGGTCATGCACGCGCAGGTCCTCGTCCTCGCGACCGCGGCCGATCTTGCTGTCGCTGCACACGGCGAAGCACCTGAGCGGCACTTCGGCGTCGCCCGTCCACTCGCGCAGCGTCTGCGAGAGGAGCGACAAGGAAGGCACTAGGAACAGCACGCGCTTGCCGGCGCCGGCCATGCTCTCGGCGATCTTGAGGCTGGTGAAGGTCTTGCCGGTGCCGCAAGCCATGATGAGCTTGCCGCGCTCGGCCTCAGCCAGGCCAGTGGTCACCTTCTCGTGAGCGATTACCTGGTGGGGGCGCAGGCTCTTCTTGGCCTTGAGGTTGATGTCTTCAGGTTTCTCGAGGGTGAACTGGCTCCAGTCGACAGGGCTGTTGGCTAGATCCTGGACGCGCAGGCGCGTGACGGGGATCTGCTGCTCGTCGAGGGCTTGCTCGGCGTGCTTGCTCCACTTGTCGGTGGTGCTGATGATGATGCGGCTCTTGAACGGATGCTTGCCGCTGGCCGTGAAGAACGAGTCGATGTCGCTCTTCATCAGGTAATGACCGGGCTGGTAGAACTTGCATTGGATGGCCACTAGGTCGCCGGTGTCGCGCTCTTCGGCCACTAGGTCGATGCCGGTGTCGGGTTGGTTACCGCGGCCGGGCCAGTCCTTCCAGAGCCACACGTTGCTGTATTTGGCGGCGTACATGGGGTCCGTCTGGAGGTAGGACTTCATTAGGCGCTCGAGTTTGTCGCCTTTGTCGCGGCCATCCAGGGCGGCTCCCGCGAGTTGGTTTAGCAGGCCGTGGATGCCGCCGCTCGGTGTCTGGTCGGCATGTGTTGGTGAGGTATTAGCAGAAAGCACGTGTTGCCCCCCGATGTCAGTAGTTGGCTTCAGCATATCAGTGCTCCGAACAGCGTCCTGACCGTTCGCTTACTGGGTCGCGGCACTCTGCGGATTCTCTGTTTGCTATTAGCGCGCTGATTGACGATAGGGTTCGCGGATCGCATCTCCTTGGGATAGAGCCTTTGCACCTAGTACCGTGACAGCCGTGTGCGAGCACTATCGTGGGGAACGAAGGTATGCATTGATGCTCTCGATGATAGCTCACAGAATCGCGTCAAAATATGAGAAACAGGCGTAAGATACGAAAGTGATAATGCAAGTTGCCACCGCAAGGCGTGTGAGAAATGTGATAGTACCATTGATATTCGGAGCGTGGTTGTGTATGGTGATTGTCAATTCTTCTCTGAGGAGGTGTTGTTCTTGATCTAGCGTTTTCCGTGTGGGCCCTCGTGTGAGGGCATGAGAAAGACCCCGAACGTTGGCGCGTCCGGGGCCTTGGATCCATCCGCAGAGTGAACTACGGAGGCTGCTAGTGCTTCCACTCTAGCGGATCGGTACCGGTTCGTCCAGATGGAGGGAACCAGTGGCTGAAGTTGTCTGTCGTGAGCCGTCCTCGCTGTGGGGAGGAGGCGGGCGCCCCTTCGCCGGGGTCGGCTTGCCCCCATTCGAGGAGGAGTTCGAGATCTTCGTGCGGCCGAGAGAGCGGGCTGACGAAGATGAGCTTGTGCGGCTAACGCCGTCGGAGCTGTCGCAGGGGGTGGATGTCTCGTCGTTGCTCCCTGTGCGGAACGTGCATCGGGGGTGGGCGCACCAGCGCGGGCGGGTGACGTTGATGCCGCTGCATCACCTGCCGGGTGAGGCGCGCGTCTGCGAGAGCCGTTTCGAGGCCGTGCGGATCCTGGAGCTGGTGTTCCGCCAGGAGGTCACGGACATCGCCACCCAGCCGATGCGCGTCCACCGCCTGGGTGATAGCGGTTCGGGTGAGGTGCCCGATCTGCTGTACGAGACGGTGGATGGCGAGCTGGTGCTGGAGAACGTCCGGCCGGTGGAGAAGCGTGATGAGGCTTTCATGCGCTCCTGCGAGCGGCTGAGCCGGTTCGCGAAGGAGGTGGGCTGGACGTTCGTTGTGTCGGGCGAGAGCGTGGAGGAGTTCGGGGAGACCATCGAGTACCTGAGCTGCTACGCCCGGGTCCCGGTCCAACGTGACCTGCGTCAACGGGTGCAGCGGGCGTTCCGCGAGAGGCGGGTGTGGCCCTTTGCTGAACTCCTGGAGGCGTGCGCTGAGGACGATCCCGTGGCGCATGCCTCGCTGATGGCGATGATGTGGCGGCGGGAGCTGACCTTCTCGTTGCGGGACGGGATCCACCCTGGCGCCCTCCTCACGTTGCGGACGGTGAGCGCATGAAAGACAACCTCTCACCGACCCTAAACCAGGGGCAGCTCTTCGAGATCGACGGTGTCGTGTGCAAGGTCACCGGCATTAAGGGCGGCGAGTTGCATTACGAGCGCGACGGCTTGGGATTGGAGGAGTCCGTTGAGCTCAACGCCTTCATGGCTCGCCGCCCCCGCTTCCTGACGCCCGATGGCAAGGGTTACGACGAGCTGACGCACGAGGCGGCGGTCATGGTGTACAAGGACGCACCCCGGGCGGAGCAGGATCGCGCGCTCCGCCTCGAGCCCCACATCCGGCAGGTGATCTTCGGTACTCCTGAGCTACCGGGGGAGTCACCGACGGCGCCAGGCAGCAACCTTGCGCCGGAACCGTCCGAGGGTTTCAACGAGCGTCTTGACGCCAAGGTCGAAGAGCTCGCGAACAGCGAGTTCTCCTACAAGCGCGAAACGCTGGAGAAGCTCATCCGCGCTTACCGGGAGCGGGGTGTAGCAGGGCTGGTCCGCAAAGGTTCGGGTGGGCGCCCGGTGGAGCGGGATCCGAGGTTCGACGAGGCGGTCGAGGTCGTCCTGGCCCGTCAGTTGTCGAAACCGGGCCCGCGCATCCAGGCGACGATGATCCTCGCAAAAGTCGCGGAGCTGATCGCGACGAACGAACGCTTCAAGGGCACCAGGATCCCGTCTAAGAGCGTCAGCTTCGAGGTGGTCAAGCGGACCCTGAAGTGGATGGGGGCTGACAACACGCACCGCAAGTACCAGCAGTCGCGGGCGAACCGTCCGGCGGGCACCTTCCGCAAGGCGCACGCCACCATGCCCGGCGAGCGTGTGGAGATCGACGCCACGGTCCTGAACGTGATGGTCACCGACGGCACCCGGATGTTCCGAGCCCACAGCGTCTGGGGCCTGGACGGCGTCACACGGGCTGCCTTTGGACCTGTGGTGGCTCCGAGCAT
The DNA here is from genome assembly GCA_032027045.1 of Truepera sp. NCBI lineage: Bacteria > Thermotogati > Deinococcota > Deinococci > Trueperales > Trueperaceae > Truepera > Truepera sp. Next base: position 1,888,539 of record JAVSMU010000001.1, on the reverse strand, counting down.
CGGTCAGCCGGAGGTGGCTTCGTTGCTGCTGGAGATGTTCACCCCGAAGCCGAGCGCGCGGCCGTTCTCGGCCGACGCTGCCTACAACCAGCTCGGAGTGGACGCCAGTCACCTGGCGAAGTTCGTGCCCGAGGCGCCAGAGGGGGCCAGCGAGGCTGGCCTGATGATAGTGCCGCGGGTGATCTGCATCGACCGCGGCCGGGAGTTCGACAACCGCTGGCTGGTGGGCCTGGCGGCCAACTTGGGGTTCGGCATCGAGTTCGCGCGCCCCTACACCCCGACGGACAAGCCGCACGTCGAGCGCTTCTTCCGGACCCTCGAGAGCGTCCTACAGACGCTCCCGGGCTACACGGGCATCGACGTGCGTGACCGCGGCAGCGGCCTACAGTTCGAACCCCATGAGCTCTTGACACTGGCCGAACTGGAGACGGTCCTGAAGGCCTGGGTGACGCGCGTGTACCACCACACGCCGCACTCGGGCCTGGTCGTATCGGAGGTGAAGGCGTGAGCGTAATCAACCTGACGCCCTACGAGTGTTATCACGCGAGCATCCAACAGCACGGGCTGCGCATCATCCCGGTCGACTCCGACGTTCGGTTCCTGTTCATGGACGCCGAGCAGCGCACCGCCACCAACGCCGGCTTCTTCCTGTTCAACATGCGCTACGACGCTCCGCAGGTCGACGTGATCCGGAACCGCATCTGCCCAGCTACCGGCACCCGCAAGTGGCCGGTCCGCATCGACCGGAACGACGTTCGCTTCATCTACGTGAACGTCAAGGCCGGCACCAACGAGCCCGCCGAGTGGGTGACGGTGCCGTGGGTGGACCTGCCGCCCAAGACGGCCTTCCCGCTGCCGGAGCGCATGCGCACCTTCCTTCGCACCCACAAAGGCAGCAACAAGGACGCCGGTGGCGATATCGAGTGGAGCGAGTGCGACGACGTCGCCGATGGTGGGGACCCTCCGCATCAGGTCTCTAAGCTCATCGGTGAGAACATGGCGCGCTACCTTGAGTGGCTCAGTGGCTACCTCGAGCACAGGGGCGCTACGCCAGGGGGCGCTCCCGCTGCCGAGATGCTGGCATTGATCATCGATTCGGCCCGCCGTTCCGTCCGCTGGCACGAGAGGAAGGCACGGGCTGCCACCGCACGCGCGCTCGCCAGCCTCGAGGAGTCGCGCCACGACGCCGACGACTTCGACTACGACTACCTCGACGACTTTGAGGACGAGGACTCCGTGCCTCAGGGCTCTGAGGATTCCCTCTGGGGTCCGGAGGACGTCCCCCAGTTCCACTGACTCTCAGAGCGCCGGCCCCCCGGCGCTCTCCCTTTTGGAGGTGAAGCATGGCGAAGAACAAGCCGCTGATGCACGAGGTGGATGTGCCGCAGAATCCGCTGTCGAGCGTTCGTGCCCTGTGGGACTACGCGCTGCAGCGTGAGGAGGCGATTCGCGCCCTCAAGGCCGATGTCGAGGAGGCGCGTGCCGTGACGCGCCGCGATTACGACAAGCTCACGCCCACGAAGCGCGCTGAGTTCGACGCGCGCCGTCACCGTCTCGCCTTGGCGCCCGCGGTGGCCGGCGTACCCCACCTGGAAGCGGTCAACGGTCTGGTAGCCACGGCCCTGGACCGCGCACGGTTCTCAGGAACCACCACGCAGGGTGGTGTGATGGTCGAGGGCGAGGCGGGGGTCGGTAAGTCGACCACCATCACCGAGATCGCCAACCGGGTGCTGCTGAAGGAGCTCGGTGAGGCGTATGGCGACGCGTGGCGCGGCGAGCCCCCAGTTCGACTGCGCTTGCGGCGCCGCACCGTCGACGGGCAGACTATCGAAGGGCAGTTCGTCCCGGTCCTGGTCGTGTCGCTGCACGGCAGTGTCGGCCCCAAGATCTTCCTAGAGCTGGCGCTGAAGGCTTACGACTCCATAGGCGTGCCGGTGGAGCCGCTGATGGGGACGGTGCGCGGCGCCGACCTCGCTGACAAACTCTCCAACTTGATGGCCAATTGCGGGACCGTCCTGGTGGTGATCGACGAGGTGCACTTCATCCGCGACACCGGGAACGGGACCGAGACCATCAACTACCTCAAGGACCTGATCAACCGCACCAATGCGGTGTTCCTGATGGCAGGCGTTAGGCAGGATAGGACGCTGCAGTTCTTGGACGGTCGTAAGGTCGGCGCCCAGGAACAGCTCTCACGGCGCTTCACCCGGCAGGAAATCGGTAAGCTGCCGGACCCTGTTAAGAGTGACGATTTGCGCCGGGTGCTCCAACTGATGGCCTGGAAGACGGTATTGCTGGACGACCCCAAGGCCGAGTGGCTGACGCCACAAATGGTGGAGTACGTTTTCAGACGTACCGGAGGCGTACTGCAACACGTCGTCGCCCTCATGCATGGCGCCGCGCTACTCGCCATCGGCAGAGGCGAGCGCCTGAGCATGGGAGTGTTCGAAGAGGTGCAGATCAGCTACGCCGCTGAGCAGAAGTACAAGCCCAGCAGGACAGGCAAGACTCCGCGTAAGAAGCCAGGGCGCGGTGGAAGAAGCGCTGGAGATGTGCGCTGATGGGCGGCTCACCGGAGCACTTCATCGGCGACAGGCTGTTCGAGTTGCCGGGCTTCCCCCTCCTGGAGGAGGGGGAAGCGTTCCAGTCACTTGCCTGGCGAGCTTCCGCCGCGAATAGCATTGGACAAAGCATGGCGATAAAGACCTTGGCGCTGGCGGAGGTCTCTGAGAACCCGCAAGCAGTTGATGTCCGGAGGACCTACATGTTGAGGCCGACGGAGAACCACTGCCCTAATCAAAAGGCCGCCATTGGCGCATCGTTCTTGAGTAGTCTCGCCATGCACAGCTTCCGACTTCTTCGCTCGGAAGAACCGCGAAAGCTCGGATTGCGGGAGCAGGTGCGAGTGAGTAGTACCCTCATTTGCCCTGACTGCTTAAGTGAAGATCCAGCCTACTTCCGGCTGGAATGGAAAGTGGGCTCCGTGTTCATGTGCTTGAGGCACGGAAGGCTGCTTTCCGAAGTGTGTTCCGGTTGCAATCTGCCACATGGGTTACCGCGCCGCGATGGTGGCGTGAAACCAATCCAATCGAGCCGTGTTGGTTCGGTCCGGGCCTGCATGAATCCGGCTGAGGTGGGAAGTGAACGTGCCCGCTCGGGGCTCCCGTGTGGACATGACCTGCGATTGATTCCTATGCCGGCCATAACTGACCCTGAGGTAGTGAACGCACAGCAGTATGTGCTGGACTTGCTGCGTAGTCGAGGCGCGTTCGAGCTCCGGCCCGGAGTCATCATGTCGCCGCTAGAATTCTTCGATGACCTGCGCGCTTTGTGCCGGTTGGTGTTCTTCGCTTCGCCAGCAGGCCTAGCGGACGGCCTTTGCGACCCACTGGCAACTGTTTGGCGCAAGTACTGTGAAGGTCGAGACAGCGACTTGGCTGGGCGCCGCGGCGAGAAGGGGTCGAACGACCACGCCATGGTCGGCGTTCCCTCACCGGCATTGCTCGCGGTCGCGGTCACGCACGGTATCTCAATACTCACCGCCAAGACCGAGGAGCATTTCAACCAACGGCTGGCAGCACTAATAGTGCATGTGGTGGGGAGAGAACCGAAGGCCGCAATCCGTGCTCGGCAAGACAACCGTATTTCACCCGTCCTGAGGCTCGGCTTAGTCGAATCGACAGTCGAAGAGGGTCAGGTGCTCGCGTACCTGCGGAACCATCCGGCTAGGGGGCGGAGGCTCGACTTCCGTCACTTCGAGGGTCACATCACCCCTGGGTTCATCCGTGAGAGGCTCCCGGAGGTATGCGGGCTCGTCCACCCCGTCCACCTCGTGGAGCCGTTACTCATCATGCTGCGGTTCTTCTGCAGCAAGTCGGCTTCGGTGTGGTCGGACGTGATCAGGAGGGATGATCCGGAGGCGTCGTCTTCAAGGCTCCTGCGCCTTATCAACGTGGCGGGAGAAGCTAGCATCTCGCGCAAGCTGGCGCGTTTGGTCGTAGAGGTCGCTTGTTCGGCTCCCGAATACCCCGTCATTACCTACTCAGCGGCTGGGCAAGTTGCGGGGAGCATCATCCGTTGGCAGGAGTCCGAAGCTCGCTACGATGAACGCAAGTATCGTGAGGCAGCCAATCGTCCGGGCCGATGGCCCAGGCATAAGAAGGCGAACGCGGAGGAAAAGCATCGAGTGAGCCAGTTATCACGCATCTGAAGCTCGATAATCCTCTCGACATGCGGGAACCTTCACATGTACGTGCTGAAGGGTTGGGTGCGACCTTCATAAGCGCGGTTCTTGCGCAAGCGGACAACGCCCAATTAGTTGTGAAACCTGCTCATCTAGATACTCCAAATGTGAGGTAATTACTCAAGGGCAAGTTGTAGGGCAAGCGAGCGGTTGTAACCCGCTTCGAGGCGGCGCCTGGCGTAGTTCGCCTTGCGGGTCTCCCCGCTGGCTTCGAGGGCGGTGATCGTGTACTCGACCAGCAGTTCGAGCTCGCGGACCCGGTCCCGAAGGTACCTGTGCTCTCGCATCCCGCCGGCCCAGTGGCGCGCCAAGGTGTGCGCCGGCATCGCTTGGATCATGTTCGAGCGGCGGTCCTGGCCCCACTGGTCCTGATCTTGTAGGAGTCGACTGGCTTCATGGTCCAGGTGCAGGTGAACCGTCTCCGGTTCGGCTTGGGCGAAGGCGATGGCGATGTCGATAAGGACCTGTGTGGGTACGAGGTAGTGCCCTTCGCGGTCCTTGAAGCTGGGCCACTTGGTCCAGGCTTGTTCTGTCAGGCCGCAACGTTGCGCGACTCGTTCGAGGCCCGGGATCTGGATGTCCCACAGCTTCGTATAGTTGCTCCGTCTCTCGAGGATCAGAAGATCTTCCCCGGTCGATAGGAGGACCTCGCTTGCCGCCTGAGCGACGACGGGGTCGACAGGTGGCTCGTCAGCCATGTGCTGGAGGAAGGCGATCTCCTTCTGCTCGTCGCGCTCCACGAGCTTCCAGTCCTTCCAGCGGCAACGCAGGTGGGTGGGGGTCACGAACTCCTCCATGCCCTCGAGTTCGCCGTCCATGTGGCGGACTTTGACCTTTACGGCGCCCTTGCGGTTGGGCATCGCTACTAGTTGAACGCGCGCGGCTGGTAGGCCGAGTTGCTGTTCTCGCCGGTAGGCCCACTCTTCACCTGCTATGAACTCGTCTTTGCGCATGACCCAGCGTAGCGCCGTAGTTTGCAGGGGCTGTCACTCGCTAACGGTATCTGAGACACCGTAGCGGCGCTGCCACGCGAAAGGGTCCTCTTCATGGGCAGCATATAGAGTACGCCCGTAACGGCATCTAGCGCGTTCTATGCGGCAATTAGGGCGGTAGCTGCGCAATGGGCTGGGCGCCGATTTCATGCAAGTAATTCTCGCAAAGAGCTATTGGGCGACCGCTTACAACCCATACACCGGGGGTAAGTTCAGCTTCCTTACAGCCCGCTGGGCACGTGTGAGATTATGACGGAGCCCATGGTTTTGCCATTTAGGATTGAGTAGGTCATCTTGACCGAGACAGCGGATTTGTACCACTCTGCTGTGATTGTGTTGAGGTCATCCATGAACATTGGGGGGATTTTGGGGGCTACTTTGTCCTCATGAGTCAGGGGTGGCCCGAAATGGTCGATGAACGCTTGCAGCAAGCGTCTTACGGCGAACACCTCTTGATCCTGGCGTCCCTCGGAGAAGGAGACAGCCTCGACATGGCGAAGGTTTCCATCGACAAAACCGAAGGAAGCTATGAATGGGACACCCGCAACGGTTGTCTCGAACCTGACATGAAACTCTGCATTGGGCGGAACGTTCCCTGAGCGTCCGGCTGGGACCTGCTGCTCGCTTCCGGGTATGGTAGCGAGGACTTCAGATACGCTCATGCCTGCATGTGTGCCGAACACGAACTCTTGCCCCATTGCAGCCGTGATAAGGACCAATGGCAAAAGGAAAGCCAATCGCTTTTGTACGTTCTTCACTCTTTCCCCCCTTGTTGACTCGTCCCAGCCCATCAGCATTAGTCATAACAGTTCTTGGTGGGTCGGCACGGCTTGTAAATGGCGAGAGTCACATGTAGCCAACATCGCGTTGGTGAATGAGGACGCCTTGGGCTCTTACTGGCCAGTGTCAGTCTTCAGCGCACCCAGTTGCCATGTCAGCGATTGGGATTTCCTTCCAATATTCAGGGGCGTGAAAGGCATCACGGAGTAGAAATCGGCCGAAGGGCTTTCCAGCGAGAAACCTTGATGAGACCTTCTTGGCTGTCCGTCTATTGTCCCGGCGCGGTAAAATGTTAGAGCAGTTTGAGATACTGACCTTGGATTTGTCAATCGTGTGTAGGGCTATAGGCGCCTAATGGGGGAATGTGGACGCAATTCTAGTAGACAGTACCCAGATCTCTCTAACCTTTCCGCAAGATGCAACTGAAAGTGTGCGACGGGAGAGCGTCGTCGACACCGTGTTGCACCTCATTGATGACCAAGGCGCAGACGTAGTTCTTGTCGAAGGTGCCGATGGCTCAGGCAAGACGACCTTGCTTGCTCAGGTTGCGATGCGAACCGCTGAGGCCGGTCTAAGTCTCTTCATTCGTCCACTTTCCTCGCTAGCAACAGATCCCCACTACCTAATGGCCGACCTGGCGAATCAAGCCCGCTACATACTCTTCGGAGAAATGCGGCATGAAGTTCAGGTGCCCGAGGCGGAGTTCCGAACACTAATCAGTTCCCTCCAAACGAAAGCCCGGCGTCAGGGACCCGGGGGAAGAATAGTAATTGTTGTTGATGGGCTTGAGGAGTTTAGCGAGGCCCAAAGCGCACTTCGAGATGACATCGTTTGGAAAGTGTTGCCTTTCGGCAGGCAAGGGTTCAAGTTCGTTGTAAGTGGCGATGCATCCGTTCTGCCGGATGAATTACTCAGTAAGCTAGAGGTGCGACACTGCCCTGTGCAGTTGTTTTCGTTACCAGAAGCAAGAGAACTATTCGAGGACTTAGATCTAGAAAGTTCAGTTATCGAAGCAATATATCGGGAGTCGCGCCAAATGCCCGGCCTCATGGCGAGTTTTGTTCGTGAGATCAGGAGCGGCCGTAAGGCGGAGGAACTACTCAAGGACGCCCCAAAAGACCTTAAGGGATACGTAGCTCGTGAATGGGCCAGCATAGACCTTGACGGGCAGTTAGGTGCTTTGGCGGGGCTGGTAGCTTTCGCCCTTTGGCCCTACACAATTGCGGATGCAGCGCGCGTATTGGGCGAGCAAGTGGAGGGTGTCAACTCTCTCCTCGAAAGAATCCCCACACTGAGAGTTTCTCCGATCACCGGAACGCTGGAGTATGTCACAGAAGAGCATCGCAAGCACGCGAGGCAGTTGCTGTCCACTCGGCGAAGCGACATACTTGGCCTAATTATCGGGGATTTGCAGGAATCGTCAGACCCAAAGAGACGTGAGCAACTTGTTGCTTATTATCGCGTAGAAGGCCGAAATGAAGACGTGGTTGCGGCTACCTCTGGTGATTTCTTGGTGGATCGACTTGAGGCAGCAGAGTCATTCTTACCAGTCTTGCGACATGCTCGAGACGGACTTGACTCAGCATTGCATATTGGTGATTACACAGACATCTTTCGCTTATCCCTGTTGTGCTCGACGCTTCTAGGACTTGATTCGAGTGCAGGTTTGAAGGCTCACGTAGACGCCCTTGCAGTCCTCGGCGAGATCGATGAAGCCATAGCGTTGGCGCAAAGCGCGCCCATCCTCGAGGACCGCGCGGCATCTCTTGCGGCCGTATGCTCACTACTAAAGAAGCGGGACCCCTCAAGATTCGAAGAACTTCGAGTTGACCTGGAGTCTCAGTTTGAGCGGCTCCTTCAGAGTGACGCCGAGATATCCAGACAGCGCCTTATCGATTTGGTAGCTAGCAGTCTTGACGTATCACCTGAGTATGCTTACCGATTTGTTGAGCGACAAGAGGTAGGTGAGGCACGGGCCCAAGCGATGGAGGGTTCGCAAGATGGAAGCAGACTAGAGGGTGAGACTGTCCCAGAAGCCGGAGAAGACGGGTTGACACCGTCAGACAGTCAGGAGACGACTCGCGCAATTCTTCGAACGGTTACACAATTCTCAAGCGGTAGAGATGCCAAAGGTGTCTTCCACCTTGTAGCTGACCTGGCGCCGGATAGGCAACTGTTTTTCCTTTTGCGTTGGCTTGAAGGGTCTAGTGATCGTGAGGATGCACTAGACGTTGTTGAGAAAGCTCTAGAGTTGATAGCTTCGACAAGCGACTACGTTTCAACCTTAAGGGACTTCGACTTGATGGCTGCGGCCCTAGCGGAGCAGGCGTCTTCCCAAAGCGCGCGCGTCTCAACGCTCCTGAAACGGATAGCTGGCCTCAGTACTATCGCTAGGGAACGTAGCAAGACTGCCGACGTAGTGCGCCTAGAGCTTTCACTATTCAAGGTCGAAATGAATCAAGTGCCGACTGGCTCAGGCCTATCGCGCGATGCGGTAGACCGCCTTGGCAGGGTAGTGAGGGACATAGTCGGTATGCATGACGTACCGACGCGCTCACACTGTCTGGCCCTAACTCTGGCAGCACTCCTAGATCAGCTCGAGAGTAGACGCCTTGAGGCTATTCCCTTGCAGGTTGTCGTAAGAGAGGTCTCCCATCGCCTCGAGATGGCGGTAGATGAAGTCGTCAACTCAACTGCGAATCACTTTGATTTGCTGCGGAACACACTGCAAGCCCTCGCTCGGGCCGACTCTGCCAAGGCGGTGGGAATCGTTGAGAGAATCAACACTGAGTATAGGCGCAACCTTGGCTTTGTGGAGATTGGAACTCAGATTCTCGAGGGAAGCAACAAGGGATTGAGCCTGGAAGAAATTCTGGGAGTCTTGGACCGAGTTTCAAGTGCCATATTGCGGCAACGGGAAACGATGCTCATACTCGAAGAGCTGGCAGACAGGCCCGGACCACTTCCTAGCGACGTTGATTTGGCACTCCCTCGACGATTTCAGGATATGCGGGGCTGGGAGCGTCCGGGGTTCGCCGCTAGAGCTCTAGCCGCCTCGTCGCAGTTACTACATAGAATCGGAAGTGGCGCGAGTCAAAAGGTAGCGAATTGGGCTGCGGATAAAGTTTCTAGTATCGCTATTCCGTCGGAACGAATTGCAGTTGGCTACATTGTAGCTAAAGCCTTAGCAAAGTGCGCGCCAGATGTCGCTCGTGCGGTTCTTGATGGGTCTGACGAACTCCAGCGAGAGGATCCTACGGCGGCGGCCGCTCCGCAGTTCTCGCTTATTACGCTTGCCGCTATTAGCATCCGTGCCTTCGAGGGGCTCTTAACTAGAAAGGCAATCCCGGCAGAGGCCCTTGAGCAAGTGATTGGACTAGTCTCACTGGTTTCTGCGCAGGTGGACAAACTGTCTCTTATGGCAAGGCTTGTAACTACTTGTTACCGCGCAGACGACCAAGGCCTCGCATCCGCAATTGCCGAAGAGCACATTATTCCCCATCTTCATAAGCTTCCGAGTGACGATCCATATGCGAACGTGGCTAGCACTATCACGATACTCCCTGCTCTTTACGTTACGCACAACGCAGTAGCAACTGACCTACTTGAGTCATTGCCTCTGCTTGCACGGGGCCAAGCCGTTGAAGACATCTCTTCATTCCTTTTCTACCGAGTTTCTCCAGGTGAGCCAATTTCCTGGCGATCGCCAGAGTTCATACGCCTGGATTACTCAACCGCATTACAGATTGTGTCTGTGCTTTCACACAGCACGTCTGACGAACAAATGGCGCGATACGCAAGACTAATCTGCCTGTCTGCCACGAAATTGCGTGGTGGTCCGATTATTACTGCAGAGCAGAGGCACACTCTGGCGGAACGCATAGAAGTACTTGCCGAGCAAAAGGTTCCTAGCCCTGGTGGAATCCAACATGAGGGCTACTCGGTGTTCATCGCCGGAATGGCAGCGGGCCTTAGGGTGGCGGGAGGCCACGTCTGGGATAGTCTCGCGAGCCGTGCTCGTAGCATTCCGAACGTCTCTGACCGTGCCTATGTCCTGGCTTCGCTCGCAGAGGTAATGCCCAATCGCCTCTCCGCGCTGCGGAAGGAGTTACTTAAAGAGGCCAGAGATGAGACATCGAGAATTGGTAGCGTTTTGGACGCGCTTGACCGCTACGAATCGGTTGGACAGGCGGCGCGTCGAACCGATTCTGAAATCAGTCAGGCCTGCATAACCAGCGCAATTGAAATGGTTGAGCGCGGGGTGTCGGGACCTGTCGACGCACATCTAAGATCAATACTTGACTTAGCTCACGTGATTAGCCCACGTCTTGCTGAGCGCCTTGCGGCCCAATTGGATGGGGACCCTGCACGGAATAGAAGCACAGCGTTCAGTTTTGGTGAGCACATTGCAGTTTCTAAGGCGCGGGATGATCTTAGCGACTCGAGGAGGACTGCTGATCCAGGCCACCTACCCATCAAGAAGGTAGTGAAGATCGCTAATAGCCACTTAGCTGACCTCAACGGGAGAATCCTGAGGCCAATCGCTTCTGACAGGGCGAGTCCTTATGTAAGCAGGGCAGGTTCGGCTGCATTGAATAGAGTAGCAAGCGTCTATGCGTGGGCGGTGCAGAATGAAAGTCTGAGCCCATCTGGCAAGGTCGAGCCACTTAGAAGTGCACTTAGTAGCTGCGAGGTAGCAGCTACCCTAGTGCAAGGCGTGGCCCGGGTATCTATTGCAAGTGGCGAACGGTCAAGAGAAGCGGCAAAGAGAGTCATCGGTAAGAGCGGTGGATTGATTGCTGGTCCTGGCTCGAGAGAAAAGGTTATTGAAAAGGTTCGCGAGTTTGCCCGGAGTAAGGTCGGATCCTACCTAAAAGTTGCCGATCCCTACTTTGGCCCCGACGAGCTCTTCATGCTGAGCGTCATCTTGGAAGAGCGCCCAGATTGCTATATTCAGGTTCTTACGAGTGCGTACCATCAAAAGGAAAAGGGCGTTTCTGGTGACATTGCGAGCTACTATCGTTCGTACTGGAGAAACAATGTGGCAGGTGGGGCCATTCCTGACATAGACATCTGTGTGGCAGGGTATGGACCGCAAGGAAAGTCCCCAATTCATGACCGCTGGCTTCTTAGCGAAGATGCAGGACTCCGCTTCGGAACTTCAATTCATTCGATGGGGAATGTAGCTGTATCGGAGATTTCTAGTATTGATGAGGAGCGAGTGGCTGAGTTGACTAGGGAGTTCGACTCTTTCACAACTCGTACTGTACGGGAACTTGATGGGAAGAGAATTTCGATGAGCGTATTCTCCTTGCAAGAAGATGATTGAGGCTCCAGCTCCCAGAAAGATGTTTCATGTGAGATAAAGGAGACTGATCCCGAGTTGGTAACAGATAGGGCTGCAAGATTTGACCCTAGACCCGTAGCGGTGCGCTACACCTAACACTGGCGCCGGCTAGTCGCGAGGGGCTCGCCCTCCTTTGGTGGATGAGGGATCAACTAGCTTTGATGCAGTTGTGGGGCATTAGCCGACCTGTTCTTGATAGGGTTACCTTTTCCGCAATCGTGGGTTTGGATGGACTTTACTGATAATGAACCAGTCTCACAGTCAGCCACTGAGAATCTTAGGCTGAACCGGCTCGCCCAAAAACTGCACAGGTAATGAGAATCGTTGGTGCAGAGTATTCAGAATTGAGAGCATAAGTGCGACAGCAGCGCGTTGCATAGCCGGTACGCGGTCTTCCATTAGTGGAACCAACAAGGTATGTTTGTTGTAGAGGGGAAGTTATAACTGAGAACATAGAGGGTGAAATGAGAACAACGTGAGATGGAGCTGTTGGTTCTCAGAAGTCCCTGCAGTCTGTCTCAAGTCGGTGCAATTGGCTGCAGGCGGCTCGGAATCTTGCAGTCTGAAAGAGATTAGATAGAAAGTTGATAGAAGAAGCCCGGCTGACCCTTAACGTGTCAGCCGGGCTAGTGTTGGTGGTGCTACCGGTGGCTAAAGAGGCTGCTACCGACTTAGTTGGCGGAGGCCATAATCGAGGAGCACTGGAATCGAGACCCGGACTCCCTCTTGGGCTAACTGAGTAACTCGACTGAAGAACTTCTTCCAGCCCGAATCTGCTTCTACTGCCTCGACGAACGCTTGGCCCTCGGCCGTCACGCGCCGCACCATGTGTAGGCGGGTAGTTGTACCTGAGAGTTGGGTAGTTTGATTTGAGAGTGAACTGAGAATAGGATTCGCGCCGACTTGAGAGTGGGCGTAGTTGAAGCTGGCAGTTGAAGACGCCTCACTGCCTCAAGTGAGAAAATGATGAGAGCTTTGTCTCAGAATTGGTTAAGGCATTCGATAGGACTTGGCGGGACGATCAGGGGAACAGGACTCCTCAGTGCATGTTGATTGCTTATCCATCTTTGGCCTCGGATTCGATTCGGACCATGAATTGTGGCGACGCCCCTCATTGACTTGGGACGCTCTAAGTACAGGCGACGATTTCTAGTACCTGTAGTATCCGCGCAACAGGTCGCATTTTGTCCGCGGTCGCTTTGCCCCTGATAGCCAAGTTACTGATGCCTTAACGAAACGGCAACGCGTTGCGGAAAGACGGGAGTTCGAGGCTCGGATTGCTATTGAAGCCTTGATGTTTGCCTTGTCAACCTGAGATTTTCGATATCCTGTCGACATAGGAGGTGCTGAGTGAAGAAGATGCAGACCGTGTTAGCGGTGCTGTCGGTCGCCATCGGCGTAGCTGCTTTTGGTGCTGTTGTTGGCGTTAGGGAGTGGCAGCAACAGCAACTCCACGACCTCGCTGTCGAGTTCGCGCCCAATGTCTTGGTCGTTCGCTTTGCGCCTCAACCAGGTTTCGTCTTGGAGCGTGGCCAGGATTACGGCATTACTTACGAAGAGGCGATGTCACTCGCCGATTTGCCGGGTGTTGAGCGTGTGGCGTATATAGGTGGGAGCTCGACGCAGTTGGGTAACAACGTTCGGGTCACGCTTGTCCCGGTAACCGAGCAACTCTTCGAGGTGTTGGGGCTAAACCTTGCCGCGGGGCGGCCGCTCGAGGAACGCGACGCTGTCATCGGCTTGCCCGTCACCGTGCTCGGTTCCGTAATCGCTACAGAACTCTTCGGTAGTGCCAAGGACGCAGTAGGAGAACTGGTTGACGCTGGCGGGGGATCGATGTTTCGTATAGTCGGTGTGCTCGAGCCGATCCCTGATCAGGTAGGAGAGTTCCAGCGCTTGGACGTGGCCGCATTGCACCCATTCTCCTCGGCACTCTCTACGTTCGGTGAGGACTTCAGGCCGGCCGATTCGCAGGCCTACGTCAGCTTCGAGCCAGGCCAGCAGGCCGTAGCCGCTCGGAGCGTACGCGAGGCAGTCGCGCGTCTACCCATAGCGCGGGCGACCGAAGTCGTGGCCTCCGACGTTTGGCTCGGTAGCCAGGCGGTGTTCCGTAACGAAGTGGCTGACGAGCTTGGTCGTGGTTCAGCCTGGATCGTAATTCTCGCCCTAATCGCGACAGTCGGAAGTTTGGCGAACGCACTAGGTCTAAGAGCTGTCGATAGAGCGAAGTCACTTGCCGTGAGCAGGGCGATCGGAGCTACTGCCGTCAGAGCGGCCGCGCGCGTAGTGATTGACGGTCTAATCGTAGGTGGTGCCGGCACTGCCGTGGGCGTGGCACTGTTGCCTCTGGCGGTACGTTTTGTGGGCTCAGGTGTTGATGGTGTGACAGTCACGGGCGCCGCGGTAGTATACGCGGGAGGTTGCGGGGTGCTCATCTCTCTCGTGGCCGCTTTAGTTCCTGCATTGTGGACGTTGAAGATGCCGATCTACAAGGCGTTGCGTGAGCAGCTGTCGCCGCCAGTCTGGGACGGTATCGCGCTTACGGGGATGGCTGCGGGAGCCCTTGCTCTCGTAGTGGCCTCAGCCATCGGTGTTGGTACTCTCGACTGGTTTCAGAACCGCCTAAGTGAGATTGGTGGTGACAGGCTTGTAGTCAGCACCGCGATTCTCGGCGCACGAACGTCCGTCTACCCCCCGCCCCCTTTGGATTCCATTGACGCGAGGGCCATAGCTTCTCTGCCTGGGGTAGCCGGGTTCGCCGCTTCCACCGCGGAAGGTGTCTCTTTGGTCACCCCACTTGCCGGCGGTGAAGGAACTTCGCCTGTGGTGGCTTACAACGTGGATCGCGCCTTCTTCGATATCTTCCCACGGCCGCTACTCGTTGGCCGAGTGCCTGAGGAGCCAACCGAGGTGATCATCGGCCCTGATATAGCTGAACTGGCGTTTCCCGGTGTTGCTATCGCCGATGTGGTTGGTCAGAATCTCCAGCTTGGAAGTGCCGGGGGCTTCGGAGAAGCGTCCAGCCGCGGCGAGGCCGAAGTGGTAGGGATATACGCGAGTCAACCGGTTGTCTCCATAGGTGACCTGTACGACTCGGTCATTGTGAGGCTGCGCGATCAGGAAATGCCCATTGGTGGTTCACTCGTGACCGACTTCCATGTGGTCGTTGAGGCGAGGACGGACCATAGCCAAGTGATAGCGACAATCGCCCAGGTGATTGACGAGCGTCACGGAGCTGCGTACGCGCCTGCGGTTGTACACGAACCGGCGGGCGACCTTAGCATGGCTCGCTCAACTATGGCGAATGTGGCGACAGCGTGGCGTGCAATCGCATGGCTTTCATTCGTCATAGGTGGCGTAGGACTAGCCACAATCGTTTCTGTTCGGTTGCTCCGGAGCAGGCCTGAGCATGCCCTTAAGCGTGCGCTCGGAGCTCCTATTGCACGCATTGCTGCCGACTCTATCGTGGCTGCACTACGGATCTCCTCGGCAGCGGCTGTTGTAGGAGTTGTTGTCGCGCTTGGAGTGAGTTACTGGGTAGCGACGTTGGCGCCCTGGGAGTTCACGATTCCAATCTTGCCCACGCTGTTAGCGTTTCTCGTTGCGCTTGGCGTCGGCCTAGTCGCCGTCATCTTTCCAATTGTGGCGCTGAGTCGCTTTAGCCCTTGGAGCGTGTTGCGAAGTGAGTGACAATCGTGAAAACTGTTGCGAGGCATAGAAGGTTATGCTGAAGGGCAGCTCAGGTCACAAAAGCATGGTGTTGTCCGAAGTATTTTGCTAGAGTCTTGACTTAAGCAAAGCATTGCCCGAGAGCTTTGGGTGCGCCATCCCCCTTCGTCGTGATCTCCGATTGCTCCGGCGATTGGGGGTAGTGGTGAATAGATTGTGGCTCTTAGTTCTAGCCCTGATGTTCATCGGCGGCTTTGCATTTATCATCTACACGTTCGGCAGGGACCAGGGTTCTACTCCTATTAAAGAAGTAAGTAGTGAGGTACAGGCTTCAGGCGATTGTGAAACGTGTGGCGCAGGAGACGACACTAATCGTGCGGGTCGAGGAAGAATTCTTGGAGAGGTCGTGGAGGCTCCACTCTCAGGGCCATTTGTAGCCGTCGCTTATCGAGAAGATTGTACTTACTGTGTAGTGCCTATTGCTATCGCTGCTAGGACCCTCTCGGATGTCCAACAAGCCTGCACGGATGGACTGCACGTTTCCCTGATTGTCATTCCAGCAAACCAAACCCAACTCGAATCTGCACAGGCTCTAACGACTGTCCTCGCGGATAGCGATCCAGAGACGTCCATCGTCGTTGCAGAGGAAACACTTGGAGAATGGCTAGCTACTCTAGCTACCAGCTTGGCTCCTGCTGTGCTAGCTGTAGATAGTTCTAATATGGTTGTAGGCGGCTGGTTAGGATTTGACCCAGGCCACGGTAACGACTTATCAGCTGCAATTGAAATCGCAGCAGGGTGTTCGCAAACATCTAGTGCAACGTCCACTTCCGTCCCATCCGCGTTAACAGCTGTACTCGCTGGCGACGTGGTGCCAGCGTGGATTCTCGACGAAACAGGAATCGGAGCGAACTTACCAGCCACGCTAGTATTCACTGATGCTACCTGCACACTATGTCAGCTGATGGAGCCGAAGTTAGTTTCTGAAGCCCTTCCCGAGATCTCAGATGCGCTGACTACTATAGTCGTGGACTCGACCGCCAGCTTGGAGCACATACAAGTTCGAACGCGGACCCTTGAGGAGCTGGCGGAGTCGAGCCCCATTGGAGCGCTGGTCCCCATTAGTTGGACACCTTCTTAGGTTGAGCCTGTAGGCTCGTGAGAGAGGTGTTGTTGTGTCGAGGAAGCGTCGGAATCATAGTCCTGCGTTCAAGGCGAAGGTGGCGTTGGAGGCGGCGCGTGAGGAGCGCACCACGGCTGAGATCGCCCGCGAGTACGGCGTGCACGCTAATCAGGTGAGTGCCTGGAAGCGGCAGTTGCTGGATGGCGCCGTGGCCGTGTTCGAGAGCCCGGCTGACAGTCGGCTGGATGGTGAGGCGGTCATCAAGGATTTGCATGCGAAGATCGGGGAGTTGACGGTGGAGCGCGATTTTTTGTCCAGAGCGTTGAAGCGCTGACCCCCAGCGAGCGYAAGGGCCTGATTGGGCCGCGGCCGGAGCTGAGCGTCAAGCGGCAGTGCGAGCTGCTGCGGGTGCCGCGCTCCACGGCCTACTACCGGGCCGYAGAGGGCGTCGACGGCGACGAGTTGGTGCTGATGCACTTGATCGATAAGATTCACGTTCAGCATCCGTTCAAGGGTTCGCGGCGCATCACGAMGGACCTGCAGAAGTTGCATGGCCGGCGGGTGAGCCGTAAGCGTGTGCGGCGCCTGATGCTGAAGATGGGTATCASSGCCATCTACCCGAAGCCGCGCACCACGAAGGCCGGTCGSGGGCCGGGGCACAAGGTGTTCCCGTACCTGYTGAGGGGGGTTGACATCAGCGCCGCTAATGCCGTTTGGGCGGCCGATATRACCTACATCCCCATGGCTAGGGGCTTCTGCTACCTGGTGGCGATCATGGACGTTCATAGCCGCCGCATCCTCGCCTGGCGGCTATCCAACACGCTGGACTCCCGTTTCTGCGTCGAGGCTCTCGAGGAGGCCCTGGTGCACTTCGGAAGACCGACCATTTTCAACACGGATCAAGGCGCTCAGTTCACTGCCAATGCCTTCACCAGCGCGTTGCAGGCGGCTGGCGTGCAGATCAGCATGGATGGTCGCGGCGCCTGGAGGGACAACGTCTTCATCGAGCGTTTCTGGTGGACGTTGAAGCACGAGGAGGTCTACTTGCGGGCCTACGACAGCGTGTGGGAAGCCCGGCAATGCATCAGTAACTACCTGGACTACTACAACGCTGACAGGTTCCATTCGAGCCTGGAGGACCAAACCCCAGTCGAGGCTTACACCCGCTCGCTACCAGCAGCTAAGGCAACGCTACTGCTGCCGGGACCGAGCCAACCCCAAGCGCAGGTCATGAGCCTGTGCTAGAACTTAAGAACCAAGAGGAACTGTCCAACAGGCGGGGTCCACCGCTACCATCGTCGAGCTGAAAGCGGAGCGCCATAGGTTGCGGCAGAACATCGACGCAATCGACATCGAAGTCCAGCAGCATCAGGTTCAGCATCTCAAGACGGCTCTCGTAAGGAATCAACCGGTCGAGCGCCGCGAACCAGTACAGGCCCGGCAAGCCAACCTGGCCCTTATACGAAGGGATACTACGCACTGATTCGAAACCGATGAAGTCAAGTAAATGAGCGTCACTGACGGTGACGCCCTCGCGGCGCACGCCGCCAGCATCGACGATTGTGCAAGAAATCGCGGAACGTGGAGGTGAAGAAATGCTAGTCACGCTTTGAAGGTATCGTCGATCTTCAAAGGGAGCCGACTACAATATGACAATGCTGCAAACCGACGCCGTATTCGGGGATATTAATGCTGCGGCCAAGCCCGAAGGGCGCTGTGTTGTCGCAGCGGCTATCTGGAACAGGTTCTTGGGCTAACAGACCCACAGAAGGAAGAGTGGAGGGTCTCAGGTTCAACGGTCCAATTTCAAGCGCTGCACATAGACTGAGTAAGAGCCGAAGCGTAGAGGTGAGACAAATGACCATGGGATCCGCTTTTTGATTCCTCGATCCTGGGCCGTTTCATCCCCAAGGAGGACCACCCGCCCGATCAATTTATGACTATTCCATCCTTCAGTTGAACTATTCGGTGCGCTCGGCTGGCCACGTATGGATCGTGAGTGACTAATATGATCGTGACGCCGAGCTGGTTGGCGTTCTCGAATAACGAGAGAATCTCGTCCCGCGAATTGGAATCAAGATTGCCCGTCGGCTCGTCCGCGAGAATGAGCTTTGGCTCGGTTACAAGCGCACGAGCGATGGCGACACGCTGCTCCTGACCTCCCGAAAGCTCACGCGGAAGGTGGTCCGCATGTTCCAACATGCCGACCGAATCCAGCGCTGCAAAGGATCGGGCCTTTCGTTCCTGTGCAGTTGGGCCGGGCCGCCGCCTCGCGTATGACAAGGGCAAGGCCACGTTGCGCCAAGCACTGAGGTGTGAAATGAGATGGAATCCCTGGAATACGAACCCGATCACCTCGTTTCGCAGTGCGGAAGCGGCTCGGTCGCCTAGGCCGGAAGCATCCCGTCCTCCGATTCTATAGACGCCTGAGCTGGAGCGGTCTAGCAGGCCGAGCAGGCTTAACAAGGTGGACTTGCCCGAACCAGACGGACCGGTAATGGCTACGTACTCACCTTGGGTGATCGTGAGGTTGGCATCTCTTAGAGCCGTGATTTCGCGAGCGCCCTTTTTGTGAACGCGCGTCAGGCCCCGCGCAGAAAGAAGCGCCTCCTGAATGGCGGATTTTGTTGAGGGCTCGCTGAGCGTCGACACTACGGAATCCTTCCTAAAGTAGCCTGACCGGACCTATTAGTCACGAAGCCGTGCCATGCGCGCGAGTTCGGCGTGCAATTTATACTGGAGAGATTCACGCCAAAAACTCGACTAGAAGAACCCGTTCAAGGTCATCCACTGTTGAAGCGTTTGCACGCTTGTGGGGTTGCTAGGTGAGGCCGCGAAAAATGCCACAGCACGGCCCGTATCGTCGAATATCACTAAAGTCGAAGTCGGATGTGTAGAGAACCCGTATACCCAGTTTGGCAAGCTGTCGCTGAATGCAGGATCGACTTTCACTCCGAGACTCAATAAAGCAGCACGATGCTCGCCAGCCGGGACGATCTCCTCGAAATCTGCCGTTAAGGTCTCGCCCGCGGCCAAGAAGAGGGGTATAGAAACATCTGCCGCCTCGAGCACCATCTGGGCAGCCTCGGCTACCTGCGAAACCGAAACTGGTTGTGTATAGGCGTCAAGTAAGAGCACTGCGAACCAAGTCTCATCTACGCCGTAGGTTGCTACCACTTCAGCGGGGAGCCGATAGTCAGCGGAAAGGCCAGTATATTCACCATCGACGCACGCTTGTACAAAGCGACCCAGCGCAACCTCCGTAGGCCGAGATTCCCGCTGTGATCGAGCCCAGGCAAGAACATGCTGGTCATCGACGCAGAGCACCATTCGAACAGGGCTGAGAAACTCCATGCCCCTGACCATATTTCTCGTGGCCGCAATCTCTGCGAGAGCACCGTCACGGTCCCACCTAAGTGAAAAACCTTCAGGGTCAGCTAGCCAAGCCAAGCCAGATGCCACAAGCTCGTCGCCGGTTGTCGGGAAAAACGGTGCATCTCGACCCATCATCTGGCCCTCAGCCATTCTGTTCTCCGATGTACCCCATTGAGTCGCCACAAAAATCGACTCTGGGGCGCCGTATTTTACTAAGGTGCGAACGATTAGATCCGTTTGGTCTTTGAGCCTGCTAGCAGCATTAGCGTTTGCCGACGAAGCATAGCGGGAGTCGACAGACTGTATTTGCACCACCGTAGGGCCACCTGACGTCGGCATGGCATCAAGACTTCGCAAGGCTGTTTCAAGCGCTGAAAGCGCTTCGCCATCAGGGATGTTGCCCGCCTGGAGGTTTTCCAAGTTCGTGAAGATCGTAGGAGTTGCCTGAGCTCGCCCGGCATGGAAACACACGACAACGACTAATGCGCTCAAGATTGCCAGGTGTCGTACAACAAGACTCATATGCATGTTAAGTTTAAGGGGTCCCTCCAAGATATTTCATCGACTCGATGTGGACGTCAACCGAAGCGCCTCCGCAGCGCAACGATAGGCTCGACGTAACTACTAGTACAACCTTTTGACCCGCACCCGAGGGCAAAACAAATCGGTCAGGCCGTTCCTCACGCTAGCAAGTAAACGGTTGGCAAGGGCCAATTTCGCAGCGCCGTGGTGGAACGTAGTCATCGTCATAGAAGTCTACGCGTCCACCGATAGCAGGGGGAGGGTTCGGGTTCGTGCACGACCGGCATACGGGAATGACGCATGCTGCCGCAGCGAAGGATCCGATGGCGAACACCAAAGATGCGATGCCAAGTCTGTACATCCACGCTTTTCGCATGCTTGCCCATAGCCCGAACGCATTCTTTTTCATCCGATTCCACCACCCAACTCAGTACCTCGACAATTATGCCGTCAATGTCCTGCTATTTCGATGGCTAGTTAATCAAGGCTCCCTTCGAGGGGATTCGGCAGCCAAAGCTGCGGAGGCCGTAGTTATCCTCTGTAGATAGAGGTCTTCATCGTCAACAGAGCTGAAGACAATTCGATCACGAACCCTGCCGAAAGCATCGATGGTGATAGAAGACGGTACGACTCCTCCAACGAGCGCACTGACCAAGCTCCTCTTGTCATCGGTGTAGACAGTCACGGCCATATCAGTTGCGTTAATGGCAGGGGTAAAGGAGATGCTTTCGAACGATTGAGGGTCAATGAGCGAACCAAGCGGTGGACCCCGCCTGTTGGACAGTTCCTCTTGGTTCTTAAGTTCTAGCACAGGCTCATGACCTGCGCTTGGGGTTGGCTCGGTCCCGGCAGCAGTAGCGTTGCCTTAGCTGCTGGTAGCGAGCGGGTGTAAGCCTCGACTGGGGTTTGGTCCTCCAGGCTCGAATGGAACCTGTCAGCGTTGTAGTAGTCCAGGTAGTTACTGATGCATTGCCGGGCTTCCCACACGCTGTCGTAGGCCCGCAAGTAGACCTCCTCGTGCTTCAACGTCCACCAGAAACGCTCGATGAAGACGTTGTCCCTCCAGGCGCCGCGACCATCCATGCTGATCTGCACGCCAGCCGCCTGCAACGCGCTGGTGAAGGCATTGGCAGTGAACTGAGCGCCTTGATCCGTGTTGAAAATGGTCGGTCTTCCGAAGTGCACCAGGGCCTCCTCGAGAGCCTCGACGCAGAAACGGGAGTCCAGCGTGTTGGATAGCCGCCAGGCGAGGATGCGGCGGCTATGAACGTCCATGATCGCCACCAGGTAGCAGAAGCCCCTAGCCATGGGGATGTAGGTYATATCGGCCGCCCAAACGGCATTAGCGGCGCTGATGTCAACCCCCCTCARCAGGTACGGGAACACCTTGTGCCCCGGCCCSCGACCGGCCTTCGTGGTGCGCGGCTTCGGGTAGATGGCSSTGATACCCATCTTCAGCATCAGGCGCCGCACACGCTTACGGCTCACCCGCCGGCCATGCAACTTCTGCAGGTCC
This sequence comes from Truepera sp., assembly GCA_032027045.1. Lineage (NCBI taxonomy): Bacteria > Thermotogati > Deinococcota > Deinococci > Trueperales > Trueperaceae > Truepera > Truepera sp. The sequence continues at coordinate 1,866,972 of JAVSMU010000001.1, read as the reverse complement.
KTCGTGATGCGCCGCGAACCCTTGAACGGATGCTGAACGTGAATCTTATCGATCAAGTGCATCAGCACCAACTCGTCGCCGTCGACGCCCTCTRCGGCCCGGTAGTAGGCCGTGGAGCGCGGCACCCGCAGCAGCTCGCACTGCCGCTTGACGCTCAGCTCCGGCCGCGGCCCAATCAGGCCCTTRCGCTCGCTGGGGGTCAGCGCTTCAACGCTCTGGACAAAAAATCGCGCTCCACCGTCAACTCCCCGATCTTCGCATGCAAATCCTTGATGACCGCCTCACCATCCAGCCGACTGTCAGCCGGGCTCTCGAACACGGCCACGGCGCCATCCAGCAACTGCCGCTTCCAGGCACTCACCTGATTAGCGTGCACGCCGTACTCGCGGGCGATCTCAGCCGTGGTGCGCTCCTCACGCGCCGCCTCCAACGCCACCTTCGCCTTGAACGCAGGACTATGATTCCGACGCTTCCTCGACACAACAACACCTCTCTCACGAGCCTACAGGCTCAACCTAAGAAGGTGTCCAACTAATGGGGACCAGCGCTAGGCCCTTGCGCCGAAGGATATCTCGTGCCGACGCGCTCAGCTTGATCCGTGGTAATTTGCCTACGCGACCGATGATGGTAGCTAGGGTTCCGCCGCACCGCGGGTCTGGTCCAAGCGCTACGTAACCCCAAGTAGGGCAGCATCTTAAAGGACAAAATCCTCGAGGAGACAGGTCGGCACGCCGGAGCGGTGTGCCCTTACGTCTTCGGAGGTCCATTGTGTCGTCGTCCCGCGCTCGCGCCGTTCTGCAGGCCCTGTTCGTTACGTTCCTCTGGTCCACGTCTTGGGTGCTGATAAAGTTCGGCCTTGACGAGATCCCGGCCCTCACCTTCGCGGGTCTGCGCTATGCCCTCGCGTTTCTGCTGCTCTTGCCGCTCCTGGGTCGCCGGGATGTGCGCCTGTCGATCGCGCGTTTGTCGCGACGCGAGTGGCTGCTCTTGGTGGCACTCGGGGTCGTCATGTATACCCTGACGCAGGGCGCGCAGTTCCTGGCCCTCGACCGTCTGCCGGCGCAGACTACGAGCCTCGTCCTCAGTTTTTCGCCCGTGGTGGTGGCGTTCCTTGGCGTGGCCCTGCTCGCCGAGCGCCCAGCACCGGCACAGGGCGTGGGGGTGCTGCTGTTCGTGGTGGGGGCCGTCACCTTCCTCTACCCCGCGTCGTTCCCGCAGAGTCAGGTGATCGGCGTGATGATCGCCGTAGCCGGACTCTTCGCTAACGCCGGAGCCGCCGTCTTGGGGCGTTACGTCAACCGGGCGGCGACGTTGCCGGCTGCCGTGGTGACCATCATCAGCATGGGCGTCGGCTCGGCGCTGCTACTTGGCGCCGGGGTTGGCACACAGGGTTTGCCGGACCTGACGCTGCGTGGCTGGGCGATCGTGGCGTGGCTGGCGGCGGTGAACACCGCGTTCGCGTTCACGCTTTGGAACGTCACGCTGCGGAAGCTCTCAGCGATGGAGTCCAGCATCATCAACAACACGATGCTCATCCAGATCGCCATTCTTGCCTGGGTCTTCCTGGGTGAAGGCTTGGGTCTGCGCCAGATGCTGGGCCTCGTTCTCGCAGCGGCCGGCACGTTGGTCGTGCAGCTCGGCGGAGGGTACGCAGCGAGGCGGGAGGAGAGTCGATTGGGGCTACGGGATTGATCCGAGCGGTCTGCCTGGCCAGGTTCATACTGCCCTCCGGCTCCGGTATTGGGCCTGCAGTATGAGAGTGGACTGGCTCGTGTAGGTCAAAGGCACTCGCCTGGAGGATCCTCTGGTCGGCGAAGCGAACCAGGGAGGTCGGGTGGGTCCGCAAGAACCGGTGTCACCCCGGCGTGGTGGTCCCCAGGGATCAGCGCCGTCCCGTGCCACCGCAGCTATCATGGAATCAATCCAAGGCGCACTGGTTGCAGATTGCCCGTGCGGGCGCGTGCCGCGAAGTCACGCAGGAAGGGCATTCAACGATGAGGTCAGTCAACCCGTACCTGAACTTCACCGGCAACGCCCGGGAGGCGTTCGAGTTCTACCGGAGCGTGTTCGGTGGCGAGTTCGCTTACCTCTCGACCATCCGCGACGGCGGCGGCAACACGGCGGGCATCCCGGAGGCGGAGCTGGACTGGGTACGGCACGTGTCGCTCCCGCTCACCGACAGCGTCGCTCTCATGGGAAGCGACGTTCCCAGCACCATGGCGCAAGGGTTCACCGTGGGCAGTAACAGCTACCTCTCCATCGAGACCGATGACACCTCGGAAGCGAAGCGCCTTTACGACGCTTTGGTCGAAGGTGGCAGCGTGGAGGTGCCGCTTAAGGAGACGGACTTCGCTGAGGCGTACGCCAGCCTGGTCGACAAGTTTGGGATCCGCTGGCTTCTCATCTATGAAGGCCGCAAGCGGAAGGAGAGCCCGGCCTAGGCGCTCCCCCTTCAGAAGCCGAGGTACGCCCGCTGTACTTCCGGGTCGTGTAACAGCTCCGCCGCAGATCCTTGCAACACCACCTGGCCCTGAGCCAGCACGTAGGCGCGGTCGGCGATGGACAGCGCGCTATGCACGTCCTGCTCGGCCATGAAGACGGTTACCCCCTGCTCGCGGATGGTGGTGAGGATGTCGAGCAGCCTCTCGACGATTACGGGCGCCAGGCCCAAGCTCATCTCATCTACCAGGAGCAGCTTCGGGGCGGCCATCAGGCCGCGGGCCAGGGCGCACATCTGCTGTTCGCCGCCGGACATGCTGCCTGCCAGTTGCTTCCGGCGGTCCTTCAGGATAGGGAACAGCTCGTACACGCGGGCCAAGTCGGCCTGGACGGTGGGGCCGCCTTCGCGCCGGTAGGCGCCCATGAGCAAGTTGTCCTCGACGCTCATGCGATCGAAGAGTTGCCGCCCTTCCGGCACCTGGACCAGTCCTGAGGCGAAGACCGCGTCGGGCGTCGCCGGGAGCGGCCGGCCGGCGAACTCGATGCGCCCGCTGCTGGGTATCAAGCGCGAAAGCGACCTCAGCAGAGTGGTCTTGCCGACGCCGTTGCTGCCCACCAGCGCTACGATCTCGCCGGGTTGGATGTCGAACGATATCCCCTTGAGGACCTCGGCCTCGCCGTACCGGGCCCGAAGCTCCGCCACGGCGAGTAATACGCTCATCCTCGCCTCCGGCCCAGGTACGCCTCGATGACTTTGGGGTCTCGCAACACGTCCTCGGGCGCGCCTTCGGCGATCTTCGCTCCATACTGCAACACGAGGATCTTGTCGGAGAGGCTGCGGATGGCCTTGACCACGTGCTCGATGATGAGGAGGGTGGTGCCCGAGTCGCGGATCTTGCGCACCAGGTCGATTACCTCTTCGATCTCGACCTGGTTGAGCCCGGCCATCACCTCGTCGAGCAGCAGCAGCCTGGGCTTCATGGCGAGAGCCTTGGCCAGCTCGAGCCGTTTTCGCTCCGGCCCACCCAAGTCTTCGGCCTGGCTGGACGCTTTGGCGCCGAGACCGACGAAATCGAGCCAATGTCGGGCTTCCTCTCTGGCCCTGCCCATGTTCCGCTCGCCGCTCGCTCCGAAGAGCGCGCCCACGGTGACGTTGTCGAGCACGCTCAGGTCCGGGAACGGTTTCATGATCTGGAAGGTGCGGCCGATGCCGAGGCGGGCGCGCTGGTACGCGGGCTGCCTGTGCAGCGACCGGCCCGCGAAGCGCACGTGGCCGCTGGTCGGTTGCAGGGTGCCGCTGACGACGCTGATCAGCGTGGTCTTGCCGGCGCCGTTGGGGCCGATGAGCCCCAATATCTCGCCTGGGTACAGCTTGAAGCTGACGTCGTTCAACGCCACGAGTCCTTGGAAGCGCTTCGTGAGGCGTTCGACCTCGAGCAGCGCCGTGGGCTCAGCCTCGGGTCGGTTCGAGGATGCGGTGAAAGGTACGCCCGCCGACCCGCCCACCGCTGCGCTCGCCGATCCTGCCGTCGAGGCGTTCGCAGGGGTGCCTGCACGTCCCGTTGCCGGCGCGCCCGCCGCTGCGGCGTCTCCGCGGCCCGGACCTCTGCGTTCGTCAGGTCTCATACCCGGTTGTCCCGGATGTTGTCGCTGAACACGCGCCAGCCACGGCGCCGGAACTTGCCGATCACGTTCATGAGACCGCGGGGCATCAACGTCACCGCCACGACGATGACCAGGCCGAAGAACAGGCTGGCAACGCCGCTGACCTTGCTTGACAAGACCTCGGAGATTCCTGAGAGGAGGAAGGTGCCGATGATGGGCCCGAAGACCGTGCCGGGCCCGCCGAAGACGGCCATGATGATCAGCTTCACGTCGAGGAGGAGGTCGAAAGCGCTGTGCGGATCGATGAAAGTAATCCAGTAGGCGTGGATTCCACCCGCCAACGCGGAGAAGACGCCCGCCAGGGCGAAGGCGCCGATCTTGTACCGGGTGGTGTTGATGCCCATGACCGCGGCGGCGTCCTCGTTCTCGCGGATGGCTATTAGACCGAGCCCGAAGCGGCTGCGTGAGATCCAGTAAACGCAGGCGGTGGCCAGCACTATCAGCCCCAGCGCCAGTTCGTAGAACATCACGTCGCCGCGTATGAGCGGCAGGATCAGGCCGCTGTTGCGCCCGGCGATGTCGAGGTTGGAGATGACGGCGGCCATGGCCTGCGAGATGGCCAGGGTGGCGATGGCGAAGTAGTGGCCCCGGAGCCGCAGCACCGGGATCCCGAGCAGTACCGCGAACACGACCGCGACGGTCGCGCCGATAGCCAGTCCCACGGCGAAGGGCAGGTGCCACTGCACCATGGCCACGGCCGTTCCGTAGGTGCCCAGGCCGTAGAAGACGGAGTTGCCGAAGGAAGCGTAGCCGGTGAAACCGCCGAGGATGTTCCAGCCCTGCGCCAGAGTGGCCAGCAGCAGCGTGGTGATGCCGAACTGGATCATCACGGCCGACAGCGTGAAGGGCACGATGGCCAGAAGGCCCGTTACGACGACGATGGCGAGGAAGGGGAGTGCCTTCACGCCGTTCTCCCGAGGATGCCCTTCGGCCGCAGGATCAACACCAGTACCAACATGCCGAAGCTGATCACGTTGTCGAAGGTGGGGCCGATGTAAAGCGTTCCCAGGGCCTCTGCCAACCCCAGCACGAGGCCACCGACGAGCACGCCGAGCGGGTTGTCGAGCCCGCCGATGAGGGCGATCACGAACGACTTGGCGGTGAGTTCGGCCCCGATGTAGGGAGTGATCTGCGAGACCATGCCGTACAGCCCGCCTGCCGCGCCGGCCAACGCTGCCCCGAGCGCGAAGGTCAGCGCGTATAGCGACCTGGGCGCTACGCCGTAGAGCCGTGCCGCGTCGAGGTTCTGGGAGGTGGCGCGGATGGCGCGCCCGGTCCGCGAGCGGGTCAGGAAGATGGCCAGCAAGGCGGTGAGCGCTGCCGCCAGGGCAAACGCCAGGAGGCGCAAGAGCGGGATGGTGACGCTGCCGATATTGAAGTGCGCACCTGCGTAGCTCGGGTTGATGGTGCGGAAGTCGGCGCTGAACAGGAGTTGCGCGAGATAGGTGAGCACGACGTCGAGCCCGAAGGTGATGAGGAGCGTGTTGAACATCGGCGCCCGCACGATGAGGTTGAGCAGGTACCGCTGCAGGCCGTAACCGATCACGAAGAGCGCGGCCATCGTCAGCGGCAGGGTGAGGAAGGGGTCGATGCCGGTAGCGGTGAAGAGGTAGTAGCTGAAGTAGCCGCCCAGCATGATCAGCGCGCCGTGCGCTAAGTTCACTATGTTCAGAACGCCCCAGACCAGCGCCAGACCAAGCGCCATCAGGGCGTACAGCCCGCCGAGCAGCACGCCGTTCGCGAGGACCTGCAGCAGCAGCTCTATGGCTGGGCCCCGTTCACGAGAACGCGACCGTCGGCGCCGTCCCACCCAACCCCGCAAGGGGGTTGGATGGGAGGCGGACGGCGCGCTGCTAAGGTCATAGGCACTCCGAGGTCGTCGACGTGAAGGGGAGGGGTCGCCTAACCAGCTCTGTTGCTAACGGTCGCTCCAGCTCGGCATGGGGTAGTCGGGCTTGTTGGCGAAGTCGGTGGTGTAGATGGGCATCACCTTTCCGTCTTGCACCTGGACCACCGTCTGCCGCAGATCGATCTGGCCGTTGTCACGGAACGCCACGTGGCCGTACAGGCTGTCGAAGGAGACTTTGGCGATGGCGTCGCGCACCGCTTTCGGATCCAACGTACCCGCCGCCTCGATGGCCTTGACGAACGCTTCGACGGTGGCGACCCCGGACGCGGCGTGGTAGTCGGGCGCGTAATCGAACTTCGCTTGCCACGCCTTGTCGAACTGTTCGGCGTCACCGAAGTAGTCGTCCTTGAGGCTGGAGTTCGGAATCCAGGTGGTCATGCCGAAGGCGTAGTTGGCATCGGCGCCTAGCGCCTGCCTGAAGTCGGCTGTGGGCACGCCCACGGTGAAGGCGTACATCTTCGGGCTGACCCCCAAGCCCTTGGCCTGGCGGATGAAGTTGAGCGCTTCCGTCTCGTGACCGGCCATCAGGACGGCGTCAGGGTTCTTGTCCTTGATCTGCGAGAGGATGGAACTGAAGTCGGACGCGTCGGTGCTGTAACGAGAGTCGAGCACCAGGTCGAGCCCGGCGGCGCCGGCGAGCTTGCGGGTGCCGTCGGCGACGGAGACGTCGAAGGAATCGTCGGCGTACAGCAGCGCCACGGTCTTCGGTGCGGGGTCGAGCTTGCCCATCATGTCGATGGTGCTGGCGAAGTAGTCGCTGGCAGAAGCCAGCGTGCCGAAGATGTACTTGTAGCCGCGGCTGAAGATCTGATCCGACGCGCCGCCACCCTCGATCATCGGAATCTCGTACTTCTCGGCCACGGCAGAGTCGTCGATGGTGAAGTCGCTGGCGTAGGGGCCGAGCAGAAAGTTCACCTTGTCCTGCGTTATCAGCTGCGTGTACTGCCTGACGCTCAGGTTGGCGTCGGACTGGTTGTCATAGAGCTTCAGCGCCAACTGGTACTTCTGCCCACCGACGGTTACACCCCCGGCGGCGTTTATCTGGTCGATCGCGAAGTTGTAGGCGTCCTTGTAGTAGCGCCCCGTGTTGGCCAGGCTGCCGGTGAGCTGCACCGAGGCACCGAAGGTGATGGTGCCCTGCGCCGCCGCCGTCATGCTCATGCCGAGCGCGAGCAGCGCACCTATCACTAACCGCGAATAGCCGGATTTCATGGTGACCTCCGTTCTCACGCCGATGATAGGAGCGGCCCCGGGCGGGCCGCCGTGATTGCTACACGGCGCGGCTCGTTGGGTCCGACCTTCCGGGTCGGCGGCCCCTAACCGAGCGCGCCCGCTTCCGAGGCACTGCCGGCCTAGCCCGCGCCGGGATACGTGTTACGGGCCGTCGTGGTATGCAAGCAGCTGTGACCCCAAGCTTGTTGGGCAAGGCGGCGCTCGTGACGGGCGCTTCACGTGGCGTGGGCGCGGCCGTTGCCCATGGCCTGGCGCGCCGGGGCGCGGACGTGGCGCTCAACTTCCGCAGTAAGGCCGCCCGAGCCGAGGCGGTGGCCGAACTCGTTCGCGCCGCCGGCCGCCGGCCGCTACTTGCCCAGGCCGACATCACTTCACTCGAAGAGATGAGTCACATGATGGCGGAGGTCGAACGGGCTTTCGGGCGCCTCGACCTGTTGGTCCTCAACGCGTCCGGCGGACTCGAGCGAGGCAAGCCCCCCGATTACCCCATGCTGCTGAACCGCGACGCGCAGCTTCAGGCCGTCGAGCTCGCGTTGCCGCTCATGCCCTCTGGCGGACGGATCGTGTTCGTCACCAGCCACCTCGCCCACTTCCACAGCGACGAGCCCGTGCTGCCCGAGTACGAACCGGTCGCGGCCAGCAAGCGGGCGGGGGAGGTGGCCCTTAGGCAGCGCATCCAGCAACTCGAGGAGCGCGGTGTGAGCCTGGTGGTCGTCAGCGGCGACCTCATCGAGGGCACCATCACCCCGAAGCTGCTGCAACGCGCGCGTCCAGGCCTGATCGAGGAGCGCCGCGGTCAGGCGGGCGAGCTGCCGACCGTCGAGGAGTTTGCTGCCGCCATCGTCGATGCGGCCGGTGACGAGGGTCTGGAGTCAGGGGCCACGGTGTACGTCGGGAGCATCGACTGAAGCCTCGGGCAGTGGCGCGCTAACCGGCGAGCCGCTGCCACAAGCACTCGTAGATCAGCGCCTGCATGAGGGCCGCCTGCCGGTTCGTCGCCGCGCCGCCGCCGTCATTCCAGCTCGAAATCCACCGAAACGTAGTCTCGCTTGCGCTCGACAGCTAGCTCGATCTTCTGGCCGCCGTTGACGTAGTTCGCGCTGGCCGTTCCGACACCGTACTTGGCAGCGGTGCGGTACCAGCCTTGGGAGAGGAGCCCTTGGTCGTAGTACCTGAATACGCGCTCGTAGTCGCGCGTGGTGTGGCGGAACTCGACTTGCCATTCGATCGCCGTGATAGTGGCGTTGAAGAACGGAAAGTTGATGCCGCCGAACTCGTCGAACCTGAAGGCAGATCCGTCGCTGGCAGAGGCGTGGCCCTCGATCTCGAGGTCAACCCGGGTTCCGTGGTCTTCTGATTCCACCTCGAGGCTCGCCCGGAGCCCGGCCCAGGCGTAGCGCGCCTCGATCTTGTCGTCGTCGGACTCGTACGAGGTTCGGCTGAACCCGAGCCGCATCAGGGCTTGGTCGTAATGATCGTAAACGGCCGCAACGTCATCGAGGTCATACTCCAGTTCCAGTTCCCACTCGAGCTGCGACACGGGTACGTCGGGCATGAAGTAGATCCCGAAGTTCAAAGTGGAGTGGACGGTATCGGTCATGGGTGAGCGCTGGAGATGCCCGCTATCGGCGTGGTCCGACGCCAGCGTGCTGCCTGCGAGGCCCAGAACGAGCAGCGCCGAGGCACAGGCCGTGATCAGCCGTTTGAGCATGTTTTCCCTTTCATGCGGCCAGCAGGTTCGCGGGTCTGCCATTTGCGGGCTGGTCAGCTACCTGCGAGCACGATGCCCGGCTCCGCCGACACGCGGACGTCGCCGTCGTCTGCCGTGCGCCACGCATACGCCATGTCGCGCGAGTTGAAAGCGGTGGCCAGGCGGCCGTCGGCGGTCAGGACGATGAGGCCCCCGTTGGCGTCCTGGGACGCGACTTCGGCGAGAGCCAACCTCAAGGCCTCTTCCAGCTCGACACCTGAGCGCAGCCGGTCCGCGAGGCCCTTGGCGGTGACGGCGCGGATGAACGCCTCGCCGTCGCCGGTGCAGGAGATGCCGACCTGCCGGGTGGCATAAGTGCCGGCGCCGATCAGAGGAGCGTCACCGACCCTTCCGGGCCACTTGCCGAGGACCCCACCCGTGCTGGTGGCGGCCGCTAGCATCCCCTCGTGGTCCAGGGCAACTGCTCCGACCGTCGCGGAGCCCTGCGGTGCGGGGTTCTGCGCCTGGCGCCAGCGCTCGAGCGCCCTCCTGGTGCGGACGGTGAGCAACTCGGCGTTGTCTATGGGGTGATCGACGAGGGAGTCGGCGCCTTGGCCGACGATGAGCGCGTGCGGCGAGGCGAGGCGTACCTTGTCGGCGACCAATATCGGGTTCCGCGCCCGGGTGACGGCCGCTACCGCCCCACTCGTGCCGTCGGCGCTCATGATTGCGGCGTCACACTCCACGACCCCATTGCGGTTCGGCGAGCCGCCGGTGCCGGCGTTGAACGCCTGCGGGTCGTCCTCCATGGACGTAACCGCCGCTAACACCGCCGCGACCGCCTTGCCGCCCTCGGCCAGCACCTGGAAACCCAGGTTCCTGGCGCGCTCGAGCCCTGCGAGGTACGCCTCGCGGTCCTCCTGGGCGATCTTGCCCGCCCCACCATGAATGACGATTGCGACCATGATTCATGCTACCCCGCTGCCTTCGCCGCGGGCCGCCGAGGGGCCAAGTCCCGCCCCGCCCGAGTTCGGGTAACCTACGCGGGTAACGTGTAGTTGGGCTTGTTGCCGCGTTGACGCCCCGGAAAGGGCGGCTGTACCATGGCCCGTCGAGCGCAAGGCGAGATTCCTGGGAGGGGTCGCGATTTGAAAGCGTTCTTGAGGGTGTCCCTACTCATCGACGGCCTCACCGGCGCCATAGCGCGGGCCATGCAGTGGCTCACCCTGATCATGGTCCTTTTGGGCGCCTACAACGTCGTGACGCGGTACGTGGGGCGCGCCATAGGGGTCTCGTTGGGCGGCGGCGTCTACACCACCTTGCAGAGCTACGCCTTCGACCTGGTCTTCCTCCTCGCGGCCGGGCATGTGCTGAAGACGGATGGTCACGTTCGCGTAGACATCATCTATTCGCGCCTGAAGGATAGGACCAAGGCGTGGGTAGACATCTTCGGGACCATCTTCTTCCTATTGCCCTTCACGTTCATGGGTTTCGTCCTCAGCCTCCCTTACGTGCGGCGTTCGTGGCAACACATGGAGGTGAACGTCAACTCGGGCAACCTCCCCATCTACCTGATCAAGACGGTCATCCCGGTGGCGTTCGTTCTCCTTGCGCTGCAGGGGATAAGTGAGCTCATCAAACGCGTGGCGTACCTGCGTGGCGTGGCGCTACCCGGCAAGCCCGCCAAGCCCCCCGGGCCGGCCGAGGTCGGCTGAGTGGAGTACCTCGCCTTCTACATGTTCGGCGCGGCGATCGTGCTGCTGCTGGTGGGCTATCCGGTGGCGTTCGGCCTGGGCGGGACGGCGGTGCTCTTCACCCTGATAGGCAGCGACTTCCTGCCCGGGCTCGGGCTCGACCTGCCGTGGGACCCCATGTTCCGCGTTGCGCGTCTGAACATCATGCCGCAGCGCATCTACGGCACCATCATGGACAACTACACGCTCGTGGCCGTGCCCTTCTTCGTGTTCATGGGCGTCATGCTCGAACGATCGGGACTTGCGGAGGAGTTGCTCGAGACGATGGGCATCCTCTTCGGCCGCGTGCGGGGCGGGCTGGCCATCTCGGTGGTGGTCGTCGGGGCGCTCCTGGCGGCCTCCACGGGGGTGGTGGGCGCCTCAGTAGTAACGATGGGCATCCTCGCCTTACCGGTCATGCTCAAGTACAACTACAGCAGGCCGCTGTCGGCCGGCGTGATCGCGGCCTCCGGCACCCTCGGCCAGATCATCCCTCCCTCCATCGTCCTCGTCATCCTCGGCGACCAGATGGGGGTGTCGGTCGGGCAGCTGTTCCTCGGCTCGTTCGTGCCCGGCCTCCTCCTGTCCGGGCTGTTCGTGTTGTGGGTGGCGTTCGTAGCCCTGACCAAACCCAAGTCGGCGCCGGCGTTGCCCCTCGAGACGCGCCAGTTGCCGGTCAGGGTGATAGTGCTCAAGGTATTCCGCAGCCTCGTGCCCCCGCTCTTCCTCATCCTCCTCGTGCTGGGCTCCATCTTCTTCGGCATCGCGACCCCCACGGAGGCGGGCGCCGCCGGCGCCATCGGCGCCATGCTGTTGGCACTGGTCAACCGGCGCCTCAACCTCTCGAACCTGCTCGACACCATGCGGCAAACCGTTCAGCTCACGAGCATGGTGTTCATAATCCTCGTGGGCGCCACGGCTTTCAGCATGGTGTTCACGGCACTGAACGGCGACACGCTCGTCGATCAGTTCCTGGTGAACCTCCCGGGCGGTCAGTGGGGGTTCTTGTTCTTCACCATGCTGACCATCTTCATCCTGGGCTTCTTCATCGACTTCATCGAGATAACCTTCATCGTCGTGCCGTTCATCACGCCCATCGCGGCTCACTTCTTCGGCGCCGACATGCTGCTGTGGTTCGCGGTTGTGATCGCCATGAACCTCCAGAGCTCGTTCCTCACGCCGCCTTTCGGCTTCGCGCTCTTCTACCTGAAGGGTGTGGCGCCGCCCGAGATCCGCACGTCAGACATCTACCGTGGCATTGTGCCGTTCGTGGTCATACAGGTGCTGGCTATGTTCCTGCTGGTCCTGTTCCCACAGATCGTGATGTGGCTGCCGTCCATCTCCAACGCCCAATGACCAAGCAACTGCCGAGCGACCGAGGGTAAAGGGGAGTGAGAGCGGGACGGCCTTCGTGGGGCCGTCCCGCTCTCGCATCCTCTGATTCTGCTTGGCCCCCGGTCTGCGCGGACTCGGACGTCCGCGCAGACCAGGCCCGACCTACTTGAACCGACCTACTTGAAGATGAAGCTGTTGTACGCGTGTTGCGTGACCTTCGTCCACGCGCGCACGTTGCCCATGAACGAGTTGTAGTCGTCGAGGACGCGCTTGTACCTGGGGTTCTTGGAGGCGTTCTCGGCGTGGATCTCGTCGGTGGCCTTCTCGAACGCCTCGAGGAGCTCGTCGGAGAAGATCCGGATCTGCGTGCCCGACGCGATGAGTTGCTGCAACGCGACGTTGTTCTTGGTGTCGTAACTCGCGAGCATCTCGATGTTGGCACGAGCCGAAACGTCGCTCACGACTGCCTGCAGTTCTGCGGGCAGGTCCTCGAAGACGTCCTTGTTGACGTAGAGGGCGACGCCGGGGCCGGGTTCCGCCCAGCTCGGGAAGTAGTAATAGGGCGCGGCCTTGTTGAGGCCGAGTATCTGGTCGTCGTAAGGGCCCACCCAGTCGGCGGCGTCGACGACGCCCGTGTCCAGGGCGAGGAAGAGTTCGCCGCCCGGGATGTTCTGGACGTTCATGCCCACGCGGCTCATGACCTGACCGCCGAAGCCGGGGAAGCGCATGGTGAGCCCCTGGAGGTCCGCCACCGTGCTTATCTCGCGCTTGAACCAGCCGCCGGTCTGCGCGCCGGTGTTGCCGGCAGGGAAGACGACCATGTTGTCGGGCGCCACTAGTTCCTGCTCCAGGTCGAAACCGTTGCCGCTATACATCCAGGCGTTGAACTGTTGGGAGTCCATGCCGAACGGCACCGCCGTGAAGAAGCCGTGCGTCGGGTCCTTGTTGATGAAGTAGTAGGGCGCCGTGTGCGCCATGGCGAAGGCGCCGGTGGAGACCGCGTCGTACACCTCGAGCGCGCCGATCTGCGCTCCGGCTGCGTAGACCTTGACGGAGATGTCACCGCCGCTGGCCTCGTTCAGGTACTTGCCGATGTTCTCGGCCGTACCGAAGAGGGTATCGAGCGAGGTAGGCCACGAGGTCACCATCTCGAAGGTGAACTTGCTCTTCTGGGCGCTCGCGAACATGAGAGGACTGATGCTCGCCCCAGCTACCGCGAATCCCGCTTTCTTGATGAAGTTTCGCCGGTCCATCGTTGCCTCCTGCCATGGTCTGCCGACCCCAGGGGCCGGGTTGAATTGTGGTTCCCGGGAAGTATACGACTAGTGATGCGTCGGCGGCGCACAAAAGAACGAACGGGCCACAACGGTTGACGCCGGAGGCCGAGCGGAACGCTCCGGTAGTGTTCCGGCAACTCGCTTATGGTGCGGGCTTATGGTGGCCGTGGAACCCGTCCGCGACCGGAATGCTCGGGTTGGGGCCCGACATCGCGTTTACGGTGGCAGTAATACCCGACCGCGACCGGAATGCTCAGATGGGGCCCGACAGTTCACGGCAGCAAGTAGCGCCACTCGTCCGAAAGGAACTTCTCGCTAGCCAGGGTTTGGGCACGCGCCAGTTCGTCGGCGCTCAACTCGCCCTCCGTCAGGCCGTAGCGGTTCCGGAACGTGTCGACCAGCCGGTCGATGACCGTCTGGCGCGGCAGCTGCGTCTGCTGCCTTAGCGGCGCGACGCGCTTGTTGGCGCTCACGCTTCCCTTGTCGGACAGCTTCTCGCGGCCTATGCGCAGCACCTCGAGCATCTTCTCGGGGTTCATGTCGTAGGCCATGGTCACGTGATGGAGCACCGCCCCGCCGCGACGGGTCTGCGCCGCGCCGCCTATCTTGCCGGCCATAGACGAGAGGTCGTTGATCGGGATGTACTCCGCCTCCACCCCGAGGGAGCGCAGGCCCTCCAGCACCCAATCGTCCATGAACTCGTACGAGTCTATGAACGACATGCCCTTGACGAGGGAGTCGGGGGCGTAGACCGAGTACGTGATGGTGTTCTGCGGTTCGACGAACATGGCTCCGCCACCCGTGATGCGGCGCATGATGGCGATGTCGTACTTGGCGGCACCCTCCGGGTCTACCTCGTTGCGCACCGACTGGAACCGCCCGAGGATGACCGCGTTGGACGCCCACTCCCAGATCCGGAGCGTTGGCGGCCTCCCGCCGGCGCCCACCTCGTAGGTGAGAACCTCGTCGAGCGCCATGTGCAACTCGGGGGCCTGTGGCCCCATGCGCACGAGCTGCCAGTCGAACGCCCGCCAGCGCGGGCGGAACTTCTCGAAGCGGTCGGCGGCGCTCATAGCCGCTCCCTCGGACGGCCATCGTCCACGGCCCGCCTCACGGCCGCGGCCACGGAGCCAGCGTCGAAGCCGAGCATCACCGCTCCCTCGGGCAGCGCCTCGGCCACCCGGTCCGCCAGCTCGGCTGCCGAGGAGGTGCTGGGGGCCCCTTCAAGTGCCGCCACGATGGCGTCCAGGGCCTCAGCCGGTTCGAGGAAGAAGTCGCCGCTAACGTGCACGTCCACGAGCCGCCCGTCGGCCACCCGTAGGTCCACCACCACCAACTTCCCGCCGGGGTGCTTGTACTCGCCGTGAAGTGCCATGCCCGCGATGATATCGCCGCGCTTGAGTAACGTTGGTTGACTGGAGTCAAAGCATAGTGCTGCCCTCTGGATTAGGCTACGAGGAACCATGGCTGATCGCACTCACCTCCCCAATGCCGCGTTGGGAGCGATGATCACGGCCCCCGTGATCACGCCGCGCCAGCGCGTGCAGGTCGAAGTCAAGACGGAGACGCCGTTCCTGCCCAAGGCGGCGTTCTTCCTCATCTCTGTGGCCTCGCTCGTAGGCAGCTACTTCACGGGTCGTTTGCACGGCCTCGACGGGATAGAACTCGTGGGGCGCTGGCTCCAGTTCTGGGGCTTGGCGCTGGTCACGGGGATGCTGGCGTGGCGTCTCTTCTACCTACGCCGGTCCGAGGTCGGCCTCGACGCCGGCCGCGTAGGCGCCCTGCATGCCGAGCTGCTTGGCCGCGTGAGGGTCGTCGGGCGCTACCTCGCTCCGGTGCTGGCGCTGGGCGCCGGCACGGCCTGGTTCGTGCCGTACCTCGCCACGTGGCAGGCCGTGAGCCTGACGGCGGCCGGTCTCACCTTGGCGGTGCTCGTCACCCAGGCGCACCGCAGCCGCGCGGCCGCGTTGGCCGCACTGCTGATCGGCGCCGGCTCACTGGCACTGTGGGGCTGGGCCGATAGCTCGGGTCTCCGGTTCTTGGCGGTCGTGAGGAGCATCCACCTGTGGGCGTTCGCGGCTTGGCTGGGCGGCGCGCTCTTCAACCTCGGCGCGGCCGTCCCGGCGGGCCGGAAGCACGCCAACCTCGACGCCGTGGTGGCGGGCGCGCGGCAGCTCGAGCGCTTCCGCTGGGTCGTGCGCACCTCGTTGCCCACCATCATCGTCACCGGCGTGTGGATGGCCCTGCGCTACGGCGGCGTGGCCAGTCCCTTCTGGCAGAGCGGGATCGGCCTTCTCGTGCCACTCAAGCTCATGCTCATCGTGGCCCTGGTGGTGATCTTCATAACCTGCCCCTTGTACCGGGCTTGCTCGCCGGTGCGCGGGGTTTGCAACCTCGACGACCTCGCGCCCGCAGAGGACTGATGGCGGCCTCGAGCGCACCGACACGGGGCACCGCCGCTCCGCCTGCCGCGCCGCGCGCCACAACGCGCGCCACCACGCGCGACGCCGGCGGTGAGAGTACCGTTCACAAGCTCGACAACCGCGCCACGCCGTGTTCCCTGGGTCTACTACGGGTGAAGGAAAGGCTCTCGGAGATACCTCTGGGCGACTCGCTGGAGGTCGTCACCCGCGACCGTTTCGCGCCTTACGAGGTTCCAGCGTGGGTTGAGCGTCAGGGGCTGGAACTCGCGTCGCTCACGCGTAGCGGCTTCTGGCTCTTCGCGTCGACAGTGTTCGTCATCCGCAAGACCGTCGCGGTGAAGGCCCCGCGTAGGCGCTCGGTCTAGGCACCTGTGGTCTAGGAGCTTGTGGTCTAGGCGCGTAGCCGAAGCCCTCGAAGGGGTGGCCGGCCTGCGCGCGCGGCTCGGTTCATCACCAGCGCAAGCCTGAGCACCTCATCCCAGTCACGCTCCAGCCGGTTGCCGGGCGGTCTTGAGGCATGACCACGGAGTCGCTCCGCTACGGCTCCGGCGCGGCGCTCCACGAATACCAGCTCGCGCCTGGCCCTGGTGAGCGCCACGAAAAGTACGTTGGCTTCCACGGCGTCGTCGTTCGCGTCGGCGCCGCCGATCCCCAACTCTTCGGGCCGCAGCAGGAACACCCGCTCGGCCTCGCGGCCCTTGGCCTTGTGGATGGTGCTGAGTACGGCGCCGTCCGTACCTGTTCGGGGTGCCAGCAACCGAGACGTCACTCGTTCCAGTTGGGAGAAGTCCAGTTCCTGACTCCGCCAGAGGCCCCTCACAGCGGCGACTGCATTGGCGGGTCGCTCGTCGTAGGCGGCCTCGATGACCAAGGCCAGCGCCCTGTGGGTATCGGCGTTGCGCGATTGCAACTGCGCTAGCCGTGGGCTGGTCATGAACTCGCGCTCGAGGCGGCGCCCCTCCGACGTGGCGTGGCGCCGCACGTCGGCCAGTGCGGTGTGGGGGAGGCGTGCCCTGCCGGGGAATATGCGCCGCGCGAGTGCGTGGAGCTCCGCTTCCAGCTCCTCGCCCAGTACCGTTACGGGGGTGCCGGCCTCTGCCAAGCGCAACGAAACCGCGAGTAGCGGGGAGTTGACCCTGGCCATGACGAGGTCCCTGGGTTGCACGGTGCGCGCCAGCCTCGCCTCGGTGAGCAGCCGCACCGATCCCAGGCGCGCGCCGGGTGCGGCGTCCATCTCGGGCGCGAAGCGGCGGGCCAGGGCGACGTGGCGCGTGGGACAGCGGTAGGAGACGGAGAGGGGCAGCACGGTCGCGCTCGCCTCGCGCCGTGCGCGCTCGAGCGAGCGTGGGTCGGCGCCAGCGAAGGCGTATATGGCTTGCCGCGGATCGCCCACGAACAGCGCCCTGGCGCCACCCTCCACCAGGCGGAGCACGAGCGCCAGGGCCATGCGGCTGAGGTCCTGAGCCTCGTCGACGCAGACGAAGTCGTAGTCCTCCAGTTGCAGCCGCTCCGTGACGACGAGGTAAACCATGTCCGTGAGGTCGATGCTGCCCCTTGACGCCGCGGCCGTACCCGCACGGATGAGCGGTGCTACGAGGGCGTAGAGGTCACTCAGCTGGTCCGGCGCTACGGGAGCTTCGATGCCGTAGCGGTTGACGAGCTCGGAGACGGCCGCCAGGTCGTGGGGGTTGGTCAGCTCCAGCCTGGCGAAGTGCACCAGCCGCGCGAGGTGGTCCGCCAGCCCGGGGGCTAAGCTGCCGTGGCCGTCAGGGTGCAGCTCGGCCACCGCCTCCAGCGCGAGGCGCGAGTACTTGCCGTGGTCGACGCGTGAGCCGGCGACCGCCGGGTAGCTTTTCGCTAGGGCCGCCAGGCCAAGTGCGTGGATGGTGGTGGCGTGCACGCCGCTGGGCAGGCGCGCACGCAGTTCGGCGGCGGTGGACCGGTTGAACGCGAGGAAGCAGGCTCGGGAACCCGAGGGTAGCCGCCTTGCCACCTCGACCAGGGTGGTCGTCTTGCCGCTGCCGGCCGTGGCCATGACGACGGCGTTGGCGCCGGAGCGCTCGACATGCTCGAACACGGCGCGCTGGTACGGACTGTGGGAGGCGCTGGTTGCAGGCGTGATGCGCATGACGAAACCCTCCACCAAGCTTGCCGCTTGGCGGAGGGTTGAACAATGGGTCTCGTCCTAGTTCCTCTAGGCAGGAGTCCGCTGAGTACTAAGCCTCGGGGCCTTACTCCGAGCGGGCCGTCGGCTGCCGGCGGCCGGGACCGCGGCGGTTCGATGAGCGACGCTGGCCTTCGCTGTTGGCGTTGGCTGCGCCCTTGTCGCGGTTGCCGTGTCCGCCTTGCCCGCTGCCCTGGCCGCCTTGGCCCCGGGCTGCGGCGCCGCGCTGTCCGGGCTGGTCGCGCCGGGCGTCGGCCTGGGGGTCGCGGCGCTGACCTTCAGCGCCGCCTCCGCGGTGGGCGTTGTCGCGGCCGACCCTCGAGCCGCCTGCTGCCGCGCCGCTCGGCCGCGGACCGCGCCCGTTGCTGCTTCCACGGCGAGGCCCGCGACCGGCGCCGCCCGCACGGGGGCGGTCCGACCTGGAGTCAGTGGCCTCTAGCGCGCCGGCCGGGCCCGAGATGCCGTCCACCGGACGCCGTTCGATGCGCATGCGCAGGCGACGCTCTAGTTGGCGCACGTTGTCGAGGTCATTGGCCGTCACGAACGTGAGGGCCTCCCCGCTGTGCTCCGCTCGACCCGTCCGGCCGATGCGGTGGGTGTAGGCCTCGGAGGTGTCCGGGAAGTCGTAGTTGATCACGTGCGAGACACGGGCCACGTCGATGCCTCGAGCGGCGATGTCGGTGGCCACCAGCACGTGATACTTGCCCTGCTTGAAGCCGTCGAGGGCCTCCTGGCGTCGGCGTTGCGAGAGGTTACCCTGCAGCTCCGCCACGAAATGGTTGGCCTTGTCGAGGGTGGCCGCGAGGCGCTTGGCGCGGTGCTTCGTGCGCGTGAACACCAGCACGGACCTGAGATCGTTCTTCTTCAGCAGGTCGAGCAGCAAGGCGGTCTTGTTGGCCTCGTCGACCGGGATGAGCGCGTGGTCGATGGTCTCGGCCGGCATTATGCGGTTGATCTCGACTTTGAGCGGGTCGGTGAGAATCTCGTCCGCGAGGTACGCGACCTCGTCCGGCATGGTAGCGGAGAAGAGGAGCCGCTGCGCCTCGACGGGCACGGCCCTGAGGATCTGACGGATGGGCGGCAAGAAGCCCATGTCGAACATGTGATCCGCTTCGTCGATGACGAGCACCTCGACATCGGTGAGGTTCGCGTTCCCGCGTTGCATGTGATCGAGAAGGCGGCCCGGGCAGGCGACGATGATGTCGGCGCGACCGCGCAGGGCGTCGATCTGCGGCTGGAACCCGACGCCGCCGTAGACGGTGGCGCTGCGCAGACCGGTGGACTGACCGAGAGTGCGGAACTCGTCGTTGATCTGCTCAGCGAGCTCACGTGTTGGCGCGACGACGAGGGCCCGGATCACGCGGCGGCTGCCGCGGCCGCCGTGGCGTTGGCCTTCGGGGCCACTGCCGAGCAGAAGCCGGTGGAGGATGGGCAGCACGAAGGCTGCGGTCTTGCCGGTGCCGGTTTGCGCGAGACCCAGGACGTGGCGGCCGGCCATTGCGGCTGTAACCGTCTGCTCCTGGATGGGGGTGGGCTTTACGTAGCCGGCAGCGCGCACGCCGATGACTACTCGCGGGTCTAGGTTGAACCCGTCGAACGAAACTTCATTTTGCATTACTAGGGTGTTCCTTCCTGGCCAACCACGAGCCAGGAACCCCCCAGGGCCAGCGGATAGCGGGGGTCACTATACGACATGCAGTGGCGGGCACAGTGATGGGGCATACACCGCGTAGGGCAGGAGCATGCCCTGCAGGGCAGACACCGTGCCGAGTAGGGGCCCGCCAAGCGGGCGCACGCCTTCCCTGGGGCGACCGGACCAGGCCGGTAGTCCGGAATTGGCAGGTCACCCGGGCCGCGTGTGCCGCTCGCCGGGAAACTCGGGTATGCCCGGACGGCCGGCCTCCGGCCGCGAGATGTCGGCCAGGATGCCGGCTATCACCCTGGTGGTGCGAGCCTGGTGACTTTCGCCGTCGATGAACGACTCGTGGTCGAGGTAACTGCCGGCACCGTTGTGCTTCATGGGACCCATCGAGATGTTCACCAGCCTGCCCGCTCTCTTCAGGCGGTTCCAGTGGGAGGACCTTACTATCGGCCACCTTCCGGGGAACAGCGCTTGGCCGTAGGCCGGAATGTGGTCCTCCGTGCCCTGGAGGTGGTAGAGCCGGTCGAGGACGTCGAGCCCGGGCTCGCTCGCCATCACGCCCGCCAGGGAGATCATCGCGAGGGGTGCGCCCAGAGCGCGTTTCAAGAAGGGCGCGGCTGCCAGGCCGATCTGAACGCCGCCGCTGTAACCGACGATGGTGATGGGGACCTGGCTGCCGACCTCGTAGCCGGCCCGAAGGAGCGACGTGAGGATGACCTGACCCTCACCGCGACCGTACACCCGGCCGTAACGGGGGTCGGCAGCCACCAGCACCTGGAAGAGGTTGCGGATGTTGATGGAGAACGCCACCAGCGGACGCCGTCCTTCCACCTTGTACTCGAACATGCGGCGCCAGAAGCGGGCGAATGTCCGCTCCTCCGTGAGGCCGACGTTGCGGACCGAGTAGGGCATGAGGTCGCCCAGGATGACGGTGTTGGGCAGTGCCGTGGAGAGGCCGTCGAGCATGCCTTGTACGTCGTCGTAGTTGACGGCGCCGACCTTGGCGATGCCGTCTAGGTAGACCACGTACTGCCAGGGACGCTTGTCGCCGCCGATCCTCTTGTAGGGAGCGTGACTCTGTTCGTGCGGGTGTTCCAGGCCCTCGCCGTACCAGCCCGCCCACCAACCGAGCGTCTCGATGGGCGAGAGCAGTAGCGACACCAGTACGGCACCGAGCACGACGCCGATGACCAGCGCGATCACGCGATTCCGCCCCGTCTACCGCGTGGGGGTTTGGGGGCGGCAAGGCCCGGGTCCGGATCGGCGTCGACGAGTTCCCGCAGGCCCCGCGCGTCGGTCACGAGCTTCCCACCCGCTGCCTGCCTGCGCGCCAAGCGCGCCAGAGCCATGAGCGGCCGGCCGACGGTGCGCTGCGCCGTTATCAGGAGCAGGCCACCGATCGCTACGGCTAGGAGCGCCTCGAAGGGCCGGAGTTTCAGGCCCTCCGCCACCCCGAGGATGGTGGCCCCGATGCTCCAGATCCAGAGCAGCACGGAGACCGGTAGGCCGAGATAGGGGAGGAACACCAGGATGCCGAAAAGCCGTGGCGCCTGGCCTAGGGCCACGATGCCGGCCACGAACGAGAAGGTCGCTTCGGACTCGAGCGCATACCGCGCCACCAGGTACACGCTGAGCGCGAAGGTGAGGTACGTGACCGCGAAGATGACTGCGGAGATGACGAGGGACACGACGAAGCGGCGCGGTGAGACGCGGTTTATGAAAAGGACGACGCTCTCGCCCAATGCCTCCGACAGGCCGGCGACCAGCAGCACCAAGAAGGCGAGCCGCAGCGCCCCGCCCCCGAGCCGGAGCAACTCGGTGGTGCCCGGCTGGAGGAGCAGGGTGTCTCGAATCAGTGAGAGCGCGGTGCTCAGGTCGAGCATCCTACGAACGCTACCAGGCCCCGGGCGCCTTGAGTGGTCACGCACGCCGTGCTAGCATTGGCCAGTTGTCGGCCCTCAACGGGCCTTTGAGCTTGAGACCCAACTCCCGGCCGCAGCCGGCGCCAAGCAAGAAGAATGAGGAGTAACGTGCCACACAACCTTTCAACCATGAAGCGCCAGCGCCAGGCCGAAGTGCGTCGCCTAGCCAACCGCGCGCAGAAGAGCACCATCCGGACCTTCACGAAGAAGGCCGTGGCGGCGGCAGAGGCGGGCGACTTCGATGCGGCCGCCAAGTACCAGAAGGTAGTCCAGGGCCTGGTCGACCGCGCCATCAAGTCGTCGCTGCTGCACGCCAACACTGCGGCGCGCCGCAAGTCGCGCCTCGCCAAGCGCATCAACGCACTCAAAGGGGTCGAGGCCTAAGCCGCCGAAGACCACCACGCACAAACCAGCATGAGGCCGACGGGCACGGTTCCGCCGGCTTTTCTTTTCGCGCCGCCGAGTTGCCGGGCGCTGCTATGCTCGCCGGCGTGACCTTGGGAGAACAGAAGGCAGACAGGGCACCGGAGGTCGCCCGCGGACCGCGCGTCGTGCTGGTGCGCACCAAGGAGTCTGCGAACGTGGGGTCGGTGGCGCGGGCCATGCTCAACTTCGGCCTGCACGACCTCTGGCTGGTCGCGCCCCGCTGCCGCATCGACCGGCGGAGCTTCGACCTCGCCACGCACGCCGAGGCGGTCCTCGAGAACGCCAAGGTGGTCGACTCGCTCGAGGACGCCATAGCGGACACCACGCTGGCCTTCGGCACCAGCGCGCGCCCGCGCAAGGCCGAGAACTACCCGCTGTTCACCCCGAGGACCGTCGCCCCGCGACTGAAGAGCGGCACGGCGGTCGTGTTCGGCCCCGAGGACCATGGTCTGTCCAACGACGAGCTGACGCGTTGCCAGGCGCAGATCATCGTGCCCACCGTCGACTTCGCGTCGTTGAACCTGGCCCAGGCCGTGCTGGTGGTGGCGTACGAGTACGCACAGGCCGCCGGAGGTGCGCAGCCACTTGCCGCCGGGGGCGCCTACGTCCAGGCCGCGGGAGGTGTGCAAGCGCAGGCCGCCGGGGGGGTGCAAGCGCAAGCCGCCGGGGGTGCCCAGACGGACGGCGTGTCCAGCGAGGGAGTAACGGGCTCGGCAAAGGGCGGGCCTCGCCACACACCAGCGAGCCGGGACCAGCTCGAGCGCTTCTACGCTCAGCTGCAGGCCTTGATGTTGAAGATCGGCTACACCGACGAGCGCCGCGCCCCGGGCATCTTGCGCGTCTACCGGGGACTGATCGATCGTGCGGAGCCCACGGCCCACGAGGTGGCCGCTCTGCGCGGACTCCTGAGCCAGGCCTCGTGGGCCGCCGACCAACCGCCCGGGCACTTCCGCGGCCCGGAGGATGATTGAGTAAGGAGTGCTAGAGCCCCGCCAGCTTCATGGCTCGCGCCAGCACTTCGTCGAACATCTGCTCCGTGAGGCGCCCGGTGTTCGTGTTCTGGAAACTCACGTGGTAGACGTCAACGAGCGTCAGCGCGCTACTTGCGGCAGCTCCTGGAAGCCGGCCCAGATCGTGAACTGCCCCGTGGGAGAACTTGTGGGCGGCGAAGGTCGTCTTAAGCCCGCGTGAGCGCCAGGCGGTCAGCGCCGCGTCGTGACCGATCTTGCCGATGGCCAGTGCCACTCGCGCGTTCGTGAGCCCGTCCAGGTCGTACTCGAGCCACTTCTGACACGTGAGTATCTCCTGCCGCTCGGGCTTGTTGCCGGGCGGCACGCAGCGCAGCGCGGCCGTGATCCAGACGCCTTTCAGAGTCAGCCCGTCGAAGCGGTTGATCGCCTTCGGGCCGGACGCCAGCCCGGCGCGGTGCAGGGCGGGGTAAAGGAAGTCGCCCGAGGCGTCCCCCGTGAACATTCTGCCCGTGCGGTTGCTGCCGTGCGCGCCCGGCGCCAGGCCCACCAATACGAGCTTGGCCTTGGGGTCGCCGAAGCCGGGTACCGGGGCGCCCCAGTACTCCTCGTCCTTGTAGGCCTTGCGTTTCTCCCGCGCAACACGCTCGCGGTACTCCGCCAGGCGCGGACAGAGTCGGCAGGTGGCCAGTTCCGGCGGGTAAGGGTCGAAGGTGCGCGCGTTCCCTTGGGCCGAGCGCTCAGTCGGCTCAGGGACGAAGTTCTCATCCACGCGGACATGATATCGGGACCGTGCTGACCGTCACGGCCATCACGGTCCCGGAAAGGGGTCGGTGTGCTTCGGGGTGCCGGGCGCCGACCTAGTTCGCTGCTGCCTCGATGGGGGCGACGGAGCCCAGTAGCACACCACCATCGATGACGAACTCGGAGCCGGTGCTGAAAGTCGCTTCGCTGGCGAGGAACAACACCATCTTCGTGACTTCCTCGATCTCTCCGAAGCGAGGGATGGCCTGGCCGGCGGCCATCTCGTCGCTCATGCCTTCGGTCATCGGAGTACGGATCCCTCCGGGATGAACGGACATCACGCGGATGTTGTCGTGGCCCAGTTCCAGCGCCGCGGTCTTCGTCAGCCCGCGGACGGCCCACTTGCTGGCAACGTAGGCCCCGAGGCCCGCGTAGCCCACCATGCCGCCCGTGGAGGAGATGTTGATGATGACGCCTCCCCCGGCCTTGCGCATGGGGGGCACGGCGTACCGGATGCCTAAGAAGGTGCCAAGCAAGTTGATGTCGATGACGCGCTTGAAATCTGCCGTAGGCATGTCGGCGAGGGGCGCCATAGCGAGCACGCCTGCGTTGTTTACGAGCAGGGTCAGGGGCCCACCGAGCTTCTCGGCCGCGGCGATCGCCGCCTCCCAGTCCTGCTCTTTCGTAACGTCGAGCTTGACGAACACCGCGTTGCTACCCAAGCCGGCCGCGAGCGCCTTGCCCTCTTCTTCCAGGACGTCACCAATTACTACGCGTGCTCCTTCAGCCACCAAGCCACGCACGTGCTCTGCGCCCATGCCGCGGGCGCCACCGGTGACCAATGCGATCGTCTTATCGAAGCGTGCCATTGTTTCCTCGCTTTCCGTAATGCGCCTGGCGGATGACCCACGCCTAGCGTCAACTCATTGTCGGTCGTGGCTGGTGGGGTTGCCCAGGGCCATCCGTACTGGCAGAAGTGCTGTTCTAGCACGGTGCACTTGAGTGGGCTGGAGCCCGTCTAAAGGTGGTTCAGGTGAATCAAGAGGAAGCGTCAAGAAGGCAGTGTCCATCCCTCCCAGCAGGAAGGTGTGCGGCAAAGTTGTGCCTTCAACATGACTGGAAAAGTGGTAAGATTGCAGTAGGAAAGGAGGCGGTAAACATGCCTGGAATTCTCTCTCACACTGACCCTGGTTTCTATAACGACCTCGGGCACATAGACGCCACGCGCGTGCGCGACTATCTTCACGTCAAGACCGGGGACGTAGCCTCCATCACGGGTAAGAGCGACCGGCGCATCCGGCAAGACCCCGCCGCCGCCTCCCTCCAACCCGCTCTCGGGAAAGTCGTCTACATCATCAGTGCCCTCAAGCAGCTCACCGGCGGGGATGACCGCAGCGTCCGAATCTGGCTCAAGGCCCCCCACCCCGCCCTCGATGGCGACAGCCCCATAGACCTCATGCGCAATGGCGAGATCGACATCGTGCAAGAACTCGTCGACCACATGCTCAGCGGAGCGCCCGCCTGAGTGCCCCAGCCGTCTGGGCCCCAAGGCCACCTCCCAATTACAGCCGCCAGAGGCTTTTCCTACCCCTTCGTGAAACTCAAACATGCAAACGACCCCATCAGCGGCATCGGCGCCCTCAAGGCGCCCGGCCGATACCACGTGCAGGGTAGATTCCGGGCCCTTTACACGAGCGAGAATCCAATAGCGGCCCTGAAAGAAACAGAATTCCTCGTAAAAAGCAAACAGGAAGTGGCATTCAAGCCCGCGCCGCCAATGGTCCTCTTCGCTCTCGAATACCACCTCGAGCGCGTCCTCGATCTACGCGACCCGACTACGCTCGCTCTGCTCGGCGTGAAACGCGAACACCTGTTCGCGGCGTGGCTCCGTGGAACGCCAGAGAACCCCCGTCCCACCCAGAGGATCGCAAGACTTGCTTACGAAGCCGGCGTACAGGCGTTGTTCGCGCCCACGGCCGTGCCTCCCCACGAAACCACGAACGTCATCGTCTTTCCGGACAATCTCAAGGTAGGCGGGCAAAGCTGGGTACAGGTGAGCAACCCAGATACAATCCACACCTTCCGCATCCCCTGACGTTTCCGGCTAGTGGGGAACGCTTGCACCGCTGGAACGCCGGCTGGGTCCCCTGGGAATATCTTATGTGACCCCTAACCACGGCCCCGCCGTCCAATTTGACCATCCTCGAACGGCTACCTCCGTCAGTGCATGCCCAGAATCGAGACCGGCTGACTACTGACGGCGACTGGCCAGGGCATTCCACGATGCTGCGAATGGCTACCAGCCAGCTACCAACGACCCCAACGGCGAAAAGCGCCTCGTGAGAAGCGCCGTGCCCATCGTGCTTTGTTTGGTGCGCCCGAGAGGATTCGAACCCCTGGCCTTCTGATCCGTAGTCAGACGCTCTATCCAGCTGAGCTACGGGCGCAAGTCGTACGACCCTTGAGTCGTTTGGCGGAGAGGGAGGGATTTGAACCCTCGATGGAGGTTTTGCCCCCATACTCCCTTAGCAGGGGAGCGCCTTCAGCCGCTCGGCCACCTCTCCGCGCTACTCCGCAACTGACCTTACCTTGGCGGAGGGTGAGGGATTCGAACCCCCGGACGAGTCGCCCCGTCTACGGTTTTCAAGACCGCCGCCTTCGACCGCTCGGCCAACCCTCCGGTCAACCTTCTACCAGCTTGAAGCCTGCGGTTACTCCCTGTCAGCCCGTCCGGAACCTGCCAATACACACGGTAGAGAGTGTCGTGCAGGACCGCCCGTGCGGTCAGCGTTGGCAAGTATACGCAAGGGTTCTCGGCACTGTCAACGACGCGACGCGACGACGCGACGACGTGAACTCGTCCTGTTGGTCGAGGTGGGTGGGACTTCAGGTGCGATGTTACCGGGTGCAGGTGGGCTAGAGGTGGGCACCGCAGTGAGAGAACAAGGCGATTGACACGCCAGCTGCCCAGGAATGATCAGTAGCGCTTGGCGAAGGTTATCCATGCGGGTTCGATGTCGTAGCCCAACCTTCTCTTCACCCGCAGGTTGGGAGAATCGCCTCCGGCTCCGGCGGCGTTGAGATCCGTGAATCCGAGCTCCCGCGCGCGTGAAGCGGTGTGGGCCTCGAGCGCCGTGGCGATCCCGCGGCGTCGGTACGACCTCGCTACTCCGGTAAAGCCGATCTCGATCATCTCACCACGCGGCGGGCCAACGAGGCTCGACATGCCGACGATCTCGCCCTTTCCAGTCAACGCCAACGTGAGGGTGTCGGGCATCGCGTACTCGCTCATCAGGTCGTCCTGGCGGCGGGGGATTACCGGCTCGAACGCTAATGAGTCCTCCTCGGCCTGTCGCTGGAAGGCGATGATGCGGTCGACGAGCTCGGCTGCCTGCGCGAGGTCGGAGTAGGGAACCAAGCGAACGCCCTGTTTCTCCAGTTCGGCTGTCAGTGGCTCGAAGGCGGCGGCATCGAAGCGCTTGAGGTCGAGGTGCGAGCCCCAGGTGCGGTAGAGCTCCTTGAAGCCTTCCTCTTCGAGGAAGCTCGTCATGCCGATGAAGTCGGCACGGATTGTGGTGGCCACCTCCGAGACCGGCCCCGGATCCAATGCGAGGGCCCGCCGTAGCATCTGGCGATCGAGTCCCCTTCCCCTGTGATCAGAGTGGGTGAATAGATACACCCAGCGCCTGCCGGGTTGGGGCGGGTCGCCGAAGTCGCCGTGGATCGTGCCGGTGGCGAGGAGCTGGCCGGCGTCCTCGACCACGAGCCTCCGGAAGAGGGACGTTCGAGCTTCCGACCGCGCATCGGATGCGGCCAGGCGCCCGGGTGTGGTGTGCCAGTCAGGTTCGTTCTGTTCGTTGTGGATGGCCGCAAGGACGGGGTAGTCCTCGGCGCGCGGCGAACGAATCGTCACGGGCAATGCGCGGGTACTCCTTTAGGCTGCGAGAACGGGTGGCCTGTAGCGGACACGGAAAGGACGCTCAACACACACGGCGCCCCACCCACCTCCTGGATCATTGCGCCGACCGTAACATGCGAACTAGACACTACCGCTCGCGTGTGGCGTCATGGCTGGCACACTTGCTACAGAGCTTCAGGACTCGGAACTGCGTTGAGAATTGTCGGGTCGAACGCTGCAGTCCGGACGACGCACGAGCCGTGGCTCACCAGCCACTCGTAGTAATGGCCGTTGCGTCAGCACCTAGCACCAGCCTTTCCTTGCCGGATGTCCATCTACACCAGAGTCAGGCGGCCATAGGTACTAGGGTAGATGGTAAGAGGAAAGGAGGTCGAGCACTATGAATGACGCCGACCTAAAAGCGAAGCGAGCCGACATGAAGTCGCTGCTCGTGATCAGGAACGGTATGGGGATCGTCGCCGAAGCCGACGACATCGAGGGCCTGCAGGCGGCCTATGAGAAAGTCGTGGACGAGCACCGGAGCCAACAGCCAGACGAGCACCTGCCCAAGGTGCGGCAGAGCCTGCCGTCCTTCGGAACCATCCGGGAGTGCCACCAGGAGTCGGTAACGGGGACCCTCTGCATCCTGAAGACCGACGAGCTGCCCCACGCGGCCGCGGACTACTACGTGGCGGGCTTCGTTTCCTAGGCCGCCCCGGCGGTCTGCGCGGCGGACTCCACAGCCCGGACGACGTTGTTCGCCAGTCGCTCCACCTGCTCCAGGTCCGTACCCTCGACCATCACACGCACGAGGGGCTCGGTGCCGCTGGCGCGCAGCAGCACGCGCCCGGTGGCGCCGAGTTCCTGTTCTGCCGCACGAACCGCGCTCGCCACGGTGGCCGCGCCGGCCAGTTCGTCGCGCGCGCCTGGCGGAACCGTCACGTTCTTGAGGACCTGCGGGAACACGGGGATCTCGTCCATCCAGGACTCGAGGCTGCGGCCCGACTTGCGCACCGCTGCCAGCGTCAACAGCGAGGTGAGGATGCCGTCCCCGGTCGGCGCCTTGTCGAGGAACAACAGGTGGCCCGACTGCTCGCCGCCCAACGTCAGCCCGTTCTTCTTGAGCTCTTCGAACACGTAGCGGTCGCCCACCCTCGCCCTGTGCATCTTCACGCCATGCTTCGACAGGAACGTCTCCGTCCCCAAATTGCTCATCTGGGTGGCCACCAGCGCCTTCTCGCCCCTTGACAGTGCGGTTATCGCCAACATCTGATCGCCCGTGACCACGCGGCCCCTCGAGTCGATCAGGAGGGCCCGATCGGCGTCGCCGTCGAAGGTGATGCCGACCTCGAACCCGCCGTCGACGACATGGGCGGTGAGCGCCTCGGCGTGGGTGGAACCGCAGTCCACGTTGATGTTGAGCCCGTCCGGGTCGGCGTTGACGACCTCCAGGCGTGCACCCAGCTTGGCGAAGAGCTGCGGCGCGATCTGGTAGCTGGCGCCATGGGCGCAGTCGACCACGAGCCGCAGGCCGTCGAGGTACGGGGCATTGTCGAACAGGTGCTTGACGTAGGCGTTGAGGATGCTGGCGTCTGGGCCGTTCGAGGAATCGTTTATGTCCCAGGGCCGGGCCACGCTTATGCGTCCGATGCGCTCGCCCACGACGTCGGCAAGCCCGGCGGCGCCGCCGCCATCGAGGCTGTCTATCAAGGCCTCGATCTCGGCTTCTACGTCGTCGGACAGCTTCTCCCCGTTACGGTCGAACAGTTTGAGACCGTTGTCGTCGAAGGGGTTGTGGCTGGCCGAGACCATGAGACCGGCATCGGCCTTCAGTGCCCGCGTCAGGAACGAGACGCCCGGGGTTGGCAGCACGCCGAGCCAAGTGACTCTGGCCCCGCGAGCCGTAAGGCCCGCGGCAGCGGCGTGGGCCAGCATGAGACCCGACCGCCGCGTGTCCATGCCGATCAGCACGTGAGGCTGCCCGCCGCCGCTCGGGTGGACGGTCTCGGCCACCGCCATCCCCAGGTTCAGCGCGAACGTCGCGGTCATCGGGTGCATTCCCGCGACCCCGCGAACGCCATCTGTGCCGAAATAACGCCTCGTTGCCATGCGGCCAATGATAACCGGCGGAGGCGCGACCGCCTTGGTCGGCTACTTGGCGTCCAACCAGTTGTGGCCCAGTCCTACGGCCGCCTCGAGGGGCACCGTCAGTTCGACCACGGTGGCCATGATGTCCTTCACCAACGGCCCCGCCTCGGCCGCCCGCTCTTCGGGCACCTCGGCGACGATCTCGTCGTGGACCTGTAGCAGCAACCGGCCCCCAAGTTCGGCCAAGGCCGGGGCCAGTTCGAGCATGGCGAGCTTCATGACGTCGGCGGCGCTGCCCTGGATGGGCATGTTGTAAGCCATGCGCTCGGCCGCCTCGCGCACGCTTCTGTTCGGGCTTATGAGGTCGGGCACGGCGCGGCGCCTGCCCATGATGGTCTCCACGTAGCCCGACTGGCGGGCGGCCTCGAGCGTGTCGTCTATGTAGGCCCTGACCCGCGGGTAGCGCTTGAAGTAGGTGCCGATGAAGGTGTCGGCGCGCTCGAACGAGATCTCCAGCTCACGGCTGAGCCGCTGGGCCGACATGCCGTACAAGACACCGAAGTTGATGACCTTGGCCACGCGCCGCATGTCGGAGTTGACGGCGTCGGGCTCGACGCCGTAGACGCCTGCGGCCGTGCTGCGGTGGATGTCCTCGCCGGCCAAGAACGCCGCCTTCAGCGCCGGCTCGTCGGCTATGTGCGCCAGCATGCGCAACTCGATCTGGGAGTAGTCGGCGACGAGCAACAGCCGGCCCGGCCCGGCCACGAACGCGCGGCGCACCTCGCGGCCGCGCGCCGTGCGCACGGGCACGTTCTGGAGGTTCGGGTTCACGCTCGAGAGCCGGCCGGTGGCCACCACCGCCTGCTCGAACGTCGTGTGCACGCGCCCTTTGGGGTCCGCGAGGGCGGGAAGGGGGTCTAGGTAGGTGCCCTTCAGCTTCGCGATCTCGCGGTGTTCCAGAACGAGGTCCACCGCCTCGTGCTCGCCGCGCAGCGGCTCTATAGCGCTGACCGACGTGCTCCTCTTGCCCGTGGCCGTTCGCTGGCCCGCCCTCAGGCCGAGCTTCTCGAACAGCAGCCACGCCACCTGGTCGCGCGACGCGACGTTGAAGTCGGGCGTGCCGGCTATCTCCCGAAGCCGGCCCTCGAGGGCCGCCAGGTCGTCAGCGGCCTCGCGCGACAGACGGGCCAAGAGGTCGGTGTCGAGCTGTATGCCTGCCACCTCCATGTCGACCAGTACGGCCTGGAGCGGACGCTCGATGCGCTCGTAAACCGAGCGCTGGTTCCCCTGCAGTCTGCCGCCCATCATCCGCAACAGCTCGGCGCCGACCACCGCATGCTCGCCCGCGGTGTTGCCCCATTCGCCCGCGCCCAGGCGCCGCGCGAGCGTCTCTGCGCTGGCCCCCACCGAGTCGAGCAGGTAGGCCATGAGGAGTGGATCGTCGCCGGGCACGGCGTCGCCTGCGCCCGCCACGCGTGCCGCCACCACCAGGGCCTTGGCATCGGGCGCGTTCACCCTGCCACGCACCCACGTGGCCAGGCCGACGCCGGCACCTGCGTTTGGTGCTTCGGCAACCAGCCGCCGCGCCTCGCCCGAGCCTTCGACGGCCGCCAGCGCCAGCTCGATCACCGTGGCGGCGGTGGGGCGCTCGTCGCTCAAGCGGAAGCCGTACGACCAAGTGATGCCGTCAAACAGAGTGCTTGCGCTCCCCCGAGTGCTGCCGTCCGCCACCGCGCGCTGCACCTCCTCCCAGGCGGCGCGCCGGTAGGTGGTCCGTTCCGTGAGCCCGAGTTCGTGCAGCAGGCTCCCGAACTCCAGCTCACGAAGGGCGGCGGTGAGCGCCTCCTCCTTGACCACGCGCTCGGCGGCAGGTACCGGGGTGACGTCGACGGGCGCGTCGGTGACGATGCGCGACAGCGTCCGCGAGAGCTCGAGGTCCGCCATGGACTGGCGGATGGCGGTCGCCTGTGAGGGGCTCGGAAGCTCGTCGAGCTCGTCGAGGATGGCGTCGATACCGCCGAAGCGCCCCAGGAGCGTTCGAGCGGCCACGGGACCGATGCCCTTGACGCCCGGGATGTTGTCGGAGGCGTCGCCGGTGAGCGCGCGGTAATCGACCCACTGCGACGGCGTC
Source organism: Truepera sp. (assembly GCA_032027045.1). Lineage (NCBI taxonomy): Bacteria > Thermotogati > Deinococcota > Deinococci > Trueperales > Trueperaceae > Truepera > Truepera sp. Next base: position 1,835,285 of record JAVSMU010000001.1, on the reverse strand, counting down.
ACGCCGTACTTCTCCTCGACGGCCGCCGGGTCCATGCGCCGCTTGCCGTCGGGGCTTACGACGTTCACGCGTTCGGTGACCAGTTGGAGGGCGTCGCGGTCGCTCGTGACGATGTCCACGAGCCAGCCCTCGCTGGCCGCGCGGTGGGCCATGGAGCCGATCAGGTCGTCGGCCTCCAGCCCGGGCACCTCTACCCGCTGCACCCCCAACAGGTCGACCAGCGCCCTGATCGTGTTCAACTGCATGGGCAGGTCATCGGGTGTCGGCGCCCTATGCGCCTTGTAATCCTCGAACTTCTCCTTGCGGAACGTCCTGGCGGGCGCGTCGAACGCGATCACCAGGCTGTCTTGCGGCCCCAAGCCCCTCAGCAGCTCGAGAAGCGAGCGGATGAAGCCGTAGACGGCATTGGTGGGCACGCCTGTGGAGGTCGAGAGCTGCCTGATGGCGAAGTACGCCCGGTACGCCAGGCCGTGACCGTCCACGAGCACCAGCCGGCGGTCAGCCGGCGCCTCATCCACGCCGCCGGTGCCGCCGGGCCCGTCGCCCGCGAAGAGCGACGGTTGCTGGTTGCTCTGCCGCGGCTTGGGCACGTCAGACGTTCCAACCGCCCGCGACCTCGAGCGTGACGCCGGTCACGTAATCGGCCGCGGGGCTCAGGAAGTACTTCACCGCCGCCACGATCTCGTCCAGGCGGGCAACGCGGCCCATGGGCAGCTCCTTGAGCGGCTGCGTGACGCTGTTGGCGGCGACGCCCGGGCTGACGACGTTGACGGTCAGGCCGCTGGCCGCCTCGGAAAGCGCCAACGCCTTCGAGTAGAGGATGACGCCCGTCTTGGCGATGCCGTAAGCGGCGATCTTAGGCCTTGCCCGCAACTGCTCGGCGCCCGCGTAACCGATGTTCACGATGCGGCCGCCGTTAGGCGCCAGCCTCAGGTAGGGCACGGCCCGCTGGCAAGTGTAGAAAGTCGAGTAGAGGTTGCTGGCGAGCATCTCGTGCCAGACCTCGCTGGAGAGGTCGGCCAAGGGGCCGTGGTGGTAGTTGCCGACGTTGTTGACGAGCACGTCTAAGCGCCCGAAGAGGGAGTAGGCGGCGTCGACCAGGTCGCGGGCCTCGGCCTCGAGCGTCACGTCGGCGGCCACGGCGACGGCGTGAGCGCCATGCGCCGTGGCCGCCGCCACCACGGCCTCGGCTTCGGCCTGGCTGCGGCGGTAATGGACCATCACGTCGTAGCCGTCGGCCGCCAGGGCCAGGAGGATGGCCTTACCGATGCCTTTGGCCGAACCGGTCACTAGCGCCGCGGGACGGCCGCCCGCGGGGCCGGGTGATGCGGCGCTCATGCCGTGGCTGCACGCGCGCGGTACCGCAGCACCCGCACGGCCTGCACGGTCGTCACGTACGCGAGTTGCGCCCAACAGATCATGACGTAAGCGTACGGCATGCCCAGTGCGAGCACTATGCCCAGCGCCAGGTACTGCGTGCTCAGCCCGAGGTTGACGAGTGCCCCGGTGGAGAAGAGGTCGGCCCAGCGCTGCCGCTCGCCGGAGTCCGCCTCGGTCCACCGCTTGCCGGCCGCCGTTCTGAAGAGCCAGGCGTCCAGGGCGCGGTAGGCGCGGTCCTGTGGGGAGAGGACGGCCTGGTAGAAGCCGCGCACGAGGGCGAGGCTCCATGCCCAGGCGCCCGGTGGGCCGGGTTCGGAGGGCTTCACCCCGCGCGCTTCCTTGTACAGGCGCTCGGCGTTGAAGTCGGCCGTGAGCGCCAGCGTCACGATGACGAAGGCCACCCAGGCGCCCGCGGCGGGGCCGTGCCGGGTCAGGGCCGCGAACAGGGCGACGTTGACGAGCAGGTCGCAAACGGTGTCGAAGTAGCGGCCGAACTCGGTAACGCGGCCCGTGGCGCGGGCCAGGCCGCCGTCGGCGTTGTCGAGCACGGTCTTCACCTGCAGCAGGACCGCCGCCCAGACCCACGCGGAATGTGAGTACGTCGCCACCAAGTACGCCGCCACGAAGCCGATCACCGTGTGACCGGCCACCACCTGCCATGGCTCGACGCCCGTTCGCGCCAGAACCCGCACCACCGCATTGGCGGCCGGGCGAACCAGGAACATGACCAACTCGCTACGGGGCCGCGGTTTGTCGGCGGGCGGCATGATGTAAGGCTAGCAGTCCAGACGCCGCGGTTATCATTTGGTCGGCCGGCCGTGAGTGACGGCGCGAACGCCGGAGCGGAGGACAAAGATCGTGGACCCGAAGTTCAAGCTGGTTACCTCGAACAGCGTCGAGCACTTCGAGCGGCGCCTCAACGAGTTCATCGAGGGCCTGGATAGAGATGACGTCATCAAGGACATCAAGTTCGCCACGGCTACTTACGGCGATGGCGTGGAGTTCAGCGCGCTCGTCCATTACGAGACCCGCAGCGCGCCACATGGTTGAGCGGCCGGTGGAAGGCCGTGTGGGACGCAGGCGGCAGCGCCGAACCGCCCCCCGGCGTCAAGTTCTTCATAAAACCGCTCTGGCCCGCGTTGGTAGACTTCTCACGTGACGGCAACTTTGGTGTTGGTTGTCGACGACGAACCGTCGATGCTCAAAGTCAGCGAACTGACCCTGACGGGGGCCGGCTACGGCGTCATCACTTTCGACGATCCACGGGAGGCGCTCAGCGAGCTCCGTGACGGCCTGCGGCCCGACGTGGTCGTTTCCGACATCTCCATGCCGCCCATGGACGGCTTCGAGTTCTACGCCCAGGTGCACGAGATCGCGGAGCTGCGTGGGGTACCCTTCCTGTTCCTCACCGCCCTCGAGGACCGCGCCTCCATGCGCAAGGGCATGACCCTCGGCGCCGACGACTACCTCACGAAGCCCGTCGAGAAAGACGAGCTCCTCCAGGCCGTCAGCGTCCGCTTGCGGCGCCTGGCCGAGCTGCGGCATCCCCTCACGGGCGTGGTGGCAGCGCACGGCTTCGGGCACCCCAGGGTGATGCGCGAGGGGGAGCGTCTCGATTGGGATTCGCTCAAGGCGCTCGAACTGCTCTTCTACCTGCTCGAGCACCGCGCCGGCGTCACCACCTTCGAAGTCGCCGAGGCGCTCTGGCCGGGCAAGACCGAGTCGAAGGCCTCCAGCAGCTTCCACACCACCCTCTACCGCTTGCGCAAGGTCATGGGCGGCGACGTGGTCGAAAGCGCGAACCGGCGTTACTACCTGCACGACAAGTTCCAGATCGATTACGACGTCGAGATCTACCGCAAGCTGGCGCGTCAGGCGCGCGAGCGCGGCGGGCTGAGCGAGTACATGGACGCGATTCGCGTCTACTCCGGGCACTTCCTGACGGGGTTCGATTCCAACTGGGTGGACAACGTACGCCTCAGCCTGCAAGCCTCACACCTCTCCCTCCTCGAGGGGGCGGCCGAGAAGGCGAGAGACGAAGCCGACCTCACGGAGGCCACGATGCTCTACCAGCTCATGACGGAGCACGAGCCCTACAGCGAGACCGCCTGGGAGGGGCTTGCCGAGACCTGGGAGGCGCGCGGCGAGCGCGCCCGGGCCGTCGAGGCCCGAGAGCGCTTCGAGCGGCTCATGGAAGAGGGCTAAGGGAAAGCGGCAGGGGGCGCCGGAACGCGCCGACCCGGTGACGCAGTAGAATGTCGGAAACCATGCCCATCGCGGCCAGGACCCAAGGAGCCTTCATGTACAGCATCGACCTCACCGGCAAGACCGGTCTAGTCATGGGCGTGGCCAACCAACGCTCGCTCGGTTGGGCCATCGCGCAACCCCTCGCGCAGGCCGGCGCCCGGCTGGCCTTCAGCTACCAGGCCGAACGCCTGCGGCCTACGCTCGAGAAGCTCACCGAGGATCTCGAAAAACCGTTCCTGATCGAGTGTGACGTGGGTGATGACGCTGCGCTGGACGCTCTTTTCGAGGCGGTCGAGGGCGAGTTCGGCAAGCTCGACTACCTCGTCCACGCACTGGCGTTCGCGCCGGCCGAGACCTTCTCGAACCCCTTCGTCGAAACTTCTCGGCAGGCTTGGCAGACCGCCATGGACGTGAGCGCGTATTCGCTCGTTGCCTCGGCCAAGCGCGCCGCCCCGCTCATGCGCGAGGGCGGCAGCATTGTGACGCTCACTTACCTGGCGGCCGAGCGGGTGGTGCCCCACTACAACATGATGGGCGTGGCCAAGGCCGCCCTGGAGGCCAGCGTGCGTTACCTCGCCTACGACCTGGGTCCCAAGGGCGTGCGCGTGAACGCCATCAGCGCCGGAGCCCTGCGGACCATCGCGGCGCGCTCCATCACGGGCTTCACCGAACTCTACGAACAGGCCGGTCAGATGTCGATGCTCCACCGCAACATCACGCACGACGAGGTGGGCGGCGTCGGTCTCTCGCTGCTAGTCGAACAGCTCGGTGGCGGCGTAACGGGCGAAACCTTGTACGTCGATGCGGGCTTCAACGCCATCGGTCTATTCGTACCTCCGGGCCGGCAGTAACGAAGGGCCGCCCGGGCGGGCGGCGCACGGACTATGACTTCCCCTGGGACCGGGCTATACTCGCGCCCATGGTTTCCCTCCACCGCTGGACCGGGGCACTAGGCCGATGGCGGTGGCGCGCGTAACGGCGCGCTACTCACGTTCGCCGCGCCTCGAGGGCGCGGCGTCCCGCCGGGCACCCCGAACAAGTTCTCCGAGGAGAGATCCATGCACCGAAGTCCGCACGTCACCGTGGCCCCAGGCGCCGCGGCGCCGGCAATAAGACCCATATACCGCGAGGTCCTCGCAGATCTCGAGACGCCCCTCACCGCCTACCTGAAGATCGCCGGCCACCCGTCCTTCCTCCTCGAGAGCGTCGAGCAGGGCGAGCGGGTGGCGCGCTATTCCTTCATCGGCACTGGCCAACGCAAGCGTATCGAGGGGCGCGGCTCCACCATCACGCTCACCACACCCGCGGGCGCCGTCACGGTCGAGACCGACGACCCACTCAAGGTCTTGTGGGACGAGGTGGTGCGCGAGACGCAGCCCGCGCCGGGGCTCCCCGTTTTCTGGGCCGGCGCCGTGGGTTACGCCGGCTACGACCTGGTGCGCCAGTACGAACGGCTGCCCGACGCCAACCCGGACACGATCCAGGCGCCCGACATGCTCTTCGTGGAACCCGAACTGGTGGTCGTGTTCGACCACCTGAAGCGCAAGCTCTTCATCATCGCCCCCGCGGCCGTTGGCGACGACGCCGACGCCGCGCGGGCCCGCGCCCTCGTCGATGCTGCCTACGACCGACTGCGTGGACCCTTGCCGGGCGTTCCCGGCGACCGCGCCGGGCGCCTTACGGAGTTCGAGGCGAGCGTCGACCGCGAGCGCTACATGGCCTCCGTGGCCCGCGCCGTCGAGTACATCCATGCCGGCGACGTCTTCCAGGTAGTGCCCAGCCTGCGGCTCTCCGCCGAACTCGGCGCCCACCCCTTCGCCCTCTACCGGGCACTGCGGACCATCAACCCGAGCCCGTACCTCGGCTACCTGGACCTCGGCGGAGTGACGCTGGTGGCGAGTAGCCCCGAGAGCCTCGTGAGGTCCGACGGTTCCAAGGTCGAGACCCTGCCCATCGCCGGCACCAGGCGCCGCGATCCCGACCCCGCGGAGGACGAGAGGCTCGCCGCCGAGCTGTTGGCCGACGAGAAGGAACGAGCGGAGCACGTCATGCTAGTGGACCTCGGTCGCAACGACCTGGGCCGCGTGTGCGTGCCGGGCAGCGTACGCGTCACCGACCTGATGCGAGTGGAGCGCTACAGCCACGTCATGCACATCGTTTCGCAGGTGGAGGGCAGGCTGGCCGAGGGGCGGACGCCGCTAGACGCGCTCTCCGCCACACTGCCGATGGGCACGGCGTCTGGCGCGCCCAAAGTGCGCGCCATGGAGATCATCGACGAGCTGGAGACCCTGCGGCGCGGACCGTACGCCGGCGCGTTCGGTTACCTGGCGGCGGACGGCGCCATGGACATGGCACTCACGCTGCGGACGATGGTAGTCAAGGACGGCCGCGTCCACCTGCAGGCCGGCGCCGGCGTGGTCGCCGACTCCGACCCCGCCACCGAGTGGCAGGAGTGCATGAACAAGCTGGAGGCGCTCAAGCGCGCCGTCGAGATGGCCACCGCGGGGCTCACGTGACGGAGCGTGCCCTCAAACTACTGGTGGTCGACAACTACGACTCGTTCACCTACAACCTGGTGCAGTACTTCGGCGAGCTCGGCGCCGAGGTGGTGGTGTGGCGCAACGACGCCTTCGACCCCGGAGCGGTGAGGACCCTGAACCCGGACGCCGTGATCGTCTCCCCCGGACCGCGCACCCCGGGGGAGGCGGGCGTGTCGGTGGACCTCGTGCGCGCCCTCGGCCCTACGTACCCGATGCTCGGGGTCTGCCTCGGACACCAGGTGATAGGTGAGGCGTACGGGGCTCGCGTGGTGCGCGCCGAGCGGCTCGTGCACGGTAAGACGTCGCCTATAGAGCACGACGGCACGGGGGCGTTCGAGGGGCTCGAAACCCCGCTCACGGCCACTCGTTATCACTCCCTGGTGGTCGTGGACCCGCCCGAGGAGTTGCTCGTGAACGCCTGGACCACCGAACCGGGCACCGGTGAGCGCGTGCTGATGGGCGTTCGGCACCGCGAACACCCCGTATGGGGTGTCCAGTTCCACCCGGAGAGCATCCTCACCCAGAGCGGTCACGACATCCTCGCGAACTTCCTCCGCTTCGCGCGGGAGAGGAAGACGGAGTAACCGGGCCGTGAAGCGGGGGGAGCCGGCGATCTCGGTCATCGTGCCCACGCACGATCGGCGCACGCTCCTCGAGCGCAAACTGCGCGCGCTGGAAGGCGAGGAGGCGCCCTTCGAGGTGGTCGTGGTGGCCGACGCTTGCACCGACGACACCGAGCGCTTCCTCGCGCGTTACCAGCCCGGTTACCCGCTGTCCTGGGCCACGGCGCCCGGCCGGCACGCGGCATACGCGCGTAACCAGGGGGCCCGCATGGCTCGGGGCGATGTCCTGCTCTTCAGCGACGACGACATGATCTCGCGCCCCGGCTGGTTGGCCAAGAACCTGGCCCTGCACGAGGTACCGGGCCGCGTGGGGATCAGCCGCCAAGTACTGCCACCACACCTGAAGCGAGGCGCCACGCTGAGCCACGTGGCCGGCTGGTGGAACGCCGTGGGCGGCTCCTTGAGCCTGCACGCCGACCTGTTCCACGACGTGGGCGGCTACGATGACGCCTTCTCCGAGTACGGCGGCGAGGACGCCGACCTCGGTTACAGGCTGAAGCTCGCAGGCGCCAGGTTCAAGTTCCTGCCCGACGCGGTCGTGGAGCACTGGGACCATGGTTACGAGGAGGGGCTGGCGGCCAAGGCACGCTCCGCCGGCGCGGCCAACGTGCGCGTGTGGCGCAAGCACGGCGCGCCCGAGGTGGCATGGGCCCTGGGCGTCCACCCGGTACTGCTCGGTGCAAAGCGGATCCTGTTCTCACCCCCGCTACGGCCCATTTGGGGCGAGGAGCGTTACCGTTACGAGGTCGCGTACGCGGAGGGGGCCCGCGAAGCTTTAGTGGAAGGAACGGCACCCGAACGATGATCGAGTTCGAGATCGGCAAACTGCTCAACCGGATCTTCGAAGGTCAGACCCTGGACCGCGCCGATGCGCGCGAGGTCCTGGGCCGCTTGATGGACGGTCAACTCTCACAGGTGCAGGCGGCAGCGCTGCTGGCAGCGCTGCGCATGCGGGGCGAGACGGTAGACGAGATCACCGGCTTCGCCGAGGCCATGAGGCAGCGGGCCATCAAGGTGCCGGTGCATGAGGGCGGACCGCTCGTAGACACGTGCGGCACCGGTGGAACAGGGGTCGACACCATCAACATCAGCACGACCGCCATGTTCGTGGCCGCGGCCGGCGGCGCGCGCCTGGCCAAGCACGGCAACGTGGGCGTCACCCGCAAGTCGGGTTCAGCCAACGTACTGGAGGCCCTGGGCGTCGACCTGGACGCCAGCCCCGAGCGCCTGGCGGAGTCGATCGACGTGCACGGCCTGGCCTTCATCTACGCTCGGCGTTTCCACCCTGCCATGGGCTTCGTGGCCCCCATCCGCGCCGACCTGCAGGCGCGCACCATCTTCAACAACTTGGGTCCCTTGACCAACCCCGCGGGGGCCGACAGGCAGCTGATGGGGGTGTACGACCCGCGCCTCACCGAGACGCTGGCCGCCGTGCTTCGCGGCCTTGGCGTCAAGCGGGCCCTGGTGGTGCACGGCGACGTCATCGACGACTTCACCGTTACCGGCCCGAGCAAGGTGACCGAGCTCCACGAGGACGGTAGCCTCACGACCTACATCGTTACGCCCGAAGAGGTGGGCCTGAGGCGCCACCCACTCGCCGAACTCGCGGGCAGCGACCCCGTCACCAACGCCCAACACCTGCGCGCCGTGCTGGCCAACGAGGGCGGCGAGGCCAAGCGAGACGTCACGGTCTTCAACGCGGGCGCCGCGCTCTACCTCGCAGGGCTGGCCGACAGCCTGGCGGGCGGCGTGGAGGCCGCGGAAGCCGCTCTGGACAGCGGAGCCGCAGCGCGCAAGCTGCAGGAGTACCTCGCGTTCTCGGCCGAAGGGCGCGCGGCCGAACAAGCTTGACGGACCCTCGCACTCGCCCTAAGCTCGCGCGCTCCGCCGAAGGCGGCAGTCGCCGGACGGCCATGAAGGCTCATCCCGGGTTGTTAGCATGGTCCGCGTGAAGCTCGTCCAAGGAGTGTTCCTCGTGCTGCTCACCGGCGTGCTGTCGGTAGGCGGGCTACTGACCTCTTCGGCGCTCAAGTGGTCGCAGGAGCTGCCGTCGCTCGAGAAGCTCGACGCCCTCGAGTTCTCCGCCACCTCGCAGGTCTACGCCCGCGACGGCGCCACGCGCATAGGCGTGATCGTACCGGTGGTGGGCGAGGGGCGCGAATCGACCAACCGCATCCCCGTCAGCCTGAGCGAGGTCTCACCCGCGGCCCTGCAGGCCATCGTGGCGTACGAGGACGACCAGTTCTTCAACCACTACGGCATGGACATACCCGCCTTGGGCCGCGCCGTTTACGAGGAGTTCCTCGGCGACTCGTCGCGCGGCGGCTCCACCATCACCACGCAGGTCATCAAGAACACCCTGTTGGAGGACATCCGCTCGGAACGCTCACTGGAGCGCAAGGTCAAGGAGATCATGCTCGCCCTCGAACTCGAGCGGCGCCTCACCAAGCCCGAGATCTTGCAGCGCTACATCAACATGGTCTTCTGGGGCGGCAACGTTTACGGCATCAGGGCCGCCGCCCAGACGTACTTCGGCAAGGACCCCATCGAACTCAACCTCGCCGAAGGGCTCTACCTGGCGCGCCTCATCCCCGCGCCCAACGCTCGCCACGACGACTTCGTCACCACGCGCCGCAGCATGCGCGAGGTGCTCGACAAGATGGTCCGCCAGGGGACCATCAGTTCCGAGATGGCAGAGCGCGCCTGGCGCTATCCGCTGGAGCCCGTGGGCTGGGACGTGACGTACGACGGTAACGGCAACGTCGTCACGGCGGAGCCGACCGGCGCCGAGGTGGTCGTCCAGTCGAGCGTCAGCTCGGACCTCTCGCGCGCCGTGCTCATCGCGGTGCGTAACTGGCTGACCGACCGCTACGGCGAGAGCGTGGTGTTCGGGCGCGGCGGGCTGCGCGTGGTCACGACCATCGACGTGCAGGCGCAGGTGGCCGCCAACCAGGCAAGCCTTCACGCCGAGGTGCCGCCCGGTGCGCAGATGGCCATCGTGGGGATCGACCCGAGTACCGGCGCCGTGCTGGCCATGGTGGGACAGAAGCTCCGCGAGGACGGGGCGGTGGGCGAGTTCAACCGCGCCACCATGGCGTTGCGCCAACCCGGCAGCTCCTTCAAGCCGATCGTCTACGCCACCGCCATCGAGCAGGGCGCGATGAACCAGGCGACCATCCTGGTCGACGAACCCACCAAGTTCACCGTGAGGGGCCAACCGCCTTACGAGCCCGGCAACCACGATCACCTGTTCGACGGTTACCAGACCATCCGGGCGAGCCTCAACCGCAGCCGCAACATCCCCGCGGTCAAGACGCTGGAGGCGGCCGGGGCGGACGCCGTGGCCGAGAAGGCGCGCGAGCTCGGCTACAACGTGGCGCCCTACTACTCCATGGCGCTTGGAACCTTCGAGACCACCCCGCTGCAGCACACCGCAGCCATGGCCGCGTTCGCCAACGGCGGCGTGTACACCGAGCCCTACTTCATAGAGCGCGTCGAGGACGCCGACGGCAACGTGCTCTACCAGGCGGAGCCCCGCTCCGCGCGCGTGTGGAGCGAGCAGACGGCCTACATCATGCTCGACATGCTGCACGGCAACGTGGTCGACCGCGACCCGGCCTACGGCCTCTCAAACCGCGCCCAGGTTCCCGGCCGCTGGATAGCCGGCAAGACCGGCACCACCAACGACGAGGTCGACATCTGGTTCGTTGGCATGACCCCCGGCCTCGTGGCCTCCGTGTGGATCGGCAACGACGACTCGAGCAGCCTGCCGAGCCGCATGACGCTCTCCAACGGCAACACCGACGCCGTCAACAGCTCGCGGCAGCCCATCTACGCCTGGAACGACTTCGTGACGGCGGCGCTGCGTGGGCGTCCGTCGTCGCCGGACGGTTTCCCCGTGCCACCCGGAATCGAGTTCCACACCCTCGACCTCAAGTCGGGCGCCGTCGACTCGGGCGGCGTAAGGGCCGCCTTCCGCGAGACGGATCAACTCTCGACGACCGGCGTCGGCACGGCCGTGAAGGTCAAACTGCCCATCGACACGGCCACCGGCCTGCGCGCCGAGGCCGACACGCCCCCGGAACGCGTCGAGATAATAGAGGTCAACCCCGAGGACGTCGCCAAGTACCTGAAGGCCCCGGGCTGATGGCCGGCCCGGCAACGAACGAGACGCTTACGGCGGTGGCGGGCATCCGCGTGGGCCACTACACCGACCTGGCCGCTCGCACCGGCTGCACCGTGGTGCTCACGCCCGAGGGCGGCTGCGTGGGCTCCGGCGTGGCCCTTGGGCCGGCACCCGGGTCGCGCGAGTACGTGCTGCTGCAGCCGGACAAGACCGTGGAGGCCATCGACGCCGTGGTGCTCACGGGCGGCAGCGCCTACGGGCTCGCGGCCGCTGACGGGGTCATGAACTGGCTGGAGGAGCGCGGCCGCGGCACCGACGCCGGCGTGGCCCGCGTGCCCATCGTGCCCGCCGCCGTGCTGTTCGACCTTGGAGTGGGTTCGGCCACCGTGCGGCCTGACGCAGCCGCGGGCAGGGCCGCTGCCGAGGCGGCGAGCGCCGCTCCCGTGGAGCAGGGCCGCGTTGGCGCGGGGACTGGGGCCACCGTCGGAAAGCTGCGAGGCTACCCCTTCGCCACCGGCAGCGGCCTAGGCAGCCACGCCGCGTGGCTCGGGGGCGCGGTCGTTGCCGCCATCGGCATAAGCAACGCCATGGGCAACGTCATCGACCCCGATACGGGTGAGCTGGTGGCGGGCCTGCCGGGCATGCTTGGGCTGGCGGCGGCAGAGGGCTTCGCAGCCATGCCCGGCGCCAACACCACCCTGGTGTTGGTGGCCACCGACGCGCCCATCACCAAGGCGCAGGCCAACGCGTTGGCCACCAGCGCCCACGTCGGCATCGCCCGCGTCACGCGGCCGTCGCACACCGTGTTCGACGGGGATTCGGCGTTCGTGCTCTCCACGGGCACCGGCCCGGAGGTGCCGTTGGCGGCGCTGTCGGTGGCGGTACAGGAGGTCGTGGCCGCGGCGCTGCTGAAGGGCGTCGTGGCCGGCGGAGCGAGCCGCCGCAGCCCCGAAGGAAGCGAGGCACCATGAGCAACTTCTATCACCTGTCCGCAGGCGAGGACGCGCCCGAACTGGTGGACGCGGTGATCGAGGTGCCGGGCGGCTCCTCGAACAAGTACGAGTACGACCCCGAGCACGGCGTGTTCCGCCTCGACCGGGTCCTCTACAGCCCCATGCACTACCCGGGCGACTACGGCTTCATCCCCAGCACCCACGCAGACGACGGCGACCCGCTCGACATCCTGGTGCTCACGAACCGCCCGACCTTCACGGGCGCCGTCCTGCGCGCCAGGCCCCTCGCGTTCCTCGAGATGAGCGACGAGAAGGGGCGCGACCAGAAGATCCTCGCCGTGCCGGTCGACGACCCGCGCTACGACGGCAACCGTCACCTCGACTCCATCTCACGCCACCGCCTGCGCGAGATCGAGCACTTCTTCCGGATCTACAAGGAGCTCGAGGGCAAGACGACCGTCGTCGAAGACTGGCACGGCATGGACGCCACCTACGCGCTTATCCGCGAGGCCATGGCCGCCTACGAGCGCCTGCAGGCGGAAGCCGGCTAGGCGGCACGAGGCTCGCCCGGCGATGCGGGCCCGGACGAGCGTCTCGGCGCGAGAGCCCGGCTGCGACTACGTGTGGTGTCCCCGAGGCCAGTGGAGGCCGCGGTTCAGGGCCCCACCCGGTAGATGAGTCCGCTGGTGTAGTCGGCTACGTACAGCTCGCCCGCTGCGTCCTCGCCGAAGGTGCTGACGTTGAACCCCGTCTCGAACAGGGGCTTCAACTCCCAACCGTCCTCCGGGCCGGCGCTCCACACGCGGCCCGACGTGAAGTCGGCGAACACGTAGCGGCCGACAAGGGCGGGCACGGCCTCGCCGCGGTAGAGGTAACCGCCGCTGATGGAGGTGCCCCACTGCGGCCCGTGCGGGTACTCGAGGATGGGGAGGGTGAGGCCGGTCTGGTCGCAGGTGGACGCCCCGAAGCAGTGGGAGGCTTCCATGATGTTCCAGCCGTAGTTCTCGCCGCCCTTAGAGTCGGCCGGCTGGAAGTCGACTTCCTCGTAGGCGTTTTGGCCTACGTCGGCGATGTAGAGGTCGCCCGTCTCGCGGTCGAAGGAGAAGCGCCACGGGTTGCGCAGACCATAGGCCCAGATCTCCGACCGGGCGCCGGCAGTGGCCACGAAGGGGTTGGAGGGCGGCACCTTGTAGCCCTTGTCACCCGAGACGTCCAGCCTGAGCAGCTTGCCGAGCAGCACGCCGAGGTTCTGTCCGTTGCCCTGCGGGTCGCCGCCGCTGCCGCCGTCACCGAGGCCAAGGTAGAGATAGCCGTCGGGGCCGAACGCCAACTGACCGCCGTTGTGGTTCGAATATGGCTGCTCCTGCGTAAGGAGGATCTCCTCGGAAGTGGGGTCTGCGCGGTCCGGATTGCCCGGCGTGACGGTGAAGCGCGAGAGGGTGCTCTCGCCCCGCGTCCCCGTGTAGTAGACGTAGAAGTGCCCGCTAGTGGCGTAGTCGGGCGGGAAGGCCAGCCCGAGCAGGCCGCGCTCGCCACCGCTCTTGGTCCGGTCCGAGATATCGAGGAACGGATCTTTGAGGAGCGCCCCGTCCTTGACGATGCGGACCATACCGCCTTGCTGCACGACGAAGAGGCGCGAGTCGCCCGCGTTGGTGATCGAAACGGGCTGCTTGAGACCGTCGGCCACGGGCACCAGGCGCTGAGCGAGGGCGCCTTGGGTGAGGCCCATTAACAGGAGCGCCAGCAGCGTCAGGAGCGTGAGTGCCAGGGTGCCGACGCCGGATGCGCTTCCTCGAGAACGAAACGTAACGGACCGATACAAGTTCATGAGTAGAGGTTAGTCGACTCGCGCCCCGGGCCTCGTGAGCGGCGGCACGGGTGGCCTTCACGTAATGCCGAACTACTGAGCTTATGGCGACGTCCGGTTCTACGATTCGGTGCCATCACGCGCCAGAATCCTCTTCGTAGGGTTCGGGCGTAGTGAATCTTTCCTTGATGCCGCGGTTGCTGAGCTGCCACGGCAGCACAACCAGAAAACGGCAACTCATCGAAGGTGGCGGCCCCAATAGGCCACCAGGTCCTATGGCGCCCTCCGCCTACGCCCGCCAGGGCGGTACGCCTTTGGTAGCAAGCGTACTCAGCCGAGGGTGATGCGGTCGTCGCCGAACCGAGCCGATACCTCTAGCTCGCCACCCAGCGCCTCAACGTATGCCCGCAGGGTCGAGATCTGCGACTGATCCAGTTGCCCACGCTCGATACGAGACACGCGAGACTGCGAGATGTGCAGGCGCTCCGCCATCTCCTCTTGGTTCAACCCATGGCTCGTCCTGACCTCCGCGAGCTTGTGGGCGCGCACCGCGGCGAGCATGCGGTCCTTATGCTCGCCGACCCTCGATTCGTCCAGGTACCCTTCGCGAACGGCCGCCTGCCGTACGTCACCCCACTTCCTGCTCATCTGCTCTCTCCCTCGTCGGCCCACCTCGGCAACCACCTGCGCATGAGCTCGCGCATCTCGTCCTCGCTCAGTCTGGGCTGGTCGTACATGCCCGCTGCCAGGCGTTGCCGCTGGGCCTCGAAGAGGATCACCGCCGCCGCCACGCTGACGTTGAGTGACTGGACCATGCCGAGCATGGGGATCTTCACGTGCTGGTCCGCGAGTTCCGCTGCCTCGGGGCTGACGCCCTCCTTCTCGTTGCCCAGCAACAGGGCGCAGGGCTTCGTGTAGTCGACCGCGCGGTAATCCATGGCCCCCTCGGAGAGGTGGGCGGCGTAGACGCGCATGCCCAGCGCTTTGAGGCCGGCGACGGCGGTGGTGATGTCCTCGTGGACTACCAGCTCGACCCACTTGTCGGCGCTGGCGCTGGTCGCACTGAACGTGGCCACGCCGCCCGTCGGCCGCACGGCGTGCACGGTGCCGATGCCGACGGCGTCGCAGCTCCTGATGACGGCGGAGAGGTTGTGCGGCTTGTGCACCTCCTCGGCGAGCACGGTCAGGTCTGGCTGGCGGTGGGCTAGTACGTCGTGGATGCGCTCGCGGCGGCGCAGGGTCATGGGCGAGAGGATAACCGACGGCCGTGGCGCCCGCGGTCGGTTATCGTCGGCGGATGTCGTTGGAAACCGTGAAGGCTTACCTCCGCGAGTTCGGCAAGGACGGCGCGGTCATGGAGTTCGAGGAGTCGAGCGCCACCGTTGCCCTCGCAGCCGAGAAGGTGGGCACCGAGCCGGCCCGGATCGCCAAGACGCTGGCGTTCTACGACCCCGGCGACGCCACGCGGGCGCTGCTCGTGGTGGCCGCCGGCGACGCCCGGCTGCACAACGGCGCCTTCAAGCGCCAGTTCGGGGGCAAAGCCCGCATGCTGGCGCCTGAGGACCTCGAGCCGCTCACCGGCCACCCCATGGGCGGCGTGTGCCCCTTCGCCAACCCGGAGGCTGCCCGCGTCTACCTCGACGAGTCGCTGCGGCGCTTCGAGGTCGTGTACCCCGCCGCCGGCACGCCCGCCTCGGCCGTGCCCATGACTTGCGACGAACTGGCTGCCGCTTCCCGCTCGCTCGGTTGGGTAGACGTCACGAACGGGTGGCGCGCGGAGGAAGGCTGAGGCAGCCCTAGTTCGGCGCGGTGCGGAAGCGGTACAGCGTCCCGGCCTTGAAGTCGGCTAGGTAGAGCTCCCCGTTCGCATCCTCACCGAACGTCGTGACCATGATGCCGGCCGGCGCCGGGATCTGCGTCATGGCCCAGTCGTCGGCCGCCGAGCTTCGCCACACCTCGCCCGTCATGAAGTCGCCGAACACGTAGGCGCCCTCGAGGCCGGGGACCTGCCTCCCGCGGTACACGTAGCCGCCGGTGATGGAGCGGCCTGTGTCGTCGTGCTCGTACTCCAGGACGGGCAAGGTCAGGCCCGACTTGTCGCACGTGTCGCTACCGTAGCAGTGCATGCCTTCCATGACGTTCCAGCCGTAGTCCTCACCACCCTTGGAGGCGGCCGGCTGGAAGTTCACCTCCTCGTATGCGTCCTCGCCCACGTCGGCGATGTACAGGTCGCCGGTCAGACGGTCGAAGGAGAAGCGCCACGGGTTGCGCAGGCCGTAGGCCCAGATCTCGGCCCTTACGCCCGGAGTGCCCACGAAGGGGTTAT
The DNA here is from genome assembly GCA_032027045.1 of Truepera sp. Taxonomy (NCBI): domain Bacteria; kingdom Thermotogati; phylum Deinococcota; class Deinococci; order Trueperales; family Trueperaceae; genus Truepera; species Truepera sp. The sequence continues at coordinate 1,819,283 of JAVSMU010000001.1, read as the reverse complement.
CGCTCGGCACGGAGTAGGCCCCGGGCCCCGACACGTCGATCCTCAGGATCTTGCCCAACAGAGTGTCCAACCGCCTACTGGGGTCGCCCCCCGTGGCGCCATCGCCGCTGGCCACGTACAGGTAGCCGTCGCGTCCGAACGCGAGCTGGCCGCCGTAATGGAACTTTGAGTAGTCCGCGCCTCGATGGATGGTGAGCAGGGGCTCCGCCGAGCCGGCAGCGGCGACGTCCGGGTCGCCGGAGACCTCGTAGCGCGCGATGACGGCGTCGCCGTCAAGGTTTATGTAGTGAACGTAGAAGCGCCCATTGGTGGCGTAGTCGGGGTCGAAGGCCAGGCCCAGCAGGCCCTGCTCGCCGTTGGTCGGGACCATGCCGGTAAGGTCCAGGAACGGTGTGGTGAGCACGGCGCCGTCTTTCACCACGCGGATGGCGCCCGCGAGCTCCACCACGAACAGACGAGAGTCGCCCGCGTTGACGATGCCGACGGGATGGTCGAAGCCCGTGTAGGCCACTTCGAGGGCCACGGTCTTGTCTAGTCTTGGTGGCGCTGGAGGGCTCGGCGGCGGCGTGGCGGGGCTCAGCGCACCGCACGCTGCCAGCGCGGAGGCAAGGGTGGCGAGTACGAGCGTGGGTCCAAGTCCACGGAAACGTCGCATCCGGGAAGGATAGCTGCCCAGCATGAGCCGGCCCTGTCCCGCTGCCACGGCGACCGAGGGCGGGTGACGGTGCTTCGAAGTCTCGCCACCAATCCAGGACGGCGTTTCGAAGTCGGGCCGCTAGCCCGGTCCGCGCTACGAGGTCGGGCCACGAGTCCGGGGAAGGAAGGCGCCGATCCCGGCCCCCGCGCTTGACGCCCCTATACCCCGAGCGATATCATCTTTTTCGCTCGTGAAGGGCTTTATCGCTTTCGCGCAGTGCGTGCCGAGGTGGCGGAATAGGTAGACGCGCCAGCTTGAGGGGCTGGTGGCCGCAAGGCTGTAGGGGTTCAAGTCCCCTCCTCGGCACCAAACCAGGATGTGCGTAGGGCCGGCCTGCGGGTCGGTCTTCTGCGTGTTACGGGTGGCCCGCTGGGCTTCTGCCCACGCGGGTTCCGGGCGGCCTGGCGGGGCATGATAGCTTGGCTCATGCCGCCCAGGAACGCGCCTCGGACCGCGCCCGGGAACGCACCCAGGGACACGACCGCCATGGTTCCCTCGGCGAGTTTCCCGTTCCCCGACTACCGTCCAGGCCAGGCGGAGGCCCTCGAGCGGGCGCGGGAGGCCTTCGCCGAAGGCAAGCGCTTCGTGATAGTCGAGGCTCCTACCGGCGCGGGCAAGAGCGCCGTGGCGGTAACGCTGGCGCGCGAGGCGCCCTCGGCGTTCATCGTCACCAACCAGAAGATCTTGCAGGACCAGTACGTCCAGGATTTCCCCGACCTCGCCCTCCTCAAAGGGCGGGCCAACTACGACTGCCTCGTCGCCCCCACTCACGCGGGGGCGGCTCCGTGCACCGTCGGACAGCGCTTCCCCGCTTGCGACGAGTGCCCTTACTTCACGGCCAAGGACGTGGCCATGGCCGCCAACGTCGCGGCCCTGAACTACGCCTACTTCCTCGCCGAACTCAACTACTCCGGCGGCTTCTCCTCGCGTGACCTCCTCGTGCTGGACGAGGCCCACAACGCCGAGGGCGCGCTCATGAACTTCGTGCAGGTCGTCATCGCCGAGGGCGCGCTGCTCCGGGCCGGCTTGCAGCGGGCGCTCCCGCCCGACCTGGGTGACGAGCTGGCGTTCGAGTTCGCCGAGCTGCTGCTGCCCGAGCTGCGCGCCCGGGCGACCGAGCTCGAGCGGGGCTTCAAGGACGTGGGCAACGAAGACGTGGCCTTACAGCAGTTGCGCGTCAAGCAGTGGCTCGACGGCCAGGCCGAGCGCATCATGCTGCTGCTAGACAGCCACGGCGCGGGCGAAGTGGATTGGGTGGTCGAGCGCCGGCGCGGTCACGACGGTCCGAGCATCGTGTTCAAGCCAGTCGAGGTGGCGGCTTTGGCCGAGCCCTACCTCTTCGGCCACGCCAGGCGCGTGCTCATGCTGTCCGCCACCATCCTCGACGCGCGCACGTTCCTCCGCAGCCTAGGCATCGACGAGGACGAGGCCGAGGTTATCAGCGTGCCCTCGTCGTTCCCGCCGGAGAACCGTCCGATAGTCGTGAGGCCCGCCGCCCGCCTCACGCGGCACTACCTCGATCGCGACTTGCCCCTGCTCGCTCAGGCCGTCAACCACCTGGCGCTGCAGCACGAGTACGAGAAGGGCGTGGTGCACGCACACTCGTACAAGATCGCCGGGTTCGTCGCCAAGCACCTGAGCAGCGAGGTGGCGTGGCGCGTCGTCACTCACGAGACCGCCGCGGGCCGAGACGCGGCGCTCGCCAAGCACCTGAGCTCGCCCGAACCCACCATCCTGGTGACGCCGAGCATGACCGAGGGCATCGACCTGGCCGAGGACCTGGCGCGCTGGCAGGTGCTGTGCAAGGTGCCCTATCCGTACCTGGGGGACAAACAGGTGGCTGCACGCATGGAACGCGACCGCGACTGGTACGACTGGCGGACCACGTTGAGCGTGGTGCAGGCGTACGGGCGCAGCGTCAGGAGCGAGACCGACAGCGCCGTCACGTACCTGCTCGACGCCGACTTCCCCAACTTCCTCAAGCGCCAGCAGCGGCGGCTGCCCGATTGGTTCGTCGAGGCGCTCGTGTGACGTGCTTGTGTGGGGCGCTCGTCTGAGGCGTTAGCGGGCGGCGAACGGCAGCGCGGTGGGCCGCTCCAGGCTGGTGCGCAGGACCATGGTGGTCTCGGTGCGTTCCACGCCCTCGGTGGTGAACAGGCGGTCGAGGAAGGCGTCCAGCGCCGCCGTGCTCGGCACGCGCACCTTCACGATGAACGAGTAGGTGCCCGCCACGGCGTGCAGCTCCTCGATCTCGCTGAACTCCATGAGACGCTCCACGAGCTTCTGCGCCGGCTTGCGCGGCTGCGGTGCGATCGCCACGAACGCCGTGATCACGAGGCCCACGGCCTGCGGGTCTATCTCCGCGTGGTAGCCCCGGATGACCCCGGCCTGCTCGAGCTTCTTGACGCGCTCGCCCACGGCCGGCGCCGACAACCCGACCGCCTTCGCCACCGAGGCGTGAGAGGCACGCCCGTCGTGCAACAAGATCTCCAGGATGCGGCGGTCGACGGCGTCGAACTCCATGCTGACCGAGAATCTATCACGCGCCGCGGCCGGGGTATCCTGCCCTGTGCGTGTTCTATTCGTAGGCGACGTGTTCGCCACCCCCGGCATGAAGGCGGCCCAGGCCTACCTCGCGGCCGTGCGGAACGATTACGACTTCGTGATAGTCAACGGCGAGAATGCCGCCGGCGGCTTCGGCATCACCCGTAAGCAGTTCGAGCAGCTACGTAACGCGGGGGCCGACGTGGTCACGCTCGGCAACCACGCCTTCGACCAGTCCGAGGTCATGGAGCTGCTCGAGGAGACCCCGCGCCTGCTGCGCCCGGCCAACTACCCGCCCGGGACGCCCGGACTGGGGTGGCACGTGTTCGAACCGCGCGGCGGTGGGCGCATCGCCGTGGCGCAACTGATGGGCCGAGTGTTCCTTGACCCGCTCGACGACCCGTATCGCGCCGCCGACGCCATCCTCGAGCAACTCGACGACTCGGTTCCGATAATCGTCGACTTCCACGCCGAGGCGACCAGCGAGAAGAAGGTCATGGGGTTCCACCTCGCGGGCCGGGTGAGCGCCGTGCTCGGGACTCACACGCACGTCACCACGGCCGACGAGCAGGTGTTCAAGGGCACCGCCTACATAACCGACGTGGGCATGACCGGCGTGCAGAACTCGTCCATCGGGTTGGCCTTCGAGGAGGTGCACTCGCGCTTCGTGACCAAGCTGCCCGCCAGGTACCGGCCGGCCCAGGGACGCGGCACCGTCAACGCGGTAGCCATAGAGCTGGAGGGACGGCGGGCAGTGTCGGTGCGGCGGGTGCGCTGGGAGCACGGCGCGGAGGACGAAGGATGAGTGACGAGAGCGCTTTCAAGCTGTTGTCCGGCGATGTCGATTTCCTCGCGTCCGCATTAGGGCAGGTCCTCAAGGAGCTCGAGGGACAGCGCGTCTTCGCCCTCGTCGAGCGCGTCCGGTACCTCACGAAGGGGGTGCGAGCGGGTGACGAAGACGCCGGCCCGGAACTCGACCAGTTGCTGGCGTCGCTAGACACCGAGACGGCCGAGATGCTGGTGCGGGCCTTCACGGTCTACTTCCAGCTCGTCAACCTAGCGGAGGAGATCCACCGGGTGCGCGTCAACCGGCACCGTGAGGTCAGCGCCACCGTGAGGGAGCCCCGTAGTGAGAGCATCGCCGCCGCCGTCAAGGCCCTGAGCGACCAGGGCATGTCGCGAGACGCCGCGGCCGCCTTCATCAGGCACCTCGATCTGCAGCTGACGGTCACCGCGCACCCCACCGAGGTGAAGCGCTACACGGTGAGGCTCAAGCTCGAGCGGATAGGCGAGGCGCTCCGGCAGCTGCACGAGGTCGAGCTGACCCCGCGAGACGGCCGCGTGTTGCGTGAGCAGATCTACGCCGAGATCGCCACCTTGTGGCTTACCCGCGAGGTGGCGCCCGAGCGGCCCACCGTCTTGGACGAGGTCAAGAGCGCGCTCTACTACTTCAGGCGCTCCCTGCTCGACGCCGTTCCCCGCATAATGGCGGACCTCGAACAGGCCCTGGACGATTACTTCCCAGCCGAAGGACCCGCCCGTCCACCGCACCTCGAGCCGCCGCGCCCGTCGCCCGTTCCCGTCCTCAAGTTCCGTTCCTGGATCGGTGGCGACCGCGACGGCAACCCACACGTCACGCCCGAGGTGATGCGCGAGGCGTTCGAGCTGCAGGCGCACGTGGCCAACGAGGCGTACACCGCCGACGTCGAGGAGCTGGTGCAGCGCCTCTCGCAGTGGGAGGGCCGCACGATGCTCACCGACGAGTTCCGCGCCGCGCTCGCTTCGAAGGACGCGACGACCGGGACCAGCGAGCGCTTCCCCGGTGAGCCTTACCGCCGCTGGCTGGAGCACGTCTTCGATGCGCTCGTGCGCGAGGGGGCGAACCCGGGGACCTACCCTGGAGGAGAAGAGGGTTATCGCGCCGACCTGACGGTGCTGGAGGCCGCGCTCCGGTTCGGCCACGGCGGCCGCCCCGCCGACGCGTTCTTGCGGCCGGCGATGCGCAGGGCGGCCGCCTTCGGCTTCCCCCTGGCCAAGCTCGACATGCGCGAGCACAGCGCCGTGCACGAAGCGGCTATAGCGAGCGTGCTGGCCGCAGCGGGCGTCCACCCCGACTACTCGTCGCTGCCCGAAAGCGAACGCGTGCAGGTGCTTGCCCGCGAGTTCGCGTCGCCGCGGCCCCTCCTGCCTGAAGGCGCGAACATCGGGGACGAGGCGCGCCGGGCGCTCGCGTTCTTGGCGGAGTTCCGCCGCGCGGAGCGCGTCTACGGGCCCGGGGCGCACGGCAGCACCATCGTGAGCATGACGGCCGGCGTGTCGGACGTCATGGAGGCCCTGCTGCTCGCCAAGGAGGCGGGCGTCACCGAGATCGACGCCACGCCCCTCTTCGAGACGCTCGACGACCTGCGCGCGGCCCCGACGGCGGTGCGAGAATTGTTCAGCGTCGGGCCGTACCTGGAGCACGTCCGGCGGCGCGGCGTGCAAGAGATAATGATCGGCTACTCCGATTCGAACAAGGACGTGGGGTTCGTGACAGCGTCGTGGGCCCTCTACCAGGCGCAGGAGGAGCTGGCTGCCGTGTGCCGCGAGTTCGGCGTGCCGCTGCGCATCTTCCACGGGCGCGGCACGAGCATCGGGCGCGGCGGCGGCCCCGCCGGGAAGGCCATCATGGCCCAGCCGCCCGGCAGCCTGGCGGGCCGCATGCGCCTCACCGAGCAGGGCGAGGCGCTGGCCGACCGCTACGCCGACCCGGACCTCGCACACCGCCACCTCGAACAGGTGCTGCACGCCTTCATGCTCGCCAGCGCCCGCGACACGCGGGAGCTGCCCGCCGTGGACCCGCGCTACCGCGAGGCGCTGGACGCGGCCGCCGTGGCGGCGATGGACCGCTACCGCGCCCTGACCCGCGGTGACGGCTTCATGGAGTTCTTCGAGCAGGTAACCCCGATCGAGGAGCTGGGACAGCTCAACCTGGGTTCGCGCCCCACGCGGCGTGCCGGCGCGCCAAGCATGGCCAACCTGCGGGCCATCCCCTGGGTGTTCGCCTTCACGCAGTGCCGCGCGAACCTCCCCGGTTGGTACGGCCTCGGCGCGGCCTTAGGGGCGATCGATCCGGGGCTGGCGCAAGAGATGTACCGCGAATGGCCGTTCTTCACGACCATGATCGACTTCGCGCAGATGAGCCTCGCCAAGGCCGACATGAACATTTTCGGCGCCTACTTGGGCCTGGTGGAGGAGAGGCACCGCCATTTCGGCGTCACCATCGAGCGCCACCATGCCGAGACCGTGAAGCTGACCGAAGCGGTGACGGGCGCACCCCTCCTCGACAACGACCCCGTGCTAGCGCGCGCACTCAGCCTGCGCAACCCGTACGTCGACCCCATAAGCCGTGTTCAGGTCGAGCTTCTCAGACGCTTGCGATCGCAGCCGCCCGAGGGCCCCGAGCGCGAGGCCATCGCGTACGGCGTCATGCTCTCCCTCATGGGAGTCAGCGCCGGCATGCGGAACACGGGTTGAGGCAGCGCGAACAAGAAGCGGAAATTACAGGGCTCCTCGGCCGAGCCTGATACCGTTGCCTGGATAGTGGCGCCTAGCGCAAGGTGCCGCCGTGCGTGCTCTCATTGCGTTCATGAGGGGCTTGCATACGATTGCCCTCGATACGAGACCGCGCAAGGAGCGTGGAATGACTGTCACTGAACTGCTATCCAGCGGCGGCCCAGTTCTGGTCGTCATCATCTTGGTTTCCATCTACGCCGTCTACATCTTCGTGGAACGGTTCCTCAAGCTGAGCCGCGAGAAGACCGACACCTCGAACCTCATGCTGCGGGTGAACGCGGCCGTGCGCGAGCGCGACCTCGAGGCGGCGCTCGCCGCTTGCGAACATCAGGGCGGACCGGTGGCGCGCGTGCTGCACGCCGCACTCGAGCGCCTGCCGTACGGCCGCCCGGCCGTGGAGGCCGCCTTCGAAGAGGCCTCGCTGCGCGAGGAGCAGTCGCTCGGCCGTGGCCTCACGCCGCTGGCGATCATCGCCAAGATCCTGCCCATGCTGGGCTTGCTCGGCACGGTGACGGGCATGATCATCTCCTTCTCGGAGATCTCGCTCCACGGCGCCGGTGACCCCGGGGCGCTGGCCTACGGGATCGGTCAGGCCCTCGTGACCACCGCTGCGGGCCTCATAGTGGCCATCCCGGTCCTCGTGGGGCACGGCTACTTGCACAGCCTGGTAGAGAAGAGCCTCGTCGAGATAGACCTCCGCCGCGAAGAGTTGATGGGGAACGTGGTGCAGGCGGTCGCCAACCGGCGAGACGAGCCGGCGGCCGCCGGAGCCAAGCCCGATCAACAAGAGAGCCGGGAGGGACGCGCCGACTTGCGCGGCGTCCGCCCCGCGCCCCAGGCATAAGCCGTGACCAGGGCCCGCAGGCGTCGCCGCTCCGGCATGGGGGCGGACCTGGACCTCACGGCGATGGTCGACGTGGTGTTCTTGCTCATCATCTTCTTCATGGTCTCCACCACGTTCATAACCATCGAGTCGGGGTTGCCAGTCGACCTCCCCGACGCGCAGATGTCGGTGGCGCAGCCCTCCGACATGCCGACGGTAACGGTCACCAAGGACGGCGCCGTGTACTTCGGCGGCGTTCGGGTCGAGGAGGCGCAACTGGCCGTGCTCGTCCGCGACGAGATCAACCGCACGGGGATGACGACGGTGGTGCTGCGCGCGGATCGCGACGTGCATCACGGCACCGCCGTGCGCATCATGGACCTCATCAAGCAAGGCGGCGCCCAGCGCATCGCCATCTCCACGGGAGGGTGAGGGCCGGGCAGCCGTGAGCACCTCGAGCGCCCACCCGACGGGCGAAGTGGCCCCCTGGCGCGACCCGGACAAGCGCCGCGCCATGGCCGTATCGCTGACGCTGCACCTGCTCGTGCTGCTGCTGGCGCTCCTGTTCGGCCTAAGGCCCCGGCCCGAGCGCCTGCCGCCTTACATCGTCCTCGACGTGGGCACCCCGGCCTACTCCGAGGAGACCACGCTCGCCGCCACCGCGGAGACGCCGGCGCCACCGGCGCCCTCGCCCCAGGTGGCCGCCGAGACGCTGGGCACGCCCCGCGACCTTTCTGCGCCGCAGCAGGAGTCCACGGCGCCCGAGACGCGGCCGGAGACGGTTCAGCCCCCCGCTCCCCAGGCGCCGCCGGCGCAGGCGGCCGCCGAGCCGCTCGAGTCGACCGCAGCCGACGTGCCCACGCCGCCCCTGCCGCTGCCTCAGGTCACCGAGGCCGCGCCGCCCACGCAGCAACTGCCGCTCGCGGAGGTGCCGGCCACGCCCCTGCCGGAGATCGAGCCGGTGACGCTGGCCCCGAGGCCCCTCGTGGACCCGGTCGTGTTGAAGGTGCCGGAGGTCAGCGCCAGCGTCGCCGACGCGCGCGCATTGGCCTCCGAGCCGACCGCCAGCGTGAGCGAGTCGCGCGACATCGCCCCGCCGCAGCCCAACGCCAGCGTCACGGCGCCGCGTGAGCTCTCGAGCCCCATGGTGAACGCGCAGGTCTCGCAGTCGATCGGCCTCGCGGCGCCGGACGCCCGCGCGGCCGTCACGGCGGCGCGCCCCCTCGACGCCCCCATGGTGGAGGCGCAGGTGGCCGCGGGCACGTTGCTTGGCACCAGTGGCGTCACGGCCAGCGTGAGCGGCACCCGCCCCCTGGCGCCGCCCAGCGTGGCGGCCCAGGTGGGTACGGCTCGCGACGTCAAGGTGCTCCCGGAAGCCACGGTCGTGCAAGTGCGGAGCGTGCCGGTCCCGACCATGCGCGCCGACGTCATCTCGCCGACCACGGCCGCGGGCGCCCCGGGTGACCAGGGCACGAGGCCGGGGGAGACCGACGTTCTGGCCACCGCCGACAGCCCGCGTGCTCCCGGCGGCAACGCCGCCACCTCCGGGCAGACGGGCCCGCTGGACCCTAACGCCACGGCAGACGGTCGTGGGCTGGCCGCGTCGCCCGACGGCGTGGGCGCCGGCACGGGCGCCCCGGCCCAGTTGGCGCGACTGCCTTACGCCATGGAGCGCGAGCGGCCCTTGGCGGTGCTCATCGACAACGTCGGCGGCTACCCCCAGACGGGCCTGCGCGAGGCCAGCATGATCCTAGAAGTGCCCGTAGAGGGCGGACTGACGCGGCTAATGGCCATCTACGACCGGAACTTCCCGCGCCGTGTCGGGCCCGTGCGCAGCGCCCGCGACTACTTCGTTGAACTCGCGCAGGCGAACCAGGCGGTGCTCGTTCACGATGGCGGCTCGCCCGGGGCCATGATCGCCATCGCCAACTCCGTTCTGCCCACGCTGAACGCGTACAACAACGGCCCGCTGTTCGCACGAGACAGCAGCCGTTCGGCGCCCTACAACCTCTACAGCGCGGGCCCCGAGTTGCGCACGGCCATGCTGCGCCTGGTGCCCGAGAAGAGCACGCTGGTGAGCGGCGTCGTGTTCGCCCCGGCGGCGGATGACGACAGCGTGACCGAGGTGAGCGTCAAGTACAGCGGGGCCTACACTTCGGGTTTCCGCTTCGACGCTGTGCTCGGCGCATACCGTTGGATCCGCGACGGCACGCCCGCCAACCACCCGGACGGCCAGGTGATGCTCTACGACGCCGTGCTGGTTGGCGCCATCACGGCCAGGCAACTGCCGGGCGATACGGCCGGGCGGCTCTACATCCCGCTCGATGGCGGCGAGGCCACGCTCTATCTCAAGGGCCGCGCCGAGCGTGGTACCTGGGTGCTCAGGGACGGGCGCGGCGTGCGCTTCGTGACGGCCGGGGGCGAAGAGGTCGACCTCGCGCCCTTCAGGACGTGGGTCATGCTCACGCCGACCTACGACTCGCGCGTCGAACAGTAGCGTGACCGGCGCGCCCTAGTCGAACTTAGTCGAGTTGCTGACGCGGCACCAGCTCGTCGAAGAAGAGTCCGTGCAACCGCAGGCGGTAGTCGGCGTTGCGCACGTCGATCTCTAGCCAGGTGTACTCGTCCTTGTAGCCGTTGGTGTCTAGCAGCAGCGCGCGGCCCTGCGACGCGACGTTGACGCCGCCGCGCACGGGCGTGTGTCCGTACACACCGAGCGTGTAAGGAGTGCCTTCGAGATAATCGCGGTCCTCTTGCAGCCAGCGGCGACGGTTCTCCACGTAGAACGACTGGTCGTACGTGTTGTGCTCGGGCAGCGGGCCCACGTGGGCGAAGTGCAGGCCCTCGATGCCGGCCTCCGCGGGCCACGCCAGGATCCAGTCGCGCAGCTCCGAGTCGAGCTCGGAACCGTAACCAGGCTTCCATTCGAGGTGCGACACGTCGTCGGTCCGGAGCGGGCCCTGATCGGGCGTGGCCGCGTTGAAGTCGTGGTTGCCCAGCAGGATGATCATGTTGCCGCTGGGTACGCGCTCCTGGAAGCCCTTGACCTCGCGCAGGAAGCGCACCTGGGCCTCCTCGGCTCGCTCCAGGTGGCGCGGGTTGTACTCGTCGTAACGCCTGACGTTGATGAGGTCGGCGTAACGTTGCCTGCTCTTGGCGTGCACGAGGTCACCCAACAGCACGAGCCTGGTGCCGCCATCACGCAACTCGTCGGTGGGGCGGTTATGCTCGTCGGCCAGCCCGGCCTCCCTGAGCATGCGCCACAGCTTGTCGGGTTGTACATGGATATCGCCCACGACGACGATGCGCACTTCGTGAACTCACTTCCGGGGCGTCAGCGCGAGGCGTGCGTGTCCAGATAGGCTAGAGGATCGACCGTCTTGCCGTCGATCCGGATCTCGAAATGGAGGTGTGATCCGGTGGAGTTTCCGGTGTTCCCGACGCGCGCGATGATGTCGCCGGCCGCCACCTGGTCGCCCACCGCAACCTCGATCTTGGAAGCGTGCCCGTAGTAGTACTCGATGTTGCCGGTGGTGACGATCACGAGGTTGCCGTAGCCGCCATGCCACCCGGCGAGCGTGACCGTGCCGCCGCGAGCGGCCCTGATGGGGTCGCCCGTGTGGCCGTCGATGTCGAGGCCCGTATGGAAGTTGCTGCCACTAACGCGCAGCTGCCGGTAACCGTAGCGGGACGTGATGGTCCCGACGAGGGGCCACAGGAGCGCGCCGCCTTCGAGCCCGGGGGACGCGGAAACGGTGGGCTCCACCATGGCGCGTGAGGAGCCGACGTCGGCACCCGGCAGGATGCGCAACTGTTGGCCGACGAAGAGCGCGTCGCCCTTTAGCGAGTTGGCGCTCTTGAGCGCGGCCACGGAGCTGTCGTAGCGCCGCGCCAGTTGCCAGAGGGTGTCGCCAGGGCCGACGACGATGGTCATGGGCACGGGACCGCCGACGTCGATGTCGGAGGCCGCGTACTGTCCGGGGATGGTGAGCCGAGTTCCGACGCGGAGGGTGCCGGTCTCCGAGATGCCGTTGGCGCTGGCGATGGCGGCGACCGTGGTGTCGTAACGGCGCGAGATGACCCACAGCGAGTCGCCCACGCCGACCTTGACCACCAGCGGTTCGGGCACCTTGTCGCCCGCCACCAACCTAAGTTCCTGCCCTGGGCGTATGAGGGTGCCGTCCAGCTCGTTGAAGGCGATCAGGTCTTCGACGCTCACGCCGTTCGCCAGCGCGATGTCGTATAGGGTGTCACCCGCTTGCACGACGACCACCTTGACGGCCTCGGCGGCGACCTCGTCATCGCCGGGGACGCTGAGCACCTGGCCTGGCTTGATGGAGTCGGTGCTCAGGCCGTTCATGCTCTTGAGGGTGGCGACGTCCGTTTCGTACTGGCGCGCAAGCGCCCAGAGACTGTCGCCCGCTTGCACGGTGATGGTCTTGGCGTATGCGGCTGCGGTCCCCAAGACGACCACTGCGAGAAGTGTGCGAACGAGCCCTCTTGAATGCATCGCCGCTAAATCTACCAGACGGAGCGCGGCGCACGACGCGAAGAAACTGGCAACTGCCGACACAAGTTAGACCAGCAAGTGCGCCTGCGGGCTCAGCCCGCAGGTGTCGGCCACACTTCAGCGTTTGGTGGGGCTGAACGGCCGGCACCCGTCGGGCCGTTGCAAGGAGGGAGCGGGTGCCGTACGCGTCAGTCTCGCGGGTCCAACACCAGCTCCCTGGCCGCGCGGCCGCCTAGTTCCAGTTGGATGAGGCAGTAGCGCTCCGTCTCGATCGCCGAGCTGGCGTTATGAATGATCTTGAGTTCGAGGAGGCGAGCCTCCATGAGCAGGGTCGCGTTCGGTAGCGAGGTGATGTCGTCGTTCATCTCTAGCTCCTATGCCTTCGAGGTTGCCCCCGGCGGTGCTCACCAGCGGGCGCCGTCTGTGATGACAAGCTACTAGGGCCCCTCTTACGGAACTCTCAACAGGCCGGCGGTAGGTGGTCGCGACTTCCTCACCCGGCCTTGACGCGGGTGCCGCGTCCGGCCAGGGCGCGCTCGATGCCGCTCGGGTCCCGGCCGTCGGCGATCACCGCGAAGGCCGCGCCTTGTGACAGCGCGGCGAGTGCCGCCTCGACCTTGGGGATCATGCCGCCCGCTATCCGGCCGTCCTGGATGCGCGCCAGCGCCTCGTCGCGCGCCATCTCGGGGATGAGGCTGGTGGGGTCGGCCGGGTCGTCGAGCACCCCCGGAACGTTCGTCAGGAACAGGACGCCCTCGCCGAGGGCGCCCGCCACCGCGCCGGCGGCCTCGTCGCCGTTGACGTTGAGCGCCTCGCCGGCGGCGTCCAGGGCGAGGCATGCCACGACGGGCACGAGCCCGCCGGCGCGCAGGGCGTTTATGGCGCGGAGGTCCACGCCCTCCACGCGGCCCACGCGGCCGAGTTCCGGGGCGCGCACCGTGGCCGTGAGCGTGCCCGCGTCGCGGGCCGTCACTCCCACGGCCGGTCCGATCTCGTGGGCCAGGTGCTTGCCGAGCACGGTGAGTACCCGCTCTATGATCTCCATGGACTCGGGCCGCGTGACGCGCAGGCCGCGCACGAAGCCGTGCTCTATGCCGGCCTCGTCCAGCGCCGCCTGGATGAAGGGCCCCCCGCCATGGACCACCACCGGCGGGGTTCCCGTACCCGCCAGGCGCCGCAGGCCGGCCGCCACCGCCCGCCTGGTGGCCGTATCGGTCATGGCGCTGCCGCCGTACTTGATGACGATGCTCACGCAACCAAGTGTATGTGCCGGGCCCAGGGCCGCGCCATCAAGTGGTACATTCCGTCAGGCACGCAAGCGTTGCTGCGCTGCCCTGCGCGCACCCGCGCCCTGGGGGTTAGGAGTGCAGTCTTCACGGCTCGATGATCTGACGTTCGGCACCGACGGTTGGCGTGACGTGATAGCCGCGCGGTTCACCGACGCGAACCTGGGTCGCGCTGCCCAGGCGTACGCCGAGCACCTCTCGGACGAGGGCCTGCACAGCGTTCTGGTGGGCTACGACACGCGCTTCATGGGCAGACGTTTCGCGCTGCAGGTGGGCGAGGTGCTGGCCGCCAACGGCCTGGAGGTGGCCGTGAGCGCGGATTACCTGCCCACGCCCGCGCTCTCGTTCGCGGTCACGCACTTACAGGCGGACGGCGGCGTCATGATCACGGCCTCTCACAACCCACCCGACTACTCGGGCTTCAAGCTCAAGGGGAGCTACGGCGGTTCGGCCCAGGACGCCACCTACCGGGACGTGGCCGAGCGCGTGAAGGCGGTGCGCCCCGACCAGGTCCTGCGCGGGGGCCGCTCCAACATCGGCGACTTCGACGTGCGCAGCGCCTACTATGGCGCCCTCGACGCGCTGGTCGACGTCGAACTGCTGCGTTCCTCGCCAGTGCGGCTCGTTCACGACGCCATGGGTGGGTCGGCCGCGGGTTGGTTGGCGGGATACTTCGCGCGGCACGACCTGCAGGAGCGCCTGCTGGAGGTCCGCGGGCGCCCGGACCCCCTCTTCCACGGCGTGAACCCGGAGCCCATCCCCGCCAACCTGGCGGTCACGGCCGAGCGCATGCGCGCAGCGAGTGACGGGGCGAGCTTCGCGGTTGCCACCGACGGCGACGCCGACCGCCTGGGCGTCGTCCTACCCGGCGGCGAGTTCTTCAACTCACACCAGATCTTCGCCGTGCTGCTCGACTACCTCCACGCCCGCGGCGGGCGCGGGTCCGTGGTCAAGACGGTCACGGTTGCCCGGATCGTCGAGCGCCTCGCGCGCCTCCGCGGCCTCGAGGTGGTGGAGACGAAAGTCGGGTTCAAGTACGTTCTCGCCGCCATGTTGGGGGGCGGCGTGTTGATTGGCGGCGAGGAGTCGGGCGGGATCGGGGTGAGCCAGCACCTCTTCGAGCGCGACGGGTTGGCGAACGCGCTCCTGCTCGCCGAGGGCGTGGCCGCATCCGGCGAGCCGCTCGGCGAGCGCTTCGCCGCCCTGGAGGCCGCCACCGGCTGGCGGCACGCCTACGACCGCCTCGACCTCCACCTGGGCGGCGCCGAGGCCATGAGCAGGGCGGCGGCCAAGCTGGAGGACCCCCTGGACAGCGTGGCGGGCCGCGAGGTGACGAGCGTGGAGCGGCTGGACGGCACCAAGCTGAACCTCGCCGACGACGCCTGGGTCTTGGTGAGGGCCAGCGGCACGGAGCCCCTACTGCGCGTCTACTGCGAGGCCCCGACCACCGCGGACGTGGGCCGAATCTTGGGGGCCATGGAAGAACTGGTCACGGCCTGACGGGCCGCCCTCAGCCCCTGGGGACGCCCTCAGCCCTGGGGACGCCCTCAGCACGCCCTGGGCATGACCCAGTCGCCAGCACGCCCTCAGAGCGCGATGAACTCCTTGGGGCTCTTCGACAGAACCTCGTGTCCGTCCGCGGTAACGACCGCCAGGTCCTCGATGCGCAGCCCCGTGAAGCCGGGCAGGTAGACGCCCGGTTCCACGGTCACGATCATGCCCGGCTGCAACACCGTGTCGGACTTCTTGCTGAGGCGCGGCTCCTCGTGGATGACCAGCCCGGTGCCGTGCCCCAGCGAGTGCGTGAAGTACTCCTCGAGGCCGTGCTTCGCCAGCACGTCCCTGGCCACCTGGTCCACCTCACGGCCGGTGCGCCACGGGGCAACGGCGGCCAGGGCGGCAACCTGCGCTTCCAGCACGGCGTCGTAAAGGCGCCGTTCCTCCGCGCCGACCTCGCCGATGGCGACGGTGCGCGTCATGTCGGCGTGGTAGCCATCCACCACCGCGCCGAAGTCGAGGGTCACGAGCTCGCCCGCCGCCAGCGGCTTCTGCGAGGCGGCCCCGTGGGGCATGGCGCCGCGGACGCCGCTCGCCACGATGACGTCGAAGGCCGAGCCATCGGCGCCGTTCAAGCGCATGGTGGTCTCCAGCCGCATGGCCACCTCCACCTCGCGCACGCCCGGCGCCATCATCTGCAGCGCCTCCGCGAAGGCCAGGTCGGTGACGTTAGCTGCGCGGCGCAGCGCGGCCACCTCGGCGTCCGACTTGATGAGCCGCAGGGCCGTGAACGCGCCCTCCAGCGGCACCGGGTCGTAGCCGAGGCGGCCGGCCAGCGTGCGGTAGCGCGCCAGCGTGACGTGGTCCGCCTCCACCGCCAGGCGGGCGCCCGCGAGGCGGTCGACGGCGGCGTCGTCGAGGCCCGCGACAATCTCCACCGGGATGACCGACTCCTCGGTCGCCTGGGCCGTGTAGCGCCCGTCGGTGAGCAGTACCGCGGAACCCGGCAGCACCAGCACGACGGCGTCGGCGGGCGAGGTGAAACGCGAGAGGTAGCGGACGTTGGGTGGGTTGGTGACGAGCAGCGCCTGGGCGCCGGCGGCCTCGAGGCCCCTGCGCAAGGCGGCAAGCCGCTCGTTCACCACTGCCTTCTCGGCCGCGGTGCTCATAGGATTGCCCCCGCGATGGCCAGGTAGTCGTCCAGCTCGAGGCTGGCTCCGCCGATGAGGCCGCCGTTCACGTCGGGTTGCGCCAACAGCTCGGCGGCGTTGCTCGGCTTCATGCTGCCGCCGTAGAGGAGGCGGACACCGTCCGCCAGGGCGGGGTAGTGGCGCCTCAACTCGCGGCGCAGGGCGGCGCCCATCGCCGCCGCGTCGGCCGCGGTGGCCGTGCGCCCGGTGCCGATGGCCCAGATGGGCTCGTAGGCGACCACGATGTCGTCAGGACCGGCAAGCTCGAGGCCCTCGAGCCCCGCGGCCAACTGCTTCAGCACGACCTCCTCGGCGTTGCCGGCGTCGCGCTGCTCCTGCTTCTCGCCCACGCACACGATGGGCACCAGGCCGTGCGCCAGCGCCTGGGCCGCCTTGGCGTTGACGAGCGCGTCGTCCTCGCCGTGGTAGGCGCGGCGCTCCGAGTGCCCCACGATCACGTAACGCACCCCAAGGTCGGCGAGCATGGCCGCGGATACCTCGCCCGTGTAGGCGCCGGCCTCGTGGGCGCTCACGTCCTGCGCCCCGAGGGCCACGTTACTGCCGAAGGCTAGGTTGAGCATGGCGGGGAGGTGGGTGAACGGGACCATGAGCGCAAGCTCGCCCGCCGTGACCGGTGTGCGGCCCAAGCGGGCGAGCAGTTCACGCGTCCAGGACGCTGCTGCGGAAGGCAACCGGTTCATCTTCCAGTTGCCGGCGATCAGGGGCTTCGGGCGTGACATGGGCCGAGGATACCGCGGCGGTCACGCCCTCAGGCAGGCGGTTCCGTCAGGCCCGCACCCCTCCCGTGGCGGCCGCGTTGCGCTTGCGGGTCGGCTTGCCGGGTCCGGAGCCGTCGGCGGGGTCGGCCTCCTCGGTTTCCGCCATGCGGCCCTCCAGCGCGCCGAGGCCGCCTACCAGCGCCACCTCGAGCACCTCGTCGAGGCTCGCCACCGGGTGCATGTTGAGCGACTTGGTGAGGTGCGCGCCGATGTCCTTCATGTCGGCCTCGTTGTTGGCCGGGAATACGATGTGCTTGATGCCGGCCCGCTTGGCGCCCAGGAGCTTCTCCTTGAGGCCCCCGATGGGCAGGACGCGGCCGCGCAACGTGATCTCGCCCGTCATGGCCACGTCCTTGCGCACCGCTATGCCCGTGAGGGCGCTGATGAGCGAGGTGGCCATGGCCGCGCCCGCGCTGGGGCCCTCCTTCGGGGTGGCGCCGGCAGGAACGTGGATGTGGATCTCGGAGTCATCGAGCAGCGACTGCGTGATGCCGAAGCGCCGGGCGTTGCTCTTGGCGTAGGTGAGCGCCGCGCGCGCCGATTCCTTCATGACATCGCCCAGCTGGCCGGTAAGCACCAGGCCGCCCTTGCCCGGCGTAACCGACGTCTCCACGAACAGGATGTCGCCGCCGACCGGCGTGTAGTACATGCCGGTGGCCACGCCCACGAGGTTGTCCTCGGCCTCGGATTCCGGCGTGTAGCGCTGTGCGCCGATGTACTGCTCGAGGCCGCGCTCGGTGATGCGCACGCGCTTGGCCTCCCCGAGCGCGATGCGCCTGGCGACCTTGCGGCACAGGGTGCCGATGAGGCGCTCGAGGTTGCGGACGCCCGCCTCCCTCGTGTAGGACGTGATGACGCGCGAGAGGGCGCCGTCGGTCAGCGTCACCTGGTTGGGCTTGAGGCCGTTCTCGATGATCTGGCGCGGCAGGAGGTAGCGCTTGGCTATCTCGAGCTTCTCCTGCTCGATGTAGCTGGAGAACTCGATGGCCTCCATGCGGTCGAGCAGCGCGTCGGGGATCTGCTGCATGTTGTTGGCGGTCGCTACGAACAGCACCTCGGAGAGGTCGAACGGCACGCCCAGGTAGTGGTCGGTGAAGTTGGCGTTCTGCGCGGGATCGAGCACCTCTAGGAGCGCCGAGGACGGGTCGCCCTGGTAGGAGACGCCGAGCTTGTCGACCTCGTCGAGCAGGAACACGGGGTTCTTGGCGCCCGCCTGGCGGATGCCCTGTATGATGCGGCCGGGCATGGAGCCGATGTAGGTGCGGCGGTGGCCCCTGATGTCGGACTCGTCGCGCGCCCCGCCCAGGCTTATGCGCACGTACTCGCGGCCGAGGGCCTTGGCGATGGACTGGGCGATGGACGTCTTGCCGACTCCCGGCGGGCCCGCGAAGAGCAGGATGGGGCCCTTGTTGACCTCGAACGCGTCCAGCTCGCCCTTGGCGGCGCGCTCGCTCTTGAGCTTGCGGACCGCCAGGTACTCGAGCACGCGGTCCTTGACCTTCTCGAGCCCGTAGTGGTCGGCGTCGAGTATCTCGCCGGCCTTCGTGATGTCGAGACGGTCTTCGGTGCGCGTGTTCCACGGCAGTTCGACGATGGTGGTCAGGTACGTGCGGATGACCGACGCCTCGGCCGAGTCGGGGTGCATGCGGCTCAGGCGGTTGAGTTCGCGCTGGGCCTCCTTGAGGACGTTCTCAGGGAGGTCGAGGGCGAGGAGCTTCTCCTTGAACGCCTCGACCTCGTCCTCGTCCTCGTCGGAACCTGACAGTTCCTTCTGCAGCGCCTTGATCTGCTCGCGCAGGAAGTACTCGCGCTGGTTGCGGTCGATCTCGTCCTTGACCTCGCGCTGGAGGCGGCGCTGCGTCTCCTGCAGCTCGATCTCGGTGTCGATGAGCAGCAGCACGTGCTTGATGCGCTGTGCCTGGGTGGGAGCCTCCAGGACGGCCTGCTTGTCGGCCAGCTTGAAGTCGAGGTGGTACGCCACGTAGTCGGCGAACTGCCCGGGGTCGTCCAGGTTCATCACGAACTGCGCGACCTCGCTCTGGATGGCGCGGCTGCCGTTCTCGACGAGCTCGCGGAACTTCTCCTTGAGCTCGCGGAAGGCGGCCTCGAGTTCCAACTCGTCGCCGGTGGGAACCTCGATGGGTTCGACCAGGGCCTCGATGACCTCGTCGCCGGAGTACTCGTTCACCTTCACGCGCGCGAAGGCCCTCACCAGCATCTGGATGCTGTTGTC
This sequence comes from Truepera sp., assembly GCA_032027045.1. Classification (NCBI taxonomy): domain Bacteria; kingdom Thermotogati; phylum Deinococcota; class Deinococci; order Trueperales; family Trueperaceae; genus Truepera; species Truepera sp. Next base: position 1,800,169 of record JAVSMU010000001.1, on the reverse strand, counting down.
GGGGTTCTTCTTCATGCGCAAGATGTTGCAGGCCGTGCCGACCCGGTACAGGTCGTCGGCGGTGGGTTCCTCGACGTCGCGGTCCTTCTGGCTGACGATGACGATGGTCCGGTCGCGGTCCAGCGCCGCGTTGATGGCCCTGATGCTCACGGGCCTGCCGGCGTCGATCGGCATGACCATGGTGGGGTAGAGCACCGAGCCGCGCACTGGGCAGACCGGGATGGGGGCCGTGAAATCGGTTCGGTTGGTGACCTCTGCCATGCTGGTCTCCTAGTCTCGACCGCGGCTTGCGGTGTGGGGAAGTGTTCTGGGGGTGCCGCCGCCGGCTGCGGGGGCACGCGGGGGGTCAGGTAGTTGAGTCAAAGTAGCTCAAGTTTACTGGTTGTCAGACACTAAAGGTGCCTCGTGCGACACCCGGCGCCGCTCCACGGCAGCGCCTGGCCCAGATTCTACACGCTGGAAGGGAATCTCAAGGCTCCTGTGGTAGCGTGGCGCGGCATGAACGACGTCATCTCCGCCCTGCAGCACGCTGTAGAAGGGGCCGTGGCCGGGCTCGGCGCCCCGGACGTCCCGGTCCTGATCCAAGAGGTGCCCGAGGGTAGGCCGGGCGACTACGGCACCGCGGTGGCCTTCACCCTGGCCAAGGCGCTGGGCCGCAACCCGGCGGGCATAGCCGCCGATATAGTGGCCGCCACGGCGCTGCCCGAGGGCGTGGCGAGCGCGTCCGCGGTCGGCCCTTACATCAACTTCACGGTCGAGCCCGCGGCCTTCTTGCGCAGCGTGACGCTCGAGCCGCGCAGCCCGCGCGCGGAACCCCTCAAGGTCGTGGTCGAGCACACGAGCGTCAACCCCAACAAGGAAGCGCACGTGGGACACCTGCGCAACATCGTCCTCGGCGACGCCACGGCGCGCCTCCTCAAGGCAGTCGGCCACGACGTCGAGGTGCAGAACTACATCGACGACACCGGCAGGCAGGCCGCCGAGAGTATCTTCGCGGTCACCTACTTCGGCGCCCGCTACGGCACCGAGGGCGGGCGCAAGTACGACCACTGGCTGGGTGAGCTGTACGTGCGTCTGGCCGCCGCCAAGGAGACCGACGGCGACGCCATCGAGCGCGGCGTGACGGAGGTCATGCACCGCCTGGAGCGCGGCGAGCTGCGGCCCGAGGTCGAACGGGTGCTCAAGGCCCAGCTCGAGACCTACCACTCGCTGGGCGCCGATTACGACCTCCTCGTGTGGGAGTCCGACATCGTGCAGGGCGGGCTGCTGCAGCGCGGCCTCGAGGTGATGGAGGCGAGTCCCCACGTCTCGCGGCCCACCGAGGGCAAGTACGCCGGGGCCCTCGTGATGGACGTCAGCGAGTTCCTGCCCGGCCTCGAGGAGCCGCTGGTGGTGCTGGTGCGCTCGGACGGCAACGCGATGTACGTGGCGAAGGACATCGGCTACCAGTTCTGGAAGGCGGGCATCTTCGAGGGACTCACCTACGAGCGCTTCGCGGTGCAGCCGAGCGGCAAGCCGCTCTACACGTCTAGCCCCCGCGGCGAGCTGCACCCCGACGGCCGCTCCTTCGCGCATGCCCGCGAGATAATCAACGTGATCGACGCCAGGCAGAGCCACCCGCAGACCATCGTCCGCACCGCCCTGGCCCTCTCGGCCACCCCCGAGGGCCGCGCCGCGTTCGATCACTCGCACCACCTGGCCTACGAAGTCGTGACCCTCGAGGGTCAGGCGATGAGCGGCCGCAAGGGCATAACGCTGTCCATCGACGAGGTGGCCGAGGAGGCCACGCGCCGGGCGCGCGCCGTGGTGGAGGAGAAGAACCCGGGCCTCAAGGACGTGGACCTCGTGGCGCGGCAGGTTGGCATAGGGGCTTTGCGCTTCGGGATGCTCAAGAGCGAGGCGAAGAAGGTCATCGACTTCCGCTGGGAGCAGGCCCTCTCGCTGCAGGGCGACTCCGCGCCTTACGTGCAGTACGCTCACGCCCGCGCCTGCAGCATCCTGCGCGCCGCCGCGGCCGCCGGCTTGGACGCGGCCGCCGCCAGGGCCGGCGCCGACTTCGGGCAACTAGGCCCGCTGGAGGTGAGGCTCGCGCGCGTGCTCAGGCGCTACGCGGACGTGGTGGAGGCCGCCGCGGTGGCGCTGGCGCCGCACTCGGTGGCGCAGTACGCGCTCGACGTGGCCACGGCCTGGAACTCCTACTACAACCACAAGGACGCCGGCGGGCGGGCCGACACGCAGGTCATGCGCGCGGGCCCGGGCCTGCGCGAGGCGCGCCTCGTGCTGGTGGACCGGGTGCGCGCCACGCTGGCCGCCACACTGGACCTCCTCGGCATCGCCGCACCCGGCGAGATGTAGCCGCTCGGCGGCTGGACTCTCAGAGGAGGTTGGCCGCCAGCACCTCTACGGGGTGCGCGGCCGTGCGTCCGGTGCCGTCCACGATCTGGTGGCGGCAGCTGAAGCCGGGCGCGGCGGTGGTGCCCTCGTGCTCGCGCACGGCGGGGAACAGCCGCTGCTCGCCGATGGTCATGCTCAGGTCGTGGTGCGCGTAACCGAACGAGCCCGCCATGCCGCAGCAACCGGCGTCCAGCGCGGTCACTTCGTCGCTCACCCACTCGAGCACGGCGCGGCCGGCGCTGGTGCTGGCCGCCAGCACCGACTTCTGCTGGCAGTGGCCATGGAACTGCACGGCCCCGGCGCCCTTGCGGAAGACCGCCTTGGGATCGAAGCGCCCCTTGGCCCACTCCTTGGCGAGGAACTCCTCCAACATGCGCACCTGGCCGGCCACGGCCGTGGTCTCCGGGCCCGGCACGAGGTCGGGGTAGTCGTCGGTGAAGGCCGCCACGCAGCTCGGCTCGAGCCCAACCACCGGCACGCCGCGCAGCACGTACTCGTGCAGCATTCTCACGTTGCCCGCGGCCATGCGCTGGGCCTCGCGCGCTAGGCCCTTGCTGATCTGCGGTCGGCCGCAGCAGCCGTAGGGCACCAGCTCGACCGCGTAACCGATGCGCTCCAGCACCGCCACCGCCGCCTGGCCCACCTCGGGTTGGTTGAACATCGTCCAGGTGTCGGCGAAGAGGGCGACGGGCCCAAGCGCGCCGTTGGCGGCCGCCGGCCGCCTCTTGAACCAGGCGTCGAAGCGCCTGGCGGCGTAGCGCGGCAACACGCGGCGCGCGTCCACGCCGACGACCTTGCTGAGCAGCCAACGCACGGGCTTCAGGGGCAGGAAGAAGTTCGAGACGGGCGCCAGCGCCTGCGCCAGCGGCGCCACGCGCCCCACGTTGCCCATGGCCCGCGCCGCGAGGGGCGTGCCGTGGTCGTCGTAGTAGTGCTGCAGCCACTCGTACTTGAGCTTCGCCATGTCGACCCTGCTGGGGCACTCCGCCTTGCAGGCCTTGCACTCCAGGCACAGGTCGAGGACCTCGTAGACGTCCTTGCTCGTCAACCCGCCCGGCAGGCCGCCCGTGAGCGCCTCGCGCAGCACGTTGGCGCGGCCGCGGGTGGAGTGATCCTCGTCGCGGGTGCCCATGTAGGACGGGCACATGGTCCCGGCGCCCACCTTGCGGCACGCACCCACGCCCGTGCAGGCCTCCACGGCGCCCAAGAAGCCGCCCTGGGCCTCGAAGTCGAACACGGTGGGCACGACGACCGCGGGGTAATCGGTGCCGTAGCGCAGGTTCTCAGTCATGGCAGGCGCCTCGACGATCTTGCCCGGGTTGAGCAGCCAGGCGGGGTCGAAGGCGCGCTTGAGGTCCAGGAAGTCCTGGTAGAGCACGTCGCCGAACAGCCGCCGGTTCTGGTACGAGCGGATGAGGCCGTCACCGTGCTCGCCGCTCCACGAACCGCCGTACTTCAGCACCAGCTCGAAGACGTCCTTGCTGATGGCCTCGTAGCGCTCTATGCCCGCCTCGTCCTTGAGGTCCAGTAGCGGCCTGACGTGGATGACCCCCACCGAAGCGTGCGCGTAGAACACGGCGCGCGTGCCATGGCGCCTGCACACCTCGATGACCTCGGGGATGTAGCGCGCCAGGTGCTCGACGGGGATGGCGGCGTCCTCGATGGAGGGCGTGGGCTTGGCCGCGCCCGGCATGGTGGCGTAGATGCCCAGGCCGTCGCGGCGGAAGTCGGCGATCTCCTTCTGCTGCTTCGGGTCCTCGGCGAGGAAGGAGCCGTAGGTGAGCGCGGCGACCTCGGGGTCGGCCTCGAGCCCGGCGAGAGCGGCCCGACAAACGGCTAGGTCCTCCCCGTCGAACTCCACGAGCAGCACCGCGGCCGGGTCGCCCACCACCCAGGTCATCAGCGGCGCGATGGCGGGGTTCTCGCGGCCGAGCATTATGAGGTCGGCGTCGATGATCTCCACCGCCGAGGGGCCGTGCCGGTTGATGAACTGCACGGCCTCGAACGCCTTCGTGAGCGAGTCGAAGTGGAGCATGGTCACCAGCCGGCGCTTGGGAACGGGGTGAAGGGCGAGCTTCAGCTCGAGGATCAGCGCGAGCGTGCCCTCGCTGCCGCTCACCACCTTGGCGAGGTTGAAGGGCCGCTGGCCCTCGCCGCCGGCATCGGTCAGCTCGTCGAGGTTGTAGCCGCCCACGCGCCGCATCACCTTGGGGTAGCGCGCCGCTATCTCGTCCGCATGTTCACTCACCATGCGGTGGACGGCGCGGTAGATGTCGCCCTCGCGCCCCTCGGCCGCCAGCTTCTCGTCCAGCTCCTTGCCCCGCAGGGGCCCAAGGTGGAGCTCGGTGCCGTCCATCAGGAGCACGCGCAACTCGATCACCTGGTCGACGCTCTTGCCGTACTTGATGGAGCGCGTGCCTGCCGAGTTGTTGGCCACCATGCCGCCCACGTTGGCGCGGTCCGTGGTCGCCACGTCGGGGGTGAACTGCAGGCCGTGCGGCGCCAGCGCCGCGTTCAACTGGTCGCGCACGAGGCCCGGCTGGACGCGCACCCAGCGCTCCTCGACGTTCAGCTCGATGATCTTCGTGAGGTACTTCGACATGTCGATGACGAGCGCCGCCGCCACCGTCTGGCCGGCCAGGCTCGTGCCCCCGCCGCGCGGCAGCACGGGCACGCCCAGCTCGTTGGCGGCGCGGACGGCGGCGACCACGTCCGCCTCGTCTCGCGGCACCACCACCCCCACGGGGGCGATGCGGTAGGGGCTGGCGTCGGTGCCGTAGAGCGCCCTTGCGCGGGCGTCGAAGCGGACCTCGCCCTCGACCGTCGCCTCCAGGCGGCGCCGGAGTTCGGCCGCCACGTCGGCGGGAGCCGGGTTCGAGAGGGCTTCACGTTGGGCCGGGCGCTGCGGAAGGTTCAGGGACACGCGCTCAGTATATGGCGTGTGGCACGCCCTCCTCGAGGGGCTCGGCGCGCGCGTCGCCGGTGGCGACGGCCACCGCTTCGCCGAAGAGCCGCGCGGTCGTGATGGCGAGCCCCTCGTCGTCGAGGTGGCGGTAGGCGTGCACGAACGTCCGGAGCTGGTAGCGCCGCAACAGGCCCGCCATGAGGCCGGGCGACTCGTAGGGGGAGAGCCGCGTGCCGGCGGGCAGGCGCACGGCCCGCCCCAGCTCGTCGACGGTCCCCAGCTCGCGAAGCGCCTGCAGGATCCGTTCCGACTTGGCCGCGAGGTAGGGCGAGGGCGCGCCGCGCCTCAACGCCTGCAGGCCGCGGCGCACCTCGCTGACCGTCGGCAGCTCCTTGGCCTCGCGCTCCAACTCGTGCAGGGTGTCCGGGCCCAGGGCGAGGACGACGGGGGTGCCCGCGCGCACCAGGCCCTCCAGGGTGGCGACGGCGTCGGGGCCCAGGTCGGTGACCAGCCTGCCCGTGCCCGCGCGGGTCACGGGCGCCGCCACGAGGGGCGCGGCGGTGTCCTCGCCCACCTCCGGCGCCAGCCGCAGGGGCTCGGCGGCGCGAACAGCGCTGGCCCGGAACTCCAAGGTGCGGGCGTTGCGGAACTCGTTCTCCTCGAGTTCCACCGCCACGTTCACGCTGCCGCCGACCGGCAGGCCGGGCGCCAGCTCGCCCATGCGCCACGCCACGCCCTTCACGCCCCCGATCCGGAGCTGCAGGGTGTTGCCGTCCTTGCCCACGGCGCGCGCCGCGTCCAGCGTGCCGGTGAGGGCGAAGAGGGGCGCCGGGTGGCCCTCGCCGAACGGCTCGAGGTCGACGATGGCGCGGTAGAGGCCCGCGGTCACCTCGTCGGCGCCGATGACGGTGTCGGCCACCACGGTGGGCACGGGCCGCGGGAAGCGGCCGGCGAACTCGTGGACGGCCGCTCGGAACGCGCCGAAGTTCTCCATGTCGAGCGCGAAGCCCGCGGCCTGCTTGTGCCCCCCGAAGCGCAGCAGGTGAGGCGCCGCGGCCCGCAGCCCCTCGACGGCCGAGATGCCGGGCGTGGAGCGCACGCTGCCCTTGCCGGCGGCGGCGATGTAGACGGGCAGGTAGAAGCGTTCGAGCAGCTTGCTGGCGACGATGCCCATGACGCCGGGGTGCCAGCTGGGGTCCTCGATCACCAGCGCCGGCGCCTCGGGGTCGGCCTTGGCTAGTGCCGACTCGTACATGCCGTCTTGGATCTTGCGGCGCTCCAAGTTGCGCGCGTCAAGGTATACGGCCAACTCCGCCGCGCGCCGCTCGGAGCGTGTCACCAGCAGCTCGAGCCCCACGTCGGCCTCGCCCAGGCGCCCTGCGGCGTTGAGGCGCGGCGCCAGCACGAAGGCCACGCTGCGGGCGGAGATGGGCGCGCTGAGGCGCGCTTGAGCCACGCTGGCGCGCAGGCCCGGCCAGCGCGAGTCGTGCAGCCGCTTCAGCCCCTCGCGGATCAGGGCGCGGTTCTCTCCCAGGAGCGGGGCCACGTCGGCGATGGTGCCGAGCGTGGCGAGGTCGGCGTACTCGAGAGGCGCCTCGAGCCCAAGAGCGTCGTGCAGCGCCCACAGGAGGTGGAACGCCACGCCTGCTCCAGTCAGCTCGGGCAGGCCGTGCCGGGCCGCGGGCGAGAGGCCCGGGTGAACGACGAGGCAGTCGGGCAGGGCCGCGCCCGGGCTGTGGTGGTCGGTGACGATGACCTCGACGCCTGCTTCTTGCAGCGCCCCGATCTCGGCCAAGTTGGTGACCCCGCAGTCCACCGTGATGAAGAGGTCGGCCCGCGCGGCGTGCTCGGGAACGCGGGCCATATGAACGCCGTAGCCGTCGGTCAGGCGGTCGGGTATGAAGGTCGCGACGTTGGCGCCCAGTTCCTGCAGGCCGAGGAAGAGGACGGCGGTACCGCTGATGCCGTCAGCGTCGTAGTCGCCATGGATCAGGATGCGCTTGCCCTGCCGCACTGCCAGGGCCAGGCGCTCGGCGGCCTGCGCCAACGCAGGGTTGGGGCTCAACACGAGGGGAGGATCCAAGTGGGATCGCGCCTCGTCGCGCAGGCCCCTGGCCCATAGGACCGCCGCGAGTGCCGGCGGGACTTGGAGCGCGCGGCTGAGCGCCGCGACGGCGCTGGGCGGCGCGGGCGGCCTCACCGACCACCGCACCTCGGGCACCCCTTGGGGCATCAACCGGCTTCGTCGTCCGAGGTGGTCTCGCCCGGGTACGGGTCGCCACGGTCGGGGATCACCGGTAGTTCGGTTTCGTGCTCGCTGTAAGGGCTGTGGGTTGCGCGGCGAGGGCTGGTCACGCTGGTGCGCGAGACCGGCGGGCCGGCGCTCACCGCCTCGAGCTCGGCGACCCTCTCACGCAGCTTCTTCACCTCGCGCGAGCGGCGCCACAAGGAGAGGCGCGTGGGAACGAAGCCGACCGCCCAACCGGCCACCAGCGCGAACGCCAGGACGTATGCCACCGGTATCGGCGGTAGGAGATAGTTGAGGATCGGCAACTCGACCTGTTGCCGGTTGGCGGCGTGGAAGAGCCACAGGTACCCGGCCAGTGCTAGCAGCAGGACGAGCCTGATTATGCGGACGCTCTTCACGGCCACCTCCGGGGCAAGTCTACAGCAGGGGGCGGGGTTCGTAACCCAGGGGCGCCCGCCACCCCCGTGCAGGCACATACAATCGGACGTCGTGAGCGTTCCCGAATTCCTCGAGTCCATGCCCTCCGGTGACCAGGGCGTGAAGCCCGTCAGGGTCATGGCCGCCATGTCTGGAGGCGTCGACTCCTCGGTGGCCACCGCCCTCCTCGCGGAGCAGGGTTACGAGGTCGTCGGGAGCATGCTCAGGTTCTGGCCCGACGAGAAGCCGGCGGGCGCCTTCGACCTCTGCTGCAGCCCCGACGCCGCCTACGACGCCCGCCGCGTGGCCGACGGGCTGGACGTACCGTTCTACCTGCTCGACTTCCGCGACACCTTCCAAGAGATCGTCATGGACCCCTTCGTGCCTACTTACCAGGCGGGCAGCACCCCGAACCCGTGCGTGTGGTGCAACCGCCACATCAAGTTCGGGGCGTTCGTCAAGCGGGCCCAGGCCCTGGGGTGCGAGTACATGGCGTCCGGGCACTTCGTGCGCCGCGTGGACGGCCCGCACGGCCCCGAACTGCACCGCGGCGTGGACGACGACAAGGACCAGACCTACTTCCTGTGGGCCCTGCCCCGCAACATCCTCCAGTACCTGCTGTTCCCGCTGGGAGACCTCACCAAGGCCGAGGTGCGGGCCATGGCCGCCGAGCGCGGCCTACGCACGGCGGAGAAGAAGAGCTCGTCCGGCCTCTGCTTCGTGCCCACCACCGTGAAGGCGTACCTCGAGGAGGCCTCGCGCGCCGTTCCCGGCAACGTGGTGGACGCGTCGGAGGGCTACGCCGTGGTGGGCGAGCACCGGGGCGTGGCCTTCTACACCATCGGGCAGAAGCGCGGCCTCGGGCTTCACAAGTCGCACCTCGAGCGCTACGTGCTCGAGCTGAGGGCCGACAGCAACGAGGTGGTCGTCGGCACGCGCGAGATGTGCCACTGGCGCACGCTCGAAGCCGGCCTGCGCAACTTCCTCACACGCGAGGAGCTGTTGCCGACCAGGGTGCAGGCTCAGGTGCGCTACCGCCAGCAGCCCGAAGATGCCACCCTGACGCTGCTGGAGGGCGACCGCTTCCGCCTCGAGTTCGACGAGCCGCAGTTCGCGGTGGCCACCGGCCAGAGCGCCGTCATATATGACGGCGAGCGGCTGCTTGGCGGCGGAGTGATAGCAAGCCGCGACGCCTGACGGGGCCCCGCAGGCCCCACCCCGTACCCGGCGGCGCTTTCCGCTACAATCTGGTAGGAGGTTCAACCATGGGAAGCCTCATCGTCTTGATCGTCTTGGTCGCGTTGGGTGTGTACGCGGTCTCGATCTACAACAGAATAGTGGCGTACGAGAAGCGCTATCAGAACGCCTGGAGCCAGATCGACGTTCAACTCAAGCGCAGGTCCGACCTCATCCCCAACCTCGTGGAGACGGTGAAGGGCTACGCCGCTCACGAGAGCCAAGTGTTCGAGGAAGTAACGCGCGCCCGCGCCTCGCTCATGAACGCGAAGACGGTGAACGAGTCGGCCGACGCCGCCAACGTCATGACGGCCGCCCTCGGTAAGCTCTTCGCGGTCGCCGAGGCTTACCCCGACCTCAAGGCCAACGAGAACTTCAAGATGCTCCAAGAGGAACTCTCGGGCGTCGAGAACAAGATCGCCTACGCGCGGCAGTTCTACAACGACGCGGTCATGCAATACAACACCCTCATCGAGACGGTGCCGGCCGTGTTCCTCGCCGGTCCCATGAACAAGAAGGCCGCCGTCTTCCTGCAGATCCCCGAGGGCGACCGCGAGGTGCCCCAGGTTTCCTTCGGCGCCGCTCCCCAAGCCGGGGCTTGAGCCGACAGGCGCGACAGGCGCGATAAGCGCGAGGGGCCGCCCCCGGGAGTCCGCCAGCCGGCGGCCCCGGGGGTTCGGCCTTCGTGACGTAAAGTGTGCCCTATGCAGCAGTTCGATCCCGACGTGGTCGGCACGCGCCCGGACCCGGGTGTGGATCACGCTGCGCTCAGCGGCCACGTGCAGAAGCTGGGCGACCAGTTCACCGTTCCCGGGACGGGCCGCAAGATCAACCTGCTCGATTACGAGGCGGCCAACAAGCGCAGCACGTGGCTGCTGGCCCTCGTCACGATGGCGTTGCTGGCCGCCGCCGCATACCTGCTGGCGCAGGCCGTGGAACCCACCGCGGCGCTCTTCTTCATCGGGGTTGCGGTGCTCGTCGGCTTCGGTCAGGCGGCGGTGGGGTTCTACTTCTCCGACCAGATCGCCCTTGCCGCCTCCGGGGCCCGGGTGGCCACCGCGGAGGAGCACCGCTACCTGCTGAACGTTTCAGAGGCCGTGGCCATAGGGGCCGGCGTTCCCATGCCCAAGGTCTACGTCATCGACTCGCCGGCGCCCAACGCCTTCGCCACCGGCCGCGACCCGCAACACGCCTCCATAGCGGTCACCACCGGCCTGCTGCAGCTGTTGGAGCGCCAGGAACTGGAGGGCGTGGTGGCTCACGAGCTGGCCCACGTGCGCAACTACGACATCCGCTTCATGTCGATGCTCGTCGCCACCCTCGGCGCGCTGCTGGTGCTGCGCGACATGGTCATGCGTTGGGGCATGTACGGCGGGCTGTACGGCAGTGGCGGCTCGCGGCGTTCCAGCTCCAGACGCTCCGGCGACGGTGGCGGGGGCAAGGGCCAGGGCCTCGCGCTCGTCCTCCTGCTGGTGTTGCTCGTCATCGGCCCGCTGGTCGGCGCGCTGCTGCGGTTCGCGGTCAGCCGCCGCCGCGAGTTCCTCGCGGACGCCACCGGCGCCTACATCACGCGCAACCCCGAGGGGTTGGCGCTGGCGCTGGAGAAGCTGCGCAACTACCCGGGCCCTCGCCTCGAGGTGAGCGAGGGCGTGAGGCACATGTTCATCGTGAACCCCGCCATGCAACTCGGCGGCGAGGGCGGCCTGTTCTCGACCCACCCGCCCATCGAGGAGCGGATCAGGCGCCTGCGCAACATGTGAGGAGGCGCGCCCTGGCTCGGCCGAGGGTGCGAGGCTCAGGGGGTGTACGCGGTGTGACCCATGCCCCTGACAGGACCCAACCCGTTTCGTTATCACCGAGGGGACCGTCCCCCCACGCCACCCAAGCAGGGAGTTGATGCATGAAAGCAAGGGTCTTGATAGCGTCCGTGTTCGTCGTTCTAGCCGGGTCCGCCGCGGCTCAGGAGCCGCTCGAGACCTCGGGCGTGATAAATGCGACCCTTGGCGGGGAGCAGCGCGTATGGCACTCGGTCATCACCAAAGGGCCAGGCGTGCGGGTCAACACCGCCGACTGGAGCCACTTCGACTACGGAAGCGAGTTCTACACCTTCGGTATCAGCGCTTACCCGGGCACGGACGTGACGCTCGACGACGTGCAGACCATGGAGGGGCGCCTCGAGTTGACTTTCACGGTCTTCGGCGACCTGCCGACCGATTGCCCCTGCACGGTTGACGCAAGCATCACGTACCACAGCCGCGACTCCATCACGAAGGACACCTACGTGAACGACGAGGTTCCAGTGACTCTCACGGAATTCCGGCCGGTTGACGAGACCAGGTTCGCCATCGCCGGTAACTTCGAGGGAACCCTCGCTTACGTCATGGACGCCCTCGCGGATCCGGACCCCGCTAACGCGCTGGAAATCGCCGGTAGCTTCGAGGCCACCATGGAACCCTCCGGCAACCAACTAGCCGGCAACTAGCTAGCTTTCTTGCAATCTCTGCGTCGAGCGCCGGGCGCCCGGCTCGGCCCCACACATCTAAACCGTGTGGGGCCGAGAAGCGACCTGACTAGCACCGCGGCCGAGCCGCTGGGTTAGGGCGCGACCGCTCCCTCGAAGATCAGGTACCTAGCGTTATCGTTGTCGCTCACGAGGAGGTTGTTGCCGAACGCGTAGACACCCGAGGGGTAAGCGAGCCCCATGGCCGTCGGCGTGACCGAGCCTCCGTCCGTCAAGGCGGAGTCCATGTCGGCTTGGCCAAGCACCTTGTCTGCGGGTTGGCCGTTAGCGGTCGGTATGGCGTCCCAGACGAGTACGCGGTTGTTGTCTCCGTCTGCCACGAAAAGCTGGGTGCCGTTGCTGTGGAGGGACTGTGGGTAGTCGAGTTTGCTTGCCCCGACGCCGGGAGCGTTCGTGCCGAAGCCGGCTTGGCCGAGAACGACATCGGCTTGAGCGAAGTTGGACGTGGGGAAGGTGTTCCAGATGAGCACGCGGTTGTTGTCGGCGTCCGCCACGATCAGGATCTTGCCGTCGGTCCAGACTTCGGTGGGATAGTCCAGGGTCCGGGCGGTGGACGCAGGGCCGTCCGTTCCGACTTGGGCGTCGTCGTTCGCGGCGCAGGTGTCGAACGCGTTCTGGCCCAGCACGATATCGGCGGGGGTGGTGCCGTCGGCCGGGATCTGGTTCCAGATCATGACGCGGTTGTTGCTGGAGTCGGCCACGATGAGCTTGTCGCCCTGGATGTACATGCCCTCGGGGGAATCGAACTTGGTGGCCGTGCAGTCGCTCGAGTCAGTCACGAAGTCCGTCTGCCCGATCACGTGCTCGGCCGGCGGGTAGGTCGTGGTGGGAGGGGTGTCGTAGACGAGAATGCGGTTCGAGCCGTACTCGAGTTGGAACAGCCGGGTGCCGTCGGTCGCCAGCGACTGCGGCCCATCCATCCGGCTTGCCGAGACCGGGGCGCTGGCCGAATCATTGAAGCCGTCGCGGCCCAGTACGAAATCCGCGGCCGCGCCGTTGGTCGTCGGAACGCCGAGGTACCCCATGACCCGGTCCTTGCCGTAATCGGGGAGATAGAGGACGTCGTTCAGAAGTAACGGCCGGCCGTAAGGGCTGGAGAACAGGCGCGTGACGTCGGCCTCGGACGCCGACGTGAAGTCCGGCTGCCCTATGACCACCGATGCGGCCTGGTTGCTGGTGAGGTCTATGAACGGTGGCTTCTCCGCCGGCGGCGTGGAACAGGCGGCGAGGATGAGAGCGAGAACGGCGAGAAGTGCGGGGGCTCGTCTAAGCTTGCGCATTTGACCTCCGAATGGTTTCCCAGGGCGGTGGCAAGCTGCCTTGGAGTTTCGCCGCGTTCCTGGTTGACGTCGTTGCGGACGCACAGCTTGCATTGCAGCAATACCTTTGGAGCCGGGCGGCTCGCAATGTTCTTCCGCACATCACGGCTGTGCAGGGCCGAGAACGGGCCTGCGAGCACCGCGGCCGAGCCGCCCGGCTAGGGCGTGGTTCCCCCCTCGAAGATCAGGTACCGGTGGTTATGGTTGTCGGCCACCAGAAGCCTGTTCCCGATGGCATAAACGCCGGTCGGGTGGTCGAACCCGCGGGCCGTGGCCGACAGCGCGCCGCCGTTGGGCAGTGCCGAAACCAGGTCGGGCTGGCCGAGCACGGCGTCGGCGGGTTGGCCGTTGGTCGTCGGCATGGCGTTCCACAGCAACACGCGGTTGTTGTACGTGTCGGCAACGAAGAGTTGCGTGCCGTTGCCGTGGACGGACTGAAAGGCGTCGAGGCCGCTCGCCGCCGCGCTTGCGGCGTCGGAGCCGAAGTCGACTTGCCCGAGGACGAGGTCGGCCGGAGTGAAGCTAGCGGTCGGGAAGCCGGTCCAGATGAGCACGCGGTTGTTGCCGGCGTCGGCCACCACGAGGAGCTGACCGTTGGTCCACACTCCCGTGGGGTAGTACAGGGTGCGGGCGGTGGGCGCGGCGCCGCCTAAGCCCGACTGGGCGTCGTCGTTCAGGGCACAGGTGGCGAACGAGGCCTGGCCGAGCACGACGTCCGGCGGCGTCATGCCGTCGAGGGGGATGGTGTTCCAGATCAGGACGCGGTTGTTGGTCGAATCGGCCACCATGAGCTTGCCGCCATGCGCGTACATGCCCTCCGGCTCGTCGAGCGAGGTGGCCGAGCAGCCCGGACCGCCCGACGTGAGGTCCGGCTGCCCGATCGCGTAGTCGGCCAGCGCGTAAGTGGTGGTTGGGGCGGTGTCGTAGGCCAGGATCCGGTTGAAACCGAAGTCGCTCAGGAACACGCGCGTGCCGTCGGTGGCCAGTGACTGGGGCCCACCCAGCCGGCGGGCCGATGCCGGTCCGGGGGCGAAGTCGTCGAAGCCGTCGCGGCCGAGCACGAAGTCGGCAGCCGCGTCGTTGGCCGTGGGCACGCCGAGGTAGCCCATCACGCGGCCTGCGCCGTAGTCGGGCAGGTACAACACGCCGTTCAAGAGTAGCGGGCGGCCGTAGGTACTGGTGAACGAGCGCGTCATGTCTGTCTCGGAGGTGGGCGTGAAGTCGGGCTGGCCGATCACCACGGATGCCGGCTGGTTGGTGGCGAGATCGATGTAAGGCGGCTTCGCCACCGGGGGCGGCGAGCAGGCGGCCAGGAAGATGGCAAGCGCGGAAGCGAAAGGCAGGAAGCTGCGGAAACGGAACATGGTGCCTCCAAGGAGCGGTCCGTTGGCGAGGCGCACGCAGCACGAGTGGGCCGGATTCGGGTGAAACGAGGCCGGCCATGTAAGAGCCTGTGTTGCGCCAAGCATGACGACAACGCGGGCGCTGGAGCGGTGACCGTCGGCACAACCCATGCCCAAGGGGCTCGCGCCCGAGGCAAGCGGTTGCGATGGCCCAGCCGTTCGGGCGCCCACAAGCCGCCGCAAAGTGGCCGGCGGGCGGTTACCAGGCGGCCGCCAGCAGCTCCAAGCTCCTGAGGCGCGCCTCGTGCGAATGGACCATGGTCGAGATCATGAGCTCGTTCGCGCCGGCCTGCCCCTGCAGTTCCGCCAAGCGCGCCGCCACGGTGGCGGGCGAAGCCAGCACGTGCTTGCGGCGATTCTCCATGATGAACGCGCGCTCTTGAGCGTCGTAGTCGTAGGCGGCCGCCTCCTCGGGCGTCGGCACCGGCGCGAACTCGTTGCGCCGCATGCGGAGCCACGCGAGGTCGAGCGAGCCGGCGAGGAACTCTGCCTCCTCGTCGCTGGGCGCGCAGATGACGGACAGGGCGAGGATGGCGTGCGGGGTGGGGAAGGCGTCCGAGGGAACGAACGCTTCGCGGTACGCCGTGATGGCCGAGGCGGCGGGCGCTTCGCTGAAGTGCCCGGCGAAGGCGTAACCGAGGCCGAGGCTCCCCGCGAAGGCGGCGCTGGCGCCGCTGGAGCCCAGCAGCCAGACCGGCGGCAGGGCGACGTCGGCCGGTGACGCCCTCACGCCGTGGAAGGCGTGGCCTGGCGGGAAGCCGCCTCTCGAGAGCGAGAAGAGCTCGTGGAGCTGCGCCGGGAACTGCTGGGCGTCGAAGGGGCGCATGGCGGCCATGGCGGCGCGGTCGGATCCGGGTGCCCTTCCGATGCCCAGGTCTATGCGCCCGGGGTGCAGGGCCTCGAGGGTCTGGAACGCCTCGGCTATGCGCAACGGCGCGTGGTTCGGGAGCATGATGCCGCCGGAACCGACGCGGATGGTGCTCGTGGCGGCGGCCGTGTTGGCGATGAGCACCTCGGGCGCCGAGCTGGCGATGCTGCGCATGCCGTGGTGCTCGGCGTACCACACGCGCTCGTAGCCAAGTTCCTCGGCCCGCTGGGCAAGGCGCACGGAGTTGGCGAGGGTCTTGCTCGAGCTGACGCCGGTGCCCAAGTGCGCGAGGTCGAGGATCGAGAGGGGAACGCGCGCGTCGGCCAGCATGGGGCGCACGCTACCAACGCGCGGCGCAGTCGCGCGTAGTTGGGGTGGCGCAAGAGAACCGTCCCGCGCTCTTTGCAGGGCGCGGGACGGTAGGTGCCTGGAGGGGTACGCGGCCTAGCCGGCCTTACCCGTGTTGGTCCTCGTCGTCGGAGCCGAAGTCGGCCTCCGTGGCGTGGTCGTAGGCGTCCTCGGCTTCTTCCTGAGCCGTTGCCTCGGATGCTGCTCCCGTTTCGGCCTCGTCGTGGGCGGCGTCGCTGCCCGCCTGGGCTTCGGCGTCGGCCGTGGCCTCGGCTTCCGCCGCGCTAGGACGCTTGCCCTGCCTGAAGGCAGCGGTGAGCATGGCGGCGGCCTCGGTGGCGTCGATGGCGTTCTCGGGATCGACGTGTTCCTCGGGCTCGGCCTTGGCGACCGGGGCGGGCGCGGGCTTGGCGACTGGAGCGGGCGCGGACTCGGCGACGGGCGCGGGCTTGTCGGCCTTCTCCGGGGTGTCGGTTTCGGCGACCGCCTCCTGCGTATCTCCGCCTTCGGCTTCGGAGTCAGTCTTCGTGTCTCCGAGGCCGAACTGGGCGAAGAGGTCGGCGTACACGTCACCGAGCTTGGTGGTCGTCTTGCTGCCGGCGGCGTCGGCCACGTAGCTGTAGTCGTAGTCGATGTCGCGGCTGCGGCGGCCACGGCGGCCGCGGCTGGCTCCGGCGCCGGCCGGTTGCGCGTAGGCGCCACGGCTGGGGCCGCCGGCGGGCTGGTTGCCGCCGAACTCCGCCGCGTTCTCGGGCGTGAAGGGCAGCATGCGCTTGCGCGAGAGGCTGGCGCGCTGCTCTACCGGGTCGATGTTGAGGATGACCGCGGTGATCTCGTCGCCCTTCTTGAAGTGCTCGTTGATGTTCTCGATGTGATCGTGCGAGAGCTCGGAGATGTGCACCAGGCCCTCGATGCCCTCTTCGATCTCCATGAACACGCCGAAGTCGGTGATGCCCGTGATGGGGCCGGTGATCTCGGTGCCGGGCGGGTAACGGTCGGGCAGGCTGCTCCAAGGATCGGGCTGCGTCTGGCGGAGGCCAAGCGATATCCGCTGCTGCTGGATATCGATCTTGAGGATCATCGCCTCCACCTCCTCACCCTCGGTAAGGGCTTCCTTGGGGTGACGGATGCGCTTGGTCCAGCTCATCTCGCTGACGTGGATGAGGCCCTCGAGGCCCGGCTCGATCTCGACGAAGGCGCCGAACGGCGTGAGGTTCGTGACGGTGCCCGTGATGCGCTGGCCGATGCTGTAGTGCGCCAGCACGTTGTCCCACGGGTTGGCCACGAGCTTCTTCATGGAGAGGTTGATGCGCTCGCGCTCGAGGTCCATGTCGAGGACCTCGACCTTGACCATGTCGCCCAGCTTGACCACGTCACGCGGGTGGCTGAAGCGGCCGTGGGTGAGCTCGGAGCGGTGAACGAGGCCGTCGACGCCGCCCAGGTTGACGAAGACGCCGAAGTCGGTGATCTCGACGACCTCGCCTTCGAGGCGGGCGCCGGGCTCGAGCTTCTTGAGCGTGTCTTCCTTGAGGTGCGAGATCTCGTCTTCGAGGATGGCGCGGCGGGAGATGATCACGCGGTTGCGGCGCCGGTTGAGCTCGATGATCTTGACCTTCATGCGGCGCCCGACGTAGGGCGCCAGGTCGTTCACGCGGCGGATGTCGACCTGGCTGGCCGGCAGGAAGGCGCGGACGCCGAGGCTGGCCACGAGGCCGCCGCGGACCTTCTCCACGATCTCGACCTCGACGGGTTTGCCGTTGTCGTGGATGTCTTGGAGGAGGTTCCAGGCGCGCTCCTGGTCGGCGCGCTTCTTCGACAGCGTGATGGTGCTGTTCGGGATGTCGGAACGCACGACGTAGACCTGGATGTCGTCGCCGGCCTTGAAGTACTTGGCCGCTTCCTCGAGGTTCGACTCGTGCTCGAAGAGCTGGTTGTAAGGCAGCATGCCCTCGATCTTGGCGCCGACGTCCACGACGATGCCTTCTTGCGCGAGCATGATGACCTGGCCGGTCGTGATCATGCCGCGGTGGACGGGCTTGCGGGCCAGCATCTCGTCGCTGGCGGCCAGCACGTCTTCCATGCTCATCTCGTTGTCGGCGGCGCTTGGAGCTGACGACGCCTCGCTGGGCGCGCTGTCTGCGGCCGGCGCCGTGGCTGCCGCGTCGGCCTCGCCGACGGTGGCCGTGGCCGCGCTGCTTGCCTCGGGGGCGGACGGCACATCTGCGCTGCTTGCCTCGGGGGCGGACGGCACATCTGCGCTGCTTGCCTCTGGAGCGGGCGGTACGTCTTCTTCGCTGCTCGCGTCCACGGCGGGCGCTACGCCTGCGCTGGTCGCGTCCGCGGCGGGTGGCACATCTGCGCTGCTAGCGTCCGCGGCGGGCGCCGCGTCATCGCTACCAGGCTCGTGGCCGGCGGCCGTTGCCGCGACCTCGGTAAGGGAGTTGGTATCAGCCGTTTCGGAGGAAGCCGGGGTGAAGGAGGTGGTGTCTTCGTTGTCAACCGGCGTGCCTACACCCTGTTCGGCATCGGCGGCTGCGGCTTGGTTCGGGCGTTCTTCCGGGGCTGGGACGGTGCCTGGGGCAGGGTTACCCGCGGCGGGGTTTACTTTCTCATCCATGTAAGGGGTTTCCTCCTGAAGTGGTGTCTATGCGACAAGGGTTCATTAGACCACGTCAGGGGCCAGAAATGCAAGGACGCCGCGCACGGTTTGTAGCACCAGTCGACATTTTCCGAGCGCCGTTTAGGCGCTGGAACGGCCGCCGGACCCGTGCACGAAGCCATGCACAAAGGGTGAACCCCGCGTGGGAGGCGCGGGGTTCAGATCGGAAGAGGATGGGAGGAGGTAATGGGAGGCTTACCTCGGTTCCACGCCTCTACCCTACGAGCCACGCCTTACAGAATTCTTACTTTGCGTCTTGCGGCGGCAGCCGCGCCCGTTGGCAAGCAGTTTCTTGGGGCAGAGGCACCACCAATGAACGCCCACATGATTCCCACCAAATGGGTGAACCCCGCGTGGGAGGCGCGGGGTTCGTTTCGGAAGAGGGTGGGAAGAGGTATTGGGAGATTTACCTCAAGTCCACGGCTCCAGCCTACGGGCGTCCTATTACGAGATTCTTACAAGGCGCTCCAGGGCCTTCACGAACCCGAAACTAATCCTTAGGGCAAACGCCCGACCGTGACGCATGCACATGCAACGCCGGAACCGGAGCATAAATGAAGCACCCGGTACAGAAGCCGCTCCCAACGGCACTCCGGGTGCTTGTTTCTCAACCCAAGCTCTTTCCGATCAAGGGCGATCTTAGCATGGCCCGCGGTCGTGTGAGAGCGGCGGTTCATAGGTTGATGCCGTGCGCTTCTAAGCCCAGCTAGCCGCCGTCATTTCCGTTGGTGCGGAGGTCGTCGAGCTGTTGATCCACCCGGTACGCCCACTCGTTGCCCGAGGAGGGGAGGAAGATGCCCGTCTCGCCCATGATGCGGCCGGCTCGCAGCTCGCTCACGTCCCAAAGCACGTCGATCTCGCTGTTGAGGCGGTAGAGCTTCGACTCGGAGTCGTACTCTATCTCCACGCCTTCGAGCGCCTCGCGCAACTGGTGGCGGAACTGGTGGAAGTACGACTTAGCCGCGGACGGTTTCTCGTCGGGGAAGACGTCGAGCAGCACGCGCTTCAGGGAGACGGCCTTGTTCTCGAGGAAGTAGGCCATGAGCTCGACCCCGCGCCGAAGGGGGATGTGCACGGGCTTGTCGTCGAGGAGCATGCGTTCGTCGCCCATGGTGAAGATCTCGAGCACCTGCACGGCCGTGCCGGCGATGCGCGGGTGGGTGCGGAACGCGATCTGGCGCAGCTCGGGCAGCAGCGTCCACTCGCGGGCCAGCAAGGCCTGGTTCTGAAGCGACACGCTAAGGGCGTGCAGCTCGTCTAGCTGCCGCTGCCAGTCGTCGGTGCCGCTCACGCGGAGCAGGTCTGCGTAGTGGAGCCGCACCGCGGCCTGCTCCTGCAGGAGGCCCATCTCGCCGAAGGCCTGCATGAGCCCCTCGAATTCTTGTAGGGCGTGGCTGACGGTGTAGCGCTTGGACCAGTAGTTGAGTAGAACCTCGCGGAAGCGGAAGGTGAGCCTATCCGACTTGTCGGAGATGAGCGTTTGGGCCCGCATGAGGTGGTTGAGGGCCTCGGTGTAGTCGCCGCGAACGCCGAGGATGCAGACCAACGGCAGACGGCAGAGGAACTCCTCGTAGGAGAACTGGAGCTCGGTGGCTAGCTTTATGGCCTCCGTGTAGTGCTGGATGGCGAGGTTCATGCTGCCGTTTGCCCAGGCGATTTCGCCTAGGAGCCAGTTTCGTTCGGCTTGAAACGAGGGGGGGGCATTCTGGAGATCGACTGAGTCGGCCTCAATTTGTGCCTCCCTGTGGCGCCCAAGATTTATGAGTACAGTGGCAAGTCGAATCTTCACTTTCAATCGTTCTACGCCCGATGTGCCGACTAGGCCTCGCTCAAGGAACCACAGCGCCCGCTGTGACCTGCCGATGCGCCCATGAAGGACCGCCAATTGGACCAAGATGGAGGGTGCCAGGACATTGTATTCTGGTACGCCCTGAATAAGCCGCCAGGCGGTTTCCGCGGCCTTTAGAGCCTCTCTAAGATGGCCGCTTGTCTCCTCACTAATGCTAAGTATTCGATAGTAGAGAGCAGCGTCATAATTGCTTAGCAAACTGATGTTAATCCGAGACATTTCGATTAGGGCGTCTTCTCGGCGCTCGACGAACGGTAAGACATGCGCCAAGTAGACCCTCGCGCCCTCCTCACCCCGGTTCGTCGCCCTATACAAGGCTTCCAGCGCTTCCATGTCTCTCAAGGTCTGGAAGTAGCACACGCCCACCCAACGGTCGTCCTTCGCGGTTGGTTGCTGGATTCTTAGGAATGCTTGTATCCCATCTTCAAAGCGCTCAAGGAAAGCCCATCCCTGAACTTCGCTTTCAAGTGTTACGCCGGGGAACTTCTCCTGAATTAGCTCCTCCACATGGAGGCGGCTAGCTTCCACGGGTGCATTCACTGTCCGCAATCCGTCAGCAATTCTGAAGCGCTGGGTGTCAAGTGAATCACTAGTGGCAGTATATACGAGGCAGAAACGGGCGTTTCAACTCGACGACGACGCCCGCCTCATTTGCTATAGGGACGGGATTTATGTGTCGGCATCGGTGCAAATCGGCCTTACATGTTCTTGCAAATTGTCCCGTGACCTGATATGGTCTAGCGCAATCGACCTGGTTGGGAGACCAATGGTTCGGTTCGCATCATGGGAGTGGTGCGGGGTTGGAAGAGGGTGGGAGGAGTCGGGAGCTACATGTTCCGCTGACAAATCCCTTCGACCATAGAAGCGCTATGCAGATTGACATAGCGTGCTGGGGGATTCTACCCGGCAGCCGTCTCCAGAGGCTAGGGAAGCCTTGAGCGGTATGAGTCGCCCAAGAGGCGGCCATTGGAAGGATGGGTTTGGGATGAAGAACACTGGAAAGCGCATCTTCGCTGCGGTTGTTTTTGCGGTCCTCGTTAGCATGCCGTTGATTGGTTTTGCAGGGGTGCATTTCTCCCAGAGGTAAGTAGCGTCAAAGAACGATTGTAACAGGCTGAAGGCCCGGGTTGTACCTGCCCGGGCCTTTCGCGTGTTGGACAGAATATATGTGGAATCTAAGCGATCCCCCCCTAAAGTCCTCTATTAAGTAACTCAAGCGCAGAATTGGCGCTAAGGGGGCGGTATGCAGCGGATCGGGCCACGGGGGCTTCAGGCGACCAACTTGAAAGCGCCACTCTGGTTGCCTACCTGGCGTCGCAATGCAACCACACCAGCAAACCAGATGTTCTTGTGGCTGATGGGCGTGTCCATCACTACGACTGTTGGCCTGCTTGGCGTCAGTTCTGGATTCTTGGCCCCCGTTGTGCTTATCCCTATTCCATTTTCAGCGATGTTGGCGGCTATAGCCGTCCGGTCCTCAATGAGGCGAGGGGGCCTTCTCACAGATATGAAGTCGCCGTCAGAGACGAGGCAGTCCCCCTATTTGTCGAGAGAAGAAGTTCGCCTGGGTCTGGCCGAGTTGGCACAGAAAGACAATCCCGATACGCACGAGCACAGCAAGTGGGTGGCTGAAACAGCTGTCCTTTTGGGCAGAGAACTAGGTCTACCCGACGACGCATTGAGCTCCTTGTACTGTGCAGGCGTCTTACACGATTTGGGCAAGATCGCCGTGCCCAAGTCGATTCTTGAGAAGACTGGTAGGCTTAGTGATGAGGAGCTTAGAGAGATTCGAAGGCACCCAGTAGTTGGGGCAGAGATAATTATGGCAGTGCTTCCGGATGAATCGGATCTTGTCAATGCAGTCCGGTTCCACCACGAGCGCTGGGATGGCTACGGTTATCCGGAAGGCAGACGGGCTACGGGCATCCCCTTAGCAGCACGGATTATCGCTATAGTGGATGTGTTCGAGGCCCTAACAAGCAACCGTGCCTATCGCGCTGCACTTACGCCCGACCAAGCTATCGTCTACATTCGTGGCGCAGCTGGCCTCCACTTTGACGCGGAATTAGTGCGGTTGTTTGAGAAGCTTTACTCAGCTGGCCGGATTCGCCGAGAGAAGTGGACTGCGACTATACAACCGAGCCTGGCGTGAAGTTGAATGCCCTCAACAACTACCTAGCTGCGTGGAAGCTCTCAGTTGACGTGCCGCTGAGCCGCGGATGTGAGTAGGCATTCTGGAAAGGGAAACGCGTTAGGTAAGGCAATCACTCGTTTAGTCCCCTTCGAGCCACTGTGCGACTATGGCGTGCCGTGTCCGGTAGACCTCAATGCCTAATAGTCCGGCTTCAGTCTGGCCCTTGGCAATAGCCTAGAGGTTGACGGGCCTTTGTCTTTATTGTGAGACAATAGTCAAAATCAAGGCAGTGGCAGCAGGGTGCCGAAGTGTCTCCTCTGGATTCGCTGAAGAGCGTTTGATTTTCTTGGGCCCGGCGCGTGGTCTCACGGACGCAACGTCAAGTTCGGGAAGGATAAATTGGGGATGAGCAATAGTTGGCGGATGCGAATGCAGGCGACGCTTGCAAGAGTACCGCGGCGTACTCTGTTGCGTTGCCACCGCAGGAGTGGAATTGACGTAATATGCGGTGCCCTGTTGTCGTCCAATTTGCCTTTGCTTTCAGTTTGGGTTGACCAGCCCATGGATGAGGATGCTTTCGCGAGAGTTCTGAGAAGTTCTATTGCTCGTGGACTTGGCACTTCGTTCGGCGAGAACAGTGGGTCTTTCTCGGCGGCCATATCTGTGATTGAGGAGTATCAAATGCGAGTAGGTCCGTTTCGACTTGTGTCGGGCTGGGCCGAGACAAATTGGCACCACATAATGAAGCTGCTTGCGACTTTGGGGCCAACCTGTGACGCTATAGTCGTCGTTGATGAGATCTCGTCAAGTATCCCGTTGCAACTGGCCAATTACGTTGTCGTGGACGGGGATTTTCTGCGATTGACAGAGTCAGAAGCGCTCCTTGAGACGCCTGACCTGGTTGAGCCCGAATCAGTGCTATTAGCTCACGAACAGAATGCCGGCAATTACCTTGACGTTCTATCGTCTCTCTTGCGTCTGCCGATAGTGGAAAAATACTCGAGAACTGATGAACCGGAAAGAGGGGGGAGCGCCCTTTCTCCAGGCCAAGTGATCGACGGCTTGATACACCGCGAAATGTGGGGCATGGCCTTTGATTATGCGTGTCAACTCGCGCCAGATCGAATTCCGGGGTTCATTGACCGAGCGGGGGACTGGTTCTTTAACCGGGGCGAGCACGAGTACATTTATGCGCGACTATCCGGCTTGCCGAACAAATTCCGTGATGAGCCCAAAACGGCATATTGGGGTTTCGCGGCCGCTTGTGCGATTGGAAAACAGTGGTTGCTGATGCCACGAATCCGTCGAATCCTTCACGATTCAGAAGCTCCAGAACTCAGGTCGACGGTTGCGATGGCCTATCCAGGTATGAATATGTTAAGCGAGACGGCAGCGGCCATAAGCGCGCTAGAAGCGCCAATCACCCTAAGAGCACATGGATTTGCATTGGGCATACACGGCGAGAGAGACATGCCGATTGTGATGTTTAGAGAAGCGATGCGCTTGGCCGACATGGATGGGGCACACCATCTCGTCGTGGCGTGCGGAATCGACATCGCGCAACATGAAATTCGCGTCGGTAACTATCGAGAGGCAATTGGCTGGGCGCGCTGGGCGCTTGGGGAGAAGAGACGGCGAGAAGTGGTAGATGTGTCTCGGAAGTTGTCGGCTAAAGCGACCTTGGCCTTTGCCACGCTCTTGGTCGGCGAAGCGCATGAGGCCAAAACGCTATTGGCTGACATTAGCGTTGGAAGTGAATTGATTGATGTCCCAGGTCTCGAAATGTTGATTTCTACCCTGGGAGGAGTTGACTTGGTGACGGGAGATCTCGATCGTGCGGGAGAAAGGCTTAGCGCTCTTGTGGAAAGGTCCCCAGTGGAGGCGTCTGCACTCGCTTCACTGGAGCTAGTGGCTCTGAAAATCGCCCAGCGAAAACAACGAGACGCTGAAGCGCTCTCTCATCAAGTCTTTTCGATTAGCCGGACTGGTTCTGCACTCGAAAAGGCTTTGGGGAAACTAATCAAGGGCATGGTTCTCCTGACCGGAGGCGAGGCCCAGGCCGAAAGCCATTTGCGGAGCGCCCTAGAAGACCTCAAGCCAGTTGCAGCAGCAGTTCACGTTGCCCAAGCGGCCATATGGGTAGCCATATCGAGGCTCCTAATGAATGACGCCAAGGGGGCATTGAAATGCCTGAAGAATCATGCGTACTACCTAGATCCGCTAAGCGACTCTGGTTGGAAACTGCTAGCTGCTGATCATGAGTGTTTAGAAGCCGTAAAAAAGCTATATCGGGATTCCAAGGTGACCGTGGAGCTCCGGTTTCTTGGAGGCCAGCAAATGCGAGACGGCCCAAAGTCAGTGGAATTGTCGACACGACAGGCGGAGATTCTTACCCTGCTCCTCCTTTACCCTGCCGGCCTAACAGCCGAAAAGCTACATTCATTTCAGTATGGAGACGTGGGTGATGCCAAAAGAACCAAGGTCGCCGTATCGCGGTTACGCAAGAAGTTCCCGATTTCAAAATCGCCATACAAGTTGGAAACCCCGGTTAAGTCCGACTTCTTGGAAGCCACGAGTTACATTGAAAGCGGCAAATTCCAAGCGGCACTAAATCTCTACGCGGGACCATTGCTTCCACAGTCGGACGCTCCTGCAATCGTCGACCATCGACACCATCTTGAGGAATCCATTCGTCAGGCTGTATTGATTTCGCAAGACACCGACGCGCTAATCCAGCTAGGAACTGTTCTGGATGACGACCTTGAGGTATGGCTTGCAGCGCGAGATAGCCTGAGGCCGGGCGATTATCGAAAATCGGCAGTTACAGCCAGGATTCGCAGGATCCGCTCCGCCTGGTAAGTCCCTCCTAACATGGCGGAAGTGCGGATTATGCTCGCTCCCGGCCGGGCCGCGGAGTTAGCTGCCGGCTGGTCATCCAGTATTGTGGTACTGGCTTTGTCAATGCTGGCAACTGGAGTCTAGAATTTGGAATCGTAGTCGAGCGCCTGAATCTTACCAAGCTGGATGGGCGGCACCAATGGGGGCCGCCAAATCCAAAGGGATGTCCAAGCGGAGGATCAGGTAACACACGTCTCCACTAGCGAGCCGGCGTCAAAGCTGATTGTGTCCAAGCAGTGCCGCAATGTACTGAGCTCGGGACTCGATGCCGAGTTTGTTAAGGATGTTTGAAACGTGCGCATTGATTGTCTTCTGAGAGACCCTCAAAGTTTCGGCAGCGCTGGAAGTATCTAAGCCCTGGAGCAACAAGCGCGTTACCCGCAACTCCATGTAGGTGAGACCTGACTTCCACTGATAGGTCTTGAGGGATGACGCTGCCGCGTAGATGCCTGCGACAATGGCGCGAAGGTCACTCGTCCCGACGACGCCGCTAATATGAAAGCTGGCCAACAAGTCGCGATATGCATCATGCGTGCCTTGGGTGACGATCAGCGTCTTCGCTCTGTCGAGGCTATTCATCTCCGTCAGTCTGCCAATTGCCCATGCCATCGGGAAGTCCAGCAGAAGATGGGCGGAGTAAGGGCCTGGCTGTTCGGAAGCCGAAGCCTCAATGTGCTCCAAGGCATGTTGAATCAACCGATGGTAGGACAAATCGGCTGCTATGACGTTGATGACTGGAGCTTTCCGGGCCATTGGACTGCCTCCGCAATGTGAATTTCCCGCAACGGGCCTTTACTTTGGGCCAAGCCGGGTTACATCGCGGTTACAGCGCCGGTAGGCGGCTACGGCCCTTTCTGGGTCGAATTTCGCGTGGGAGAACTCGCCGAAACGTTCCCAGTTAGTCGCCCAAGCGGTCTAGGCGATTGTCGTCCGGTGATGCAAGGTGCACTTGTCAACTGCCAAGGTTGCCGCTGGAATAATGGTGACGCTAGGTTGCGTGCAATAAGCTGGCCCGTCGCGGGGCAGCGTTCTTAGGCAGCCCGGTGGAAACATTGCTCCACAACCGCCCGAAGCGGCAATAATGTAGGTGCCCGACAGCCCAGGCCAAGATTATCGAAGCCGCTGCATGGACGCGATGCTATTCCGGCCTAACGTTCGCCTCACAACCACATGCGCATCGAGTGGCCACCACGCGCACGCACGGCGCGCAGCGAGCGACCTACCGCCCGCTCTACCGGCCAGCCACCCTAACTCGAGGGCCCGCGCCAACTACCTATTCGCCGCATAAGCCGCCTGAATGTCAAGCAGCTCCGCAGTCACGGCGTTCTGCCGCGCCTGCCTGTACGCGGTGCCTAGCTGCGTTATGCGCTCCTCTATGTTGCGTTCGGCGGCGTCCATGGCCGCCAGCCTGGCGGCGTTCTCGCTGGCCTGTGAGGCCGCGAAGGCCAGCACCAGCGCGTGGGCTATGAACTGCCGCACGAGGCCCTGAAGCAGGGCGTAGCCGTCGCCCAGGGCCATCGGCAGGCGGCGTGACGGCCAGGGCCGCGCCCGGAGGCGCTCCAGCCACTGCCTGTCCACCGGCAGTATGCGCACCGCCACCGGCTGGTAGGCGGCGCCGCGCGTTGGGAGGTTGTAGGCCAGGTAGAGCCGGCCCGCCAGGCCCTGGGAGCGCCAGCGGTCCACGTGTGCCAGCACCTCGACAACGGACTTGTCTATGGCGCCCACGTTGCCGGGCGGCGCCACGCGCGCGGCGGGCGCGTAACCGGCGGCGTTCAGCCGCGAATCCACGCGCCGGCCCACGGCCAGCACCGTCGGCGCCTCGCCCTCGGGGGTCCGCGCCTTGAGGAGGCCGGTGGCGTGGCGGATGATGCGCTCGTTGAAGGGGCCGCACAGGCCGCGGTCCGAGCCGAGTATCACGGCCGCCACCGAGCGGCCCGTGGGAGCCGCCTCCACCTCGAGCAGTTCCGGGTGCAGCGTCAGCAGCGCCTGCACGGCCAGCTCGAGCGTCTTGGTGGAAGCCTCCAGCGCCGTCACCGAGCGGCGGTACTGCACTATCCGCACCGAGGAGAGCGTCTTCATGGTCGTAACCACGCTTTGCAGCGTCTCGGCGCTCTTGAGCTGCCGGCGGGTGGTCAGCATGCTGCTCATGGCGTTCCCTCAGCCGGCTCGTCATGAGTCTCGCGCGCGGTCTCCGCATCCGAAGCCTCCGGCCGCGAGGTCCCTGCCTCCGTCGCCTCGACCAGCGTCTCGGCCACGGCCTCACGTGCCGTACCCAGTAGGGCATTGCGATCGGCGTCGGACATCTCCGCCCCGCCCTCCAGGCGGCCCAGCAACTCGGCGTGGCGCTGCTTCGCAAGCGCCGCCAGCCGCCTCTCCACGCGCGCCACGTCCGTGGCCGGCACTTCGTCCAGCAGCCCCTCGCCAACTGCCAGCATGAGCGCCACCTGCTGGCCTGCCGGAACGGCGTCGAGCGCGCCCTGGGCGAACGAGGCCCGCACGCGGCGGCCGCGGCGCAGCGTCTGCTGCGTGGCCTTGTCCACGTCGGCGCCGAAGCGCGCGAACCGTTCGAGTTCCTCGAACTGCGCGTACGCCAGGCGCAGCCTGCCCGCCACGGCGCGCAGCGCGGGGAGCTGCGCCTTGCTGCCCACGCGCGAGACGGAGAAGCCGATGTCGACCGCAGGCAAGATCCCGCGGGCCGCCAGGTCGGGCGACATGACTATCTGCCCGTCGGTGATCGAGATGAGGTTGGTGGGGATGTAAGCCGACAGGTTGCGCTCCTGCGTCTCTACTATCGGCAGCGCCGTCAGCGAGCCGCCGCCGCGCTTCGCGGAGAGCTGCGTGGCGCGCTCGAGCAGGCGCGCGTGCAGGTAGAAGACGTCGCCCGGGTACGCCTCGCGGCCCGGCGGGCGCCGCAGCAGTAGCGAGAGCTCGCGGTACGTGCGCGCGTGTTGCGTGAGGTCGTCGTACACCACCAGCACGTCGTGGCCGGTCTCCATGAACGCCTCGGCCATGCTGGTGGCGGCGAAGGGCGCCACCTGGCGCAGGCCCGGCGGCTCGTGGCTGCTGGCGACCACCAAGGTGGTGTACTCCAACGCGCCCGCAGCCCGCAACGCCTCCACCGTGCGCGCCACTTGCGAACCGCGCTGCCCGATGCTGCAGAACACGCACCTCACGCCCGTGCCCCGTTGCGCCAACACGGACGCCAGCGCCACCGACGACTTGCCCGTCTGGCGGTCGCCCACGATCAGCTCGCGCTGGCCGCGGCCGATGGGGAAGAGCGCGTCTATCACCTTGACGCCCGTCTGCAGCGGCCGCGAGACGGGGGCGCGCTCGAAGATAGGGGTGGCGGGGCGCTCCACCGGTAGGCGCTCGTCGCCGGCCAGGGGCCCCAGCCCGTCCAGCGGCACGCCCAGCGGGTTGATCACGCGGCCGAGGAGCGCCTCGCCCACGGGGACGTCCAGCACGCGGCCGGTGCGCGTGACGCGCATGCCCGCGACTATGCCCTCGGAGCTGTCCAGCAGGGTCACGCCCACCTCGGCGTGCCCGAGGTCGGCGGCGAGGCCCACCTGGCCGCCCTCGAAGCGCACCACCTCGTCCACGGCCACGCCCGGCAGCCCGCTCAGCCGAGCTATGCCGCTCTCGGCCGAGGTGACCGTTCCCACCTCGCCGACGCTCAGCGTGCTGCCCAGCAGCTTGCGCGAGGCGTCCAGCGCCTCGAGCCCGTCCACCAGCGCGCGCGTGAGGTCGTCGGTGCCCTCAGGCTTCACCGCTACCGCCTGCCCTGAGCCTGGCCTCGAGGTCGGCGAGGGCCTGGTCGAAGCCTGCCTCCAGCGCCGCCAGCCGCTCGTCGCCCGAGACCGCCACCCGCACGGCGCCTACGGTCAGCTCGACCCCGAAGAGCAAGCGGTCGTCGATTACGAAGCTCGGCGGCGTGGTGGTGCTCGTGACGTCGTTCACGAGCTCGGCAAGCTCGCGCCGCTGAGGCTCGCCCAGTTCGAACGCGGTGGCGATCACCGGCGCGGCGTCCAGCGCCGCCGCTCGCAGTTCGGCCACGTGCTCCGGCTCCAGCTCGCGCAGCCGCCTGGCGAACACTGCGGTCGTGCGCTGCTCGAGGTCGTCGTCTGCCAGGTCGTCGAGCGTGGCGCGCAGCTCGCTGAGCAGCAGCTCCGCGCTGCGGTCTTGAAGCGCTGCCACCGCCTTCTTCCGACCCTCCTCCAGCGCCTCGCCCTGGCTGACGCGGAAGGCGGCGGTCTCCACCTCCACCTCGCGCAGGCGGCCTGCCCGCAGTCGCTCGGCCTCGGCCTCGACCAGCTCCAGGCGCCGGCGGCGCTCGCGGTCCATGCCGGCGCGCGCCTCGGCCAGCTCGGCGGCCTCCGCCTTGGCCTCCGCCTGCACCCGCTCCGCCTCGGACCACACCAGCGCCAGGTGCTCCTCGCGCTGCTCCATGACGTTCAGGACGGGCTTGTAGAGGAACACCCGCAGCAGCACGAGCAGCAGGGCGAAGTTGATGAGCTGCGCCGCAAGCAAGAACCAGTCGACGGTCACTTCAGCACCTATCCTCCCGTCACGGCGCCCCAGAACGGGTTGGCGAAGATCAGGATGAGCGCGATCACGAAGCAGTAGATGGCGGTCGACTCGACCATGGCCAGGCCCACGAAGAGCGTGCGCGTTATCGAGTTCGTCTCGTCGGGCTGTTGGGCGATGCTCTGCAGCGCCTGCGCTATGGCGCGCGCCTGGCCCATGGCCGGGGCAATGGAGCCGATGGCCATGGTGATCCCGGCCGTAAACACCGAGACCATGCCGATGATTCCTAGGTCGGTCATGCGTTACCTCCTTCTGCTGCGCGGTCGGCGGGGGCGCCGTTCGCCGCGCCGTCCTTGGCGAGTCGCTTCTCGGTCTCGCTGGTGCCGGAAGCTATGTAGACGATGGCGAGCACCGCGAAGATGTACGCCTGAATTACGCCGATCAGCAGCCCGAACGCCTGCATGATCACGGGGAAGAAGAGCGGCGTGATGGCCAGCAGGATCGAGACGATGACGGTTCCGCTCATTATGTTGCCGAAGAGCCGCATGGCCAGCGCCAGCGTGCGGGTGAACTCGCCGATGATCGTGAAGGGCAGCATGAACGGCGAGGGCTCGAGGTAGCCGCGCAGGTAGCCGCGCACACCCACCCGCGCGATCCCGAACCCTGGCACCGCCAGGAACACGGCGACGGCCAACGCGCCGGTGGTCATGAGCGAGCCCGTGGGCGGCTCGAAGCCCGGGACGATGCTAAGCACGTTGGAGGTCACGATGAACAAGAAGAGCGTGCCCACGAACGGGAGGTACCGCTTCGGGTCCTGGCCCGTGACGGCCTCGATCTCGCCGAGCAGGAACGTCACCAGCGCCTCGAAAGCGTGCTGGCCGCGCCCGATGGGCGGCATCACCTTGAGGCCGCGCGTTACCAGCACGCTGACGATGATCAGCAGGAGCATGGTCACCCAGGTGAAGACGAGGGTGGCGCTGACGTTCAGGGGCCCTAGCGTGAAGTAGACGATCTCGTCAGGAGACAGGGTCATTGCGCGCCTCCTTCCCGCGGCCCAGCAGCCGCGTCAGGAGGAAGCGGGCCGTGAGGAAGCCGAGCAGCGCGGCGATCAGGCCGGTGGCTCCCAGGCCGAGCAGGCCGTAGAGGGCCAGCAGCAGCGCCAGCGCCCGCAGCGCGAAGCTGATGAGGATCAGCGACTGGTTGCCCGTGCGGGCGGCGCGCCCCACCGTCCACCACAGCCCCAGCAGGTACAGGGTGCCCAGCACGGCGCCGGCGCCGTAACCCAGTAAGAGGTGCCCCACGTTCATGGCGCCCACCCCCGCCCCTCGAGGCCGCGGCTACTCATCGCCGGTCTCCTTGCGCACCCAGTACCAGGCGTTGAACAGGCCCACCATGAGCCCCGCGATCATGAGCATGAGCGTCCACGAGTAGGGGCTGGGGTAGCGTTTGTCGATCCAGACGCCCAGGCCGATGCCGAGCAGGGTGGGGAGCGCAACCGACCAGCCCACCAGGCCGAAGACGCCGAAGCCGTACGCCAGCCCACGCCTGCCCTCGGCGCGGGAGCGCTCCTTGCGGGCCTGCTTGCGCGCCACCACGTCGACCAGGTCGTCGGCCAGGTCGTCGGCCTTGGCGTGGGCGGCCAGGTCGTCGGCCTTGGCGTTGGAGGCCAGGTCGTCGGCCTTGGCGTTGGCTGCCGGCTCGGCCGCCGCGCCGGCCTTGTCGGGCTCGGGCCTGGGCACGCCGGAGCGGCGGGTCGGATCGCGCTGCTCGTCCGCCACGTCAACGCCTCAACTCCCCGACCCGCTTGAGGATGTCGGCCTCCAAGCGGATGAGGGCCGTGCGGGCGCGCTTCTCCCGCTCGCTCTGCACTTCGAAGCGTTCGAGTACCATCTCCTGCGCGTTCGCCAGGTCGACGGTCACCACCGCCCGCTGGCACGCCACGCGCACCTGCTCGCCGGCCTTCACCAGCACGCCGTGGTCCACGGCGACGAACACCTCGCGGCCGTCTTCCAGGTAGTAGGAGAGGAGCCCCGGCACCAGCAGCACCGCCGTGTCGCCGTGGCGCGGCAGCATCACGAACGCGCCGAAGTCCGACTCGGCCGCTATCTTGACCACGCTCTCGTCGACCAGCACGCCGGAGGGAACCGTGAGGAGGAGTTTCATAGGCCCGCCTCGGCCAGCGTCCCGATCATGTAGAGCTCGCTCTCGGGAACCTCGCCCAGCTCGTCGTTCAATATGCGTTGGCAGTCGCTCAACGCGTCCTCCAGGCCCACGGCGCGCCCCTCCTGGCCGGTGAAGGCGCCCGTGACGTGGAACGGCTGCGTGAGGTAGCGCTCGAGGCGCCGCGCGCGCGACACCGCGCGCTGGTCCTCCTCGGAGAGCTCCTCGAAGCCGAGCATGGCGATGATGTCCTTGAGGTCGTCGTAGACGGCCAGCGTCGCGCGGACCTCGCGGGCTATGCGCGCGTGCCGCTCGCCGACGATGGCGGGGGTGAGCAGCGACGAGGTGGAGCCCAGCGGGTCGATGGCGGGGTAGAGCCCCTGGCTGGCGCGCTCGCGCGAGAGCACCACCGAGGCCGAGAGGTGGCCGAAGATGTGGACTACGGCGGGGTCGGTGAAGTCGTCGGCCGGCACGTAGATGGCCTGCACCGAGGTGATGGAGGCCCCCCGGGTGCTGGTGATGCGCTCCTGCAGCTCGCCAAGCTCGGTGGCCATGGTGGGCTGGTAACCCATCCGGGAGGAAAGCCGGCCCATGAGGCCCGACACCTCGGAGCCGGCCTGCACGAAGCGGAAGACGTTGTCCATCAGCAGCAGCACGTCGCGCCGCTCGTCGTCGCGGAAGTACTCGGCCATGGTGAGCGCCGTGTGCGGCACGCGGAAGCGGGCGCCGGGGGGCTCGCTCATCTGCCCGAACACCAGAACGGTGTCTTGCAGCACGCCGGCGTCTTTCACCTCGCGAACCAGCTCCTCCGCCTCCCGGGAGCGTTCCCCTATGCCGCAGAAGAGGCTGACGCCCTTGTGGCGCGTGGCCATGTTGCGGATGAGCTCGGTGATCAGCACCGTCTTGCCCACCCCTGCGCCGCCGAACAGCCCGGCCTTGCCGCCGCGTTCGATGGGTGCCAGCACGTCGATCGCCTTGATGCCGGTGGGGAGGATCTCCGAGGTGACCGCCTGGTCCTGCAGCGCCACGGGCGCCTGCAGTAGGGGGCGCAGCTGGCTGCCTGGAAGGGCCCCCAGGCCGTCGATGGGCTCCCCGAACACGTCGAACACGCGGCCCTTCAGTTCCGGGCCGACGGGGATCATGAGCTCGCTGCCCGTCGCGCGCGCCACTTCGCCGCGCGCCAGGCCGCTGGTGGACGTGTAGGCCAGGCACCTTACGGTGCGGTCGCCGACCTGCGACATCACCTCTAAGCGCACGTTGCGCGCGGCGCCCGCCATGAGCATCTCGCGGTTCTCCGGCAACGCTTCCTCGAAGCGCACGTCGACGACGCCCCCACGCACGGCGACCACGGTTCCGAGGTTCTCGTGCTTGTGGTCCACCTTCTGGCTCCGTTCCTGGCTCGCGGGGTAGGCGAGGGCGCCTCGGGCGTGGCTGCCTGGGGCGCGGGTGCCTGGGGCATGGTTGCCTCGGGCGTGGGCGCCTCGGGCGTGGTTGCCGAAGCTGCCCGGGCTTCTAGTGCAGCGTAACGCGTGCGGGGCAAAGGCCGGTTGCCCGGAGCCGGCCAGCCTCCTCGACTATCTCCCGCGGGGGAGGCACGCACAACGGTCGAACGCCCCTCGCGAGACTCGGGCTTGCGGTTTTCGGAAGTAGCATCGGCGCGTGAAGGGACGTATCTTCTGATGGATTCACAAGCGAGCAGTACCCCCACCTTGAGCCGCGGCACGCGCTGGATCGTGGGGGCCGTGGTGGCCGCCGGCCTCTTCGCCGGCGGTTACTTCCTGGGCAGGTCGAGCGTGGCGCCGGCCGCTGCCACCTCCGTTCGCGAGACGTCTGGGCCCCTGGGCGAGCAGTCGCGCCGCTCGCCGGGCGACCCGTTCGCGCTCGGCGACCCCGACGCGCCGGTGACGATGGTCGTCTTCTCCGACTACCGCTGCCCCTTCTGCGCCCGGTACGCCAACACCACGGAACCCGCCATCGTGGAACGCTTCGTGAACACCGGGAAGGTGCGGCTAGAGTGGCGCGACTTTCCGATCTTCGGCGACGCCTCCATGCTCGCAGCCCGCGCCGGCCGCGCCGCGGCGGCGCAGGGCAAGTTCTGGGAGTTCAACGCCGCCGTCTACGGCGCCGCGCCGGAGATCGGCCACCACGACCTCACGCCCGCGAAGCTCGTGGCGTTCGCGGCACAGGTCGGTGTGCCCGACCTCGAGCGCTTCGAGAGCGACATGAACAGCGAGCAGTTCGACGCCAGCATAGCCATCGACGCCATCCAGGCGCGCAACCTGGGCATAACCGGCACACCCTCGTTCGTCATCGACGGCAACCCGATCGTCGGCGCGCAGCCCACGTCGGTGTTCGTGGGCCTCATAGAACAGGCGCTCGCCGGCAAATGATCGATATCGGGCTGGCCGGGGCGTTCCTCGGCGGCCTGTTTGCGCTCGTCAGCCCGTGCTCGGCGCTGCTGCTGCCGTCGTTCTTCGCCTACGCCTTCGACGGCTGGGGGAGGCTGATGGGCCGCACCGCGCTCTTCTACCTGGGCCTCGCGCTGGTGCTGGTGCCGCTGGGCGCCGGAGTCGGCGCCATGGGCAGCCTCGTGACGCAGTACCGCGGGACCGTCACGACCATTGGCGGCGTGCTGCTGATCGTCTTCGGGCTGCTCGCGATCACCGGGCGCGGCTTCTCCTTCATCCCCGGCGGCCGCAGCGGCAAGGCGGTCGGCGGGGGAGGCGGGTTCTCGGTACTGGCGCTGGGCGCCGTCTACGGCTTCGCCGGCTTCTGCTCGGGCCCCCTCCTGGGCGCCGTGCTGACGTTCGCCATCGCCGGCGGCGACCCGGTGTACGGCGGCATGCTCATGGCCGTCTATGCCCTCGGGATGGCGCTGCCCCTCTTCGCGCTGGCGCTGGTTTGGAACAATCTCGAACTTGGCCGCCGGCGCTGGTTGCGGGGCAAGGAGCTGGTGATCGGTCCTCTGCGGACGCACACCACCTCGCTCGTCTCCGGCCTCGTCTTCGTGGGCATCGGCCTGCTCTTCATCCTCACCGAGGGCACCGCCAACTTGGGCGGCATCGTGGCCGTCGAGCGGCAGTTCGCGCTGCAGGAGTGGGGCTCCAACCTCGCCAGGCGCGTGCCCGACTTCGTGGTGCCGCTGCTGGTGGTGGCGGTCGTGCTGCTTGCCACCTGGCGCGCCGCAGTGGCGCCCAGGCGTGGTGAGGCCGCCGGGCCGGGGCGCAACCCGAGTGAGGGTGAGCTTCCCGACTGAGCCCGCCATGCGCCGCGCTGCGTAACCGTGTGCGTGCGTTGTGGTGCGTTACGGGCGCCCGGCTACCTCCCACGGGTGCGGAAGCTGTCATGCTGGGGCCGATGTTCGCCATGCTCATCTTCCGCGCCACCGCCGCCTTCGCCGCGTTGCAGATCTTCTTGCTCGTCGTCGTTTGGCCGGACGCGGGTTTGGTCGTCGCTCTGCTCGTAGGCCTCGTCAACGCCGCGGCGATCTTGGCGGTGGGCCGGGTGGTCCTTCGTGACGCTCAAGCCCCTCCGGCGGTCGAGCTGCCGTTCCGTCCCGGGTTCTACCTCATTGTCGTCGCGATCAGCGCGCTGCTGGTCCAGTTCTGGTTGGGCAGTTTATTTCCGGGCTCGGGTGGTGGTCGCAGTACGGCCACGATCGTCATCAACGGCTTTGGCATGCTCTTGGCGCTCTACCTGCTGGTCAGCAACGCGCTCCACTTGAACAAGTTCAGCGGTTCGGGTGACGCGCCTCCATAGGCAGGCGCAGAAAGCTGGACGGCGTCGAGAGGACCGCCGCGTGTGGCATGAGCTCGGGAGAACTTGCGGCGCCGGCGGCGAAGATCGCGCTACTAGGCGGCCATCATGCTGCCGAGCACTACCAGCACCAGGCTGAGCACGCCCAAGAGCGCGCGCAACGCGGTGGCTGCTCGACCGTCCGATGAAGCCTTCATCTGCAGGCGTTCGTCGTCCGGCGCAGCGCCGATCTGCTGCCGCAGCCTGGTCATCCTCCTCGCTTGGGCCACCGCTACCCCCAGACAAACCACCAGGAGAACGGCTATGAGTACGGCCGCGATGGAGAGTACGTCGACGGGACGTTGCCGCAGGAGCACCCCGCCGCTGATGAACCCAACGGCCAGCGCCGCGGCGCCCACGGGCAAGTAGGCGCGGCCGAGCGCGCGGAAGAACGCCACCCTGACGGCCGGCTCCAGGCTCTTGGCCGAGGCGCGGGCCACCACCGCCATGGCCACGTAACCGCCAAGCCAGATGCTGGTAGTCACCACCAGCAGAGCGAGCCAGAACGTATGGGCGGCCACCGGCATCAGCCCTCGCCCTCGCCGAGGTAGGAAGCTCGCGCCCGGCCAGGTGCGAGCAGCTCAGAGGTAGTTGGCGTGCTCACCCGACCAGCCTAACTTCGTTCCCCCGCAACGGCCACCGGCAACGGCACGTAAGCGCCTGGACCGCTCCTCCGGACCTGGTCGGTGATGCGTTGGACATGGGAGCCCGTAAGGTCCAGTGCCTGCAGTGAAGGCGGAGACAATCTGGCTGGGACCCTCAACTGGTTTCCGTGGGCCCCCGCCCCAGCACGTCGTACTCCAGCAGCACGATGCCGCTGTGCTGGTAAACGCGGTGGCGCCTGAGCTCGAGCCTTCGCGCGATGGCCGGGGCCGATAGCAGCGGGCGGCCGGCGCCCAGCACGACCGGCACCACCGCGGGTTCGACCGTGTCGACACGGTCCAGGTCCAGGAAGGCGCGGAACAGCTCGCCGCCGCCGAAGAGCCAGATATCCTTGCCCGGCTCCGCCCGCAGCTCGTCGATCCAATCCCTGCTCAGCTCCCGCAGGATGGTCACGCCCGGATGGTCCTTCTGCCGCAAAGTGCGGGAGAAGACGATGATCCGTTGCTCCCCGAACGCTTCGGTGCCTACCGGCAAGTCTTCGTAGGTGCGCCGGCCCATGAGCAGAGTGTCAAACTGCGCGAAGAGCTCGGCGAAGTCGATCTCGGGTTCATGCGGGATCCAGTCGATCTCGCCGTTGGGGCCGGCGATGAAGCCATCCAGACTGCTAGCGACCTGGTACCTGATACGCCTCATTGACATTCTCCCGTTAAAGCCGCGTCTGCCGGGGTGCCAAGAAATTAGCACGTCCAACGAGCTTCTGGCGCGTGACGGTGGCGTCGTCGAGTGCGACCCACTACCTGCGTCGGGCGAGCGGCGGGTAATGGTGTCGGGAGATGGCCGGCAGACTCGATTTCCCGACAGCGGCGGCACCCGATGCCGCCCCGACTGCGGCCGCATGCAATGAGCGAGGAGAGGCGACGTAGGTGACGCAACCCAACCCGAACACCACGCCGCGGGTGGTGTTGCCAGAAGCGGTGACCTCCAGAACGGAGTACAAGCGCAGGTTCGGAGCGTGGCAGATGTACCGGGCCTTCGCAGCATTGCCCTGGGCCGCCACCAAGCTGATGGCGAACAAGAGGCGCGCTCTGGTAGACGAAGACCTTGTGAGGCGTTTGCAGTTGGCGGTAACCGCAGTCAACGGTTGCCCGGCCTGCTCGTACCAGCACGCAAAGATGGCGCTGGCGCAGGGCATGAGCAACGAGGAGATAAACAGTTTCCTGAGCGGGAGCGGCGACTACATCGAGCCGGAGGAGGCGAAGGCGATATTGTTCGCGCAGCACTTCGCCGAGCACACCGGACGGCCCGACAAGGCCGCTTTCGACCTGATCGCGCAAGAGTACGGCGACGAAGAGGCGCACGTCATGCTCGCCGCCGTTCAATTCATGTTGGCGGGCAACGTTTACGGGATCCCTTACAGCGCGTTCCGGTCGCGCCGCAAGGGGAGACCCTTCAAGGGCAGCTCGCTTGGTTACGAGGTCGGCATGCTTATAGCGGGCATCGTCATGCTGCCCGCGGCCATGGTGCACGGTTCGCTGCGTGGCCTGTTCGGCTCACCCGTAACGTGGGCGCCTTCGGACGCCGATATTCCGCCCGGACCCAACCCAGACGGCGCCGCCCGCACCGGCGTGCCGCAAGCCCAACGGCCCTGAACCGCCCGTCGGCCGGCACTCCCACCTGAAGGCCCGCGCAAGGTTTCCAACTCACCCCCGCGGGTCCCACCAGTCCCGCAAGCCGTCGCCCAACAGGCTCCACCCCAGCACCGTCCAGACGATGGCCAGGCCGGGCACCAGGGCGGGGTAGGGGCTCATGCTCATGAAGCCCTGCGCCTCGCGCAGCATGTTGCCCCAACTCGGCACGTCGGGTGGGGTGCCCAGGCCGAGGAACGAGAGGGCGGCCTCGGCAAGCACGGCCACCGCGAGGCTCAGGCTGGCCTGCACCACCAGCGGCCCCACGGCGCCGGGCAGTATGTGCCTGAAGAGCAGCCGGCCGGGGCGCACGCCCAGGGCGCGGCCGGCCTCCACGTAGTCGCGGCCCTTGAGGCTCAGCACGCTGGCGCGCGCAATGCGCGCGAAGATGGGCACGGTGGCTATCCCGATGGCGATCATGGCCGTCAGCGTCCCCGGCTTGTAGACGGCGGCCAGCAGCAGCGCCATGAGGATGGCCGGGAAGGCGTACGCCACGTCTACCACGCGCATTATCACCTCGTCAGCCACGTTGCCCAGGAAGCCCGCCAGCGCTCCGAGGAGGCTGCCGATCGAGAGGGCGAGGCCGACCGCGATGAAGCCGACGTAGAGGGTGGAGCGCGCGCCCACCAGCACGCGCGAGAGCAGGTCGCGGCCGAAGTGGTCGGTGCCCAGCGGGTACGCCCCCGACGGCGGCTTGAGCTGGCTGGCGAAGTTCATCTTCAGCGGGTCGGTTGGCAGCCACACGAAGCTGAGGAGCGCCGCCAGCGCCACCACGCCCACCAGCACGGCGCCGGTTATCAGGTTGGCGCGCTTGGCGAGCTTGCTGCGCCGCGCCATCAGGCGTACCTGATTCGCGGGTCGAGCAGCCCGTAGGAGAGGTCCACCAAGAACCCGAGCGCCACGATGGTGGCGGCGTACACGAGGATCTCGCCCTGCAGCAGGGGGAAGTCGCGCGTGCCGATGGCCTTGAGGGCCAGGGCCCCCATGCCGGGTAGGGCGAACACCTGCTCTATGACGATGGAACCGATGAACACGTTGGTGAGAGACAGTCCCAAGATGGTGACGATGGTGACCATGGCGTTGCGCAGCGCGTGCTTGAGCACCAGCTTGCCCGTGCCTACGCCCTTGGCCCGGGCCGTGCGCACGAAGTCCTGGTCCAGCACGTCGAGCATGGCGGCGCGCGTCATGCGCGTCATGACGGCCGCCTGGCCGAGGCCAAGCGCCAGGACGGGCAGCACCAGGCTGCGGAACCACTTGGCCGGGTCGGTTTCGAACGGTGTGAAGCCGCCCGCGGGCAACACCCTGAGCTGCACCGCGAAATAGAGGATGAAGATAAGCCCCAGCCAGAAGCTCGGGACGGCCGCGCCCACCTGCGAGAGGGTGGTGATGAGCGGGTCTAACAACGTGCCCCGCCTCATGGCCGCGAAGATGCCCAAGGGGATGGCTAGCAGCGTGGCCACCAGCGCCGCGCCGATGGAGAGGGGTACGGACACCTGCAGCCGGGCGGCGATCAGCTTGCCGACGGGCTGCTGGTAGTTGATGCTCTCGCCCAGGTCGCCGCGGACCGCCTTGGCAAGCCACGTTACGTAGCGTTGCGGCGCCGGCACGTCGAGGCCCAGCTTGGCGCGCAGAGCGTCGCGGGCCTGCGGGCTGGCGTTGAGGCCGAGGATTATCTCGGCCGGGTCGCCGGGCACCGCGATGATGGCCGAGAAGACCACGAGACTGGCGAGCCACACGCTGATCAGGGCGGTGAAGAAGCGCCTAACGGTGAACGCCAGCATTCCGCTCGTGTTTCCTTTCACATGCCCGGATCGGTGGCCGGGTGGCTATCAACCTAGTGTCACTGGAGCGGGGCGGCGCACGACCTGCGCGCGCCGCCCCGCGTAAGCGCCGGCCGGACCCCGAAGGGCCCGACCCGCGGCGCTCAGTTGGTCTTGAACACCTCGGTCACGTCGATGGCCGGGGTCGGCTGGTCCTGCCAGAAGCCGTACACGTTCTGGCGGGCGGCCACCAGGTAAGGCGGCGAGAAGAGCCAGACGTTCACGGCGTCCTCGGCTATCACCATGGCGATCTCGCGGTACGCCGCCGTCTCCGCCTCACTGCTCGTGGCGGCCTCGGCCCGGGCCAGCAGGTCGCCGATGGCGGGGTTGTCGTAGTGGTAGTAGTACCCGGGGTTGGCGTACACGTTTATGTCGCGCGGCTCGGAGTGGCCGATGATCGTCATGTCGTAATCGCCACCCAGGAAGATCCGCTGGATCCAGGTGCCCCACTCCACCACGCTCAGCTCCACGTTGATGCCCACCTCGCGCAGCATCTGGGCCACCACTTCGCCGCTGCGGCGCTCGATGTTGTACGGCTCGGGCAGCTCGAAGTGGATGGTGAAGCCGTCGGCGTAGCCGGCCTCGGCGAGGAGCTCCTTGGCGCGGACCGGGTCGTAGGGGTAGGTGTTCGAGAGGTCGATGTAGTAGGGCTCGGAGGGGCTCATGTGCGAGCCGATGACCGTGCCGAGGCCGAAGAAGGCCCCCTGCACGATGGTGTCCTTGTCGATGGCGAGGTTGATGGCCTGGCGCACGCGGATGTCGTTGAACGGCGCCCGCGCGTTGTTCATGGCCACCGTGATCTCGGTGGTCGCGGTGCCCTCGGTGCCCTTGAGCTCCGGGTTGTCGGCCAGCTGCAGGTACTGCTCGGGCGAGAGGGCCACGCCGATCATGTCGATGTCGCCGGCCTGCAGCGCCGCGAAGCGCGTGTTCGGGTCGCCGATGATTTTGAAGACGGCCTTGTCCAGGTACGGCACGCCCTCGCGGTAGTAGTCGGGGTTGCGCTCGAGGACGACCTCACTGCCCTCCGTGTACGACGCGAACTTGAAGGGGCCCGTGCCGATCGGCTCGGAGCGCTGCGTCTCGGCCTTCTCCGGCGGGTAGATGATCGAGTCGGGGCGCGCCAGGTTGTAGAGCAGGCCGCGGCTCGGTTGGCTGAGCGTGAAGACGACCGTGTAGGCGTCGGGCGCCGCTATCTCGCTGATGGCCGAGTAGTACTCGGGGTGCGTGTGCCCTGACTCCTTGTCGCGCGCGCGCTCGAACGTCGCCACCACGTCGGCCGAGTCGAAGTCGCTGCCGTCGTGGAACTTCACGCCCTGGCGGAGGTGGAACGTCCAGGTAAGGCCGTCCTCGCTCAGGTCGTAAGACTCGGCGAGGGCCGGCACGATGGCGCCGGTGCGGTCGAAGCTGACGAGGCCCTCGTAGACGTTGTTGTACATGACGCGGGGGATCTCTTGTGAGGTGGAGACGGTGGGGTCCCATCCCGGCGGGTCGGCGGTGATCGCCACGGTGAAGGTTCCGCCCTTGACGGGTGCGGGGTCCTCGGCGAAGGCGCTACCCACCAGGAGCGCCAACGTGAGCGCCAGTGCGCCGAAGAGGGCGCCGGCGAAGCGGGTTCGAGGGGAACTGGTCATGTGTACTCCTCCTGTAGGCCGTGACCGCGAAGCCGGTTCACGAGCAGCCGGGCGGCGCGAGGGCGCCCCGGCACTACCTGTCTGACGAGAGATAAGTTACCGCAGCCGCGGCGTAGAGGCGAGCGCTGGCCACCACCTCGCTGAGGCGCACGAACTCGTTCACCTGATGCGGGATGGTGCGGTCGCCGGGCCCGACCGTGACGATGGGGACGTCCTTCCACGCCCATAAGAAGGTGCCGTCGGTGGCGCCCGGCACGCCGCCGTAGCGCGGCGGCGTGCCGAACACGCCCTCGTACACGGCCTCCAGGGCACCAACCAGCGGGTCGTCGGCCCGCGTTTGCGTCCATGGCCTCGACTCGAAGACGTCGAGGTGGACGTGCAGCCGGTCGGTGGCTCGCTCGATGTCGGCGGCGATGCGCCTCAGCTCGGCCTCTATCTCGGCGTGGTCTTGGCCCGGCACCGTGCGGATGTCGAGCGCGGCGTAGGCCTCCTCGGGCATGACGTTCAGTTGCGCCTCACCGGTTGCCGGCGAGCGGATCACCGTGGGCGTAATCCAGGGCAGGCCGAGGAACTCGTGCGGCCCCAGCCGCTCCTGCTCGCGCCGCTCGAAATCGCGCAGCGCCACGATCAGGTCGGCCAGCCCCAGGTTGGGGTTCACGCCTGCGTACGGCATGGCGCCGTGGCTCATGACGCCCACCACCCTCACGTTCACGCGCATGGCGCCCTTCTGGAACAGGCACAGCTCGTTCTCCTCCGGCTCGGCGATGATGGCGCCGCTGACGTCGTCGGCCCACCCCTGCCTGATGAAGTGCTTGATGCCCAGCATCATGCCCTCCTCGTCGGCAACGATCCCGAACCGTATGCGGCCGGTGAGGTCGGGCGCCACGGCCCTGACGGCCTCCAGGGCGGCCAGGCTGGCGGCCACGCCGGCCTTCATGTCGGCGCTGCCGCGGCCGTGAAGCACGTCGCCGTCGACTACCCCCTCGAAGGGAGGAACCGCCCACTTGGCGGGGTCGCCCTCCGTGACCACGTCGGTGTGGCCCTCGAACATGAGGGTGCGGTGCCTGGCCGGGTCGAAGCCCGTGCCCTGCCAGTCGCACACCACGTTCGGGCGGCCCGGCGCCGCCTCCTCGACCACCGGAACAAGCCCGACCGAGCGGAAGTGGTTCGC
Source organism: Truepera sp. (assembly GCA_032027045.1). Lineage (NCBI taxonomy): Bacteria > Thermotogati > Deinococcota > Deinococci > Trueperales > Trueperaceae > Truepera > Truepera sp. The sequence continues at coordinate 1,757,581 of JAVSMU010000001.1, read as the reverse complement.
CACGTAGGACGCCGCGGCGGCCTCGGTGGTGCCGAGTTCGGCGTCGTACACGCTGCGGATGCGCACCAGGTCGTGCGCCAGCCGCGCCACCAGCTCGGGATCCACCGCCTCCGCAGCGCGGCGCGCCAGCTCCGACGGGTAAGCGCTCACAGCGGCGGCGTGAAGCGGCCGTCCTGCGCGGTCCAGCCGCCGTCCACGAACAGCAGCGAGCCGGTCACGAACGACGCGGCGTCGGACACCAGGAAGACGACGGCGCCCACCAGCTCGCTGGGCTGCGACCAGCGGCCCAGGGCGCTCTTCTCGGCGTACGCGCGGTACCACTCCGGTTGGTCCTTGATCTGCTGCGTGAGGGGCGTCTCGACCACGCCCGGCGCCACGGCGTTGGCGCGCACGCCCTGCGGGCCCAGCTCCGACGCCAGCGCGCGGATCATCTGCAGCGTGCCCGCCTTGGTGGCGGCGTACACGCCCTGGCCCGGCTCCACGACCTGGCTGCGGATGCTGGAGAAGAACACCAGGCTGCCCTTGCCCTGTTCGGCCATGCGCTTGCCGGCCGCCCTCATCACGTTGAAGCTGCCCTTCAAGTTCACGCCGATCACGCGGTCGAACTCGTCACCGCTCACCTTCAGGAGCGGCTTGCGTACGTTTATCGACGGCGTGCAGACCACCGCGTCCAGGCCGGCCATGCCGTTCACGAGGTCGTCGACTGCCGCCGCGTCGGTGATGTTCACCTTCGCGGAGCGCGACTCGTAGCCGAGGCCCTTCAGCTCGGCCGCGGCGGCCTTGGCAGCGTCCTCGTTGGCGTCAGCGCAGGTCACCACCGCCCCGAAGTCTGCGAGGCCCTGCGCCGTGGCGCGGCCTATGCCCGAGCCTGCGCCTATGACCAGGACGTTGCGGCCCGTCAGTTCGAACAGTTCGCGGTAGTTCATCTGGTGACCCTTTCGGTCAGCGCTTGGAACGCCGACACTCGCTCCTCGACGACGTCCAGGCTGGCTCGCCAGAACGCCTTGTCTTCGATGTCGATGCCGAAGCTGCGCGCCAGCGTGGCGGCGTCGGCCAGCCCGGTGGAGGCCAGCAGCTCGTCGTAGCGGCCCCTGAAAGCGTCCGGGTCCCGCTTGTACTGCGCGTACAGCCCGAGCCCGAAGAGGAAGCCGAAGGTGTAGGGGTAGTTGTAGAACGACAGGCCGGCCGAGTAGTAGTGGCCCTTGTGCGCCCACATGAGGTCGTGGCGCTCCTCGGGGTTCAGGGCGTCGCCGTACGTGCGCGCCTGCGCGTCGTCCATGATCTGCCTGAACTCCCGGGCGCTCAGCTCGCGCTCGCGGCGGCGCTCCAAGACCGTGGCCTCGAACAGGTAGCGCGAGTGGATATCTATGATCAACTGCGTGGCCTGCGTGAGGTGCTGCTCCAGCGCCAGCAGCTTGGTGAGGTCGTCGGCGCCCGCCAGTACGCCTTCCAGCACGATGGTCTCGCAGAAGATGCTGGCCGTCTCGGCCAGCGTCATGGGGGTCTGCGACTGTAGGAGCGAGCGCCCGAAACGGAAGGTGCAGTCGTTGTGGTAGGCGTGCCCCAGCTCGTGCGCCAGCGTGAACAGGTCGGCCTGCGTGCCCCCGAAGTTGAGCATGATGCGCGACTCGCCCCTCGCCGGCACCGGCATGCAGTAGGCGCCGTTGCGCTTGCCCTTCCGCGGCGGCACGTCCACCCATTCCTCGAGGAACGCGCGCTGCGCGAAAGCCGCCAGTTCGAGGCTGTAGCTGCCGAACTGTTCGACTATGAAGGCCTTGGCCTGGTGCCACGAGTGGCGTGAGGCGGAGGCGTGCGGCAGCGGGGCCCAGAGGTCGTACCAGCCGAGCTGCTGCTTGCCGAGCTGCCACGCCTTCGCCTTGAGGTAGCCGCGGAGCACGGGGAAGCGCTCCTCGGTCGCGTCGTGCATGGCTGCAAGGCTCTCGGGCGTGATCGAGTGCTGGTGGAGGCTCTCGCGGAACGCCCCACCCCAGCCGCGGCGCTGCGCCAGCGTCTCGGCCTGCCCCTTGACGCCGTTCATGGCGGCCGCGTAGGCCACCTCGTTGCGCTGCAGCAGCTCGCGCTCGGCCAGGTAGGCGCGGCGCCTGACGGCCTCGTCGGGGTTCGCCTGGAGCGTGCGCAGCTGCGCCATCCCGTACTCGCCCTCGGAACCGCCGGCCAGCAGGCCGGCGTGGATGGTCGAGCGCGAGATGAGCGAGGAGTGCAGCCGACCCCAGGCGCCGCCGCCGGTGTCGTCGAGCAGCGCCGCCAGCTCCTCGGCCTCCTGTGACATGAGGTGCCGGCCTTCGAGCTGCTCGCGCTGCAGCGGGTACTCGTTCTCGGCTATCAGCTTGGACGCCAGGGCGAGCTGCTCCAGGTCGAGACCCGCGAGCCAGCCCTGGAAGCGGGCGCCCAGCGCCGCCAGCTTGCTCGTGTACGGGGTAAGGGCAGAGAGCTCGGCCCGGGCGGCCTCGTCGAAAGAGTCCACGGAGATGATGGCGCCGAGGAAGCCGCGCAGCGTGACCAGGGGCAAGTAGGCGGCCTCGAGCCGCTCGATCAGGCCTTCCAAGGCGGTGGCGGAGCCCTCGCCGCCCGGGCTCACGCCGTGCGCCTCCATGTAGCGCTCGAGCTCGCGTAGCCGCTCGCGCAGGCGCACCTTGTCGTCCTGGAACGGCCCCGACTCCATGGAGGGGTAGATGGTCGAGAGGCTCCAACGCGGTTCGGCCTCTTTAGTGGTCGGGAGTTGGCTGATGTCGTCCGGCATGCCGTGTCACCTCGGTATCCATCGCGCAGGGCGAGGGAACACCCCGGCGGCTGGCACTGCACCGATTGTAGCCCTAGAGCTCCTCGTTGCCCGGCGGCGGCCAGCTGCCTCCCAGACGCAACCACGCCTCCACCATGTCGGTGGGCACCTGGGCGCTGAAGGTCACGCCGTGGTCGTCCCGGGGGTGCGGCAGGCTCAGGCGGTAGGCGTGCAGGGCCTGGCGGCCGATGATCGGCGACGCGTGGCCGTAGACCTCGTCGCCCAGGATCGGCGCCCCCACGTGCGCCAGGTGGACGCGGATCTGGTGCGTGCGGCCCGAGTGTGGCCGCGCCTTCACGAGCGTGTAGCCCTTCAGGCGGGCCACGACGAAGAAGTGGGTGGTGGCCGCCTTGGCGTTCTCGCCACCGACGGTCATGCTCTGGCGCCTCACCGGGTGGCGGCCGATGGCGGCGTCCACGATGAGACCGTGCTCGACCTCGCCCACCACGATGGCCACGTACTCCTTCTCCGTCAGGCGTTTCTTGAAGGAGCGCGAGAGGTGCCGGTGCGCCTCGTCGTTCTTCGCCACCACCATCACGCCCGACGTGTCCTTGTCGAGCCGGTGAACGATGCCGGGGCGGTAGGCCTCGTCGCTCGGGTCCTGGAGGCGCTCCTTGGAGAGGGGCATGCGCCCCAGCAGCGCGTTCACGACGGTGCCGGTGCGCAAGGTGGCGGTAGGGTGCGCCACGAGGCCCGGCGGCTTGTTGATTGCCACCAGATCCTCGTCCTGGTAGATGACGTCCAGCTCGATGTCCTCGGGCTCCACCAGCATGGGGCGCGGTGGCGGGATGATCACCGAAACGACCTCGTTGCCGAGCATCTTGGAGCTGGCCTTGCCCACGGGGCGGCCGTCCACCGTCACGTAACCCTCGCTCACGAGCTCCTTCGCGTAGGTGCGCGACAGCTCCAGCGCCTGCGCGATAGCCACGTCGAGTCGCTCGCCGGCCGGCGCGTCGAAGGTCCGGAAGTCCACCCCCGAAGCATAGCCTTATGCTGAAGTTGCGCGTAGGCGGCGCTATACTTGCTCCTCATGACACCAGGCAGCGCCCCCGCGGCGGACCCGCGCCCCACCGAAGCTGCCTCCAAGGGCCGAATCGCCATAGACGCCATGGGCGGCGAACACATGCCCCGGGCCGCGGTCGAGGGCGCCGGGGCCGCGCACCTCGAGGGCCACTCGGTCGTGCTCGTGGGCGACGAGGCGCAACTGCGTAGCGAACTGGGGCGCGCCGGGGTGGAGCTGCCGGTGGTGCACGCATCGGACGTCATCGGCATGAACGAGCACGCGACGGACGTGCGGCGCAGGCGCGACTCGAGCGTCATGGTGGCCATGCGCATGGTCAAGGACGGACGGGCCGCCGCGTGCGTGTCGATGGGTCACTCGGGCGCCACGATGGCCGCGGCCATCTTCGAACTCGGGCGGGTGAAGGGCGTGGACCGCGCCGCCATCCTCGCGAACCTCCCGACCCCCAAGGGATTGACCGGGCTCATCGACGCCGGGGCGAACGCCGACTGCAAGCCCGTTTACCTCCAGCAGTTCGCCGTCATGGGCAGCGCCTACGTGCGCAGCATCTGGAACGTGCCGAGCCCCAAGGTCGGCCTCATGTCCAACGGGGAGGAGCCGAGCAAGGGCAACGAGCTCACTCGCGCCGCTCACGAGCTGTTGGCGGCCACGGCCGGGATCGAGTTCTACGGCAACGTCGAGGGCCGCGACCTGTTCACGGGGCTGGTGGATCTGGTCGTCACCGACGGCTTCACGGGCAACGTGATCCTCAAGCAGGCGGAGGGGGATGCCAAGGCCATCTTCTCCTGGGTGCGCGAGGCGCTCGCGAGCAGCCCCCGGGCGCGGCTCGGGGGCCTGCTCGTGAGACCGGCGCTTCGCGGCATCGCCAAGCGCTTGGACCCGGCCGAGTACGGCGCGCAGCCGCTGCTGGGTGTTCAGGGGCACGCCTTCATAGGCCACGGCTCGGCGGACGCCAGGGCCGTGACCAGCGCCATCCGCACGGCTTCCAAGGCCGTGGCGGCGCGCGCGGTGGAGAGGCTCGTTGCGGCCATGGCCGAGTTCGGCGCCGCGCGCCAGGGCGGGGCGGCGGCTGACGGCGAGGGTTAGGGCGCAGGCGGGGGTTAGGGCCCAGGCGGGGGTTAGGGCACCGGAGGGGGCCAGGGCACCAGGGGGTTACGGCGCCGGCGGCTGTTGATTCCACTTATCGAAGCCAGCGTGGCAGCTATACATCGCGCCGCCATCGAGCAAGACATTTTCGGTCTCAATACTCTGCACCATCAATTCTCAATACCTGTGCAGTCTTTACGACGGCTACCTGAAGCCCAAGCTTCTAATTGGCTGACTGTGCGGCCGATCCCTTGAAGAGCGGTCCTACGTTCGCTACACCGCCAGCAACGGTAAGAACGCACTCCGTGCCGCGTTCGTTTACAGCCATCTATGGACCTACCGCTAAGGAGCAAGGCGCCACTCCCGCCTCGGCTACCTTTCACCCCTGGAGTTCGAAGGTAGGCAAACTAGCGTCAAGAGCCAGCAGGTTGATAAGCTCGTAGCTGTTCATCAAAGCGGCTGAACTCCAGAGGACTCCTCGGTAAACTTCGCGTACCTGGTCGCACTCCGCATCGGTAGCATCGCGCCGCTCCTCGCCCTCACCGGCGGGCAGCCGGGCGCCATCACCCACTGGCTCCTGACGCACCGCGAGCCGCGCGTGCGCGCCGCACTCGCCCTTAGCCGCAACATCCCCGTGTGGGCCTACCAGGCGCTCTTCGATGACACCCACCTGCGCGTCCGCGCCACTGCCCAGAAGTCGCCGCCGGCCCAACCTCCGGCGGCACACGCAAATGGTGTGGGCAGCCACTGCGACCCTAGATGCCGGGGTGCCGGCGCCACCCACCGACCCGACAGCACGCGCCGGGCGGTCACCTACCTGTCCTGTTCCAGCGCCCCGTCAGGAGCACCGCATCGGACCGACTGGTGATCCAAGATCAAGCGCACTCCCCGGCCCCGCAACACGCGAACCGGGTGAGACGACGTCCCCTCATCCAAGGACAGGGGGGCCGGCCTCTCGACGCAGTTGTAGCTCAGGTCGACGGTATGCCCCCTATCGAAGCTCGGGTTCGACGCCAAGGGCGTCAGATCGCGGATGCGGTTGAGCGACAGGCCGAGGTGCCCCGGGGGCCTCTCCCAGTCGGCGAGGGCCGTGATGTCCGTCAACCCCGCGTACTGGAGTACCACCGTATCGACCTCGAGCTCGAGGAGAGCCTCGAGGCGCGCGATGCTCACCCCCGTCAAGTACAGCTCCTCCAGAACCGGAAGACTCGCTAACGGTTCAAGGTCCAGCTCGCCCTCGCTCACGATGTTGACGTACCTGAGGTTCGGTAGGCCTCTCAGCGGCTCGAGGCTCTCGACCGCATGCGGCTCGCTCGTACCCGGGATGGGTAACGGAATCATCCGAAGGGTCAAGGCCTCCAAGCTCGTGGCGTACTGCAAACCCTCCAGCGAGCGCACCTTCTGGTGCGGTGTCGCGGCCTCCAAGCGCGTGAGGCGGGCCAGCAGCTCGCAGGGGACGGTGGTGGTCTCATCCGGCCCCTTGAGGTCCCCGACCGCCTCAAAGCCGAACTCCCACCCAAGCGACTCGTGGATCGCCCTTCTCAGGCCAGCGTCGGGGACGTGTAGGAACGCCGAATCGGCACAGGCCCCTCCTAGCACCTGCGCGCTCGCGACGGAGATCCAGAGCGCTGCCACGGCGGCTAAGGCACCCACCGACCACCCTCTCGAAAGATATCGCTCACACCCCAACACCTGCCCGCCTCATACTCAGAATTCCACACGGTCGCAGTGATAGCTTTCACAACGTCTAGTCGTAGCCTTGCGGAGAATCGTACCAAATCACGAGAGCCACTTCGCGGAATGATACTAGGGGGTGCTAATGAGGGGGATTGGTCCAGTCGCGCTCATCACTATCAGCCTTCTGTTCATCGCCTGCACGCGCCAAGACGCGTACGGATTGCCACAAGACGAGTGGCAGGCCGCGTACGACGCGCTCTCTCCGGAGGAACAGGAAGCGGTACGTGCAGGGCGGTTGGTGTTTACCACAGGCACCTTCCACCCTGCACCAGTCTTGCTGCCCTACCCCAGCAAGACAGTCCTTTCCCCTCAGTACGTGGAGTCGTTCGCCTGTCCGGAAGTGCCCCTGGACGAATCCGAGTGGACCAGCTCAACTGACCTAGGTACGTTCTTCGGGAGCGCGATCGCGAACAAGCCCGGCCAGCGGTTCAACGCTGTCCTGTTTCAGTTCATCCTTCCTGCCCCAGAGGACGTCGACTTCTACCTACCCGACGATCACGAAGCACAAGGTGCGTACTTGATGGCGCCGATATGGTCCGCGGATCCTCACCACTATCCCGTAGACGCAGGGCTGACGTACCAGAGGGTGGGCGGCACCTTCGACTGGTTCCCCTTCTCATACGACGCCGTGAACGGCTGGCAAGCAGAAGGTCAATGGCGGCTCAGGAACAAATACAGCGGCACGGACGAGCCGCTGACCGGCGCCTTGGTACTCCGGGTGGCAGACGACGGTCAGCTAGAGCTCGTCATAGAAGCGACCGGCGACACGGAGTGGCTGAACGTCGACACCAACGCCCGCGATACTCAGCGCACTATCCAAGTCCCCAACATCCTAGGCGTGCCAGGCGACGGTGACGACGCGACATTCACAATCCAGATCAACTACGGCAGCCAAAAATTCCCACCTACAGCCAACAACCGCATACCGGACATCGTCATCTACGACATGAAGGTCGCCATGTGGAACCCGGTCAACGGTACCTACAACAACGCCACTCCCTGGGACTTCACAGACCCCAACCAATCGGAATTCCTGATCATTTGCCCGTCTGACGGCATCGAAGAGGCCTACGAGGTCGACGGCGGGTCACCAACTGCAGAAGACCCAGAGAACGGTTTCAACATCAGCATCGACACCGCGACCAGTAACGTGCACCAGCCATGCGTAAACGTACGCCCCACAGGCGACTATCACGTCTTGAACTTCGCCTACCACATGCCCTCCATCGCCGGGTCGTCGCGCACGTTCTTCGACTTACGGAACTGCGGCAGGGCCCCACGGACCATCGACTTCACGATAGACGACTCCTGGGCGTCTCTCAGCCCGCCTACCGTGACGGTCAACGCTGGTCCCCCCGAAAGGGTCTCCATCGTCCGCGCTCACAACCCCTCTGGTGTCGACACCTGGTTCAACTGCGGCCAGTTCGGCCAAGTCATGCAAACCACTACGGTTCGCGCGCTCAACAGCGACACGGAAATACACAGCTTCCCGTTCACTATCGACTGCACCGTTCCAAATAGCCACCAGATGTCAAGCGTCTTGATCAGGTGGGCAGAGGGAGCCTGGAGGCCGCCTACCGGGACGCAGGGCCGCTTCTACAACACCTACTACACCTCGTCCACGCAATCCTGGTGCGACCGCTCCATAACCCCAAACCTCCGTAAGGTACGCAACTACGCCACCTGGACCACCACCGTCGAGTACGGGGTTTACGACATCACTTCCGCGACGTACCTGCCTGGTTACACTTCAACGTATACGGTAAACATCGATGATGAGGATGAATGGACGGACGACGACTTTATCGATGAGACTCTCCAGACAGTCCTGTGGTGGAATGAGGCTGTCGTTTTGTGCTGGAACGACGAACTAGACTGAGCCTCATTCCAACAGGAACGAGGGCGACCATTCGGTCTTGGGAGTGCATCCCCATAGCGGTACTGGTTGTCGCAGAAAGGGGGGACGACGTACCATCCTGCGAAACGCGGCGGGCACGCCGCCGCAACGGGAACGCTCTCTAGGGTCCAGCAGCCATACCGGCTAGTGAAGGGTCCGGCCAGTGTCGAGTGATCGGCCTGGCCGGACTCGCTTGGAGCCGACACCAAGTCCACCTTCAGACACGCATCGCACCATTGACGAGGCCGTCCCCTCCGGCATCACCCAGCCAGCGTACAGTCGAGTTCCGGCGCTTACCTGAGGGTCGGTAGCATTGGTACCACGTTCCTGTCCTCGTCGAGGCCCGTCGAGAGCGATTCCATACGTTGCCCTGGGCAATAGGGCCAAAGGTGGCATAAGCTCGCGTTCCAAGAAGGCACGCCGTCAGCTCCAACAGCAGCGGCGCCAACAACGGCAGCACCAGAAGCGCCTCGCGCAGCACGTCAAGCAGACCGCCAAGAACCGCACGAAGCCCGATCTCACCGAGGAGTAACGGCAATGGGCCAACGAGCGGCTCAGCGAGTTCGCGGTGCCGTGCGGAGGCCTGGGTCAGTACGAGAGGAGGGATCTCAAGCACCTCCTCAAGGAGCTCGCGCCACCCAAGCTCGCTGACAAGCTCACCGCGGCTCAAGACCAGCACCGCAGGCTGCTTTGAAGCGTTTTTCATAGCACTTTTCGGGGGAAGTCGAGCAGCGAGTAGAAGCCCTGGATGTCGGTGAGGGTCACGGCGTCCAGGGCCGCTTTCGTGGCCAGGCTCAGGGCGGTATGGGTGGTGGCCGCCGCCCGCTTCAGGTGCGTCGTGAGCTGCCCGAACATGCTTTCGATCGGGTTATTGCAGAAGTAGGCATGCATGCGGTGTAGACCGTGGAGTCAGCGTGCTGGCTCATCTCATTACTCAAGATCCAATGTTGTGGCTGCACGTTCCTACCTCCGCAGACGTTTCATTACTGGCGGAAGAGGTTCCCGGACAAGCTGGACCGCAAGCCCGCCATTACTGGACCCAACAGCGGCGGTTCCGCGGCCCTCACCCAGTCGATGACGCCCAGCGGTCGGCCCAATGGGCCAACCGGCAGCGTCAMCTCKSTCWCYKWKAMRSMYYYMSAKSKGWAYRRSAGRYMGTAGAGGTCCTGGCCGCTGAGCAGGTCGACGATCTCCACGGCGCCGTTCGTCAGCAGGTAGGCGAAGCGGTTCGCCGGATCGATGGTGGCTGCGGCGGCGTAGTTGGGGATGCTGCCCACCTCGGCCGCGGAGGGGGAGCGGTGCATGGCCACGCGGTTGGCGCCCAGGACGAAGACCTCCGTCGCGGCCCCGAACGGATCCATCACCAGCCGGCTACCCGCGCCGGCCGCCTGCTTGAGTGTGGCGGGCGTGGTCTTGGCCGCCGGGTCGGAGGTGTCGACGGACGTCAGGGTCTTCTCGGAGAGGCCGACGAGCAGCGTGCCGCTGCCGGCCATGTCGAGCATGGGCGAGTCGCCCGACTCGAGCTCCATGCCCTTGTACCAGGCCGCCGGCGTGGCGAAGTCGGTGGAATACACCTGCGCCCGCTGGATGGCGTTGACGAGGAAGTAGGCGCGCTCGTTCACGCTCGCCTGGTCCGTGTACGGGCTGGCGGCCAGGACGTCCGCCGTGGCGCGCAGGGCGCCGGCCGTCAGCGCCTGGGTGTCGAGCAGCCACTGCACCGGCACGTCGCTCAGGCCGCAGGCCGTCGGGTCATCCAGGATCACGGCCCAGCGGCCGGTGCGGCTGACCTGCACGGTGCTCGGGCAGGCGGTGCGGCCGGGCAGGCCGGGGTCGACCAGCGCGCCACCGGGCCCCGTCAGGGTCACGCGCGCGCCCGTGTCCTCCGCGAAGCCGGTTGGCGCGGCGGGGTTCACGGCCTGGGTCGTGAAGCGCTGCAAGTAGGCGCTCACCTGCACCTCGCCGCCCACCGTGCTCTGCGAGCGCGTGAGCACCCAGGCGGCTCCTCGGGAGCCCTCGCGGTCCTCGAAATCGAGTCCCACGGCCGCGCCCTCCAGGCTGCGTTCGCTGCCCGCCACGAACTCGAGGCGCTGCAGCCCAGCCTCGGCGGGGCCGGCGTCCTCGACGAGCGCGAGGGTGGGAACGCCACCCGCGGCCTCGTACCCCACGATCAGGAGCGTGGGTGGCCGCGGCTCCTTGGTGCCGGTGCAGCCGGCGAGCAGCGCCGCCGCTAGTGCGAGGGCGGACCAGCAGGCAAGGCGGTGCTTCACGGTTCCCTCCCGGGGATTATCCAGCCCGTGTCGAAGACGTGCCCCACGCCCTGGGTTGCGCCAGGGGTCGTCAGGGTCACCGACACGGCGCCCGACTTGGAGTCCCACGACCCGTACAGGGCCCAGCAGCAGCGGTTCCATACCACCACGAAGCGTGGCTGCAGGTTGAAGGCCGGGTAGGCGGGATCGCTGCCGGTCAGGTCCCAGACTTCGTTCAGGACGGCTCCCACGTAGAGGTCGTCGAGGGGGCGCGCCATGATGGCCAACTGTTGGAGCGTGAGGCGCCCCGAGCTCACGGCCTCGGCCGCGTAATCGTAGCCGCCCGCGTAACCCACCGTGCCCTGAAGCCCGACGCGCTCGAACAGGTCGACGCCGAAGGTGAGGTTGGCGCGCCGGAGGTAGGTGCTCGGCTGGCGGTCGTCGGCCCACGGCAGCTCCACGAAGCCGTCGACGCTGAAACGCGCCGGGCCGAGCACCTCATCCACCAGCAGGACCCGGCCGGTGAGGGTCGAGTTGCGGAAGCCGTAGTTGGCGCCGGCCGGTGCCGCGGACGGGTCGAGGAGCGTGGCGTAGCGCACCTGCCAGCCGGGGCGGTCGCGCAAGGGTGCGTCCTCCAGCGTGAAGGCGACGGGGCGCGAGTAGGGGGCGGGTTGGGGCAGACCGAGCCAGTCGGTGCGCAGCCACAGGAGCCCGTCGGCCTGGGCGGCCGCCACTCCGGGCCACGCCAGCCTGAGCTTGCTGCTCGCGAGTTGGCCCGTAGGCAGTCGGATGCGCTCGCTGGCATCGAACTGCAGTGGACCCACCGTGGCGGCCGCGTCCACCCCGAAGGCGCTGACGCGGCCCAGGTCGAGGTCACGCGCGTAGGTGACCGCCAGCCCCGGGGTCTGGTCGGTGTGCGCCAGGGTGCCGAGGGTGACCTTGACCTCCAGGTCGTCGAAGTGGTCTGCCGGCTGCCCGGCCGGCGGGGTGGGGGGTGAGTAGCGGTACGCGGTGCTCACGCTGACGTCGACGATGCCGGTCACGCCCGCGGAGGCCTTCACGGAGGTCTGCGACGTGTCGCGCGGCTCGCCCGTGAGCCGATCGGGCGTCATGAGCAGGTCCTGGCTGTGTTCGACGTTCAGCGAGGCGGTCAAGGCGCCGCGCGCGCTCAGGGTGAGCGCGGCGTCCAGGGTGCCGGGGTCGGGGGTCTTCAGGTCGTAACTGTTCTTCAGGGTGAGCGTGATCCAGTCGACGTCGTTCAGCAGCGTGAGGGTCGAGTCGAGCGGCGCCCAGCCGACTTGCGCCTTGTCGCGGTCGTCGACGAACACGTAGCCGCCTGACTGCTCGAAGCGCAGCCACGGCAGCGGGTCGAGGCGCAAGCGGCTGCGCACGTCGGTGCGGTTGCGGTAGGGGAAGAGGTCGAAGCGGAACGGGGTCTCGCCCTCTCGCACGGCGCGGGTGTAGGTGAGTCCAAGGTTACCCACGCCGCCGAAGGACTGCTGCAGGGTGACGTCGCTGAGCCACTCGACCTGCCGCTCTGCCGTGTCGTAGTAGTAGCCGGTGAAGTCCGTGCGGCCGTCGAGGGTGGCGCCCCACCAGAGGTCTATTGGTGTGAGCGAGAGCGCGTGCGACTCCACGGCGCGCCCGGCGGTGCTGATGGGAGAGACCGCCGCCGAGCGGTTGAGGGGGTTGCTGCGGTCCTGGAAGGCGCCGAGGTCGAGGAACAACCGCTCCACCTGGAGCACGCCGAAGTCGAGCGGCACGGCGTCCGGTTCCACGCGTAAGCGGGTGAACGTCTGTAGTGGCACCTGCCGGTTGGCGTAACTGGGCGTGCTCACGCCATCGCTGGGGTCGAGGTCGTAGAAGACCTGCGTCGAGAACGTGCCCCTCACGCCTTCTTCCACCCGCACCGTGGAGTAGCTGCCCTCCCAGATGCGGGGCCGGCGCGTGTCGTCGCGCTCGAAGAGCAGGCTCGTCTGCGGCGGGCCCAGCACCGGTTCGTCGGCATACGAGAACCTCACGCGGAACAGGGGGTCCTGCTTGCCCGTGGCCGGCGCGGCCGTTCCCGTTGGGCCGTAGCTCAAGAAGCCGGGGGTGTAGTCGACCAGGAACTCGCCCTTGCCGCGCTCCGTGTAGTAGCGGTGGTCGAGGGAGCCACCCAGGTAACTTTCGAGCACGCTCCCTCCAAGGAGGGCGTCGCCGAACGCCGAGCCCCCGGGCAGCACGTCGGCGTAGTAGCGCAGGCCGACGTCGCCGTACGCGTCGGCGCCGGCGGCGTACGGCCAGTTGATGGCGATGCGTGCGCGGTTCTTGGCGTCGCCGGTCGCGTACTCGAGGCGCGGCTGCCGGTCCGGCGGCGCCAGCGGCAGGACCATCAACGGTAGGTGCAGCACTTGGGCGCCCCTTATCAGCACCGTGACCTCGTACGCCACCAGCCTGTCACCGGGGTAGATCTCGATCCTGTCGGCCTCGAACGCGTAGTCCTCGAGGTCCTGGCCGCAGCGCGTGCACGGGCTGAAGAACCCCATGGCCACCCTGATGAGGCCCGGCACGCGGCTGGCGCGGTCGCCCTTCACGTCGATGGCGTCGGTGATTATCAGGACGTCGTCCCCCACGAAGCTCTCGGCGCGCAGGTCGATGATCAGGTCCTCGCCCGTGACGGCCTCGTCGCCCGTGGTGAAAGTCCCCGGCCCGATGACCCTCACCACGCGGTTGGTGAGGTCGACCTCGACGTGGTCGGCCAGGAGTTCGTCGGAGTCGATCCGCACCACCAGGCCCTTGCCGGTGAGGACGTACAGCGCCACCTCGGTGCCGCCTGGCAGGGTGATGCTGCGGATCTCGAGGCGGCTGTCGGGATCGGCGCCGGCGTCGATGCTGATCTTGGCGGCCGACGCAGCAGAGCCGAACGCCGCCAGCACGGCGAGGACCGCGAGCCGCCAGCGCCAACGCCGCGTCAACGCGCTACCTCCGCCTTACCGCGGCCAGCAGGACGCCGCTGGCCAGCATGTAGAGGGCCACGGGCGCCCAGCCGGCCGCCCAGGCGGGCACCGTGCCCTGCGCCCCCAGAAGCTTGGCCACGCTCCAGGTCGCGTAGTAGACGAAGGTGAGGAACAGCACCGCCACGAAGCCCAGGTTGGAGCCGCGGCGGAAGGTGAAGAGGCCGACGGCGGCGGCGAACAGCGCGAAGGCGGTTGCGGCGAGCGGCTCCGCCAGCTTGCGGTGCAGGGCCGTCCACTCGGGCGCCTTGTCGGCGGCGTCGCCGGTGCGCAGCCGCTCGAGCAATTGACCCAGTGGGAGGTAAACGAGGTCGGGGGGCGTGGACGTCGTGGCCGCCAGGCCGCGCACGGGCAGGACGGCGCTGTCCGAGCGCACGTCGAGTGCCAGACGGCCGTCACGCAGCACGCGCATGGTTATCCCCTCGAGCCGCCACACCCCGGCGTCGGCGTCGACCTCCCCGCTCTCGGCGGTGATCACCTCGCGCGGTCCGCTGCTGCCGCCGGGGGTTATGACGGTCACGTCGCGGAACTCGCCGCCCGGCAACGCCTGGCCGATGAAGATGCTGCGGCCGAGCGCGTCGGTGAAGAAGGCGCCCGTTTGCACCACCGTCTCGGGGCTCCTGAGCATGATGTCCTTCTCCACCTCGGCCGCCCGCCCCTCGCTCCAGGGCACCACCAGCTCGTCGTTGAAGAGCGCCAGGGCGCTGACCACCAGTCCCAGGCCGACGAGCGGCATGACGAAGCGCCGTGGAGCCACGCCCAGCAGCAGGGCCGCTTTCACCTCGCCGTCCTGACCGAGGCGGGTCATGTTGAGGAGCGCCGCGAACAGTAGCGCCAGGGGCAGGCCCGGTGACGCCGCCGCCGGGAGCTTGAAGAGCAGGTAACGCGCGAGCAGCGAGACGCTCACGCCGCGAGCCAGCACGTCGGCCAGCACGCCCAGGAAGAAGTAGAGGAGCAACAGCAGCACCAGGGCCACCACCCCGGTGAGGAACAGGGGCAGGGTGCCCGCCACGAGGTAGCGGCCCCACCGCGTCATGAGCGCAGCGTCCTCGAGGCGAGCAGCGCCGCGCCGACACCGGCGAGCAGCGGCGTCAGCCAGGCCGCGGCCAGCGGTCCGAGGGCGCCCGTCTGGAACAGGTTGTCGGCGAGGATCCAGGTGGCCCAGAAACCCACCAGCAGCACGATGGTCCAAGCGAACCCCGCCGCTCGGCCCCTCACCCGCAGGCCTATGGCTCCGGCGAACGCCGCGAAGATGACGGCGCTGAACGCATCGGCGATCTTCCGGTGCAGGTCGTAGGTCAGCTCGCGGGTGGCGCCGCCGGCCTTGCCGACGGCCCTGAGCTGCTTCCAGAGCTGGTCGACGGGCAGCTCCGCGGGCCTGACCAGGGTCTCGCTCGGGCCCGACTCGAGCTCGAACGGCAGGCTGACCATGGTGAAAGGCTGGGGGGCCTCGCCGGGTCGGGTGACCTGTCCGTCGCTGAGTTGCCACACGCGCGCCTGAGCGTCCCACAGACCGCTGCGGGCGCTGTATAAGGTGCCGTCCTGCAGTTGGACGATGGCCCCATCCAGGTTTGCCAGGGTCTTGTCGTCTTGCACCGCCCTCACCCGGGCGGCGAAGAAGACCGAGTTGCCGATGCGGTAAGCGGCGTTCACCTGTACCTCGGCAGGTGGACGGGCATAGATAAACGAGTCTATCCGCCGCTGGTATGCCGCCTCGCCGCGCGCCTCGAGGAAGCCGTTGTTGACGAAGGAGAGCGCGCCGACGACGAGGCCGAGGAAGAGGAGCGGCCAGAGCAGGGCCGCGGGCGCGACGCCCATGGCGTAGGCGGCCTTCAGCTCGGAGTCCTTCGCCATGCGGCCCGCCGCCAGCAGCACCGCGAAGACGACGCCCACGGGCAACGCCAGGTGCAAGAACCAGGGGGCGCGGTAGAGGAGCAGCGCCCCAACGTCGAGCGCCGAGGCGTTCTGCTGCACCAAGAAGCGCGCGAGCACGCTCAGGAAATCGATGGATAGCAGCAGGCAGATGGCCGCCACCCCGAGCGGGTATAGTCCCGCCGCCTCGCCAAGAAGTGCTCTCTGAAGGCGTTTCGGCACTGGCGCAGTATACCGGCCGCCCCTGCGCCGCCCTCCCCGCCATCTGCGGAGCCGCAACCCCCGCCATCGGCAGCGCCGCAACCCCCGCCATCGGCAGCGCCGCAACCGGCCGTTCGGCTCACTGGAGATGGGGCGGGGTATACCTACAGCGCAAAAGGGGCGCGATAGGATGGAGAGCGTGACTGGGACGTTAGGACTCTTCTCGCTGGTGGACCTGTTCCAGCTCCTCACTTCCGCCAAGCGCACGGGAAGGCTGTCGGTCGATCATCCGAGCGGCCTGGCGCGCATCTACTTCGACAGGGGCCGGGTGGTGCATGCCGAGTTCGGCGAATTGGTCGGCGAGGCGGCCGTTCACGCGCTGTTCGCCGACGAGCGCGGCGCCTTCGAGTTCCGCATCGGGTTGCCCGCGCCCGCCGACTCGATCGACGTGAACACCGAGAACCTCATCCTCGAGGCCGTCAGGCGGCTCGACGAATCGAGGCGAGGCGGAGAGCCGGCGAACACCCTCTCGCGTGACGCGATTCCGGCCAACCCGACCATGGTCGCGGATCAGGGCGCGGTAACGCTCACGGCCGAGGAGCAGAGCGTGATGTCGATGGTCGATGGTCGCAGGTCGGTCACCCGGATCGCCCTCGATCTGGGCGAGGACCCGGACAAGGTGGCGTTGGTGGTCGACCGCCTCGTTCGCACCGGCGTGCTCAAGCTTCAGAACCGGCGCGCGCGCACCGCCCGCCTGGTCACACGCCTGGCGAACGTGCGGCGGGCGCCGGGTAGCGTCGGGCTCGACCCGCAGATCATCGGTGCCTGGGAGAAGGTTCTCGAACAGCCGGTGCACCAGGTGGCCTGCCGCCGCGAGGACGGCACGGTGCGGCTCTTCCCGGCCCACGCCGCGCCGGGCGCCGGGCCCTACCTCGAGCTGAGCAGGGACACGCTGGTGCGCGCCGACCTGCGCGTGAACGAGGCTCTGCTGGTGCGGCCCTACGTGGAGGAGAGTTGATAGGCCGAACCCGCGAGGGGCCGGCGGCGGCTGTTGCCGAGCGGGCCGACCACGCCCGCATCTTGTTGTCCTGGCGGGCGCTGCCCTTCCCGACGCCGTGGGACGAGGTGTTCTCTTCGGTGGCCGAGCCGCGGGGGCTGAGCGTCGAGATCGGCTTCGGCGACGGGCGCTTCACCGTGGCGTCCGCCCTTGCGGAACCGCACATGCGCTTCGTGGGCCTGGAGGTCTCGTCGGGCAGCCTGCAACGCGCGCTGCGGCGCGTGAGGCGTGCCGGCCTCAGCAACGTGAGGCTCGCGAAGGCGGGGGCGCACGTGGCTATCAGGCAACTGTTCGCGCCCGGTTCCGTCGACCGGTTCGTCGTCAACTTCCCGTGCCCGTGGCCGAAGGAACGCCACGCCAAGCACCGGTTGCTCACGCGCGGCTTCTTCGACCTGGCGGCCTCGCGCTTGCGCGAAGGCGGTGAGCTCAGGCTGGCCACCGATCACCCCGAGTACCTGCGCTTCGCGCTGGACGAGGCCGCCGCCTGCGGCCTGTTCGAGGTGCTCCGGCCGCAGGCACCCGCCGCCGTGTTCGAGACGAAGTACGCCCTCAAATGGCGCGAGCAGGGCAAGCCGCTTCACTACGTGGTGTTCAGCCGCAACGGCGCGCCCGCACCCGCTCTGCCTCCCCTGGAAAGGCCGGCCATCATGCCCCACGCCCTCCTGCGCGGCAAACTGCCGTCAGACGTCCCCTTCGCCAAGGTGGTCCTCCCGTTCGGCGGCGGCCACGTGATCCTTCACGAGGCCATGCGCTCGCTCGGGGGCGAGGACGGGCCGGACCGCGTGCTCGTGCGCGCCACGGTGGAGGAGCCCGACCTCAAGCAGCAACTTCTCGTGCTGGCGCACCAGCGCCGCGAGGACGAGGTGATAGTCCGCATCGAGAGCTTCGGCGATCCGCTGATCACCCCGGCCGCCCGGGGCTGCGTGCACGCCGTGACCGAGTGGCTGCTCGGCGCGTCGCAGCTCGAGGTAACGGCGAGGAACTACTGACGTGGCGCGGCCCGACCCGGCCACCGCGCTGGCGGAGTGGCGGCGCCAGAAGGACGAGTTCCTGGCGCGACACCCGTCCTCGCCCATCTTCGGCGAGTCGGTTTTCAGCGGGCTCAGCTACTACCCGGAGGACCCGGCCGCCCGCGTCGTGGCTCGGGTGGAGCGCACGCCCCTCGCGGCGCGCGTGACGCTGCCAACCAGCAGCGGCGATACGCAGCAGTTCCAGGAGTACGGGGTGGCGCGCTTCGAGCTGGACGGCCAAGAGCTGGCGCTCACGCTCTTCGCCGGCGTCCACGAGCCGGAGGGTCCAAGGCTCTTCGTGCCCTTCACCGACGCCACGGCGGGCGGCGAGACCTACGGCGGCGGCAGGTACTTGGACCCTCGCGTCGAGGCCGCCGAGCCGGACCGACTGCTGCTCGACTTCAACTACGCCTACCACCCTTACTGCGCCTACGCGGAGGGCTACTCGTGCGCCATGCCGCCGCCGAGCAACCGCCTGCCCGTGCCCGTGCGTGCCGGGGAGCGGCTGCCTAGACCCGAGGAGCCATGAACGGCGGGGCGCTACGCGCAGCGGGGTTCGGCGCCTTGCACGGCTTCACCACGCGCGCGGGCGGCGTGAGCGAGGGCGCCTTCGCCGGCATGAACCTGGGGCTGAGCTCGGGCGACACGCCTGCGAAGGTGGAACGCAACCGCGACCTCCTACTCGGCGGCCTCGGCTTCACCCGGGAAGCGGTGGTGGCCTTCCACCAGGTGCACGGCGACCGCGTCCTGGGGGGCGACCCCGGCTGGTTCGAGGAGGAGGCCGACGCCGCCGTCACCAACCGTAACGACGTGCTGCTCGTCGTGAGCACCGCGGACTGCGTGCCGCTGCTCTTCCACGACCCCGTGAAGCGCGTGGTGGGAGCGGCACACTGCGGCTGGAAGGGCACGGCGGCGCTGTTGGCCGCCAAGGTGGTGGCGGCGATGGTCACGAGGCACGGCTCGAGACCGGGCGACGTGAAGGTCGCCCTGGGACCTTGCATGCGCGGCAGTTGCTATCAGGTCGGGCCCGAGGTTATCGAACGCTTCGTCGCCGCAGGCATCCCCGGCGCCTGCTGGCGCGCGGACCCCGGCGAGGCGGACCGCTACCTCCTCGACCTGCCCGCGGCCAACACTCATGCCCTGGCGGCGGCCGGGGTTCCCGCCGAGAACGTGAGCGATCTCGACCTCTGCACCCACTGCCGGCCCGAGCTCTTCTACAGTCACCGGCGCGACCGGGGTGTCACGGGCAGGCACTGGGCGTACGTGTCGCTGCGCGAGCCCGGGGGTAGCATGGCCCGCATGACACGAGGGGCGGGCGAGACCAGGTGAACGCGGTCGAGCTGTCGGTTCGCGACGTGAGGGAGCGCTTGGCGGCTCATGCGGCCCGCCGCATGGACATAGAGGGCTTCCGCCGCGCGGCCGTGCTCGTGCCGCTCCTGGAGCGCCCCGACGGGCTCCAGATGCTCCTCACGGTGAGGTCCCCGGAGTTGCGCTCGCATGGGGGCCAGATCGCCTTCCCCGGCGGGCGTCTGGAGGCCGGCGAGGACGACGTCGAGGCGGCCCTCCGCGAGACCCTCGAGGAGGTGGGGGTGGTCGTGCGCCCCGAACAGGTCGTCGGGCGGCTCTCGGATCACCCCTCGCCTGCCGGTTACGTGGCGACCCCGGTGGTCGCGGTGCTGCCGTGGGTCACGGAGTTCACCCCGGACCCTAGCGAGGTGGCGGAGGCCTTCACCGTGCCGCTCGCCGACCTAGCGCTCATCGAGCCGACCTCGCGCATCGGCGAGCTGCAGAAGTACCGGCGCCGCATCTACTCCTACAGGTGGCGAGACCGCGACATCTGGGGCTTCACGGGCAACGTGGTCCGAGACCTGCTAATGGCGCTCTACGAGCCCGATGTCGCGGACGGCGCCAAGGACCCGTACGAACCATGAAGCCGCGGGACCTGCGTGTGGTGCGCGGCGACGAGCGCTACCCGTTCTCCGCCGGCGCCCTGGTCGAGGCCCTGCAGAGCGCGGGTGTCCCCACGGAGGATGCCATCAGCCTCACGCAGGAAGTCGAGGGCCACCTGAGGGAGGGCACGTCGAGGCGGGTCGAGCTCAATCACCTCATGCGGCTGCTCGCGGACGGGGTCAGGCGCCGAGTTTCGAGCGCCGCCGCCACGCGCTTCTTACGGCAAACGCCCCCCTTCGTGCCGATCGTCGTGCTGCAACCCCCCGTAGCGGCACCGGCCGTTGCGGCGCCGCCGCGCACGGGTGAGCGCTTCTCGCGCCGCCGGCTGACGTCGTCGCTCGAGAAGGTCGGGCTCGGCTTCAAGGAGGCCTACGTGGTCGCCTCGCAGGTGGAGCAGGGGATCAGGAGCGAGGGCCTCGAACACCTGGAACGAGGGGAGCTCGCCAGGCGCGTCGCCCTGGCCCTGGAGGGGCGCTACGGGCGCGACCTGAGGCTGCGGTTCGAGGGCATCACGTCCAGCAGCTTCGAGGTGCGCGTCCAGGAACCGGGCGGCATGGCGCTACCGTTCTCCCGGGGCATCCTGGCCCAATCGCTCATGGCAGTCGGGCTCAGCCCCGACATGTCACACAACCTCGCCAAGCGCGTGGAGGAGGCGCTGTACGCGCTGCACGTGCCGGTAGTGAAACGCAGCGACGTGAGGACCCAGATCGTCAAACTGCTGAGCGCGGAGGCCGGGGACGAGTTCGCGCGGCGCTACTCGATGATGCGCGAGGCCCGCAACCGCGCCCGCCCCATCGTGGTCCTCTTCGGCGGCGCTCCCGGCGTGGGCAAGTCGGCCATCGCGTCGGAGGTCGGCTACCGCCTCGGCATCCCGCGCATCGTTTCCACCGACTCGGTGCGCCAGGCCCTTCGCTCCCTCATCGGGCCGGAGCTGAGTCCGATCCTGCACGCCAGCACCTACGAGGCCTGGCGCGCCGAGCTGCTCCCCAGCGAGCGCGAGACGGCGCAGCCCGAGCGCATGCGGGTGCTGCGTGGCTTCCTCGCGCAGGTCCACCAACTGAACCCGGCCATCTCGGCCATCGTCGACCGCAACATCATCGAGGCCACGTCCATCGTCATGGAGGGCGTGCAACTCGTGCCCGGAGTGGCGCCGGCGCGCGAGTTCCGCGACGCGACGGTTATAGACATGGTGTTGGCGGTAGAGGACGAAGAGGACCACCTCAAGCACTTCGCGGCTCGCGAGGGACAGACGGGCCTGAAACGCTCGAAGCACCCCTACCTCGACCACTTCTTGGAGATCCGCATCATCCAGGATTACGTCAAGCAGGAGGCGCAGTTGCGGGGCGTGCCCGTGGTGGAGGCGGCCGACTTCGACCGCGCCGTCGAGCGCTGCGTCGACCATGTCCTCGACGTCATGCTCGTCGAGCAGATGGAGGGTGCGGCGGGGCTGGCGGGTGGCGGGCCGTCCGCTTCCGCATGAAGAATGTTATCGCTGCTCCCCGGAGGGGCTTCGTAGACTGCCGCCAGGAGGCCCATGTCGACACCTGCCATCGCTAGCGAGCGTCTCACCAAGAACTACGGCAAGCGACAGGTGGTCAAGGACTTCACCTTCCGCGTCAACCCGGGTGAGGTCTACGCTCTGGTCGGCCCGAACGGCGCCGGCAAGACGACGGTCATCCGGCTGGTGTCGGGCCTCGCGTTCCCCAGTTCCGGCACGGTCAGCATCCTGGGCAAGAACCCGCACCTGAACCCGGAGGTTCGCCGTCACCTGGGCGCGGTGGTCGAGGCCCCGGCGGCCTTCTACCCGTACCTGACCGGCCGCGCGAACCTCGAGCTGCACGCGACGTTGGCCGGCGGGGTGGCGAGCAGCCGCATAACCGAGGTGTTGGGGCTCATGGAGCTGGCGGACGCCGCCGACCGCAAGGTGGGCGTCTACAGCCTGGGCATGAGGCAGCGCCTGGGCGTCGCCGCCGCGGTGCTGACGCGGCCCGACGTCCTCATCCTCGACGAGCCGGCCAGCGGCATGGACCCGCTCAGCCTGCACCTGGTCCACACCGTCCTGCGGGAAGCGGCGGAGGAGGGCACGGCCGTGCTCCTCTCCACGCACCACCTCGACGAGGTCGTGGCTTACTGCACCCGCGTCGCCATCTTGGAGGAGGGTGCCCTCATCGACGAGGTGAACCTCTTCGACCGCCGCGAGCGCTACCGCCTGCGGCCCACGGCAATGGAGCAGGCCGTGCGGCTTCTCGACGAGGCGCCCTTCATCAAGCACGTCACGGTAAGGGGCCACGAGCTCGTCTTCATCCCGAGCAGCGCCGACACCCTGGGGCAGGTAACTCAGAAACTTGCCGAGGGGGGCGTCGGGGTGCTCGAGATGAACCGTGACGTGTTCGACCTGCGCGCCTACTACCGCGAGCGCGTCAGCGCGGAACGCGCCCGGCGCACCGGCGTGGTCGAGCCGCCGGCCGTCCCGTCTTTCCCGGGTGAGCCATGATCAGCGTCCTGCTGCGCATGGAGCTGAGCAAGCTGTGGCGCCTGACGAGCGTGCGCGTGGGCCTGCTGCTGCTCGTGCTGTTCCCGATCTTGTGGTCGTACGCGCCGGGCATCTTCGAGGTGTACGGCTTCTTCCTCGTTTCCGGCTACCAAGTGCCCGCTTTAAGCCTGCTCTCGTCGATGCAGTTCCTGCTGCCGCTGCTCACGGCGATCACCGCCGCGGAGCTCCTGGGGGTCGAGATCTCGAACGGCACGCTACCGACGGTGTTACTCAGGCCGGTGACGCGCCCCAACTGGTTGGCGGCGAAGCTGGTGGCCGCGGCCGTGTACCCGTTCTTGATGCTGGTCGTGTTCCTGTTGGCGTCGTTGCTGGCCGGTGCCCAGTTCGGCTTCGGCAGCTTCGTTGGCGGCACCGGTCTTGGGGAAGCCGGACTGCTTGGCACCGGCTCGCTTTCGGCCGGCGCCGCGCTCCTCGAGCTTGGCCGCGGCTACCTGCTGGCGGCCCTGGCGCTGGTACCGATCGCGATGCTCGCGGTCATGTTCACCGTCATCTTCATGAACGCGGCGGGTGGCGCGCTGGCCACGCTGGCTACGCTCATAATCATGCAACTCCTGGTGGTGTTCCCCAACCTCGAGCGTTTCCTGCTCACCACGCAGCTGAACGCCTACTCCGTGCCTAACGCGGAGCTGTCCTGGGTCGTGGCACTCATCGCCCTGTACGGGGCGCTGTTCGCGGCCGTGGCCGTAATTCTCTTCGAGCGAAAGGACTTCTAGTGCTTGGCGGCCCGTGCGCGCGCCCGCGTGCTCGCGGTGCGCGGTCAGCAGCCACGCTGATGGCGGCGGCAGCTCTCGCCCTCGGCCTGGTGCACTCGGCGTGGGCCCAGAGCATCAACTACACCGTGCAGGTCGTCGCGTTGTCTGACCGGGACGGCGCCCTGTCGGTCCAGAACGACCTGTTGCGCCAGGGGTTCCCCGCTTACGTGGTCCGCTCCACGTCGGCGCAGGGCGACATCTTCAGGGTGCGGGTGGGCGCGTTCGCGAACCGCCCGGCGGCGCTCCACTACGCCAACGCCATGCCCGAAGTGAGCGGTGGCCGCGCCGTGCCTGCCTTGGCCGAGGCCATTCCGGCGGGCATCACGCCCCTCGCCCCCCGCCTGCTGTTCGAGCAGGACGTTAGTGGCAACGAGCTTCGCCTCCTCGCGTTCCCCGAGGGGGGCCTCGCGCTGCGCTTGCAGTGGCGCGTGCCGCTCGGCCAGGCAGAGTACGTGATCTTCCGCGGCGGGACGGTGGAACGCGTGAAGGCCTGGCAACTGGTGGACGGGCCGGACGGCCAGCGCCTCCGCGTGCGCGACATGGCCCTGTGGGCCGATACCTGGCAACAGGACCCGCAGGAAGTGCGGGACGCCTACGAGGCGAACGTCCTCGCGCTGGTGGCCGAGCGCCTGGGCGTCGGCGCCGCGAAGGTGGCGGCCGCGAGGTACGTGCCCTCTGGCGACGAGGTGCCTCGCTTGATCGTGGTGGAGAAGCTGACGCCGAGGCTGTCCGACGTGCCCGAGTTACTCGGCGTCGGCCTGCCGGCCAGCGGCATGACGGCGGCCGGCCCCATCGCCTACCTGGGCATCGACCCGGGGCTGCTGCCGGGCGTGCCCGAGAGCGCACGCTTGGACCTCGCCACTCGCAGCGTGACCGGCACGCTGGCCAGGGCGACCTGGTCGGGGTTCGAGGATGGGGCCGAGGCGCCAGAGAACCAGGGGTCGGCCGGCCAAGAAGGGGAGACGGAGGGGCCCGGCACCCCGCCCGAGGCCCCGACCGAGCCTGAAGGCGAGCCCGAAGCCGCCGGGTCTGGCGCTGGCCCTGAAGACGCCGGGCCTGGCGGTGGCCCCGAAGACGCCGGGCCTGGCGGTGGCCCCGAAGACGCCACGCCGGCACCCGCGTCGCCCGCGCCGGGGGCCGCCTCGTCCGCGCCCGGGGTCGTCATTGGTGACGACTGGCAAGCGGTGGCCGATGGGGCCTTCGTGCGCCTGACGGCGGTCGGCCAGGACGGCGCGGCGCTGACGAGCTGGCGCGCCTGCGTCGGCCTGCCGATATGGAGCGACGGACATTACCTCCTGGCGCTCCAAGACGGTGCTTTGTTGGTCTACGACTTCCTGCCGCGCTGACTGCCAGGCGCGGCGAATCCTCGGCTTCATTCGCGGCGGTTCGCCACCGCCTCGCGGTCGGGTCAGGCGGCGGCTTCCGGGGTCGGTTCCTGGGGCGCGCCTTGCCCGATGGGCTCCACGCCGTGCTCGACCAGCCACTTCTCCAGGGCCATCGCCGCGCGCGTGCCGGCGCCCACCGACGTGCCCAACTGGCGGTAGACCTCGTCGGAGACGTCACCGGCGGCGAAGACCCCCGGCATGCTCGTGTAAACCTCGTTCCGCACGTCGACGTACCCGCTGGGCCTCAAGTCGACGGTGCCGCTAAGGTAACCGGTGTTGGGTTCGTGCCCCACGTAGATGAACACCCCGTCGGCGCTTATGTGCCCGTGCTCACCGGTGAGCGTGTTGGACGTGTTCACGCCGACCACCTGCCCGTCGTCGCCCAGGACTTCGGTCACCACCGTGTTCCAGACGAACTCCATCTTGGGGTTGGCGAAGGCGCGCTCCTGGGCCGCCTTGTTCGCCCGAAGCTCGTCGCGTCGGTGAACGACGGTGACCTTGGAGGCGAACTTCGTGAGGAAGAAACCCTCCTCCACGGCGGCGTCCCCGCCCCCGACGACGACGACCTCCTTGCCCCGGTAGAAGAAGCCGTCGCAGGTGGCGCAGGTGGAGACGCCGCGGCCGTAGAGCTCGTCCTCGCCGGGAACGCCCAGGCGCCTCGGGTTGGCGCCCGTCGCGATGATGACCGCGTTCGCGTGGTAGTCCGCCTCGGAACCGGCCACCAGGAAGCCACCGTCGGGGTGGCGCTCCAGGCCCAGCGCCTCGTCCATCACTATGCGCGCCCCGAACTTCTCGGCTTGCGCGACCATCCGTTGCGACAACTCGGGGCCCGTGACGCCGTCCGGGAAGCCGGGGTAGTTCTCGACCTCGTCGGTCTGGGCGATCTGCCCGCCCGGAAGGCCGACCTCGAGAATGACGGTACCCAGTTGCGCGCGGCCGGTGTAAACGCCGGCCGTGAGACCGGCGGGGCCTCCTCCGATTATGACCACGTCTTGTCGATGAACCTTCTTGGGCATCCGAGCCTCCATGACGCCTGAATCTAGCACCGGTGAGCGCCGGGCGGGGTCGCCGGGATACCCATACGGGGTATCGGCGGTGGCCGGCGCTGGTGGCTCGGCGGGACGGGCCGGCGCGTCGGCCGCCGGTGGGGCGGCTAGGGTTAGCATTCGAGTATGGCGGAAGCAGGAGACGCGGGTAAGGGGGCTGAGCTCTCGGCCTCGGTGGGCGATTACCTCAAGGCGGTGTGGCAACTCAGCAACGGCGGCATGGCCTCGCCCGGGGAGATCGCCAGGGAGCTCGGTGTCACGGCGCCGTCGGTGACCGCCATGCTGCTCAAGCTCCAGCGCGACGGGCTGGTGACCTACGTCCCGTACCGCGGCGCCGACCTCACCCCGACCGGCCGCAGCGAGGCGCTCAGGCTGGTGAGGCGTCACCGGCTGTTGGAGACCTTCCTGATAGAGGACTTGGGCTTCGGTTGGGACGAGGTGCACGAGGAAGCGGAGCGGATGGAGCACGTGATGTCAGACCGCTTCACCGAGCGCCTGGCGCAGCACCTGGGGCAACCGGCGTTCGACCCGCACGGCGACCCCATCCCGAGCGTCGACGGCACGCTTCCCGCGGGTCCCGACGTGCAGCTCGCCGATTCGAAGGTCGGCACGCGTTTCGTGGTGCAACGGGTCAAGACGCAAGACAGCGACGTGCTCTTGCACCTGACCGAGCTGGGGGTGGCGCCGGGCAGCGAGGTGGTGGTGTTGGGGCGGGAGCCGCGGGGCAACCTGCTCTACCTCGATCACGGCGACGGCCAGGACTTCGCGCTCTCGCGCGACCTGGCGAAGCTGATCCTCGGGTACCCCAAGGAGTAGCACCAGCAGCGTCCGCAAGAGGTTGCCTAGCGGACGTCGATCTGTACGAGCCCATCCAGATTCGCAAAGCCCGCATCATCTCTGCTGACGACGGCGAAGCCGTGAGCGAGCGCCGTAGCAGCGATCATGCGATCGAGCACATGTGCACGGGCGCTACCGCCGCGCGCGACTACATGGCGCAGCAGATCATCATGGGCGCGGACGCAGGCATCGTCGAACGCCACACCACTCCCGAATGCTTCACGAAGGGCAGTGAAGCGCGCGAGCCGCGCCTTGAACTCCACGAGCCTGGTCGTGGCGTGCAAACCCCTGATCAGTTCAGACCAGCTGAGCGAACTGACCACCAAACCCTCGTAGCCCGAAAGGTCCGGCGCAGGCTCGCCCTCGGCCTCGCGAGCGATAAGGACATTCGTATCGAGGAGGGCGATCACGAGGTCTGCGACCAGGCGTCCCTACCGTCAAAATCGGCTGCGGCTTCCCTTACTTCCGCCGCCCAGTCATGCGCCAAGGGTGT
This sequence comes from Truepera sp., assembly GCA_032027045.1. Lineage (NCBI taxonomy): Bacteria > Thermotogati > Deinococcota > Deinococci > Trueperales > Trueperaceae > Truepera > Truepera sp. Next base: position 1,730,641 of record JAVSMU010000001.1, on the reverse strand, counting down.
AGCGCGCAGCAATTCCCGGAACTGCTCTGGGGTCACCGTTGCCTTCGGTTGCGGCGGCACTAGTCTGGCGACTTCACGGTCATGGCGAGTAACGATGTAGGTTGCGCCCCGCTCGACCTCATCCAGCGCCTGCGTAGGGTTTTGTCTCAGCTTGGCGACCGGAATCACCTTCATGTCTAGATAATAGCATAAGTAGACTAACGACGAATAATGGTTGTTGACCCGCCGGGCACTTTGTCGCCCAGCCGGCGTAACGCGCTTGACCCGGCGCCGAGCACCACCTATATTAGACAAGACGAAACTATGAAGATTTCCTCGACTAAATTCCACTCACGCCCCCGACGCTCCCCGCGTCGCTGGGGTCTGACTCTGCTGGTTCTGGCAACCTTCTCGGCCTCCACGGCGCTGGCCGCGAGGCCCATCCAGGTGCTCACCACCATCGGCATGCTCGGTGACGTCGCCGCCGAGGTCGCCGGCGAGTGCGCCGCGGTGGAGGCCATGATGGGGCCGGGAGTCGACCCACACTTGTACCGGGCCAGTGCCGGTGATGTCACCAAGCTGGCACGGGCCGACCTGATCCTGTACGCCGGACTCGGCCTCGAGGGGCGACTCTCCGACGTGTTGGCGAACTTCTCGCGCCGCAAGCCGACGGTGGCCGTGGCGGAACTCGCCGTGCCCGCCACCGAGCTTCGGTACGTAGGTACCAGCACGATCGACCCGCACGTCTGGATGGACGTGGCCCTCTGGCGGGGCACCGCCGCCGTCATCCGCGACGCGCTCCTCACCCACCCTGACATCGATCCCGAGTGTGCCGCCGGCATCACCGCGCGCACGTCGGCCTACGAGGAGCAACTTGCGGTCTTGGATGCCTGGGTTCGGGAGGCCGTCGCCTCGATACCGGAACGCCAGCGCGTCCTGGTGACCGCACACGACGCCTTCCAGTACTTCGGTAGCGCGTACGGCCTGGAGGTGGTCGGGATCCAAGGGATCTCCACCGACGCCGAGGCCGCCGTGGCCGACATCCGCCGCGTGGCCGAGGTGGTGGCCCAGCGCGAAGTGCCGGCCATCTTCGTGGAGAGCACCATCAATCAGCGCACGGTAGACGCCGTGATCGACGCCGTCAGGAGGCGCGGCGCCTCCGTAACCCTCGGCGGGCAGCTCTACTCCGACGCCATGGGGGCGGACCGCACCCCCGACGGCACCTACATAGGCATGCTCGTGCGCAACGCGACCAACGTGGTGGCCGCTCTGGGCGGCGCCGTGCCCGCGTTGCCACGCGGCCTGTCCGAGTGGGAAGGGCGTTGGCAGTGATGGCGGCGTTGGAGAGGCCCGGTGTGCTGCAAGTCGACCGCCGCCAGAGCGTGGCCGCCGCGGCCGCGCCTCCGGCGATACGGGTGCGGGGGCTCAGCGCCGGCTACGGCCCCGACCTCGTGCTGGAGGCGGTCGACCTGACCGTTCCCAGCGGGGTGATGGGCGCCATCGTCGGACCCAACGGGGCCGGCAAGAGCACGTTGGTCAAGGCCATCCTCGGGCTGCTGCCGCTCCGCTCGGGCGGCGTGGAATTGCTGGGGCAGCCGATAGCAAAGGGCCGCCGCCACGTGGGCTACGTGCCGCAGCGCTCCAGCGTCGACTGGGACTTCCCGGCAGACGTCCTCGACGTCGTGACCATGGGCCTCTACGGGACGCTCGCATGGTGGCAACGCCCCGGCCGAGCCGCCCGCGAGCGCGCCATGGAGGCGCTGGAGGTGGTCGGCATGGCCGACCTGCGCCGGCGTCACATCTCCCAGCTTTCCGGTGGCCAGCAGCAACGCGTGTTCCTGGCGCGGGCGTTGGTCCAAGACGCCGACCTCTACTTGCTCGACGAGCCACTTGCGGGCGTCGACGCGGTGTCCGAGGCGGCGCTGGTGAGTACCCTTAGACGCCTGCGTGACGAGGGCAAGACGGTCCTCGCCGTCCACCACGACCTCAACACCTTGAGCGACTACTTCGAGTGGTTGACGCTCGTCAACCGCCGGGTGCATGCGAGCGGCGCGATGGCGGAGGCGTTCGTGCCGGAGGAGTTGGCGAAGGCCTACGGCAGGGCGCCCATCAACCTGCAGGCCGGCGCCGCTAGCGCGTGGTAGCTGCGCTCGGCTCGCTGGCCTCGTTGCTGGGAGACCCTACCGTCCAGACTGTCGTCCTCGGCTCGGCGCTCCTCGGCGCCACCTCAGGCGCACTCGGGACCTTCGCCGTGCTGCGCCGGCAGAGCCTTCTGGGCGACGCCATGTCGCACGCCGCGCTTCCGGGGGTCGTGATGGGTTACTTCGTCTCCGGTGGCAGGCACTTGGGCGCCATCCTGATCGGGGCCCTGCTCGCCGGCCTTGCGGCCGCGCTGTTCGCCCTGTTCCTCAGCCGCCAACCGCGGATCAAGGAGGAGGCGGCGCTCGGGGCGGCACTCAGTCTGGGCTTCGCCCTGGGTGTCGTACTTCTCACCGTCGCCCAGAAACAGGCGACCGCGTCGCATGCGGGCCTCGACACCTTCCTCTTCGGGCAGGCGGCGGCCACGCTGCGCAGCGACCTCGTGTGGCTGGGTGGCCTCGCTGCCGTGGCGGGCCTGATCCTGGCCGTGTTATGGCGCCAAGCAAAACTCGCGACCTTCGACCGCGACTTCGCCGCGGTCTCGGGCGTGGCCGTGCCGCGCATCGAGGCCCTGCTGACGGCGCTGCTGGCGTTCGCCATCGTCATCGGCCTGCAGCTGGTGGGCGTGGTGCTCATGTCGTCCCTCGTCGTGGCCCCGGCGGTGGCGGCGCGGCAGTGGAGCGGAAGCCTCGCCGGCATGGTGCTGCTGGCGGGCGCCATCGGGCTGGTCAGTGCCGTCATCGGCGCCGTGCTTAGCGCGCTCTCGCCCGGCCTTTCGACCGGGCCGCTGGTCGTCCTGGTGGCAACGGCGGCGGTCGCCATCTCCCTGGTGTTCGGCCGGCCCTCGGTAAGGGGGGCCAACTGAGTGGCCGCATTGTTCCAGTCGGTGCCGTTCGCCATTCTAGGTACGGGCGTGCTCGTGGCAGTCGCCTCGGCACTGGTGGGCACGCTGCTCACGGTGCGTGGGCAGGCCATGCTGACGGACGCGATCAGCCACGGCGTGGTCCTTGGCATCGCGGTGGTCTACCTCGCCCTCGACGTGGTCGGCGGCCCGTGGCAACTGCTGGGCGCGGCCATAACGGGGTTGATCACCGTGTTCGTCACCGAGGCCCTGAGCTCGGGCCGCCGGGTGCGCCGTGACGCCGCCATCGCCCTCGTATTCCCGGCGATGTTCGCCGCCGGGGTGCTGCTGCTGGCGCTGTTCGCCCGCAACGTCCACGTGGACCAACACACCGTGCTGCTTGGCGAGATCGGTTTCGTGTGGCTCGATCAGGTCTCGGTGTTCGGGTTCGAGTTGCCGCGGGCGATGGCCACCCTCGCGTTGGTGTTGGCGCTGGACCTGGCGTTCTTGGGCCTCCTCTACAAGCAGCTGGCCGCGGCGGCCTTCGACCCCGTTCACGCGCAGCTGCAGGGCCTCAGGCCGAAGCTCGTCGGCGGCGTCCTGCTCGCGCTGACGGCGGTCACTGCCGTCGCCGCCTTCGACGCGGTCGGCGTGGTGCTGTTCGTGGCGTTCGCCATAGTGCCCGCCGTCACGGGTCAGCTCCTGGGCAGGCGCCTGCCGGGCGTGCTGCTGATAGCGGCCGGGATCGGCACGGCGGCGGCCCTGGGGGGCTATCCGGTGGCGCTGGCCCTCGACATCTCCATAGGCGGCACCATGGCCCTGTTGACCGGCGTGCCGCTGGTGATCCTGCTGTCGTGGCGCCTGCTACGTGCGGTCGTTCACACTCGCACGCCGTCCCTGACGCGCGAAGGAGATATGTCATAAGCCGTTCCGGGTGCTAGTGCTAGCGTTATCCCTCGGAAGAAGGCGGGAGAGCCACCGTTTTTAGCGCCGTGCGGCTGGGCCGGGAACCCTGCCCGGGCGACCGCGGTCACAGCGACCGTTGGCGGCTCCTCGGCTAGACTGCCAAAGGAGGCGCGTAGACGCCATGGGATCTCAGCGAACCGAGCTCAGCCCCGGATCAGAACCGCCCCCGGAACCCGTGGGGACGGGCACGACCGCCGTCGTGGAGACCACCGCACGGCTGTTCGGCGACGAGTGCTTCTGCATCTCCGACCTAGGCGCCGTTGGTCACCCCATAGTGCACGCCTCGGTCAAGTTCGCCGAGTTGACGGGCTTCCAGGCCGACGAGGTGGTCGGTCGCAACCTCGGGTTCCTCATGCGCAACGACACCTACCAGGAAGGCGAGCGCCTCCTGCGCGAAGCCGTGGCCGCAAACCGGCCCGTGACCACCACCGTTCGCACCTATCGGGCCGACGGCAGCCTCATGTGGCTCGAACAACGCCACTACCCCGTCCATGACGGGGGAGGGGAAGCGTCGCACCTGCTCACGCTGTTCCGCGACGTCACCGGCGAGGTGCACGTAGAAGGCGCCCAGGCCATGCAACTGGAGCTCTCCGGCTCGCTGGAAGGAGACGGGCGCTTCTTCAGCTACGCGCTACTGCTCCACGACGACGGCCGTAACGAGGTCGCGTGGGCCTCCGAGGCGTGGCAACAGCTGACGGGTTACGGCGTTGCCGACCTCCAGAAGCAGGGCATGGAACGCTTCGTGCACCCGGAGGACCGCGGCCACTTCCGCGAGCGCCTCCAAGGGTTGCGCGACGCCGAACGCCGCTCCGATCAGTACCGCGTGGTCACGCTCCAGGGCAAGGTCATGTGGGTCGAGGACTTCGCCAGTCGCAGGTGGCGCAGCGACGAGGCCGGTATAACGGCCGTTTACGGCATGATGAAGGACGTGAGCAACGCCCGCCGCGACCACGCGAACCTCTGGCACCTTGCTCACGTGGACTCGCTGACGGGCCTCCCGAACGCGCACCTGCTCGAGGACCGCATCCAGCAAGCGCAGCTCCAGGCGCGCCGGAACGGCACCAGCGTGGCCCTGGCGATCCTCGACCTGGACAACTTCAGGTTCGTGAACCAGACGTTCAGCCAGCGGCATGGCGACCGGGTGATAGCCGAGGTCAGCCGCCGTCTGCGCCGCACGCTCAGGCGCACCGACACGCTGGCGCGGCTCGACGGCGACGCCTTCGCCCTGCTCCTGGCCGACCTGCCTGCGCCGCGCGACGTGCTGCCGGCCCTCGACAAGGTCCTCATGGCCGTGCGCGAGCCTTACGCCGACGGCAGCCTCACCCTGAACCTCTCGGCGAGCATCGGCGTCGACATGCAGCGCAGCAGCGTGAGGGCCGCCAACCAGGTGCTCGAGCGGGCGAACGCCGCCCTCGTGCGCGCCAAGGAGACGAGCCGCGGCGGTTTCAGGTTCTTCGATGACGAGACGGACGTGGCCATGCGCTCGCGCGTGGCGATAGTGAGCGAGTTGCGGCGCGCCATCGCCGAGGACCAGCTCGTGCTGCACTACCAACCGCGGGTGCAACTCGACGACGGGGCCATCCACTCGGTGGAGGCCCTCGTGCGCTGGTTGCACCCAGTGCGCGGCCTGCTCAAACCGGTCGATTTCGTGCCCCTCATCGAGGAATCGCAACTCGGCCCGCAGCTCTTCGAGTGGGTCGTCGAACGCGCCTGCCGCCAGGCCAAGCGTTGGCAGCGCCAGCGCACGCCGCGGCGCGTGGCGGTCAACGTCAGCCCCTCGACCCTCGCCCATGCGGACATCGGCGGCATAGTCCAGAAGGTCCTGGCGCGCTACGACCTTCACCCCGGACTGCTGGAACTGGAGATCAGCGAGCGCACGGGGCACGACACCCTCGCCATGAGCGCCGACAAGCTCGACGGCATGCGGGCCATGGGCATGCAGGTGGCGCTGGACGACTTCGGGGTCGCGCACTCGTCCCTCACGCAACTGCGCGCGCTGCCGCTCGACGGTCTCAAGATCGACCGCTCGTTCGTCACCAAGCTCGACGCGCGGACCCCCGGGCAGGAGATCGACCTGCTTAGGGCCATCATCGCGCTCGGCAAGAGCCTGCGGCTGCGGGTCACGGCCGAGGGCATCGAGACCAGGGAACAGAACGACATCATGCGCAACCTGCACTGCGACGACGGTCAGGGCTTCCTCTACAGCCATCCCGTCCCTGCCGAGTACCTGCCCGCATCGGCCTGAAGGCAATACCGTCGACTTACAGGCTGCTAGTCATGTGGTCGTGGCGTGAAGCGATACCCCACACCCCATACCGTGTGGAAGTAAACGGGCTTGGCTGGGTCGGGCTCGAAGTAGCGCCTTAAGCGCATGACGAAGTTGTCGACCGTGCGGCTGCTAGGGAAGGTGTCGTTGCCCCACACGGCGTCGAGGATCTCGTCCCGGCTGACGACCTCATCAGCGCGGCGATGCAGGAGCCTCAGAACGCCCATCTCGCGTTCGCTCAGGTTCACCTCTTTGCCGCTCCGCAGCGTCGCCGTCCACGCCAAAACGTCCACCACGTTGCCGCCGAACTCGATCTGCTCGTTGTCGCGGCGAGCGCCGTTCCTCCTGGCGCCGGTACTACGGGCCAGGAGCTTGCGCACCCGCAGGAGGAACTCGGGTAGGTGGAACGGCTTGGCCAGGTAGTCGTCCCCGCCCGCTTCGAGGCCCTCCACGCGTTCCCACGGGAGACCCTTGGCCGATAAGAAGAGGACAGGCGTGTCGTCCCCAGCCGCGCGCCGTTCACGACAGAGGGTGTAACCGTCCTTGTGCGGCAGCATGACGTCGAGCACCACGAGGTCGGGCGCGCCGGTCCTCCAGGCCTTGGCCCCAAGCAGCCCGTCCGGCGCCTCCACAACAGCCAACCCTTCCGCCTCGAGGTTGTCGGCGAGTACCGCTGACAGAACCGGTTCGTCTTCGATGACCAAGACTTTGGCGGACATCAGTCTGCCGCTTTCAGCCTGAGGGTCGGCTGCTGCTCGCTAAGCTCCTGCAAGGGAAGGGAAACCACCACGCGCGTGCCGCCGCCGCGTACGCCCTCGATGCGCACCTCACCTCCGCGCGCCGTCGCGGTGCCGTGCACCAGGTGGAGGCCCAGGCCCAGGCCCGAAGTGGAGCGGGTGAGCTCGTTGCCGATGCGGTAGAAGCGTTCGAGTACGCGCTGCCGCTCATGTGCGGGGATGCCGCGACCCCGGTCCTCCACCACCAGCTTGGCCGCCGACCCCTGCCTGAACAGGCGGACCGCAACGAACTTCTTGACGTCGGGACTGTACTTGACGGCGTTGTCAAGGAGGTTACCCACGAGGATGGAGACATCCTCGAGGTCGGCTATTACCGGGAGGTTCTCGCAGCTGAGCTCGACGACCAACTCGGCACCGCGCGCCTCCAGTCCGGATCTGGCGCGGGAGACGACCGTGTGCACCAGGCTCCTCAGGTCGTGCAGCCCCGGTTGGTGTTCATCGCTGCCCGCCTCCATGCGGGCGGCCGCGAGAACCTGCTGCTCGGTCTTCTCCAGGCGGTTGACCTCCACCGTCATGCGCTGCAGGTATTCCTGCTGCTTGGCGGCCGGCAGAGTGCGGAGCTGAAGCGTCTCCAGGAGGAGCCTAAGCGTACTGATCGGGGTCTTGAACTCGTGACCCATGGCGTCTAGGAAGTTGCTCTGGCGGCGCTTCAGTTCACGCTCCAGCCGCAAGCTGCGGCCGATGATGAAGAGCCCGCCGATGATGACCAGCGCGAAGAACGGCCCTTCGAAAGCGAACATGCGCACGGTGGCGCGCTGTTTGGCGGTGAACTCCGCGTAGGAGCCGGCATCGACCTCCACTTCAGCCGCGTTGGCATCTAGGCGCAGGTGCGGAGAGGCGGTGAGGAGCGCCTCGACCTCGGCGCGGGCGCCCTGCTTAAGCAGCGCGCTCAGGGCGTGAGCCTCGCGTTGCATTGAGGCGACGCTGTCGCCGGTCACCTCGGCCACGTAACGTTGCTGGAAGTAGATCCACCAGCCCATCTGCGCCAACACGAACACGACGATGACTATGAATGCGGCGCGGGTGGCCGCGGGCGACGTGAGGGACTTGCGCGTCAGCATGACCCGCTCAGCCTATCGCCGGCGAGCCGCGAGTGGGTGTTGCCTGGAGCTGATCCAAGGGGGCAGGCGGAGCGCGCTGCTGCTGGTTGCTTGCGTGGTGGTCACCAGCTTCCTACTCCCCGTCCGCGGCCTATCAGCCAGAAGAAGAGCGGCCCGCCGATCACCGTCATCAGCACCCCGAGCGGCAGCTCCATGGGGGAGACGAGGTTGCGGGCGGCGGCGTCACCGAAGGTGAGCAAGCTAACCCCGCCCAGCAGTGTGGCCGGCAGCAGCACGCGGTGATCGTCGCCGAGCAGCCGACGCAGCAGGAACGGCACCACCAGCCCCACGAAGGCGATGCTGCCGCTGTAAGCCACCACCGTGCCGGTGGCCACCGCCGCCAAGGCGCCGGTCATCAAACGCGTACGACCGACGTTGACCCCGAGCGAGCGCGCCGCGTCGTCGCCCAGCAGCAGGATATTCAGCTCCGGAGCGCGCCGGAGAAGCAGCGCAGCTACGACGATCACGACCGGCGCTGCTACCGCAACGTCGCGCCAGAAGATACCCGTGAGCCCGCCGAGGGTCAGGAACGACGCGTCGGGCATCCCATCGCGGACGGCGCTGACCAGCAGCGTGACTACGCCCGCTAGGAACAGCTGCAGCGCCACGCCTGACAGCACCAGGGTCAACCGGTCGGAGCGGCCGTGGCGGCGGGCGAAGCCGATGAGCCACACCACGCTCACGGTCGCTGCCAAGCAGGCGGCGAGAGGCAGCACCCAGCGGCCGAGCCCGACCGCACCGAACAGGTACGCCATCACCACACCCAGGGTCGCCGCGCCGCTGACGCCTAAGAGGGTCGGGTCGGCGAGCTGGTTCCCGAACGTCACCTGCAGAGCGGCGCCCGCCAGAGCCAGCGCGGCGCCCACGGCGGCCGCCATGAGCACGCGCGGCAGGCGGATGTTCCACAGCACGATGCTCTGCTGTGGAGTGAAGTCGATACCGCTGGCGACGCCCGCCTTATCCAGCAAGATGCCGGCGATCTGGTCGGGTCGGATACTTACGGCGCCCCAGCCGAGCGAAAGGATCACGCCCGCTGCGGCAAGTAGTGCGAGTAGCAGGTAGATGGTGCGCGTGCGCGCTACCCGAGGGGAGCGCGCACGGCTGTCGGCGGTCGCGGAGTTCGCGCCTGGGCGCGCGAGCCTCACTGCAGCGAGTGCAGGTAATCGACCAGTTCCGCGAGGGCATCACCGCTGCGCAGTCCGAGGCCTAGGAAGTAGAGGTCTTCGAAGACGATCACGTTACCCGCTTTGGCGGCCGGCGTCTCGCTCACCCCGGGGATCTTGAGGACCTCGTCGACGCTGCCTACCGCCGCGATGCCGCGCTCGGTGACGATGATGACGTCGGGCGCCGCCGTCACGATCGCTTCGGGCGTGAACGGGACGTTGCCTACGAAACCGACTTCCTTACCTACGTCGATGCCGCCCGCGGCTTCGATCATCACGTTGGAGGCGGTGTCGGCGCCGCCGGCGAACTGCATGCTCCGGGCACCTAGGTAGAGGAAGAGGACGCGCGGCTTGGGCTCGAGCTCCGCGCCCCGCGCCGCCACCGCGGCGATCTTGGTGCTCAGCTCGTCAGCCAGCTTCTCGCCCTGCTCCTTTTCGCCGATGAGGCCGGCGATGAAGCGGACGTTCTCAACCGGAGTGTCGAGTGACAGGTCGCTGCCGATGTGCACAACCTGCACGCCGGCGCCTTCGAGTTGTGCGAGGACCTCCGGCGGCCCCGCTTGGTTGTTGGCGATCACCAGGGTGGGTTCGAACGCCAGCAGCGCCTCAGCCGAGAGGCGACCGTGGTAACCGACGTTAGGTAGGTCGTTGGCCGCGGCGGGGAAGTTCGAGGTGGCGTCGACCGCCACGAGCTGATCCTCCGCACCTAAGGCGAAGATGACCTCGGTGACCTCCCCAGCCAAGGAGATGATGCGCTGCGCGGCTGCCAACGGAAACAGTAGTAGCGCAGCGGTGAAGAGCGTGACGAGGGTGGTGCGTGGCTTCATCTGTGACTCCTTCATGCTTGGGCTCTCGCACGCTGCCGCTGCACGACGCCGAGTCGCGCTGGGCGGTTGGCTCGAGCCTTCTAGGGCGCATTATGGTTGCGCGCCCGGAAGGAGTTGTCATAGAACTGTCAGCGGCGCCGCGGCTCGCTCTGGCAGCTACCGGCGTTGCCGGCCCCTGGTGACCTCGACCCAACCGAACGGCCGCCATTACTCGCTTACTGCTGCTGCGGACGTTCGGGGAGCATGACAGGGCGTCCTCACCACGTGCCTAGGCGCTACCACCACCTACCCTGATGCTCACCCTGATACGCCCTTCGAGTTCCTCTGGCGGCTATCATCGGCCTCGTTGGCAGGTTGGTGTTCGGCCGTCTGCCCGCTACGGAAAGGGGTGGTGAGGTGATCGTGCTCGATGGCGTCACCAAGCGTTATGGTCGCGCCTTGGTGGTGGACGACGTCAGCGTGCGGATCGCACGGGGTGGCATCACCGCCATCATCGGTCCGAACGGCGCAGGCAAGTCGACGCTGTTGTCGATAGCTTGCCGCTTGTCGAGGCAGGACGCCGGCAGCGTGAGCATCGACGGTGATGACATCGCCAGGTGGCCTAGTGACGAGTTGGCGCGCCGCGTAGCGGTACTGAGGCAGGACTATCACTTAGCCGTCAGGCTCACGGTAGAGGACCTGGTGGCGTTCGGGCGTTACCCGCACTCCAAGGGCCGACCGACGGTAGCGGACCGTAAGCAGATCGAGGCGGCGATCGAGTATCTCGAGCTGGGTGAGTTGCGCAAACGTTTCCTGGACGAGCTGTCCGGCGGCCAGCGGCAGCGCGCGTTCGTGGCGATGGTCTTGTGTCAGGACACCGATTACGTGCTGCTCGACGAGCCGCTGGCGAGCCTCGACATGCGTCATGCGGTGGCGATGATGAAGCGCTTGCGGCGCGTGACGAGCGAGTTGGGTAAGACGGTGGTGTTGGTGCTGCACGATATCAACTTCGCTTCTGCGTACGCCGATTCGATAATCGCCTTGAAGAACGGTCGGTTGGTGCATCACGCTGCCCCGAACGAGGTGATGACTCCAGGGGTGCTACGTGAGATCTACGACATGAGCGTGAACGTGCACGAGATAGACGGGCAGCAGGTAGGCGTGTACTTCAGGTGAGTCGCGGCCAACCAGCCGCGAGGGTCGCTGCCGACCACCCACCCCGGTCACTGGACCCGTCGCCCGGGTTGCGGGCGAGCGTGGCCAGGTACGGATAATATGCCGTGTTCGCCCGGTCGCCCGGGTTCCCGGCGCCCCTAGAACGCGTGAGGAGAAGGATGTCCGAGAACCCGCTGCTATCGCCAGAGTTCGAGATCCCGTTCGACAAGATCAGGCCCGAACACGTCGCCCCAGCCATCCGCGAGGCGCTGGCCGAAGCCCAGAAGAGGCTTCCAGAGCTCAAGGCGCGTTGCGCCGGCGAACCGCTCACTTACGAGATCACGCTACAAGCGCTCGACGACCTGGTGGAGGGCGTGGTGCACCCCTACCGCCTCGCGCGCCACCTGCTCGGCGTCATGAACGGCCCCGAGCTGCGGCAGGCGTTCAACGAGGTTCTCCCGGAGGTGACCGCTTTCCTCGCGCGCCTGGCGACGGACCGCGACCTGTGGCAGATCGTCGCCCGTTACGCCGAAACGCCCGAGGGCGCTGCCTTGGAAGGCGTGCGGCAGCGCCACCTGCGTAAGACGGAGCAGGCGTTCCGCCGCGCCGGCGCGAGCCTCCCCGAGGCCGAGCGCAAGCGCGTCGAGGCGCTCAACGTCGAGCTCGCGCAGCTGAGCACCAAGTTCTCAGAGAACGTCCTGGACGCCACCAACGATTACGAGCTCGTGATCACCAGCGAGGAAGCGCTGGCGGGCTTGCCCGAGAGCGCGCTTCGCAGGGCACGTGCCTCCGCGGCGTCGCGCGGGCTCGAAGGTTACCGCTTCACCCTGCAGGCGCCTTCTTACCTCCCCTTCGTCAAGTACGTGGAGGACCGCGAGCTGAGGCGCGAGCTCCACGAGGCGTTCCTCGGGGTCGGTGCCGCCGAACCTTACGACAACCGCGGGATCATGCGCGAGATCCTGGCGCGGCGCCGCGAGCTTGCGCAGCTGCTCGGCTACGCCGACTTCGCCGACCTTCAGGCCGATGACCGGATGATCGGCACGGGCGCTCACGCGGCGGCCTTCGAGCAAGACCTCGAGGCGAGGACCCGCCCGTACTTCGACGCGGAGGTGGCCGAGCTCGAACGTCACGCGCGGACCGAGCTGAACCTGGAGCGCCTTGAAGCCTGGGACGTGCCGTTCGTCTCGGAGAAGCTACGCAAGGAGCGCTTCTCGCTCGACGAGGAGGAACTGAGGCCCTACTTCCCGCTGCCGCAAGTGTTGAGCGGCCTGTTCGACCTGACGGAACGCCTCTTCGGAGTGAAGGTGACGCCGGCCGACGGCGTTCCCACCTGGCACCACGACGTCGACGTCTACCACTTCCGCCACGAGGACGGCACCTTCCTGGGAGCGCTGTACGCAGACTGGTTCCCGCGCGAATCCAAGCGCAACGGCGCCTGGATGAACGGCCTCAGGACCGGGGGCCCCGGGCCCGCCGGGTTCGAACCGCACGTGGGCATCATCGCGTGCAACTTCACGCCCCCCGAGGACGGCCGGCCGGCGCTGCTCACTCATTCCGAGGTCGAGACGGTGTTCCACGAGTTCGGGCACCTGCTTCACCACGTCATGTGCCGCGTCGAGGTGAGGGCGCGCTCGAGCATGAACGTGGCCTGGGACTTCGTTGAGTTGCCCAGCCAGATCATGGAGAACTGGACCTGGGAGAGGGAGGCCCTCGACCTCTTCGCCAAGCACTTCGAGACGGGCGAAGCCCTGCCGGCCGAACTCTTCGAGGCACTGGCAGGCAGCCGCAACTTCCTCGAGGCCACCGCCCAGATGCGCCAGCTCATGCTGGGCACGGTCGACCTGGCCATCCACCGCGACTTCGACCCGCAAGGAGGCGACGACCTGCTGGAGTTCGGCCGCCGCACAATGGCGGGCCTGGAAGTGCGGCCGGACTTCGCGAAAGGCGAGCGCCTCGCGCGCTTCACGCACATCTTCTCGGGCGGTTACGCGGCCGGTTACTACTCCTACAAGTGGAGCGAGGTACTCGACGCCGACGCCTTCAGCCGCTTCGCCAAGGAGGGCATCTTCAACCCCGAGACTGGGCGCGCGTTCGCCGCAGCCGTGCTCTCGAGGGGCGATGCCGACGACCCGGCGCAACTGTTCCGCGACTTCATGGGCCGCGAACCGGACATGGACGCCCTCATCCGGCGCAGCCTGGGTGACGCCGCCCTAGGTGGCGCCCTCCCCGACGCCGCCGGCGGGTCCGGGCAACAGTCGCAGTCGGGACAACAGCTCTAGCGCGAGCTGCGTGCCGCGGTCGTACTCCCGCAAGCCTTCCTTGCCGCCCTGGGCCCTCAGGTACGCGTCGTACACGGTGTTGGCGCCGCGTGTGAGCAGCTCGACTCGGTAACGGGCCGTAGCCTCGGCGGCGGCCTGTGCGTCCTGCTGCGCCCGAACCGGCCAAGCCGCGGCGAACGCGTCGCCCGCCTCGGGACCGAGTCCGGCGCGCACCGCGGTGGCCAGGCGCAGCGTGGCCGCGTACCGCACCGACGGGTCGTCACAGGTGAGCCCCGCCAGGATGCCGACCGCCTCCGCGTCGGCCTCCTGCGCGAACCCCGCCGTGTGCGCCAGCTCGTGAAGCGCCACCGCCAGCGCCGAGGCCGACGGTAGGCCCGCGTCCACGTGCGGCTCGAGCAGCCACGGCGATATAACGCCCGCATACCCCATGCGCATGAGCGTGCCCGCCGGCAGCGCCTTGACGCGTTCCGGGAGGGCAAGGCCGGCCGCCTCCGTTTCGGGCAGGTAGGCCTCGCGAAGTTCCAAGGCGGTGGTCCTGACGCACCTGGAGGCGGCTGCCTGCGTGGCTGCGGACGGCAACCCGCTGCCGGCCGCCAGTGCGCCGGCCGGCAGCGCCGCAGCGGCCTCGTTGAGGCGGGCGAGCAACCACGCGTCGGGGGCCTGGGAATCAGGTCGCGACGGGCCCGCACC